>RXIY01000082.1:19358-22144 GCA_003963405.1 Hyphomicrobiales bacterium
TCGGTTCCGCCGGGACCATGAGCGATAGATTTATCGCAGCGCAACGCTCCCACGAGCGCGCGATCTCCTCCGGGACCTGGCCTTGGGGCGCGACTCCTAAGTCTTGGAGCTGTGTCCACGCCACATAGCCGCCGCCCTCCCCATCGTCGGGCCGCGCCATCGATGTTTCCTCCGTCGTCCCTGTCGCACTGTCGCAGCCCACGCTTGCGGGCTGTCGCGCGACGCGACGTTGTTATCTTCTTGTGACCAGTTTAATCCAGCCGGCGGAGGACTGCAAAGGGCACGGAAACGCGAAAAATCGTCGCATTTCTGGGGCGCAAGCTTGTCCGCAGGCGGTGGCGGTGCGCTCGCCGGACGCCATGGCAAGCATCTTGCTGCAACGCGCGTGACGCGAATTTTCGCCGTCCAACAACGCGCCCGCAGACCGATCGAAGGAGGAGGCAACTCATGAACGTTCAAGCGACCATACAGTCCGCGTTGGTCGAGCCCGGCAAACACGGCGTCGCCGTGCCCTTCAAGAAGCGTTACGCAAATTTCATCGGAGGGGAGTGGGTCGAGCCGGCGAGCGGCGAATATTTCGAGAACATTACCCCCGTCACCGGCAAGGCTTTTTGCGAAGTTCCGCGCTCCAACGCCGCTGACGTCGATCGCGCGCTCGACGCCGCTCATGCTGCCAAGGACGCCTGGGCGAGCGTGTCGCCGTCCGAGCGGGCGAATATCCTCAATCGGATCGCCGATCGCATGGAAGCCAATCTCGAGATGCTGGCGGCCGCGGAGACCTGGGATAATGGCAAGCCTATCCGAGAAACGCTCGCCGCCGATCTGCCGCTGGCTATCGATCATTTCCGCTATTTCGCCGGCTGCGTGCGCGCGGAGGAGGGCTCGGTCTGCGAAATCGACCACGATACTTACGCCTATCACTTCAAGGAGCCGCTCGGCGTCATCGGTCAGATCATCCCTTGGAACTTCCCGCTGCTGATGGCCGCGTGGAAAGTCGCGCCGGCGCTCGCCGCCGGCAATTGCGTCGTGCTCAAGCCCGCCGAGCAGACGCCGGTCTCGATCCTCGTTCTTCTCGAACTCATCGAGGACATCCTGCCCAAGGGCGTTCTGAACGTCGTCAACGGCTTCGGCCTCGAGGCCGGCAAGCCGCTCGCGACGTCGAACCGCATCGCCAAGGTGGCGTTCACCGGCGAGACGACGACCGGCCGACTCATCATGCAGTACGCGGCGCAGAACATCATCCCCGTGACCCTCGAACTCGGAGGCAAATCGCCCAACATCTTCTTCCCCGACGTCTGCGCCAAGGACGACAGCTTCCTCGACAAGGCGATCGAGGGCTTCGTGATGTTCGCGCTCAATCAGGGCGAGGTATGCACATGCCCGAGCCGTGCCCTTATTCACGAGTCGATCTATGACGCCTTCATGGAGCGCGCCCTCAAGCGCGTGGCGGCGGTCAAACAGGGTGATCCGCTCGACAAGTCGACAATGATCGGCGCGCAGGCGTCGAGCGAACAGGTCGAGAAGATCATGTCCTATGTCGATATCGGCAAGCAGGAAGGCGCGCAGTGCCTGATCGGCGGCGAGCGCAACGCCCTCGGTGGCGCCTTCGCCGATGGCTATTACGTCAAGCCCACCGTGTTCCGCGGTCACAACAAGATGCGCATCTTCCAGGAGGAAATCTTCGGTCCGGTCGTGTCGGTGACGACCTTCAAGGATTATGACGAGGCGATCGCCATCGCCAACGACACGCTTTACGGCCTAGGCTCTGGCGTGTGGACGCGCGACGCAAACACCGCCTTCCGCGCCGGGCGCGCCATCAAGGCGGGTCGCGTATGGACCAACTGCTATCACGCCTATCCCGCTCATGCGGCGTTCGGCGGCTACAAGCAGTCGGGCATCGGGCGCGAGAACCACAAAATGATGCTCGACCATTATCAGCAGACGAAGAATCTGCTCGTGAGCTACAGTGACCAGCCGCTCGGCTTCTTCTGAGCGACGTTTCAACCGAAAAAACCCGCCCGGACGCAAAGCCGGGCGGGGCTCATTGAGAGGTTTGCGCGGATTGCGAGCCTGGCCGACATAGAGCGGCGTAGCGCCACCGCCGTTTGATTTACCTCTCTAACGCCGACTTGCTGTCGAAGAGCAATCCGGAAGCTCCGCCACGAGTTTGCAGGGAGCGCGAGAGAGGACGATGCGGCAATCTGGTTACGCGGAAGAACGCGTTCAGCGCGGCGGTTGGGCTTCGCTCATGAGGCGATTTATCCATATAATGAGGCTTCTGGTCGCACGCCGCCAAGCAGGTCTGTTCGAACATTTTCCGCCGAAGTGGATGCCAGTTCGGCGAGGAAAATGCGTCAGAGCAATAATCTTAAGCATTTTCATGACTCGTTGAATCATGAAAATGCTCTGTCGGGGGCGCGATCCATGGGCGACGGATTGCGCGCCAATTCGCAAGCCTAGCCAAGTGGTAGGTAGAGGCGATATGATATAACGCTTTGAAACAGGATCAACGCAATGATGGGTCACGAAGTAAAATCTGCGTCCAAGATCACGCCCGATGCTCAGGACCGTTCGCGCAATCGTAGGCGCGAACTGTTCCTCATGCGTCGCCGCGCGCCGCTCGCAGCATTCGGGATCGTGGCATCCCTACTGCTGATGTCGATCGTGGTTAGCGGTCGCGTAATAGCCGCAGCGCCCACGCCATCCGCGCAGGCTAAATCCATCGCCTTCCTCAATGTTCAGTTCCTGAACGACCATGAGGGTCAGGAGCCGACAACCGACGCGGA
>RXIY01000018.1 GCA_003963405.1 Hyphomicrobiales bacterium
CGTGGCCCAACCATTCCCCCTCACCAACATAATGACAATATCCCTTGGTATAGCAAAACACTGTCTATCGAATAGTAATAACAGCCCCAGTGGGTGGGCTGCATACAACCCTTATGAGCTGTCGACAGGCCAGACACAGGACCGAGCCCCTACTTCTTAAGAGAATGATTTAACTCTATTTTCATCGAGTTTGACCCAAAATGGGCGAGCAGGCGTCAAATATGTGGCGCCATCTGCCCCAGCCCCGCCAACAGGACTGCGGCGATCTGTCAATTTTTCTCTTACCGTGGCGGTTTGAGGGCGCTGCGCAGATCCGTGGCGGCGGCGTCCCGGGCGGTGAGCGGCTCCAGGCCAAAACGAAGTTCGATGGTGCGCAGAATCGAGGAGCCGTCATAGACGGTCGTATCGATGAAGCCCTTGCGCGCGAAGGGTGAAATGACGAGCGCCGGTATCCGCGTCCCGGGCCCGAATCGGTCGATTTTTGGAGGGGAGACATGGTCCCAGAAGCCCCCATTCTCGTCGGCGACGACGACGATGAGCATGTCGGACCAGTTCGGGCTGGCTTGGAGCTGGTCGACGATGGCGCCCAGATGTGCGTCGCCGGCGTCGAAATCCGCGTAGGCCGGGTGCTCGTTATACCGGCCAACCGGCTTGTAGAAGGACACAGGCGGAAGCGTCCCCTTGCGCGCGTCTTCGATAAAATCGGCCCCGTCTTTCAGATGCTCCGCGCGCGCGGACGTTCCCGGCCCATAATTCTTGAAATAGGCGAAGGGCTGGTGATGGCTTTGGAATTTATCCGCCCCCTCATAGGGCCGGCTTCGTCCCGAGGCGACATCCGCCCAGCCGCCGGCGTACCAGGCCCAGCGAATATCCTTCTCGCTCAAACGATCGCCGATGGTTGGGGCGGTCTGGGCGGGAAGTCGGTCGCCGTCCGAGGGAACGGGCCCGAGCGGCGCGAAAGGCAGAAATGTCCCGACTGCAAAGCCGTCGGGCGTGACCTTCCCGACATTTCGCCAACGGGGAACTCCGCGGAGAGCGCTCTCGGGCGACGAGTCCGCCCGGGCGAGGGGCCCCTTGCCATCTAGTTCCGACACCAGTTCTTTCGGGGCGTCCGGATAGACGGGCGCGCAGCCGCACACCAGAAAGACGTGATTGAGCATCGAGCCGCCGAAGGCGGGATGAAAGAAGTGATCCGCCAGGGTGAATTGCTGTGCCAGGCGCCACTGTTGAGAGCTGCGAGCGTCGCGATAGCCCATGACCAGCCCGCCCGCGTTCGAGGCCTCCACGAACTGGTCCATGCGGCCGCCGTTGATCTGCTCCTGCTCGACATAAAATTGATGAACCGGATCGATCTTTTCGGGCCCCGCAAGCGCGCCCTTTAGGAGGAAGGGCGCATTGGGCGGCCGGAATTCCTGTCCCGGAATCGGGAGATAGGGCAGCGCATGGCCGTCACGGTCGATCTGCGGATGGGCGCGCGCGGCCGCCTCCAAGCCCTCGGCGCCAGGAAAGAGGCCAAAGACGTGGTCGAAACTGCGGTTCTCGGTAACGATGACGACAATGTGCCCGATCTTGGCGAAGGGGTTGGGGCCTGCTCCCGCGCTGTCCTGCGCAGCCGCCGACGCGGCGCTCAGAAGGGCGGCCGCCAGAAAAATAAACCGTGTCGCTCTCATCACGTTCCACTCGAGACTGAGGCGCGACGGTGGCAGACGAACACTGCGACTTTACGACAGAAAAGGGGGCGAGCCCGGCGGGCCCGCCCCTTCCTTCACTTTACTGCGGCCGCGGCGTGTCCTTCGTGCGGGCCGGCAGGACCGGATAGGTCACCTTCGGCTGGTCGCCCGTCAGGGCGCCGAGGAAGGCGACGATCGCCGCGTTCTCATCCGGAGACAGCGTCGCGCCGAGCTGGTCCTTCGCCATCACGTCCACGGCTTCCTCGAGCGTCCAGACGGCGCCGCTGTGGAAATAGGGCGCGCGCAGCGCGACATTGCGCAGCGGGGCGGAGCGGAAGACGAAGGCGTCGGCGTCGTTGTTCGTGACCTTGGCGCGGCCACGATCGGCGACCGGCATGATCGTCGCGTCGGGCTTCTGCGCCACGCCGAACGGGAAGTAGCCGTTGCCGCCGACATTCACACCGCTGTGGCAACCGGAGCAGCCCTTGTCCATGAACAGGCGCAGGCCCTTCTTCTCCGTGTCGTTCATCGCGCTGGCGTCGCCGGCGAGGAACTTGTCGAGCTTCGAATTGGGCGTGGTCAAGGTGGCTTCGAAGGCCTCGATGGCGTTGGCCATATTGTCGAAGGTGACCGGGTTGGCGTCGCTCGGGAAGGCGGCGCGGAACTCGGCGACATAGGCCGGCATGCTCTTGAGGGTCGCCTCGACCGCCGCCGGCGTGTTGTTCATTTCGACATCGGCCTGCACCGGACCCTTGGCCTGGGCCTTCAGATCGGTGGCGCGGCCGTCCCAGAACTGGGCGACGTTGAAGACGGCGTTGAGCACGGTCGGCGCGCGGCGCGGACCCTTGGCCCAACCATGGCCGATGGAGGTCGGCCCGGCGTCCACGCCGCCCGTGCCGAGGTTATGACAGCTGTTGCAGCTGATGATCTGGCTGCGGGACAGGCGCGGATCGAAGAAGAGCTTGTGGCCGAGCTCGACTTTCGTTGGCGTGATCGCATTGTTCTTGACGACCGAATTTATGCTCGCCGGATCGATCGGCTTGAAGACGGCGCTGGCGTCGGCGCGCAGGTCGCCGGCCTGAGCCAGAACGGGAAACAGCAGCATTGCGCCGGTGGCGGCGATCCGAAGTCCGGACATTTCTTCTCTCCCCTACAGCTCTCTTCTTGTAGCTGGGCGCCCCGCCGCCGGGAGGCGCCGAAGCTTGGGACCTGCGCTACCACAACCCCTCACCGGGCGGAAGCCCTCGCCCGAGGCCGCGAGGCTCCCGCGCGCGGCTGATCGCAACGGGCCGCCCGCGTGCAATTGCGCGCGGAAACGCCCGCTTAAAGAATGCCCGACATAATTGCGACGCTACAGGTTCGAACAGGGGGGAAGTGAATGTCGGCGCTCTCGAAACGGCTCCTGTCCTTCAAAAGGGACAACCGCGGCGTCGTGGGCGTCATTTTTGGACTTAGCCTGTTGCCGATGCTCGGCATGGTCGGCGCGGCGATCGACTACTCGGCCACCGCGCGCGTGAGAGCAGGCCTGCGGTCGGCCGCCGATGCGGCGGTCCTGGCGGCCGCCAGAGCCTATGTGGACGAGGCTCCCGACGACGCGACGGACACGGCGGCGGTCCTGGCGGCGAAAGCCAAGGCGAACGCAAAAGGCCAGTTACTGTTCAGCACCAACGCAACCCAGGTCATCGCGGGCGCCAGCGTCTCCATCGCCACGACCGTGAGCAACCTCACCGTGACGTCCACGGCGTATTATTCAGGCTCGTCGCCGACCTATTTCACCAAAATCCTTGGATTCCCGGACATCGACCTCTCTGGAAGCGTCAAGGCGTCCATCACGCTTCCGAGATACAGAAACGTTTATGTCGCGATCGACATCTCCCAATCCATGGGCATCGGCGCCACCGAAACCGACATGGACAAACTCGCGTCCCTAACGCCGGACAGTTGCATCTTCGGATGCCACACCGCCCGGGAAGGAGACGAGATGGCGTATTCCCAACTGGCGCGCCTCAAAAACGTAACGCTGAGGATCGACGTGGTCAAAAAAGCCACGCAGAACATGATCGCCTCCGCCAATAGCATTGCGACCGACAAGAACATCAAGTTTGCGATTTATACGATGCAATTCGATGATCTCACCCGGCTCGCGTCCCTGTCGTCCGATTACACGAACGCTTTGGCGACAGCGGCAGGCAAGATCGACCTCGGGCCTTCAGACCCGGGCGGGCCGGGCGATTCGGATCTTGCCGCCCCGCTGGCGTCTCTCACTAATATCGTGCCAGCGTCCGGAGACGGTAAGAGCGCCGCCAATCCGCAGAACTTCGTCTTCATCATGACCGACGGGGTGAGAGACGTTTACAACGCAACCGTCCCTTGGGGTCACGCCGTCTCGGCTTTCGACGACTCCTGGTGCGCCGCCTTGAAGAACAAGGGCGTAACTGTCGGCGTCATCTACACGACCTATTTCCCGATCGATCAGAAAACCGCACACGATAAAGCCTATAATGATCTGGTGAAGCCCATCATCGGCCAGGTGCAGCCCAACCTCGAAAGCTGCGCCTCGACGGGGTATTTCTTCGAGGCGCAAAGACGGTCCGGAGATCGAGCAAAAGGTGGCGGAACTGTTCAAGAAAGCGGTGGGCGGCACGCTCGCGCTCTCGCGCTAGGCTCGCGGGCGCGCCCGCTGGCCTCGATGCGCAGGAGGCTCAGACGCCGGTCGGATAATTCGGGCTCTCGCGGGTGATCGCCACGTCATGCACATGGCTCTCGCGCAGGCCGGCGTTGGTGATGCGCACGAATTGCGCGCGGTCCTGGAACTCGCGGATCGTGGGCGCGCCGACATAGCCCATGGCGGCGCGCAGGCCGCCCGCAAGCTGGTAGAGGATGGGCGCGATGGGGCCGCGATAGGGCACCTGCCCCTCGATGCCCTCGGGCACGAGCTTGAGCTGATCCTTCACGTCGCCCTGGAAGTAGCGCGTGGCGGAGCCCGCCGTCATGGCGCCGACCGAGCCCATGCCGCGATAGGCCTTGAAGGAGCGGCCCTGATAGAGGAACACGTCGCCGGGCGCTTCCTCCGTGCCCGCGAAGAGCGAGCCGATCATCACGACTTCCGCGCCGGCCGCGACGGCCTTGGCGAGATCGCCCGAATATTTCACGCCGCCGTCGCCGATCACCGGCACGTCGGCCTTGCGGGCCTCGGCCGAGGCCTCCATGATCGCGGTGAGCTGCGGCACGCCGACGCCGGCGACGATGCGCGTCGTGCAGATGGAGCCCGGCCCGATGCCGACCTTGATCGCGTCGGCGCCCGCGTCGATCAGCGCCTTGGCGGCCTCGGCTGTGGCGATGTTGCCGGCGATGATCTGCACCTTGTTGGTCTCGCGCTTCACGCGCGCCACCTGGTCGATCACCGCCTGAGAATGGCCGTGCGCCGTGTCGATGACGATGCAGTCCACGCCCGCGTCGATGAGCTGGAGCGCGCGGTCGAAGCCGTGGTCGCCGACCGTCGAGGCGGCGGCGACGCGCAGGCGGCCCTCCGGGTCCTTGCAGGCGTTCGGGTGCTGCGTCGCCTTCTCGATGTCCTTCACCGTCACGAGGCCGACGCAGCGGTATTCCTCATCGACGACGAGCAGCTTCTCGATGCGATGCTCGTGCAGCAGGCGGCGGGCCTCCTCCTGCCCCACGCCCTCGCGGATGGTCACGAGCTTCTTGGTCATCAGCTCGGCGATGGGCTCGCGCCTGTCCTGGGCGAAGCGCACGTCGCGATTGGTGAGAATGCCGACGAGCTTGCCCTTGCCGCCGGTGGCCGAGCGCTCGACGACGGGAATGCCGGAAATGCCGTTGGCCGCCATCAGATGCAGCGCGTCGGCGAGCGTCGCGTCGGGGAAGATGGTGATCGGATCGACCACCATGCCGCTTTCGTAGCGCTTGACCTTGCGCACCTCGGCGGCCTGATCGCTGGGCGAGAGATTCTGGTGGATCACCCCGATGCCGCCCGCCTGCGCCATGGCGATGGCGAGGCGCGCTTCCGTCACCGTATCCATGGCGGCGGAGACGATCGGCAGATTGAGCGTGATCTCGCGGGTGAGGCGGGTGGAGATGTCCACGCCGGAGGGCATCACGCGGGAATGGCCGGGCCGCAGCAACACGTCGTCGAAAGTGAGGGCTTCGGTCAACGCGGCGGGCAAATGGGCCATGGGCCAACTCCTGGGTGTAAGCGGAACAACGGCGGACGCTGGCGCGCCGCCGTTCGGGGTTGGCGGGTGCTCATAGCATCATTCCGCGTAAAGGCAAATGGCGGCGCGTCCGGCGCCGGCGCGCGAGATCGTCAAAAATCGCAGCGCCCCCCACCCCTGCCCCTCCCCGCCGCTTCGCGGGGGGAGGGAAAATGCGGCGCCATCCGGAATAACAGGCCAGCTGACGCTCTCGGGCGCGATCGACCTCCCTCCCCCTCGCGGAGAGGGATGAAGGGGGAAGCCGTGTCGACAAACACCTTGAGCTTGGCCATAGAATCGGTCCAATTTCGCCTCCGGCTGCTGCATGGCCGCAAGAGGGGAAACGCGCGTGCCGCTGCTGCACTGGCTGCACAAGGAGAAACATGTCGCCGCGGCGGAGGGCGCCCCCTACCGGCTGCTGACGGCGGACGATTCACTCTCGGCCGGGGACCCCGAAACGCCCAACATGCTCGTGCAGGGCGACAATCTCGACGCGCTGAAGGCGCTCCTGCCCTATTACGCCGGCCAGGTGAAATGCGTCTTCATCGACCCGCCCTACAATACGAAGAGCGCCTTCGAACATTACGACGACAATCTGGAGCACAGCCAATGGCTGGCGATAATGTATCCGCGCCTCGTGCTACTGCGCGAACTCATGGCCGAGGACGGCAGCATCTGGGTGACGATCGACGACAATGAGGCGCATTACCTCAAGGTGATGATGGACGAGATTTTTGGGCGATCTAACTTTACCGCTAGCCTAGCTTGGCACAAACGCGTCTCACCGGCTAATGACGCAAAGTATTTTAGTGCAGATCACGACCATGTGCTTGTTTATGCCGCTTCTAAACCGAATTGGACTCCAAATCGCCTCAGCCGAAGTGGGCAGCAATTAGAATACTACAAAAATCCAGACGATGACCCAAGAGGAGTTTGGAATTCATCGGCCTATACATGCGCAAAATCTGCCGACGAAAGACCGAATTTGTTTTATTCTATAAGAAATCCGAATACTGGTGAGGAGATATGGCCGAACCGTAACCGTGTTTGGGCGTACGACAGACAGACACATGAACGCAACGTTGAAAATAACCCAATTTACTGGGGCAAAGACGGTCGTGGCACGATGCCTCGGATTAAAAAATTTCTAGCAGAGACGAAGCAAATAGTTCCTCGGAGTGTATGGCTTCACGATGAAGCGGGCCACAATCAAGAGTCAAAAATCGAGATTGAAAAACTGTTCCCGCGTAGCCCTTTCGGTACTCCTAAACCCGAGAGGCTTCTGAAAAAGATTTTGGAAATCGCCACCAACCCCGGCGACCTCGTCCTCGACTCCTTCCTCGGCTCCGGCACGACCGCCGCCGTCGCCCACAAGATGGGCCGCCGCTATATCGGCATTGAAATGGGCGCGCATGCCGTCACCCATTGCGCGCCGCGCCTGAAAAAAGTCATCGAGGGCGAACAGGGCGGCATCTCGCTGGCCGTCGGCTGGCAGGGCGGCGGCGGCTTTCGCTTCTACCGTCTCGGCCCGCCGATCTTCGACGCCGAAGGCCGCATCAATCCCGACATCCGCTTCCCCCAGCTCGCCGCCCATGTCTGGTTCTGCGAAACCCGCACGGCGCTTCACGGCAAGAAGCGCGGCCCCCTGCTCGGCCGCCACAAGGGCGTCGCCTATTATCTCCTCTACAATGGCGTGCTCGGCGACAAACGCCCCGACGGCGGCAATGTGCTGACCGGCCCGGTGCTGAAAGAGCTTCCCGCCCATGACGGGCCAAAAGTCATTTACGGCGAGGCCTGCCGCATCGGCCCGGCGCGGCTGAAGCAGCTCGGCGTCGCCTTCAAGCAGACCCCCTACGACGTGACCGCGCGATGAGCGCCTTCTCCCTCAAGAACTACCAGCGCCAGAGCCTTGACGTTCTGCGCGCCTATCTCGCGCGCGCCCGCATCGTCGGCGCCGGCCCGGCCTTCGACCAGACCGAGAAGCCGGGCGTGCGGACCCCACGCCCCTATCAGCCGCTCGCGGGGCTGGAGACGGTTCCTTATGTCTGCCTGCGCCTGCCGACCGGCGGCGGAAAAACGCTGCTCTCGGCCCATGCAGTGGAGATCGCCGCCGACGAATGGCTCGAACGCGCGTTTCCGCTCGTCCTGTGGCTGACGCCCACCAACACCATCCGCGCCCAGACGCTGGAGACGCTGAAAAAACCCGGCCACGCCAATTACGAGGCGCTGAACGACGCCTTCGGCGGGCGCTTCCGCGTCTTCGACATTGCGGATTTCGCGTTGCTCACCCCAGCCGATCTCAAAACTTACGCCTGCATTTTCGTCGGCACGACGCAGACGCTGCGGGTCAGCAACACGGAAGGCCGCAAGGTCTATGCGCACAACGAAAATCTCGAACCGCATTTTTCGGCCGTTCCCGACACGACGCCGGGACTGGAGCGCATCGAGGAGGGCGAGGACAAGGGAAAAATAAAATTCTCCTTCCGCAATCTTCTGGCGCTGAACCGCCCGCTCGTCCTCGTGGACGAGGCGCACAACAACAAGTCGAAGCTCAGCGTCGAGGTGTTGCAGCGGATCAACGCCGGCTGTGTCGTCGAATTCACGGCGACGCCCGCAGCCGACAGCAACATTCTCCACAATGTCTCGGCGACGGAGCTGAAGGCGGAGGAGATGATCAAACTCCCGATCCGCCTGACCGAACACAAGAGCTGGGAGGACGCCGTCGCCAACGCCATCCGCGAGCGCAAGCGGCTCCACGCGCTCGCGGAAAAGGACGCCGATCATATCCGCCCGATCGTTCTGTTTCAGGCCGAGGACAAGGGGCAGGACGTCACCAAGGACATTCTGGTCGCGCATCTTGTCGAGCAGGAGAACATCCCGCGCGAAAAAATCGCCGTCGTCACCGGCGATCAGCGGGAACTCGACAAGGTCGATCTCTTCGCGCGCAATTGTCCGGTGGATTATGTCGTGACGGTCGAGGCGCTGAAGGAGGGATGGGACTGCTCCTTCGCCTATGTCTTCTGCTCCGTGGCGAAGGTCGAATCGCGCACCTCGGTCGAGCAACTTCTCGGCCGCGTGCTGCGCATGCCCTATGCCAAACGGCGGGGCGAAACCGAGCTCAATCGCGCCTATGCGCATGTCTCGCGCGCCTCCTGGCCCAACGCCGTGAACGAGCTGCATGACCGGCTCGTGGACATGGGCTTCGAGCAGGCGGAGGCCGAAAGCTTCATCGAGCCGCAGCCGCCGCTCGATCTTGCCGGCGGCGCGACTGGCGGCCTCTTCGGCGCGCCGCCGCCTTCGACAGTTCTGGAGGTGAACGAGAGCCCGGCCGTTTTCGACCTTACGCCCGAGGACCGCGAGGCGGTCAAGGTGGAGGAGACCGAGACCGGCGCGCGGCTCGTGCTGCTGCGCGCGATTTCCGACGAAACCCGCGACCGGATCACGGCGGCGATCCGCTCGCCCGAGGCGCGCGCGACGGTCGACCGCGAGACGCGCCGGCACAACAGCCAGTGGCGGGCGCGCATGACCCCGGCCGCGCGCGGCGAAATCTTTCGTCTCCCGCAACTCGCTTTCATCTTTCAGGGAGAGAAGGAGCTTGCGGAGCCGGAGAGTTTTCTCGACGCCAGCAGCTGGACGCTGACGGATTATTCTTCGGCGGTTTCGCCGCAGGAGTTCAATCTTACCGAAAGCGGCGCGCAATGGGAGGTCGATCTTCGAGACGGCCATCTGACGCACAAGACGGTCGCTTTCGCTGAACAGCAAAACCTCGACTTCGTTGATACGGGATGGACTCAGGGCCAGCTTGTGCAATGGCTGGAGAAGAAGCTTCGCCAGCCGGATGTCGTTCAGCCGGTGATGCTGGAGTTCGTGCGCCGCGCGGTGGCGGATCTGATGGAGCGGCGGGCGACTCCCTTGCCCGTGCTCGCACGCTGGAAATATATCCTTGCAAGAATACTGGGCCAGAAGATCGCGACGCATCGCGACGCGGCCGGGCGATCAAATTATCAGCGGCTGCTTTTTGGCACGCAGGCCGCCGTCGAGGCGACATTCGATTACGCCTTCGATTTCACGCCCGAAGGCTATGCGCCGCATTGGACCTATGAGGGCCGGCCTTACCTCTTCCAGAAGCATTTTTATCCGCTCGTCGGCGAATTGAAGAACAAGGGCGAGGAGTTCGAGTGCGCGAAGGCGCTCGACATGCATCCGAAGGTGCGGCACTGGGTGCGCAATCTGGACCGGCGCGGGTTCTGGCTGCCGCTGGCGCGCAACAGGTTCTATCCCGATTTCGTTGCGCAACTCGACGACGGCCGGCTGCTCGTCGTCGAACACAAGGGCGAGGTCTATGCGACGAATGACGACAGCAAGGAAAAAAGCAGCGTCGGCGACCTTTGGCAGGCAAAGAGCGGCGGCAAGGGACTGTTTCTCATGACGGTGATCGAAGCGGGCAGGCCCGGCCTCTATGAGCAGATCGACGCTGTGATCGCGTAAGCGCGGCATGACGCGCGCAGCCTCGCCGCGTCAATTCCTCCCCTTTACGGGGACGGTTTCCGGCAAAAAAAAATCCAAAAATCTTTTCCCCACCCCCCAAAGCCTCTCCTACCTTGGTCCCGCCTCGCCAACTTGCAGGGGCGTCGTCGGGTCGGCGGCGCCGGCGGGGTCGGTCAAGTGCGGGACGGCGACCCTCGTTCCGTGCGGGCCCCGGCGTCGCCAGCTGGGCTTCTCCATCGTGCGGAGGCTCAAAGCTGGGCGTAATGAGCCGGTCGCGAAACGGGGCGCCAGTACCGAAAGGGACAGCGCCCGCGATTGGCGGCGGCGCATGGGAGGCCCTTGCGACGCGCGCGCTTCGTCATCGGACGGGGCGCGAAAGAAGCGCCGCCGTCAGGCGGACGCGCCGGATAGGGGGAAACGCCACAGGATGGCGCAAATCCCGGCCGGAAAGGTGCGTCGCGAAGAATAGCCGCAGCCGGGACGCTCTGGTTCCGACGCGCATTTCTTTCACGCTACCGGCCGAACGGGGCCGGGGCGTCCCGGCGACCTGAACAGCCCGCGTCGAAACCGGCGGCGGGACGATGGGCGTTGGCTCGAGCCAGATCGACGCGCTCGGGCGCGATTGACCTCCCTCCCCTCGCGGGGAGGGATAAAGGGTGGGGGGCCGCGCCGCGATTACGGCGCGCCCGCTCAAGACGCCGCCGCCCCTGCCCGCTCCGTGTCGAACTGGAGCCTCGCGAGCCGCGCATAGAGGCCGCCGGCGGCGGAGAGGCTCGCATGCGTGCCCTCCTCCACGATGCCGCCCTCGTCGAGCACGAGGATGCGGTCGGCCTCGAGCACGGTGGCGAGGCGATGGGCGATGACGATGCTGGTGCGTCCCGCCATCACGTCGTGAAGCGCCGCCTGCACGGCGGCCTCGTTCTCGGCGTCGAGCGCGGAGGTCGCTTCGTCGAGCAGCAGAACCGGCGCGTCGGCGAGGATGGCGCGCGCGATGGCGAGGCGCTGGCGCTGGCCGCCCGACAGCGTGACCCCGCGCTCGCCGAGCAGCGTGTCGTAGCCCTGCGGCAAGGTCTCGATGAACTCATGCGCCTGCGCCCGCTTCGCCGCCGCGACGATCGCCTCCCGCGTCGCGCTCTCCCGCCCATAGGCGATGTTCTCCGCGACGCTCAGGCCGAAGATCACCGGGTCCTGCGGCGCCAGCGCGATGGCCGCGCGCAGATCGAGCGGATCGAGCGCGCGCACATCGACGCCGTCGAGGGAAATCGCGCCGCTATCCACGTCGTAGAAGCGCAGCAGCAGCGAAAAGAGCGTCGACTTGCCGGCGCCGGACGGGCCGACCAGCGCGATTCGCTCGCCGGGCTCGACGACGAGCGACAGACCGTCGAGCGCCGCGCGATCGGGCGCGGTCGGATAGGCGAAGACGACATGGTCGAAGGCGATGCGTCCCCGCCAGCGCGCGGGCGGCTTCGTGGGATGCGGCGGCGCGACGATCCGCGGCTTCACGGCAAGGATTTCCGCGATGCGCGACGCGGCCCCGGCGGCGGCGACGACCTCGCTCCAGACCGACGAAAGCTCGCCGAGCGAACTCGCCCCGAGCACGGCGTAGAGCACGAACTGGGAGAGGACGCCGGCGCTCATCCGCCCCGTGAGCACGTCCTGCGCGCCGAGCCAGAGCACGGCGACGATGCTGGTGAAGACGACGAGAATCACGCCCGCCGTCACGAAGGCGCGCATCAGCGTCGCCGCCTGCGCGGCGTCGTAAGCCGTCTCGACCGCGCGGCGGAAGCGCGCGACGGTCGACGCCTGCGCGCCATTGGCCTGCATGGCGCGCACGGCGGAGAGATTCTCGCCCGCATAGGCGGCCGCCTGGGCGAGCATGTCCTGCGCATGTTTCGAGCGGCCGCGCACGCTGCGCCCCGAGGCGATCAGCGGCAGCACGATGACCGGAATCGCCGCAAGCGCGAGCCCCGCGAGCTTCGGGCTCGTCGCGAACATCATCACCACCGCGCCGACGAACATGAAGATGTTGCGCAGCGCGACGGAAGCCGAGGAGCCAAAGGCGGATTTGAGAAGCGTCGTGTCCGCAGTGAGACGCGACAGCAATTCGCCGGTCTTGGCCGTGTCGAAAAAGGCGGCGTCCAGCGCGGTGAGATGCCTGAAGAGATCGGCGCGCAGATCGGCGACCACGCGCTCGCCGAGCGTCATGACAAAGTAATAGCGGGTGGCGGACGCCAGAGCGAGAGTCGCGGCGACCGCGATCATCGCGCCGAAATAGGCGTTCACCGCCCCCGCGCTGTCAGCCGAAAATCCATGGTCGATCATGCCGCGCACGGCGGCGGGCAGCGTCAGCGTCGCTCCCGCCGCGACAATCAGCGCCGTGAAGGCCAGCGCGATCGTGCGCTTGTAGCGCAGGGCGTAGGGCAAAAGCGGGCGCAGCGGCGCAAGCGTTGCGCCGACGCCCCGCTTCGAATCACGGGCGGAGGGCGGAGTGGCGATGTCGTTGATCCTTGTCATGCCCCCGACCCTATAGCGCCCGACGTGAAGGAAGACGACTCCGAAGCCTTTCCCCTTGCCAGCCCCTTTTCAGGCGTCCGCGCCGGGGAATGTTGTGCGGTGCGGAATCAAAAAATATTTTTGCCCCGACAGACGAAACCCCGGCTCCTCGCGACAATAACACCATGTTTTTCATAGAGTTATAGCGTGCGACATGTTGTCGCGGAAAAATTCGGCCATGGCTGGACAGGGGCAAAACATATGATACCTTTCCCCTGCGTCGAAATGACGCGTCCGCCAAAAGGTGGGGGGCAAAGCGCCAGAAAAACAAAAAGCAAGGCGCGGCTCTGGGAACGAAAGAGGAGTGAAGATCATGGCTGATAAAGAACTCGAAGTCACGACCAACACCTATATCTTCGCCGGCGTCGGCGCCGTTCTCCTTGGCGGCCTCGCGGCTGCTGCTCTCGGCGGCCTGCCGAACACGATCGCGGCTGGCGTCGTCGGCGCGCTCGCGGGCGGCTGCCTCGGCCTGTTCTTCTAATCGACGTATTTGGCGCAGCGCTGGTCTGGCCGCCAGCGTAACGCCAGTCGACACCAGCCAGCAATCGCGACCGCGGTTGCTGGCTGTGCTGTTTGAAGAACACTTTCCAGATGAGCTGTTTTTCATTGAAGCGCGCCTTCCGGTCAGGAAAGCGCGTGTTTCGATCATTACAGACTGGCCGTCGAAAGGCCGCCGGGCCACATCTCGCGCGCGCGATTCCGCAGAACATATTTCTGTATCTTGCCGGTGGAGGTCTTCGGCAGAGGCCCGAAGACGACATGGCGCGGGCATTTGAAATGGGCCAGATGCGTGCGCGACCAGGCGATGATCTCCTCCGCCGTGGCGCTCTCCCCTTCCCTCAGTTCGACGAAGGCGCAAGGAGTCTCGCCCCATTTGTCGTCCGGCGCGGCGACCACCGCGGCGGAACTCACCTTCGGATGCTTGAAGAGAATATCTTCCACTTCGATCGAAGAGATGTTCTCGCCGCCTGAAATGATGACGTCCTTTGACCGGTCCTTGAGCTGGATGTAGCCGTCGGGATGCATCACGCCGAGATCGCCGGAGTGGAACCAGCCGCCGTCGAAGGCTTTCTCCGAAGCGGCTTTGTTCTTCAGGTAACCCTTCATGACGATGTTGCCGCGAAACATCACCTCGCCCATGGTGGCGCCGTCGCGGGGCACGGGCTGCATCGTTTCCGGATCGATGACGTCGAGGTCTTCGAGCACATTGTAACGAACGCCCTGCCGGGCCTTCATCTGCGCCTGCGCCACGTCGTCGAGATCGTCCCAATGCGACTGCCATTCGTTCACGGCCGCGGGACCGTAGGTTTCGGTCAGGCCGTAAAGATGGGTGACCTCGAAACCCGCCGCCTTCATCGCAGCGAGAACCGCCTGCGGCGGCGGCGCGGCGGCCGTGAAGAACCGCACGGTCTGCTTCAACGGCTTCTTCTCGGCCTCGGTGGCGCCGAGCAGCGTGGACATGACGATGGGCGCGCCGCACAGATGCGTGACGCCATGCTCGGACATGAGCTCGTACATTTGGCCCGGGCGCACCTGCCGCAGGCAGACATGCGTGCCCGCGGCGACCGACAGGGACCAGGTGAAACACCAGCCGTTGCAATGGAACATCGGCAAGGTCCAGAGATAGACCGGGTGGCGGCCCATGTCTCCGGTGAGAATATTGCCGAGCGCAAGCAGATAGGCCCCGCGATGGTGATAGACGACGCCTTTGGGATCGCCCGTCGTGCCCGAGGTGTAATTCAGGGAGATCGCGTCCCACTCGTCGCGCGGCGGGCGCCAAGCATAGGCGGGGTCGCCACCCAGGATGAAATCCTCGTAGTCGATCGAGCCGAGCCTTTCGCCTGGCCCCGCATATTCGGGGTCGTCGTAGTCGATGATGAGCGGTTTCGTCTTCGTGAGCGCCAGCGCCTCGCGCATCAATCCCGAGAATTCCCGGTCGACGATCAGCGCCCTGGCTTCCGCGTGATCCAGGGTGAAGGCGAGGATCGGCGCATCGAGGCGGGTATTGAGCGTGTTCAGCACGGCCCCGACCATGGGGACGCCGTAATGGCATTCGAGCATCGCGGGCGTGTTGGCGAGCATCACGCAGACCGTGTCGCCCCGCCCGATTCCGCCCTTCTCCAGCGCGCTGGCGAGGCGCCGGCTGCGCGCATAGAAGTCACGGTAGGTGCGCCGCAGGCCGCCGTGGACGATTGCGATCCGGTCGGGAAAGACCGCCGCCGCCCGCGCCAGAAAAGTCAGCGGCGTCAAAGGCTGGAAATTGGCCGCATTGCGGTCGAGGTCGCGGTCGTAGGCGGATGCTGGCATCAAGGGAGACTCCAAAAGCGCAGGCGCGCGGGCCGTCGCTTGCAGGATATATGCAAATTTCCGCTTGTCTGCCGCCGCCTTCCGCCGTCCTTCCCCGCTATTCGCCGAAATCGACGTCCTTGAGTCGGCCGAAAACGCGCTCGGCGTCGAAATTGTCCTCGTCCTCCGCCGGAACGGCCGGCTTTGTCGGCTTGCCGAAGACATCCTCGGTCGTGGTCGGCTCGCGCAGGCTGGTGGTGACTGTGGCGGGCACCAGAGTCTGGCCGTGATCCTCGACGACCGCCGGACGGTCCTTGGCGGCGCGGTTGACCTCGAAGTCGAGATCGATCTGCGAGCAGAGGCCGAGCGTCACAGGGTCCATCGGCGTCAACGAGGCTGAGTTCCAGTGCGTCCGCTCGCGGATCGCCTTGAGGGTCGCCTTGGTGGTGCCCACGAGCCGCATAATTTGCGCGTCCTTGAGCTCGGGATGGTTGCGCACGAGCCACAGAATGGCGTTCGGCCGGTCCTGGCGCCGCGAGAGCGGCGTATAGCGCGGACCGCGCGTCTTCTTGACCTCCGGCACAACGACCTTGGAAACCGAAAGCCTCAGCTGATGCCTGGCGTCGCGTTCGCCACGGGCGATTTCCTCGCGGGTCAACTGACCCGAAGTGATCGGATCGTGACCGCGAATGCCAGCGGCCACCTCGCCATCGGCGATGCCCTTCACCTCGAGAGGGTGCAATTTGCAGAATTCAGCGATTTGGTCGAAGGTCAGGGAGGTGTTTTCGACGAGCCAGACTGCCGTCGCCTTCGGCATCAAGGGGGCGTTGCTCATCTTGCTGAATCTCCTTGGGTGCGGGCATGGCGGGAGCGTCCGGCGCCGCGCCTTGCCGGCGCCGGCGACCCCATTAGGCTCGACCGTCCATGATGGGAATGTCGTGTATATAGCCGCTCAGCGCCCAATTCGCAATGATTTGATGCGCCGCGCGTATGAACGCCCGCCCCTGCCTTCCCCGCTCCCGTTATGAGTCGCCGCCCCGCGCATGGGCGGGACGCAGCCTCTGCGAATGCTCGGGCAAAAGCTCCCTCAGGGCAACGCCAAGCGCCGGACCGTATTTGTGAAAAACCAGTCCAAAGGCGATCAGCGCCACGCCGACGCCCGAGAGCGCGAAGGGAAAAAGGATCGAATCCTTGAAGACTTCGCTCGAGAGATAGCCCAGATACATGGTGACGCCGACGGCGCCGAAGACGGCATAGGCGCGCCGCATCAGGAAAATCGAAAGAAAGACGAGCCCAACGTTCACGAGGCAATAGAGCGCCTTCCCCAGTTCGCTCCCGCTGTGCTGCATCGTCAGCCCGCCCCAGAAGGCCATGAGCCCGCCGAGGTGGAGCCAGAAGGCGAAATCGCCGTTCTTCCATTTCCTGAGGTCGATCAGCCAGGCGAGCGCGATGACGACGAGCCCGAAATACATGCTGACGGTCGCGCGCTGATCAAAGGTGAAGTCATCGACGCCCATGAGCCAGGGCGTCAGGTCCATCGACAGGAACCACAGGCAGAACGCGATGATCATGGTGAGGAAGGGGAAAGGAAAGACCATGAGCGCCAGCGAAGCGGCGGCGATCGTCCCGAGCTCCATCGGCAGCCAGCTCGACTTGATCCAGATGTAGAAGTCGCGATAGCCGCCGGGCGCGTCGATTGGGCTGTGACCCAAGAGCGATTGCAGGCTGTAAATGGCCAGCGGCGCCATGCCGACCGCGCAGGTGACGAGCAGGCCGCCGGGCGTGCGCAGGCCGCGACGCCATAGCACGGCGCCGGCGGCCAGAAACACGGCGGCGTAGATGGCGGCCGTGGCCAGTAGCGCGCCATCGCCCCAGAGTCCGAAAGCCATGGTCGAGAACATGCCCATCGCGCCGAGCACGATGAGCGCGCCCGCGTACCAGAGCATGTGAACGAAATCATAGCGCGGCGCCGCCCCGGCCGGCGGCGCCGTCGCAAGGCGGGCGGCGAGAAAGCGCGTCAGGCGCTCGAAGGTTTCGGCGTCGATGACGCCAGCGTCGCGGGCAGCCGCGAGGTCGTCGATGGGTGAGCGTGCCGACATGTCCTGATCCTCCATGGACGGCATGTTGAGCGCGGCGGCGCAGCAATTCCTTGTGCAAACGCACATGAGGCTAATTCATCGCCCGATCATTTGACAGCAGGGTTTGCATTGCCCATTAACCCCAAACGGGCGGAGGGCCCGACGGGACAGCGCCATGCATCAGAAAGCCAAAGGGCTCACATATTCGGACGCGGGCGTCGACATCGACGCCGGCAATCGGCTCGTCGACATGATACGGCCCTTCGTGCGCGCCACCCGACGCGCTGGCGCCGATGGCGAGATCGGCGGATTTGGCGGCGTATTCGACCTCAAGGCCGCCGGCTTCGCCGATCCGCTTCTGGTCGCCGCCAACGACGGCGTGGGCACCAAGGTCAAGATCGCGATCGAATCCGGTCTGCATGGCACCATCGGCGTCGACCTCGTCGCCATGTGCGTCAACGATCTCGTGGTGCAGGGCGCGGAGCCGCTGTTCTTTCTCGACTATTACGCGACGGGCAAGCTCGATCCCGCCGTCGCCGCGGCGGTCGTCAAGGGCATTGCTGACGGCTGCGTCATGGCGGGCTGCGCCCTGCTCGGCGGCGAGACGGCTGAGATGCCGGGCCTCTATGCGAGAAGCGATTACGATCTCGCGGGCTTCGCGGTCGGCGCGGTCGATCGCCGGGCGCTGCTGCCGCGTCCCGTATTGCCGGGCGACGTCGCCATCGGCCTGCCCTCCTCCGGCCTGCACTCCAACGGCTTCTCGCTCGTGCGCCGGGTCGTGAAGGACATGGGCCTGTCCTGGAATGCGACGGCGCCTTTCGCGCCGGAAATGACGCTCGCCCGCGCTTTGCTCGAGCCGACGCGCATCTATGTGAAGCCGGCGCTCGCCGCGCTGAAGCGCACGCCCCACATCCGCGCGCTGGCGCATGTCACCGGCGGCGGCTTTCCGGAAAATCTTCCCCGTGTCCTGCCCAAGGGCGTCGGCGTCTCGCTCGATCTCTCGGCCTTCGAGGTTCCGCGCGTTTTCAAATGGCTCGCCAAAGAGGGCGAGATCGAGGAAAGCGAGATGCTGCGCACCTTCAACTGCGGCGTCGGCATGGTGGTCTTCGCGTCGCGAGACGGCGCGGACGAAGTGGAAAGGACACTGCGCGATTCCGGCGAGAGGCCGGTGAGAATCGGCGAGGCGATCGACGCGAGCGAGGGCGCGCGCGTGATCATGAAGGGGGCCTTGGGGCTGTAAGCGACCCTGAAGGAAATCATGACCCGCCTGCGCACCGCCATCCTCATCTCCGGCCGCGGCTCCAACATGGATGCGCTGATCGCGGCCGCGCGCGCGCCGGAGTTTCCGGCGCAAATCGCGCTCGTTCTCTCGAACCGGCCGGATGCGCCGGGGCTCGCCAAGGCGAAGGCTGCGGGCATCGCCGTGGCGGCGGTGGATCACAAGATTTACGCCGGGCGCGAGGAGTTCGAACGCTCGCTTCAGATCGTGCTCGACACCTATCGCATCGACTTCATCTGCCTTGCGGGATTCATGCGCCTGTTTACGCCCTGGTTCATCGGCCAGTGGCGCGGGCGGATGCTCAATATCCATCCTGCCCTGCTGCCGGCCTATCGTGGCCTGCACACCCATGAGCGCGCACTTGCGGATGGCGTGAAGATCCACGGCTGCACGGTGCATTTCGTCGTGCCGGAAATGGACGAAGGACCCATTGTCGCGCAGGCGGCCGTGCCGGTCCTCGACGGCGACGACGCCGGGACGCTCGGCGCGCGCGTCCTCGAGCAGGAGCATGTCATCTATCCGCTGGCGCTGCGTCTCGTCGCGTCGGGCGCGGTGCGCATCGAGGGCAACCGCGTGCTCGGCGCCCTGGCCGGAAGCGACGCCCGCCTCGTCGCGCCGCCCGAGCGCGCCGATGGTTAAAATCTACGGCTTCGGCGCAGCGCCCGGCCTGCCCGATCTCTCGCCCTTCGTCCTCAAGGCGATGACGCTCCTGAAGATGGCGGGCGTCGAGTACACGGTGGACACGACCGGGTTCCGGCGGGCGCCCAAGGGCAAGCTTCCCTATATCGACGACGAGGGCGTGATCGTCGCGGATTCGACCTTCATCCGGCTGCATCTCGAAAAGACGCGGGGCGTCGATTTCGACGCCGGCCTCTCGCCGCTCGAACGCGCGCAGGGCTGGGCGATCGAGAAGCTCTGCGAGGATCACCTGATGTGGATCGTCGCGCTGCATCGCTGGACCGATGACGCGAATTTCGCACGCGGCCTCGGCCCCGTCTTCGACAAAATGCTGCCTGCGCCGGCGCGCGCGCCGGGCAAGTGGGCGATCCGGCGGGGCATGTCGTGGCGGTTCTGGCAGCAGGGCGTCGGCCGCTACGACGCGGCGGAGCTTGCCATCCTTGGCAGCCGGGACGTGGAGGCGCTTGCGACGCTGATCGGCGGAAAGCCGTTTCTGTTCGGCGATCGCCCCTGCGCGGCCGACGCCTCTGTCTTCGCCATGCTCACGCTGCTCATGGACCCGGCGACAGAGTCCCCGACCCGCGACGTGGCGCTCTCGACGCCCACTCTCGTCGCCTATCGCGACAGGATGAGAAATCGATACTTTCCGGATGTGACCTGACCGTAAAATGCGGCTGCGCCCGCAGTGACGAACATTGCGAGCGCAGGGAAGCAATCCAGGCCTAAGTCGATCAGCCCACGATCTCGTTGCCGGAGAAGAACTGCGCGATTTCGATCGCGGCCGTCTCCGGAGCGTCCGAGCCGTGCACGGAGTTCTCGCCGACCGAGAGCGCATGCTCCTTGCGGATCGTGCCCGGCGCGGCGTTGGCGGGATTGGTCGCGCCCATCACTTCGCGATAGCGGGCGATGGCGTTCTCGCCCTGCAGCACCTGCACCACGACCGGCTCGGAGATCATGAACTCGACGAGCTCCCCGAAGAAGGGACGCTCCTTATGCACCGCGTAGAAGGTTTCGGCCTGCTCGCGGGTCATGCGGATACGCTTCTGCGCGACGATGCGAAGACCAGCGCCCTCGATGATGGCATTGACGGCGCCGGTGAGGTTGCGCTTGGTCGCGTCGGGCTTGATGATGGAAAAAGTGCGTTCGATCGCCATGAGAGCGCATCGCCTCGTGTTGTTGGAGTGCTGGAAAGGTAAGCGCCGCGCTTATACCGGCGGCGCCGCAAGGCGGCAAGCCTCGCCTTCTCCGCGCCTGCCCCACCCTCAGCGATAGGCGTCGGCGATGGCCATGAAGTCCCTGGCGGTGAGGCTCGCCCCGCCGACAAGCGCGCCGTCCACATTGCGGACGTTCATGAGGTCGCGGGCGTTCGCGGGCTTCACGGAGCCGCCGTAGAGAATGCGCACGGCGGCGCCCCGGCCCCCTCCGAGCCTCTGCTCGATCCGTTTGCGGGCGAAAGCGTGCATCTGCGCGACATCCTGGAGAGTCGGCGTCAGCCCCGTGCCGATCGCCCAGACCGGCTCATAGGCGACGACGACCGTTTCGGGAGCCTCGGCTGGCAGCGAGCCGTCGATTTGCGCGCCGACCACGTCGAGCGCGTCGCCCGCCTCCCGCTCGACGCGCGTCTCGCCCACGCAGATGATCGGCGTCAGCCCCGCGCGCAGCGCCGCCGCGGCCTTGGCCCGCACAATGCCATCGGTCTCGCCATGACCGGCGCGCCGCTCGCTATGGCCGACGATGACATAAACCGCGCCGGCGTCCTTCAGCATCTCGGCGGAAATGTCGCCCGTATGGGCGCCGCTCGCGTCGATGTGGCAATCCTGCCCGCCGAGCCGGATGCCGGCGCGCGACGCCACCTCGACGGCCATGGCGACCAGCGTCGCCGGCGGACAGACGGCGAGCTCCACAAGCGCCTTCAGCGCCGCGTCATAGGCCCCGCCCATCGCCGCGATTTCGGCGAGCGACGCGAGCAGTCCGTTCATTTTCCAGTTTCCGGCGACGAGCGGACGGCGGGTCATGCGAGCGAATCCTCCGAACCCTTTAGGTAACAGAAGATCGACGACTCGCAATGCGGCGGGCGGGCGCAGCGTCATGGACTCGTCGCAGTTGCTTCGATATATCTGGATATATGGAATCAGAAGCCGCTCTCGCCTGTCTCGCCGCGCTCTCGCAGCAGACGCGTCTAGACGCATTCCGGCAGCTCGTCCGCGCCGAGTCGACGGGGCTCCCGGCGGGAGAGCTGGCGCGCCGCCTGAATGTGCCGCAGAACACGCTTTCGGCGCATCTCAACGTGCTGTCCCACGCCAAGCTCGTATCGAGCGCGCGCAAGGGCCGCAGCATTGTCTATCGGGCGGACCTGACCCGGCTCGACGCGCTTTTGCGCTTCCTCGTCGAAGACTGCTGCGGCGGCGCCGGATGCGCCCAGATGGACGTTCTCGACATCTCCCCCTGCGAGCAAAACCGATGAAAGAGAGAATTTACAACGTCCTTTTCCTGTGCACGGGCAATAGCGCGCGCTCCATTCTCGGCGAGGGGATATTGCGGCGGGACGGCGCGGGCCGCTTCAACGCCTTCTCCGCAGGGAGCCAGCCCAAGGGCGCGGTCAACCCTTACGCGCTGACGACATTGCAAGCCTTCGGCTATCCTGACCAGGGACTTTCGTCGAAGAGTTGGGACGTCTTTTCGGGAGCCGACGCCCCCCGGATGGATTTCGTTTTCACTGTCTGCGACAATGCCGCTGGCGAAGCCTGCCCCGTCTGGCCGGGCCAGCCGATGACGGCGCATTGGGGCATCGAAGATCCGGCCGCCGGAGATGGCTCGGATATCGAGAAGCAGCGAGCTTTTGCGACGGCCTTCCGCCACATGAAAAACCGCATCGACCTGTTCCTCGCCATACCGATTGGCCGGCTGGAAAAACTCACGCTGGGCGCAAGGCTGCGCGAGATCGGCGAGATCGAAGGGACGACCCTCACGCAGGCTGGAAGGGAGTAAAGCCCATGACCATTTTCGAACGCTACCTGTCCCTGTGGGTCGCGCTCTGCATCGTGGCAGGCGTCGCTCTCGGCCATGCTTTTCCGCAAGCCTTTCATGCCGTCGCTTCGCTGGAAATCGCCAAGGTGAACATGCCCGTCGCCGCGCTGATCTGGCTCATGATCGTGCCCATGCTCATGCGGATTGATTTCGCCGCGCTGAAACAGGTGGGCCGCCACTGGCGCGGCATCGGCGTGACGCTTTTCGTCAACTGGGCCGTGAAACCCTTTTCCATGGCCCTGCTCGGCTGGATATTCGTGGGCCATCTCTTCCGGCCCTACCTCCCCGCCGACCAGATCGACTCCTACATCGCGGGTCTGATCCTTTTGGCGGCGGCTCCCTGCACGGCCATGGTCTTCGTCTGGTCCGGCCTGACGAAAGGCGAGCCGCATTTCACCTTGAGCCAGGTGGCGCTGAACGACGCCATCATGATTGTAGCCTTCGCGCCGATCGTGGGCCTGCTCCTGGGCCTTTCCGCTATCTCCGTCCCCTGGGATACGCTGGCCCTGTCGGTCGTTCTCTATATCGTCGTGCCGGTCATCGTCGCGCAGCTCGCGCGTAGGCGTCTGCTTGCGTCGGGCGGCGACGCGCGCCTCGCATGGGCGCTCGCCAGGATCGGCCCGCTTTCGCTTCTCGCGCTGCTGGCGACGCTCGTTCTGCTGTTCGGCCTTCAGGGCGAGCAGATCATCTCGCAGCCGACGATCATCGCCATGCTCGCGGTTCCGATCCTTATCCAGGTTTATTTCAACGCCGCGCTCGCCTACGGACTCAACCGTCTATCCGGCGAAGCGCATTGCGTCGCGGGCCCCTCCGCCCTGATCGGCGCGAGCAACTTCTTCGAACTCGCAGTCGCGGCCGCAATCAGCCTTTTCGGATTTGATTCCGGGGCGGCTCTCGCGACCGTCGTTGGCGTGCTGATCGAAGTGCCGGTGATGCTCAGCGTGTGCTGGATCGTCAACCGAAGCAAAGGCTGGTACGAGGCCGGCGCGTTACGAGAAACCCAAACCGCGCCGCCGACCAACCCTCAGCTTTCCCGATCAGTAGCCGCAGAGGCGGTAGCCG
Source organism: Hyphomicrobiales bacterium (assembly GCA_003963405.1). Taxonomy (GTDB): domain Bacteria; phylum Pseudomonadota; class Alphaproteobacteria; order Rhizobiales; family Beijerinckiaceae; genus Methylocystis. The sequence continues at coordinate 23,330 of RXIY01000018.1, forward strand.
AGGCTCGCAAGCTGCGCGCCGGAGAGCTTGAGCAGCGGCCCCGGCACCATGCCGCGCGTGGCGCGGACGTGGTTGAGGAAGATGCGGCGCAGCGGCGGCTTGTAGGCGGAGGCGAAGACGGCCGTCATCTGCGGATCGACCACGCCGCTGGTGGGGCCGCCGACCCACGGGGCGTGGAAGCCGAAGACGGCGCCGGGTGAAACGCAGGAGTGGCGCGCGCCGAGGTAAAGGGTGCAGGAGGAGTCGCACTCCACTGGCCCGATGCGCACAGGCTCACCCCGAGATTCCGCCGCGTGCAGACGGGCGACATAAGGTTCGACGCGCCCGCCGTAGTCGTGATGCACTACGTCGAAAGCACTGGCCGGCGCAGAAAAGAGTACAAACGTAATCATTCCTGCAAGACCGAAAGATCGCAGCATGGCGGTTCCTTTTTGAGGCGCTTGGCGTTGCGTTCGTCGCCGCATTTTTACTTGAAGCTCCGCGGGCCAAGCGCTCGCCCCGGAGCCGTTGCCGCCGGTCAACTCATAGTCCGTCAGCGTCAGCGTCTCGATTGTTACGCGAGCAGCGCCTGCGCGGCAAGTAGGCTATTGATTTTGAACGTAGTTTTGGCGAAATAATTTTGCACGCGGGCCTTGAAGCGGCGAGATCGTGCACATCTCCCGGCTCAAATGAGGCGCGCGCGTGGCGCGCCTCGGGCTTGAGAAGGGCCTATCCCCGCTTGCGCTTCTTCTCCAGATCCATGGTCAGCGATCTGCCGACGATATGCTCGCTGCGGCCGATGACATGCGCGCTGGCGCCGACGATCAACGGATCGGGTCCGCGCACGACGCCGTGATCCTTGTTGGGATAGTTGAGGCTGGAGAGGAAATGCTGCATGCAGTTCAGGCGCGCGCGTTTCTTGTCGTCCGACTTGATCACGACCCAGGGCGCGTCCGCCGTGTCGGTGAAGAAGAACATCGCCTCCTTCGCCTCGGTGTAGTCGTCCCATTTGTCCATTGAGGCGCGGTCGATCGGCGAGAGCTTCCACTGTTTCAGCGGATCGGTCTCGCGCGCCTTGAACCGGCGCATCTGCTCTTCGCGCGTCACCGAGAACCAGTATTTGTAGAGCCTGATCCCCGAATGGACGAACATGCGCTCGAGATCCGGGCACTGGCGCATGAAGTCGAGATATTCGTTCGGCGTGCAGAAGTTCATCACGCGCTCGACGCCGGCGCGATTGTACCAGCTACGGTCGAAGAAGACGACTTCGCCGCCCGCCGGCAAATGATGGATATATCGCTGGAAATACCATTGGCCGCGTTCGCGCTCGGTCGGCTTTTCCAGCGCCACGACGCGGGCGCCGCGCGGGTTCATGTGCTCCATGAATCGCTTGATCGTGCCGCCCTTGCCGGCGGCGTCGCGCCCCTCGAACAGCACCACGATCCGCTGGCCGGTCTCCTTGACCCAGTTCTGGGCCTTGAGCAGTTCGACCTGCAACGACGCCATATGCTCGAGATAGACCTTCTCCGAGAGCCGGGTCTTGTAGGGGAACTCGCCAGTCTCGAAGGCGTGGCGGATCGCCTCCGAATCGGCTCTCAGCCGGCGAATGTCTTCGTGCCGGGACGCCGGCTCCGCGCTAACGGCGGGCGCCGCTTCCTGCGCATCGGCCGCACGGGTCACGCCGGCCGCATAGTCCTGGAGCGCATCGGCGGCTTCGGCAATCTCGTTTTTCCTTATCTCGTCCATGTCGTTCCCACAGGCAAAGGCGGCGGCGCGGAGAGGGCGCTTCGTCGTCATCAAGGCTGAGACTGACGGTCCCGGCCGAGCCTGGCAATGCCGCATATCGACGCGGAATTGCGGTTGTTCGCGCGGCTCATTGCCACAGCCCGCGCCCCTCCCTATAGTCCGCCGCCAAACCGGGGCCGCGCGCCCCCAAGAATTGGAATAAGGGAACCGGAAAAATGCTCGAGGGCCTGCGCGTCGCATCGCAGAACTGGATCGGCCGCACCATCATGGCGGTCGTCATGGGCGTCATCGTCATCAGTTTCGCGATCTGGGGCGTCGGAGACGTGTTTCGCGGCTTTACCGCGCAGCGCCTCGCCCGCGTCGGCGCCGGCGAGGTGACCGTCGACCAGTTCCGCAACGCCTTCCAGAACGATCTGCGCCGAATCCAGCAGCGGATGCGCCGCGCCGTCACCGCCGAGGAGGCGCATCGCGCCGGCATGGACCTCCAGGTGCTGGAGCGGCTTATCACGGACGTGGCTCTCGACCAGAAGGCGCGCAATCTCGGCCTCGCCTCCAGCGACGAGACGACCCAGCGCATCATCGCCAGCGAGAAGGCGTTCCAGACCAACGGCGTCTTCGATCCCGAGAAGCTCAAGGCCATCGCCCGCGACGCCGGCTTCACCGAGCGCGGACTCCTCGCCGACCAGAAGGCCGCCTATCTGCGCAAGGCTCTGACGGACATCGTCATTGCGGGCGTCGAGCCGCCGAAGCTGATGATTGAGGCCATACACCGCTTCCGCAACGAGTCGCGTTCGGTCGATTATTTCGTGCTCCCGGTCTCCGCCGCCGGCGATGCCGCGAAGCCGACCGAGGAAGAGCTCAAGAAATATTTCGAGGATCGCGAACAGACGTTCCGCGCGAAGGAATATCGCAAGCTGACCGTGCTCGAAGTCAGCCCCTCGACCGTCGCAAAGGTCGCCGACGTCTCGGACGACGACGCGCGCAAGCTCTATGACGAGGTCAAGGCGAAACGCTACGGGACGCCCGAGAAGCGCGAGGTTCGCCAGATCGTCTTCAAGACCGAGAAGGAGGCGCAGGACGCCATCGCGAAGCTCAAGGGCGGCGCCGACGTCGACGCCCTGGCCGCCGAGCTCAAGCGCAATCCGAAGGACGTGGACCTCGGCCTCGTCGAAAAGCGTGATTTCGGCGACGCCAAGGTGGGCGATGCGGTCTTCGCTTTGCCCCAGCCGGGCGTCGCCGAGCCCGTGACGACGCCCTTCGGCACGGTCGTCTCGGTGGTCAAGAAGATTTCCCCCGCGGTGACGACCAAGAGCTTCGACCAGGCCAAGACGGAGCTCAAGGCCGAGGTCGCGGCCCAGCGCGCGGGACCGGAAGTTCGCCGCCTGCATGAAGCGGTCGAGGATCAGCGCGCGGCCGGCAAGCCGCTCGCCGAAGCGGCCGCCGCCGCGGGCCTCCAGACCCGCGCCATCGACGCGGTGGACGACGCCGGACGCGGCAAGGACGGCAAGGCCATCGAGGTTCCCGCCGGCGCGGATCTGCTCAAGGCCGCCTTCGCTTCCGATGTCGGCGTCGACAACGAGACCGTCGCCACGCGCGACGGCGGTTATGTCTGGTTCGAGGTGAACGGAATAGACCCCGCCCGGCAGAAGACCTTCGAGGAAGTGAAGGACCAGGTCGCCGAGGCCATGCGCGCCGAAAACGCCCAGAAGGCGCTCTCGGCCAAGGCCGAGGAGATCGTGGGCAAGATCAAGGGCGGGCAGCCGATCGAGGACGCCGCCAAGGCCCTCAATCTCGGGGTGAAGCGCGCGACCGACGTGAAACGCGCTCAGCGCCCGGATTTCACCATCAACACGATCGTGCAGTTCTTCGACGTTGCGCCCGGCGGCGCCGGCTCCGCCACCGTGGACGAGGGCCGTCTGATCTTCGTCGTGAAGGACGCCCAGACCCCGCCCTTCGACGCCAACTCCATCGAGTCGAAGACCATCGCCGAGCAGCTCAAGCCGGCCGTCCAGAACGATCTGCTCGAGCAATATGTCGGCGGCCTTGAAAAGTCGCTCAATGTCGAGATCAACCAGAAGGCGCTCGAAGCGGCCGTCGGGGTGGGCAAGGAAGAACAGTGACCGGCGCCATATTCGAGCCCGAGTTCGGGGTCTTCGCCGCCGATTACGACGCGGGGCGTCCGAGGCTGGTCGTCACGCGCCTCGTCGGCGATCTGGAGACTCCGGTCTCCGCCTATCTGAAGCTCTCACGCGAGCGCGCCGGCTCGACCTTCCTCCTGGAATCGGTCGAGGGCGGCGCGGCGCGCGGCCGCTATTCGATGATCGGCCTCGATCCGGACGTGATTTTTCGCGTCATCGGCGACCGGGCGGAGATCAACCGGGACGCACTCGCCGACCGCGACGCCTTCGTGCCCTGCGGCGCGGCGCCGCTGCTGGCGCTGCGCCAGCTCATCGCCGACTCCGCCATCCCCGCTTCGACGCTGCAATTGCCGCCCATGGCGGCGGGCGTCTTCGGCTATCTCGGTTATGACATGGTGCGCCAGATGGAGCGTCTGGCGCCCGCCAAGGAGGACAGGATCGGCGTGCCCGACGCGCTGATGCTGCGCCCGACCGTGATGGTCGTCTTCGACACGGTGCGGGACGAAATTTCCATCGTCACGCCCGTGCGTCCGCACGCGGGCGTGACGGCGAAAGCGGCCTATGAGGCAGCGCTCGCCCGTCTCGACAGGGTGGTCGCCACGCTGGAGGCGCCGCTCGAACATCGCGACGCGGGCTGCGATCCGGCGCTTCTCGCGGAGGAGCCCGTCTCCAACACGCCCAAGCCCCGCTTCCTCGAAATGGTGGAGCGGGCCAAGGAATACATCCGCGCCGGCGACATTTTTCAGGTCGTGCTGTCGCAACGGTTCACGGCTCCCTTCGCCCTGCCCGCCTTCGCGCTCTATCGCGCCCTGCGTCGCGTCAATCCGGCGCCCTTCCTCTGCTTCCTCGATTTCGGGCAGTTCCAGATCGTTTGTTCGAGCCCGGAAATTCTCGTGCGCGTCGCGGAAGGCAAGGTCACGATTCGCCCTATCGCCGGCACGCGCTGGCGCAGCGAGAACAAGGCCGAGGACGAGCGTCTCGCCGCCGAGCTGCTCGCGGACGAGAAGGAGCGCGCCGAGCATTTGATGCTGCTCGACCTCGGCCGCAACGACGTCGGCCGCGTCGCGCGCACCGGCACCGTGCGCGTCACCGACAGCTTCACGATCGAACGCTACAGCCACGTGATGCACATCGTCTCCAACGTCGAGGGCGAGCTGGATGGCGAGCGCTTCGACTGCATCGACGCGCTGGCCGCGGGCTTTCCCGCCGGAACGGTCTCGGGCGCGCCCAAGGTGCGGGCGATGGAGATCATCGACGAGCTCGAAACCGACAAGCGCGGCATCTACGGCGGCTGCATCGGCTATTTCGGCTCGGCCGGGCAGATGGACACCTGCATCGTGCTGCGCACGGCGATCGTCAAGGACGGCAAAATGCATGTGCAGGCGGGCGCCGGCGTCGTCTATGACAGCGAGCCGGAATATGAAAACCGCGAATGCGTGAACAAGGCGAAGGCGCTGTTCCGCGCCGCCGAGGAAGCCGTTCGCTTCGCCGCCCGCGCGCGCCGGGGACAATGACGCGGGGTTGCTGACGCGCCCCCCGAAGGACCGCTGATGGCCGATCACAGCATTTACGATGACGGCGACGATCCTTACCGGCCGATTCGCGTCGGCGATCCCGGACCTGCGGGCGATGCGGCCAAATGGGGCATGCTGCTGTCGCGCTTCATGCGGATCGTCGCGCTGTTCTGGCTCATGCAGGGCCTGATGCACTGGCGCATCGTGCTCATGGCCAAGCAGTCAATCTTCGACACAATGCCTCAGAACGCGGCTTTTGCGGTCATCTTCTTCGCCGTGCTCGATCTCGTCGCCGCTGTCGGCCTCTGGCTCGCGACGCCCTGGGGCGGCGTGCTCTGGCTGCTCATCGCCAGCGCGCAGATTTTCCTCACGCTCAGCATGCCGGGCTTTTTCGTCGGAGGCTATTGGCTGATCGGCGTCAATGCGCTTTTGATCCTCATGTATTTCGCCCTGACGTTCGAGGCCGGCCGCGATGCGGACGCGCCGCGCCTGCGCGAGCGCCGCCGTCGCCGGGAAGCGCGCGCGCGCCCTGCCCCGCGCAAGTAACTCCGGCGCGGTTATTCACGGCGTTGCGAGGAAATATTCCAGAATAGAGAAATGATCCTCGAACATCTGCGTCCGCATGGGGCCGATGTCGCGCAACGGAACCCAACGCGCGCGGGCCGCGTCGTCGCCGCTGTGGATCTTCGGCAATTCCCCTGAGGAAAAATCGAAGAAAAAGGCGTTGGTGATGGTGCGCCCGCGCAGAGATCTTTGCGGATCGTCGAACACGGAGGAACCACGCAGATGCGCAAGCAGCGCCGCATCCGGGAGCCCGATCGCCGTTTCCTCGCGAAGCTCCCGAATGGCCGCGTCGCGCAGAGTTTCGTCCTGCTCCACAAAACCGCCAGGCAGCGCCCACAGGCCCCGCCCTGGATGATGCTTGCGTTCGACGAGCAGCACATGGCCCGAATGCGCGACGACGGCGTCGACCGTGACGAAGACCGGCGGAAAGGGCGCGCACGACCATGCGGCGCGATCCGCCTCGGTGACGCGATATTCTTCGAGGAGACGCGCAAAGGCTTCGGTTTGTCGAAACCTCGCGATGAAGTCTGAAACGGGCGCCGGCGCATGTTCCTCGAAGAACCGCAGCGCGTCCCGAGCGTCGGAGAAAAGCGCATCCCGAAACTCTTTCGCCGCAGGCGCCTGCGGCGCATCGACGGCGATACGCGTCCATTGCGGAAAAACCTGCGCCACGTCGCGCGCACAGAACAATGCAATGGATTGCCCCTCGCCTGCGGCGCGCGCGACCTGCGTCTGCGCCTCCGCCGTCCAGCGGTGCGCATTGTAGAGATGATCACGGAGCGGCAGAATTGTTACGCGCGCGGCGTCGGCTCCGAGCGCGGCGGCGATCATCTCAGCGCGTTCCTCGAAGCTCCAGGGATGCTGCGGCGTGCGCGCCCTTTCGGAGGAGCCGATGAGCGCGAGCACGCGCGGCGCATGGCTGAGCGCCTGCTCGAGAACGGCGCAGTGCCCGAGATGAACAGGTTCGAAGCGGGCGATGAGAACCGCGAGATCATATGTCGCCATCCTTCTTCCCTTCAAATTCCACAACTCTTAACAAAAGCCGCGGCGCCTCCCGGCGCGCCTGCGCCATTCGTTAGCAAAGCCTTCCCCGGCGCCTCTCATCAATCGGATTTGATCGAACGCCTTTCGCTTTCAATTCAACTTTCATTCACCCAAAGCCGGCAAGTCTGGGTAAACGCGGGATTCAGGCTGTTGTTTAAACTCAAGTTCATTCGTGAGGAGATAATTTGAACCTATCAAGCAAGAGATGCGCGACGCATCATAACGATGGAGAAGAGGATGAGCGCCGTGATGAAGACCCAGCCGGCCAGAAACGAAGCCGCAGCGGATCACGAGAGCGAGGTGCGCCCGGTCTATCTGGAGGCTCTGACCCTCGTCGAGCGTCTTCACCGCCGCCTCCTCGATGTCGTCAAGGACGAGTTTGACCGCCGCGACCGCACCGACGTCAACGCCGTGCAGGCGCTGCTGCTCTATAATATCGGCGACAAGGAGCTGACCGCCAGCGAACTGCGCACGCGCGGCTACTACCTGGGCTCGAACGTGTCCTATAACGTCAAGAAGCTGGTCGACATGGGCTATCTGCATCACGCCCGCTCGCGCCTCGACCGCCGCTCGGTGCGCATCAGCCTCACGCCGAAGGGCAAGGAAGTTCACGACATCGTCTCGCAGCTCTACGACAAGCACGTCGCCACGATCGAGCAGATCGGCGGCGTCTCCACTGAAGAGTTCCGCACCCTCAACCAGTCGCTCACCCGCCTCGAGCGCTTCTGGACCGACCAGATCCGTTATCGTCTCTGAAGTTACCTTTTACCTTTTCCTGTCGTAAACTTCGCCGGCGCGGCCTTTTGGCTTCGCCGGCGCCTTTGCTTTAATAAGGCTCCGCTTCAGCCGTGCTGGCGTAATGGCTCGCCACGCCCTATGTCTTGACGAATACTTTACGCTGCGGAGTTCCTGATGAGCTGGTCCTTTACGCTCGGCGCCTTCAAGGGAACGGCCGTACGAATTCACATCACTCTGCTGCTGTTCCTGGCATGGATCGGCATGGCCGCCTTTCAACGCGGCGGCGGCGAGGCGGCGGGCCAGAGCGTGCTGTTCATCTCCGCTGTTTTCCTCTGCGTGGTGTTGCACGAGTTCGGCCATATTCTGACCGCACGGCAGTTTGGAATCGTGTCCACCGAGGTGACGCTGCTGCCCATCGGCGGCGTCGCCAATATGGACTCCATGCCGCAGAAGCCCTGGCAGGAATTGCTGATCGCCATCGCCGGCCCCGCCGTCAATATCGTGATTGCGGGGGTGTTGCTCGCCGTTTCCGGCGTGTTCGATCTCGGCGAGGCGGCGCAGATCGCCAACCCTTCTGTCAGTATCTGGGAGCGGCTCGCCGCAACCAACATCTTCCTGGCCGTTTTCAACCTGATCCCCGCTTTCCCCATGGATGGCGGGCGGGTGCTGCGGGCGGCGCTCGCCATGTGGGTCGGCCAGGCGAAGGCGACCACCATCGCCGCCAATATCGGGCAGGCGTTCGCCTTCCTGCTTGGTTTCGCGGGTCTTTTCGGCAACCCGATGCTGCTCTTCATCGCGATCTTCGTCTATATCGCCGCGGCGGGCGAGGCGCAGATGACGACAATGGCGGAGGCTGCGCGCGACATTCCTGCTGTCGACGCCATGGAAACCCGCATCGCCGCCATCGGGCGGGGCGCCACCGTCAGCGAGGCCGTGGAAATCCTGCTCGCGACCTCCCAGGATGATTTTCCGCTCGTCGACGCCATCGGCCGGCCCGCCGGGCTGCTGTCCCGCGCCGAAATCGTCGAGGCCCTGCGCGCCTCCGATCCCGCCGCGCCGGTCGCCCCCTTCGCCAGCAAGGAACTCGCGACCGTCGGCGTTCATGAGAATGTCGAGGCCGCCCTGCCCTCGCTCAACGCCGGCGCGCCCGTCGGCGTGGTGGACGCCGAAGGCCGGCTCGCGGGCCTGCTGACGCGTCAGTCGCTGGGCGAGATCATGATGATCCGCGAGGCGCGGCCGGACTGGCGCATTCCGCGCCGGCAGATGGCGTCGCGCTAGCCGTCCCGAAGCGCGGAAGGTTGCGCAACGCGGCCCCGCGGCCTATTGGATTTTCAAAGCAACGCCGCGAACGCGCCCGGAAGAAACATGTCCAATGTCACGCTGATCGACAATTACGACAGCTTCACCTTCAATCTGGTCCATTACTTCGGCCAGCTCGGGGCGAATGTCACGGTGCATCGCAACGATGCGGTTTCGGTCGCGGAGGTTCTCGCGGGCGGGCCGGACGCGATCGTTCTGTCTCCCGGTCCCTGCACGCCGCACGAGGCGGGCATCTGCATGGACCTCATCACCGCCGCCGCCGAGACCGTCCCGATCTTCGGCGTCTGCCTCGGCCACCAGTCGATCGGAGAGGTCTTCGGCGGCGAGGTCGTCCGCGCGCCCATGCCGATTCACGGCAAGATGGCCACCATCCTCCACCACGGCGACGCCGTTTTTCGCGGCATAGAAGGCCCGTTCCAGGCGACGCGCTACCACTCGCTCGTCGTCAAGCGGGAGACGCTGCCGGATTGCCTGCGCATTACCGCCGAGACGCCGGACGGGCTGATCATGGCGCTGTCGCACAACAGCCTGCCGACCCATGGCGTGCAGTTCCACCCCGAGAGCATCACCTCTCAGCACGGCCACAAGATCCTGCGCAACTTCCTCGATCTGGCGCAGGAGTGGAACGAGGCGCGGCGCGGCCGGGCGAAGGTGGCGTAAGGCCCCGCCCTCGTCCGTCCCCGCTTCGCGGGAGAGCGAACGCTCACGAACAGCAACGTCGCGGTGAAAATCCGCACCTTCTCCCGCTCCCGCGCGGCGGAGGGTTTGCGAGGGGGTAAGATGCAGGATTTCAGACCCTATATCGCCGCTCTTGCCGAAGGCGAGCCCCTCGCCCGCGAGGAAGCGCGGGCCGCCTTCGCGCTGATCCTCGAGGGCGCGGCGACGCCGGCGCAGCTCGGCGCTTTTCTGATGGGCCTGCGGATGCGCGGCGAGACGGTCGAGGAGATCATCGGCGCGGCGCAGGCCATGCGCGCCGTCATGAGCGCCGTCGAGGCGCCGCCCGGCGCGATCGACATCGTCGGCACGGGCGGCGACGGCGCCGGCACCTACAACATCTCGACCCTGGCCGCGATCATCGCCGCCGCAGCCGGGGCCGTCGTCGCCAAGCATGGCGGCAAGGCGTCGTCCTCGCGCTCCGGCGCCAGCGACGTTCTCGGCGAGCTCGGCGTCAAGGTGGGCATTGCACCCGCCGCCGCCACCGAGTGCCTGCACAGGGCGGGCCTCTGCTTCATGGCGGGGCCGACCCATCACCCCGCGCTGCGCCACGCGGGACCCGTGCGCGCGGAGCTCGGCGTGCGCACCATCTTCAACCTGTTGGGACCCTTGTGCAATCCGGCGCGGGTCGAGCGTCAGGCCCTTGGCGTCTATTCCCGCGACTGGCTGGAGCCGCTGGCCCGCGTCCTGCGGGAGCTGGGCTCGCGCCGGGTCTGGTTGCTCCACGGCTGCGACGGGCTCGACGAGGCCACCACGACCGGCGTGACTCACGTCGTGTCGCTCACGGATGGCGACATCCGCGCCTTCGACATCACGCCCGAGGACGCCGGCCTGCCCCGCGCCTCCGCGCAGGCGTTGGTCGGCGGCGATCCGGCCCACAACGCCCGGGCGCTGCGCGCCGTCCTCGCCGGCGAGAAGAACGCCTATCGCGACATCGCCGTCCTCAACGCCGCCATTGCGCTCGTCGTCGCCGAGCGCGCCGCCGATCTGCGTGAGGGCGCGGCCCTGGCCGCGACGGCGCTGGACTCGGGCGCGGCGGCGGCGACGCTCGAGGCGCTCGTCAAGCATTCGAACGCCTGAAGGGCTCTGGACGCGACTTTCTCCGGGATAGGATTGCAGGCCGCGATCGGCTATGCAGGTAATGAATCAGCGGCGGGCGCGAGCGCGCCTCCTTCAGGCCTGAACACATGACTGATATTCTCGACCGAATCGAAGCCTACAAGCGCACCGAGATTTCCGAGGCCAAGGTGCGCATGCCGCGCGCGACTCTCGAGCGCAAGGTGCGCGACCACGATCCGCCGCGCGGCTTTGTCCATGCGATCGAGGAGAAACTCAATCAGCGGCGCATCGCCCTGATCGCTGAAATCAAGAAGGCGAGCCCGTCGAAAGGCTTAATCCGCGAAGATTTCGACCCGCCGAAACTGGCGAAAGCCTATGAAAAGGCCGGCGCCGCCTGCCTCTCGGTCCTGACCGACGGCCCGTCCTTCAAGGGCAAGCTCGAAGATCTCGAGGCCGCGCGCAAGGCGACGCATCTCCCCGCGATTCGCAAGGATTTCCTCTTTGATCCCTATCAGGTCTTCGAGGCGCGCGCGTTCGGCGCCGACTGCATCCTCATCATCATGGCCGCCGTGAGCGACGAGGAGGCCAAGGCGCTAAACACCGCCGCCCATGATCTGCGGATGGACGTGCTGGTGGAAATCCACAACGAGCGCGAACTCGATCGCGCGCTCGCTCTCGAGACGCGGCTCATCGGCGTCAACAACCGCAATCTCCACGATTTCAAGGTGTCTCTCGAGGTGAGCGAGCGCCTCGCGGAAAAAATTCCCCGGGACAAGATCGTCGTCGCCGAAAGCGGCATTGCGACCCATGACGATTGCCTGCGGCTGGAGAAGTCCCACATCTTCACCTTCCTCGTCGGCGAAAGCCTGATGCGGCAGGACGATGTCGAGGCGGCGGCGCGCAAGCTGCTGAACGGCTGAGATCGGCGCGGCCGTCCCATGACCAAACTGACGCATCTCACCGCGACGGGCGACGCACATATGGTCGACGTCTCGGCCAAGGCCGACACGAAACGCGTCGCGCGGGCGCGCGGGCGCGTGGCGATGGCGCCCGAGACGCTTGCGCTCGCCCTTTCGGGACAGGCGAAGAAAGGCGACGTTTTCAGCGTCGCGCGCATCGCCGGCATCATGGCGGCCAAAAAGACGAGCGACCTCGTTCCGCTCTGCCATCCCCTGCCCCTCGCCAGCGTCTCCGTGGAGATCACGGCGGACGAAACGCTCCCCGGCCTGCAGGTGGAGGTCGAAGCGGCCGTCACCGGCAAGACCGGCGTGGAGATGGAGGCGCTCACTGCCGTCTCCGTGGCCTGCCTGACGATCTACGACATGCTGAAAGCCGCCGACCGCGCCATGCGCATCGAGGGCGTGGAGCTGGTCGAGAAACAGGGCGGCAAGAGCGGCCACTGGCGCAGAGACGACGACTGAGGCCCCTGGAGCCCCTCGCTGGTCCAGTTCAAACGGAAGACTCAATGGCGGACAACAAGCTTCTCTCGGTCGACGAGGCCCTCGCGCGCGTGCTTTCGGGCGCGGCGCGGTTGGGCGAGGAAGAGGTCGCGCTCGCCAGGGCGCGCGGGCGCAGGCTGTCGCGCGATCTCGTCGCGAAACGGACGCAGCCGCCGGTCGATGTCTCCGCCATGGACGGCTACGCCGTCCGCTCTTCCGATCTGGCGGCCGGGCCGGTGCGGGTCGTCGGCGAGAGCGCGGCCGGCCATGGCTATGACGCCGCGCTCGAGCCCGGCGAGGCCGTGCGCATCTTCACCGGCGCGCCGACGCCGGACGGCGCCGACGCCATTCTGTTGCAGGAGGACGCCGAAGTCGCGGACGGCCTCGTGACGGCGAAGGAAGCCGCGACGCCGGGTCAGCACATCCGCACGGCCGGGCTCGACTTTCGCGCGGGCGCGCCGGGGCTCTTCGCCGGCGCGAAGCTCGGCCCCGCCGAACTGGCGCTCGCCGCCGCGATGAACCATGCGGCCCTTCCCGTCGCGCGCCGCCCGCGCGTCGCGATCATCGCCTCGGGCGACGAACTCGTGCCGCCGGGCGCGGAACCCGGCCCCGCGCAGATCATCGCCTGCAACAGTTTCGCCGTGGGCGCGATCGCCGAAGAAGCGGGCGCGGAAGTGATCGACCTCGGTATTTTCCGCGACGACCTCGCCGAGCTCGAGCGGGGGATCGGGCTCGCCCGAGAGGCGCGGGCCGATGTGCTCGTGACGCTCGGCGGCGCGTCGGTCGGCGACCACGACCTGCTGCGCCCGGCGCTGGCGCGTCAGGGCATGACGCTCGATTTCTGGAAAATCGCCATGCGGCCCGGAAAGCCCCTGATCTCCGGCCGGCTCGGCGCGGCGCATATTCTGGGTCTCCCCGGAAATCCCGTGGCGTCCATCGTCTGCGCGCTCGTCTTCCTGGCGCCGCTGCTGCGCGCGCTTCAGGGCGATCCCGACGCCGCCGCCGACCGGACCGAGACGGCCGTCGCGGGCGCGGACCTTCCCGCCAACAAGGGCCGGCGCGACTACATGCGCGCGCGTCTGTCGCGCGACGCCGCCGGCCGTCTCGTGGCGACGCCGCAGCCCATGCAGGATTCCTCCCTCCTGACTGAGCTTGCGCAGTCGCAGGCGCTCCTCATCCGCGAGCCCGGCGAGCCGCCGGCGCCTGCCGGGTCGCCCTGCAGGATCATGCGCCTGCCGGGGTGATCTCGGCCCTCCCCTTTGCCGGGAGGGCCATCCGGCCGTGACTTTGGCGGCGCAAGATGGCAAAGAGGCCCGACGACGCGCTGTCCCAGAATCATTCAGAAGCGCCACGGAGCTTTCGCCGCAATGTCCGTCATTGATTCCGTCCGCAAGGTCCTCGTGCCCATCCACCCCGAGGGCTATGTCTTCATCGCGGGATTCGCCGTCGCGGCCTTCGTGCTCGACTGGGTGTCGCCGACGCTCGGCTGGATCGGCTTCATCGCCACCGCCTGGTGCGTCTATTTCTTCCGCGATCCGCCGCGCGTCACGCCGCTGAGGGAGGGGCTCGTCGTCTCTCCGGCGGATGGCGTCGTCTGCTCCATCGGCTTCTTCCTGCCGCCGCCCGAGCTCGGCATGGGCGCCGAGCCGCTCCAGCGCATCTCGGTCTTCATGAGCGTCTTCGACTGCCATGTGAACCGCATGCCCGTCACCGGCCGCATCACGAAAATCGCCTACAAGCCCGGCCTCTTCGTCAACGCCGATCTCGACAAGGCCAGCGAGGACAATGAGCGCAACGGCCTCGTGATCGAGACGCCGCGCGGCCGCTTCGGCGTCGTGCAGATCGCGGGCCTCGTCGCGCGCCGCATCGTCTGTTTCGTGAAGGAAGGCGAGAGCCTCGGCGTCGGCGACCGCTTCGGCCTCATTCGCTTCGGTTCGCGCGTCGATGTCTACATGCCGTCATCCGCCCGCCCCATGGTGGCGGTTGGGACGCGCGCCATCGCCGGCGAGACCGTGCTTGCGGACATGACGGCCGAGACGGCGGCGCTCACTTTCAAGACCGGCTAAAGGCAAAACAGCGATGAGCGACAATCTGCAGGGTTCCGAGCTGTCCGCTTCCGAAATGCGGCGACTGCGCTTCCGCAACATCCCGCTGCGCGTCATTCTGCCCAATCTCGTGACGCTGCTCGCGCTCTGCATGGGCCTGACCGCGATCCGCTATGCGATCGAGGAAGATTTCGTCAAAGCCGTCACCGCCATCATGGCGGCGGCCGTGCTCGACGGCCTCGACGGCCGCCTCGCGCGCGCCCTCAAGGGCACGTCGCGCTTTGGCGCGGAGCTGGATTCGCTTGCGGACTTCGTGGATTTCGGCGTGGCGCCCGGCCTGCTGCTTTATTTATGGAGCCTGCACGAGATCAAGGGACTGGGCTGGTTCGCCGTGCTCGCCTTCGCCATCGCCGGCGCGCTGCGTCTCGCCCGCTTCAATGTGATGATCGACGATCCCGGCAAGCCGGCATGGCAGGCGGAATTTTTCGTCGGCATGCCCGCCCCCGCCGGCGCCGTCACGGTGCTGCTGCCGCTCTATTTGCATTTCTCGGCGCTGGAGTTGCCCGCCTCCAAGGCGCTGACGCCCTTTTATATCGTTTATGTGCTCGCCATCGCCTTTCTCATGGCGAGCCGCATCCCGCATTTCTCCGGCAAGCGCATGGGTAGAATCCCGCGCGATCTCGTCATCCCCGTGCTCTTCGGCGTCGGCGTGACGGCGCTGCTTCTCGCGATCTATCCCATGGAAGTGCTCGCCGTGGTGAGCCTCGCCTTCCTGGCCGCGATCCCGGTGAGCGTTAAACGATACAACGCGCTGGCGAAGGCAGAGGCCGAGAAAACGCCGGGATTTGACGCGGAGGGGTAGAGAGAAGCCAAGCGGACCCCTCCCGCGCCTCCGGCGCCAGCGCGGCCCGTTGGCTATGCCGGCAGCATGATCACCTTCGTCTTGACCGGCGTTCGCGAGTAGAGGTCGATCATGTCCTGGCTGAGCAGGCCGGTGCAGCCGCTCGTGATGCCGCTCCCGATGGTCTCGGGATCGCTGGTGCTGTAGATCGTATAGACCGTGTAGACGCCGTTCTTGTAGAGATAGAGCGTGCGCGCGCCGAGCGGATTTTCGAGCCCTCCTGGCATGCCGCTGGCGTATTTGCGCGCCTCGGGCTGGCGCTGGATCATCTCCTTGGGGGGCGTCCAGGTCGGCCATTCGGCCTTGCGTCCGACATAAACCTCGCCGCTCCACAGGAACCCTGGCCGGCTGACATTCGCGCCATAGCGGGTGGCGTATCCATCGCCCTCGATGCGGTAGACGAAGTAATTGCCGGGATCGACGATGATCGTGCCGGTCGCCTCCTTGGTGTCGTATCGCACCGTCCGGCGAAAAAATTTCGGATCGAGCTTGCCGATATCTACCGCCGGAATCGGGAATTTCTCGCTGGGCACGGCTGCGTAAAACTTCGCCGCCTCGGCGCGGCCCATGTCGTCAGACGTCACGCAACCGCCGAGTCCCAGCGCGCCGAGACTGGCGGCGGAGCCGGACAAAAACGACCGGCGATTGAGACACCCCGAACGGAGCCCTGGCAGAGCTCCCTCGCTTCTTTCGCCGGCATGGGCAATCCCATTGTCCATGATCAAATTTCTCATTTTGCTGTCGCGCGGCCAGACAAAAGTCTTGCGCAAATCCGCTGAACCTCTCTGCTAAGCTAAGATTGCCGTCACGCGGCTTAATTGGCAAGTTCGGACCTTGGCGGCCCGCGTGCCTGCCATGCGCAGAAGACGGGGACATCCAAGCGGCCGCAGCCTCGCTGCGCGCCGATTTCGACAATAAAAACAGACATTGCTGGCCAGGCCGGCGTCTGGCTCAGTTGCCGGCCACTCTGACGCCGAGAACCGACGGTATGCTTTCGGGAATGTAAACAAACGCCCGCTCGGACCGGCAATTCTGGCGATTCTGGCCGGCGACGCCCATGGAGAACGCGCGTCAGCGGCGCTCAGAATCGAATTTCGTCCACGAATACCCTCACGGCTTCGCGCCAGTCCGACGAATTGCCGCTCCCTCGCCTCACCGGCCCGCCACTGGCGGCAGGGGCGAACTCTCTACCTTCTGGCTTACGGCCGGCGGCGGCGTCTGCGGCGCGGTTGCGGCGCCCGCGTCGTCTCCGCGGAAATCCGGAATAGCCATCTGGTCGGCGTCCTGCGCGCGCGGCGCGGCGATATGGGCGCCGATCTTGCGCACCACGTCCGGCGCTTCGGCGAAGGCGCCGTGGCCGATGAAGTCCGTCGAAAAGGACGAAATGTCGTGCACGGCGACGCCGAGCCGGTCGAGTTCGGCCTTGTCCTCGGGCTTTTCGGGGTCCATGGCGCCCAGCCTCGGCCGCGCGCCGGCAATGCGCGACGAGAGCGAAAGCGCGCGGTCGTTGCTTGCGACGAAAATCGAGACATGCCCCGGATCGATCCGCCCGAGCTGCTGCCGGAAAACATTGAGGTCGATGTCCGGATTGGCGAGCATCACCTCGCCGAGGCGCCCATCGAGATCGGGGTGGCCCGAGATGGCCGCGTCGCGCAGCGTCTCCATCGTCAACCAGGCGCCCATGGAGTGGGCGAGAATATGCACGCGCCCGAGACCCGGCGTTTTCGCGAGCGAGAGCAACGCTTTTTGAAGCGCATCGCGGGAAACGGTCGCCGCCTCCTTGTCGGATTCGTAATTGAAGAGCCCGCCGCGCGAATTCCAGGTGAACAGCACGGGCACCCCGGAGAAGCCGCCGTCGGCGACAATCTGGGCGAGGCGGAAACGCGCCTCGTCGAGGCTCGTATTGAAGCCGTGTACATAGAGGAGAACATCGCGGGAACTGCCGACGCGGCCGGACACATGGGTGGCGAGCTGGCTGTAGAATTCCTCTTCGTCCATGCCGCGCTTGGAGAGGACCGAGAAGTGCCGGTTCTTGTCCGGCGCGCCGAAGCTCGGTTTCTCGATGGCGCCGGCGCTATGATTCTGCGGCACGCCGATGGCGGTAAGGGAGAAATGCGCGCGGCCGTCGTCGGCGGCCCCGTCCCCGCGCCGCGTCGAGGCGACGAAGAGCGGCACGCGGCTCGGTTCGCCCTGCGGCCCCGAGACCAAAGACACGGCGTTGTTCATGTGTCCGTCGATTGCGCGCATGCTCTCCGAGGCGCAGCCCGCAAGCAGCGTTGCGGCGAGCACGGCGGTCGACGCCAGCGAAGCCCTGATCAGCGAAACCTTGCGCAAATAACAGTTCCAGCGCGGCCGAGGAGTTTGGGGAGAAGGCGCTTCGGCCGGGACTCGTTCTTACGCGAGAAAGCGACGAAAGCGGGGCGCGCGGACCAGCCGACCAACAGGATTGTCGTCCGCCGAGGTTAACGACAAGCAAATTTGCCGCACTTGCGCCGCCGCGCCGAGGGTGCATAGTGCGCGCCAAGAACCGAACAAAAACGGGGAGAAGGCGCTCGTCGCGAGCGGCCGGAAACGCGATGCGGATCAGAATTTTGGGCTCGGGCGCCGGCGGCGGCTTCCCGCAGTGGAACTGCAATTGCGCCAATTGCCGCGCGGTGCGCGCCGGCGCGCCGGGCTTCAGCGCGCGCACCCAGTCGTCCCTCGCCGTGAGCGCGGACGGACGCAACTGGGTTTTGCTCAACGCCTCGCCCGATTTGCGCGAGCAGATCGCCGCCGCGCCCCAGCTCGCCCCCGCAGAGGGCGATCCGGTGCGCGCGAGCCCGATCAAGGCCGTCGCGCTGACCAATGGCGACGTGGACCATGTGGCGGGCCTGCTCAATCTGCGCGAGGCGCAGCCCTTCAACATCTATGCGGCCGGGCGCGTCCTGCAGGCGCTCGGCGCCAATCCGATCTTCACGATCCTGCAAACCCCGCTCGTGCCGCGCATCGAATTGCCGATGGACGAGACCATTCCTCTCAAGGGCGCGGGCGTCGATCTCGGTCTCGCCATCCGCGCTTTCCCCGTGCCGGGCAAGATCGCGCTCTATCTCGAAGACAGGAACGCGCCGAATTTCGGCACAAGCGCCGGCGACACGCTCGGACTCGAGATCATCGAGACGAAGACGGGCAAATCATTCTTCTATGTCCCCGGCTGCGCGAAAGTGGATGCGCCTCTCGCGGCGCGTCTGAAAAACGCGGCCCTCGTCTTTTTCGACGGCACGCTCTTCCACGAGAACGAGATGATCGAGCAGGGCCTCATGGGCAAGACCGGCTCGCGCATGGGTCACATCAACATGAGCGGCGAGGACGGCTCCATGGCGGCTTTCGCGCCGCTCAACGTCGCGCGCAAGATCTACGTGCACATCAACAATTCAAATCCGGTCCTCGACGCTGCCTCGAGCCAGACTGCGGCCGTGCGCGCCGCGGGCTGGGAGATCGGCGCGGACGGCATGGAGGTGACGCTATGAATCAGATCGTGACCGACTGGCGCGACGCCGCGCCGCTGTCCAGGGCCGATTTCGAAGCGGCGATCCGCAACGTCGGCGCCGAGCGCTATCACGACAAGCACGTCTTCCATAAGCTTCTGCATGGCGGCAAGCTGCAAAAGCATCAGGTCGCCGCCTGGGCGCTCAATCGCTATTGCTATCAGGAGGCCGTGCCGCGCAAGGACGCCGCCTTCATGAGTCGGGTGCACGACCGCGAACTGCGCCGCGAATGGATTCATCGCATCCACGATCACGATGGCCTCGGCGAGGAGGCGGGCGGGATCGAGCGCTGGCTCGTATTGACCGACGCGCTGGGCTTCCCCCGCGACTATGTCGCCTCGCGCCGCGGCGCCCTGCCCGCGACCAAATTCGCCGTGGAGGCCTATGTGCGCTTCGTCGTCGAGGAGCCGCTCGTCGTGGCGGTGGCGTCGTCGCTCACCGAGCTCTTCGCGCCGTCCATCCATCGCGAGCGCATCGTCGGCATGCTCGAGAGCTACGACTTCGTCGACGACCATGTGATGGCCTATTTCAAGCGCCGCCTCAGCCAGGCGCCGCGCGATTCGGAATTCGCGCTCAACTATGTCCTCGACAACGCCAAGACGCGCGAGGAGCAGGAGGCCTGCGTCGGCGCGGTGCGCTTCAAATGCGATGTCCTCTGGGCGCAGCTCGACGCCTTGCATCACGCCTATGTCACGCCGGGACTCATCCCGCCCGGCGCCTGGCGACCGGAGTAGCCGCCTCCAGTGCGAGGCGCGAAGCGACGGCCGAAAGGATTGCGTTGCAGACCAAGCGGCAGGAAATGACCACACGCTTCATCATCGGCCCGGACTCCCGCCCCGGCTTCACGCGCTATTCCCGCCTGCACGAGGATCGCGCGCGGGGCCGAACCGTCATTCTCGCCCCTGAACGCGCCTATGAGCTCGACGCCATCGGCCTGATCGTGCTGTCCGCCATCGACGGCAAAACGCGCATCGCCGACCTTTGCGCGTGGCTCGCGGAGCAATACAAGGCGCCGCTGGAAATCATCACGCGCGACGTCATCAACCTTCTGCAGGGCCTTGCCGACAAGCGTCTGCTGCGGGACGGCGTCGATCCCTTCACGGCGCCGAAGCTCTCCGCCTTCGCCTCGTCGATCCAGCCCTTCGCGGGTGGACCGGCCGGGCTCCTCGCGGAGCTCACGCATCGCTGCCCGCTGCAATGTCCCTATTGCTCCAATCCGCTGGAGCTGGAGAAATCCAACGTCGAAATGACTGCCGACGAATGGGGCGAGACCTTCCGTCAGGCGGCGTCGATCGGCGCTTTGCAATTGCATCTCTCCGGCGGCGAGCCGACGGCGCGGCGCGATCTCGAGGAGATCCTCGCCGCCGCCGTCGAGGCCGGCCTCTACACCAATCTCGTCACCTCGGCCGTGCTGCTGACCCGCGAGCGGCTCGAGCGTCTCGCCGAGATCGGGCTCGATCACGTGCAGGTGTCAATTCAGGACATCGTCCCCGAGAGCGCCGACCGCATTTCGGCCTATGAGGGCGGCGTGCCCACAAAGCGCGACGTGGCGCGCTGGACCCGCGAACTCGGCATGGGGCTCACGATCAACGCGCCCATGCACCGGCAGAACATCGCTCATCTGCCGCAGATCATCGATTTCGCGGTGGAGGTCGACGCCCAGCGCATCGAGATCGCCCATATTCAGTATTACGCTTGGGCGCAGATCAATCGCGCGGCGCTGATCCCGACGCGCGAGACCTTCATGGAGACGGTCGACGTCGTCGAGGCGGCGAAGAAGCGGCTGCTCGGCGTGCTGAATTTCGACTTCGTCATCCACGACCATTACGCGACGCGACCCAAGCAGTGCACGGGCGGCTGGGGCCGCTCGATCATGGCGGTGACGCCCTCGGGCAAAGCCCTGCCCTGCCACGCGGCGCAGACGCTGCCGAACCTGACCTTCGACGACGTGCGGACGCGGCCGCTCGGCGATATCTGGCGCAACGGCTCGGCCTTCAACGCCTATCGCGGCACGGACTGGATGAAGGAGCCCTGCCGCTCCTGCGACCGCAAGGAAATCGATTACGGCGGCTGCCGCTGTCAGGCCTTCGCGGTGACGGGCGACGCCGAGGCGACCGACCCCGCCTGCCATCTCTCCCCCGACCACGCCCGTTTCGCGGCCTACGCCGAGACGGAGTCGCAGGCGCCAGCGCCGGAATTCATCTACCGGCGTTACGGCGGCGCGCCGCAAAGCGCCGCGGAGAAAGAGCCGGCCTGACGGCTCGACGCCCGCGACAGGCGCGGGCAGGACGGCTGTGTTTGCGCCTTTCGGCGCGTCATGGCCGGGCTGGACCCGGCCACCCATCTCCATCGCCGCATGTGACTGTAAACACGCCGTTCGCGTCTGTTCCCCTCAGGTTCTCTTCCTGTTCTGGGCCGTGAAGCTCTTGCCACGGTAAGTCACGCATTCGAGCCGCAGGTCGCCCTTGGGATCGAAAGCGTCGGGACGCGGCTTGAGTTCGCCGTTCTCGAATTCGAGACCGAGCATGGCGTAGGCGGCCGAGAGCATGCGCGCGGCGGCGCCCGTGTACCAGTCCCAGCCGCCCCGGCCCTCATAGCCTTCGCCTTCGTAAACGTCGGCGGGCTGCTGGTGCGGCGGCAGGCCGTAGATGTCCGCCTCCGCGGGCGTTCTGAGCTTCGAGATCGGCGAAATGGCGATCCAGACCTCGAAGGCCTCCCGGAAGAGGTCTGCGGCGGCTCGATCGTCGCCTTCGGCCTGCGCCTGCGCGCCGAGTTTCGCCAACGCGTCCACGAACCAGGACACGCCGTGCGAATATTGCCCGCCATTCTCGCGCACGCCCGGCGGATATTCGGCGCTGCGGCCGGGATAGGGGTCGGAATGCTCGTTGAAGGGGGGCGTGACCAGCAGAACCCGGTTGGGGCGGCCGAGCAGGTCCAGGGCCTTTTCGATCGCCTCGCGGCCCCGCGCCGGGTCCACCGCATTGGAGAGCGTCGGCCAATGCGCGGTCATGGCGCTCATCGGCGCCAGCTCGCGGCCGTCGTCGGCAAAGTCGCGCACATAGCGATCTCCGCGCCAGCATTTGGCGAGCGCCGCGCGCAACTCGGCCGCCCGCTCGCGATAGCGGTCGGCGCGCGCCTTGTCGCCCTTCGCCTCGAAGATCGGCGCGATGTCAACGAGGATTCCGTGCAGGAAGAAGCCGAGCCACACGCTTTCGCCGCGCCCCTCGACGCCGACGAGATGCATGCCGTCGTCCCAGTCGCCGGAGCCGACGAGCGGCAGCCCATGCGCGCCGAAGCGGTCGAGCGAGAAATCGATGGCGCGGGCGCAATGACCGAGCAGCGTATCCTTGTCGCGCGATTTGAGCGGCACGGTCACGTCGCCCTCCTGATCCTTCGGAACCGGATTGGCTTCGAGGAAGGTTTCGACCGAGTCGAGAATGCCGGCGTCGCCCGTCCCCTTCACGTAGCGGATCGTCACATAGGGCAGCCAGAGGTGCGGATCGGAGGAATGGGTCCGGTCCGCGAGACCCGTCCCGCCACTCGCCGAGCGGTGCCACCATTTGGCGGCGTCACCCTCGAGATATTGATGCCGCGCATGGAGCAGGATCTGCGCGCGGGCGCGTTCCGGCGCCAGATGAATGAGCGGGATCACGTCCTGAAGCTGGTCGCGATAGCCCGTGGCGCCGGAGCGCTGCGCCGGGCCGGTGCGGCCCCAAAGGCGCGAGGCCAGCAATTGATACGGCAGCCAGTCGTTGACCAGACGATCGACGTCCGGCCGGTTGGTCCGGATGCGCAGCACCGAGAGCTGCTCGTTCCAGGCCTCGACGCTCGCCTCGAGCTGGCGCCGCGCATAAGCGGGGTCGCGCGCCATTTTGGCGAGGCGCTTCGCCTCCTCCATCGTGGTCGTCTGGCCGAGCGCGACGACCACCACCGCCTCCTCGCCCGCCGGCACGTCGATCGAGCCGCAGAAGGCCGCGACCTTCCGCTGATGCTCAGGCGCCCCGGCGTCGGGATGGCCGTGCTCGACCATATAAGGCAGATAGGGATTGCGGCTCTCGTGGCCGAGGAACCGGCGCCGCGAGGTCTCCGCGAACTCCGCATGGATCGAGGTCGTCACGAAGGCCCAGCCGTTGACGAAATTGTTGCGAGGATTGCGGAAGTAGATCGACTGCAAATCGTCGTCGATAACCGACTGTATGTCGCCCAGGCTCTCCGTCGGCGTCTCGGCGAGCACGACCTCCATCGCCGGCACGATCTGCAACAGACGCTCGTGCACGGTCTTGTTGCGAATTTTGAGCAGGCGGAACTCGATCGGCTCCGTCGGGCTGACGAAGACCGTCATCTCCAGTTCGAGGTGATCGCGCTCGGCCCGGAAGATCGCCGAGCCCGGCGCATAGGTCACGTCGTAGCGCGCGTCCCGACGGCGCAGCGGCACGAAGGTCGGGCTGTGGGCGTCGGTGCGGGCGAGATCATAGACGTAGATCATCTGCCCGGCCGGCGCCATGCGGCCTTCCCCCAGCCGGAAGGGCGTGAAGCTGTTCAGCCGCGAATTGACGGAGAAAGAGAAAATATCGCCGTCATTGGTGAGAACGCAGCCGTGGCCCAACTCATTGGCGATCACATGGGCGAAAGGCCGCGGCGTGCCCGGCGCGAGCGTCAGGCTGCGGCCGTCGGGCGAGAAGGCGTAGCGATGCTCCTTCGGCGTGGGCGGCATGACGAGCGCGCGGCGTCGTGACAGGGCGCGGTCGAGGAGTTCCGGCGCGACCGGCGGAATGCCGAGGTGGCGCGCGACCGAGTCGGTGGCGCGCCCCATGTCGCGCGCCCAGCCGTCGATGATGATGAGCTCCGCGCTGCCGTCCGGCGGCAATTCGACCTCGACGCGCAGGCTCGCGCAGGGTTGGAAGCCGTAGAGAAGCCCTTCGTCGTCCGGGCTGCGCGGCGGTTCGCCCAGGCCGTTGAGACTGTCCGGCGCATTGGTCGGCCCCATCCCGTAGAAGCGCGACTTCACGTCCTCATAGCCGACGATCGTCATTTTGGTGTCGGCGCCGGCGCCGATGGCGTGAAAGCCGACCTCGGGCGAGAGCCGCCGGTCGATGGACCGGCGCGCGCCGCCCTTGAGCAGGCGGTTCTGGGCGAAGATGGCGTTGAGCGACTTCACATACCAGGTGCCGACGTGGATCGCATTGTAGGGCGGATCGCGCAGCTCGACGCTGGTTTCGTTGAGCACCCACTCGCGCAGCGAGGCGAGGGTGAGCTTGCGGGCGCGGGGCTCCAGATTGACGATCCGCAGATGCTTGATCTCCACCGCCTCGTCCGGCGCGAGGGAGATGCGCGACTCCACGGCGAAGCCGTTCTGCTCGGCCATGTAGAAGAGGCAGTTTTCGCCCGCATCGACCAGCTCGGCGCAGGAGACGCCGCAGCGGGTCGGCGCGTCGCCCACCGACCACAGCCCGCCGCCCTCCTCGGAGAGGAACAGGAAGCGCCCGCGCGGATGGGCGTGATCCAGCGGCTGGCGCGTGAGATCGATCGCCGGTCCGCCGCGCGCCACGCCCTCGATGCGGATGGCGCCCTGCCCGTCCTCAAACCATTCGCTGGTCATGAGGCCGTTGGTGAGCTTGAGCGGGCGCGAGCCCGGCACGCCGCCCGCGCCGGTGATGCCCTCGATCGGAATTTTCTGCGCCTGCGCCAGACGGCCGAGCAGGAAGAACACGAGTCCGAGCGCGACGAGGCCCGCATAGGCGAGATAGCCGCCGACGAGATAGGTGTAGGACGGGGGCCGCGTGACGCTCAATTGCTCGGCGGCGCTCCACGCCTTGTCCCATTCGGCGTCGCGCGGAATGTAGAAGGGCAGAAGCAGCGGCGCCCAGGTGCCGAAGCGGCGGATGCCCTCGGGAATGGCGCGGCTCACCTGCTCCTTGCCGAGGAAGCGCGCGGCCGACTCGTCCGCCGCGTCGCCGCCGACGAAGGAAAGATTGACGAGCGTCGCGACGCGCAGGCCCATGTGATCGAACCAGATCAGGACCCGCAGCGCGTCATAGGCGAGCAGCGCCGTGAAAATATCGAGGCTCCAGGCGCGGAAGTCGTTGTCCGGCAGGATGTAGCTCATCCAGGTCGCGACCCCGGTGCGGATCAGGCCATCCTGGTTGTACCAGGTCGGGTCCGGGGTCGCCTTGAGGAAGGAGTAGATGACCGGCGCCATCCACAGGCCCCAGCGCAGCACGCGCACCGCATTCTCGATGAGCATGTCCAACCCTTGCCAGCTCGCGAGCTGGCGCAGCGGCTGGAGGCTGCGCTTGATCAGCGCGGTGAGGAAGAAGAGGTTGATCGAGAACAGCGGCGCGGCGAAGACCCACTGGATCACGCCGGAGAAGGACTCGTCGTAGATAAGGCGCACGCCGCCGTCGACGGCGCCGAGGTCGGTCGCGCCCCACTTCGAGAACAGCGGGCGCACAATGTAGTTGCTGATCGGCCTGCCGTCGGCGGCATAGTCGAGCGAAATATAGGCGAAGAATTTCCGAACCACGGTGCCGAGCTGGTCCGCATCGAAATACCAGGCGATGGCGCCGGCGACGAGCGCGCCGAGAACCGCTCCGAGTGTATAGACGCGCCAGCTCCTGAAATGCTGTCGGCGCACGCGCATCAGCGCATGGAAATCGAAGGCGAGGTCGACGCCCGCGTAAGCGAGCGCGCCCGCGATTGCGCCGAAGACGAAGCGGTGCGTCCCGGTCGCCGCCGGAAGGTCGATCATCAGCGCGGTGGCGACCGCGACGCCCGCGACCGCGCCGCGCGCATAATTCGCGGGGCGCACATAGGCTTCCTCGACGCGTCCGCGGAAAGGCGGCGTCGAGTCCGTGCTCTCGACGATGCTGCGCGCCAGCGGATAGGCGAGCGCCCCGATGATGGCCGCGCTGAGCGGCGACGAGATCGTAATGAACGACACGGCCCAGGGCGTGGAGACCACGAGGCCGACCGCCAGCACCAACGCCATGAAGACGAAGCCATAGACGGCCCCCTTCTCGGCGCCCGACTTCCAGTCGTGATAGACCACGACGGAGAGCGAGGGAGTCGCCCTGAAGAGGCCGGCAATGGCCTGCGTCACGAGATAGGTCTGACCCCACAGGCCCGCCTGCGCAACCGCCGCGAGCAAGGCGGCGACGACAGCCGCGACAGGCCCCGGCAGATAGGGCGTGACGAAGACCGGGACGGCGGAGGCGACGAAGGGCGTGAGCGTCGCGGCGAAGGCCGAGAAGAAGAGCATGCCGTGCGGCCGCCATTGCCGCGGCAGAAAACGCCCGAGCGCCAGCGGCACGCCGATGACGATGGCCTCGTTGAGCAGGAACAGGACCAGCGTGCGCCCGACGATCTGGGCGACGAACACGGGAACCTCGAAGCCCAGGAACAGGGCGGCGCCGATCTGCGTGATCGGCGGAGAGCCAAGCGCGACGAGCAGGCTGAACAGGAAGGGCATGAGGAAAAGCGCGATGCGCAAGGGCAGCCGCGAGCGCGCCGTGAGCACGAGCACGCCGAAAACATAAAGAAGCGTCGCCGTTCCCGCCCCGACGGGGGAGAAGCGGAAAAGCTGGTCCATGGTCTCGGGCGCACGCCAGAGAATCCATGACCGATCGCAGAGCGCCGCAAAGGCCCCGACCGCGAGAAAATCGACCGCGAAATTGACGGACTGCCGGCCGCCCTCGCTCGACGGGCGCAGCAGATAGAGCGCGGCGCCGGCGAAAAAGCCCGCAACGAGGATATGTTCAGGACCGCCGGACGCCTCCAGCGCCGCGACCGCCGCAAAGACGAAGCCAAAGAGGATGCGCTCGAAAAGCGCGCCGCCGGTGTCCGATTCGGCTTTGGCAGCCATGGCTGATGTCCTCCGGGCGTCCATTCCACAGGCGCCAATTTTTAGTTCATTTGCCGGAATCGCCGGCAGCCTAGCTGATTCCCTAGCCTTGGCGCGTGGGAAAAGTCGACCCCCGACGAACGCCGGCCGGCCTTCGTGCCGCCTTCTTCCCCGCCGAGCTTCGCATCCGGCGCCTGTACCGGTATAGTATCGAAAGCGTTAAGTCCGCGCGCCGTTCGAGGGCGAAGCGAGTGAGCGACATGGAAGATCCTTTGCCCGCCCAGACCGATGGCCCCCGCCCCTCCCTGCTCAGGAAGCCCACGACCGAGCGGCTTTCCGTCGCCGCCGCGGCGGAGGACGTCTCCGGCCGGATCGATTCGGGCCGGATCGATTCGGGCAAGGGGGCGACGGAGCATCGGCCGGAGCACCGCACGGCCACGCTCGCCGTAGCGCTGCGCCGCGCGCGGGTCGAGAACGCCGAACATTCCGCCGCCCTCGCCGATCTGCGCGCGGCCGAGATCGTCAGACTGGAGCTGCTCGCCGACGCGCTCGCGCCTGTGCTCGCGCAGGTGCCCGAGGATGTCGATATTTTCGACGTGGCCATCGCCCATGGCGAGAGGCCCCGCCTCTTCCTGGATCAGATCGGCTTCGTCGAGATGGACCGGGACCGGCGCACCTATCGTTTCCTGCAGGACACGCGGCACGGGAGAATCACCCTGTGCGAGAGCGCCGACATGGACGAGATCGTCGACGCCGCGACCAATTATGTCGCGCATCGGCTGATCGAGCGGGAGAAGGCGCTCGCGATCGACTACGCCAGCGGCGGCGCCGCCAGGGTCCTGCGCGAGGCGGGCGTTGAGAAAAAACCCGCCCCTTCCTGGGAAAAGGCCTATGCGGCTTTTTTGTTCTTCATTGAATTTGTGGGGTCGGCCGCCTTCTTCGGGCTGCTGGCGGTCATCGCCATGTGGGCCTACCGAACTTACCTGCCGGCCTGAAGCAGCTCCTCGGCGCCCGCCTCGACAACCTCCCCCGCCTCGTCGAGAACGCGGCGGCGTAGCGTGATGCGGAGGCTCTCGCCCGCCCGCTCTATGGCGTAAAGATTATATTCGGCGGCGGGATAATGCCCACCGGGACGCGCCGAGGCCGAGGCCACGCCGACGACCGGCGTCTCGCCCTGCGGCCTCTTGATATAGGCGACGCTCGGCTTGTGATTGTGGCCATGCACGACGAGCTCCGCGCCGTGTCGGGCGACGACCTCCTCGAAGGCGGCGGCGTCGTCGAGCCCGCGCAGCGCCCGCGCGCCGCCGACATGCGGCGGGTGGTGCAGGAAGATGACCCGCGCCAGCCCCTCGGCGCCGGCCTGATCGAGAATCCTGCCGAGCGCCACGAGCTGCGCGTCGCCGAGCTGGCCGGAGGCGACGAACGGCGCCGTGGGCACGCCCGAATCGAGGCCGATCAGCGCCACTCCGGCGCGCCTGCGCAGGAAGGGAAAGCCCGCCGCCTCCGTCTCGCTCGTCGTCCAGGGCTCGAAGATCTCGTGCACGAGTTTCGTAGCGTCGGCGACATAGGCGTCGTGATTGCCGGGTGTGAAGCTCACCGCCTCGGGGCCGCCAAGCGTGGCGAGCCAGTCCCTGGCGAGCGCGATCTCGGCCGGCAGGCCGATGTTGACGATGTCGCCTGTCATCAGCACATGGTCGGGCCGCTGCGCCTGCATGTCCGAGACGAGCCGCGCCAGCACGCCCATGTCATGTTGCCCTGCCCGCTTGTAGAGCCAGTTCACATAGCCGGTAACGCGCTTGCCGCGCAGTTCGGCGAGATTGGGCCTCGGGATGGGGCCGATATGGGCGTCGGAGAGATGGGCGAGGAGGAAGCTCAAGGATCGTCCTTCGTTGCGTGCAGATAGTCCTAGAGCCTTCGCGCGCCATTTGCCATAGTCGCGGGCATGAGAGAGGAGCCCTCTGTGACGACGACGCTGCACAAACCGCGCGCGGCGCATTCCGTCCGGGGCAGGATCGTGTCCCGAATCATCACATTGGGCGCCCTCTTCAACCGCGCCATGACGCTCGGCGTGCGCGGCCTCGTGCTCGACTCGGAGGACCGCGTGCTGCTGGTGCGCCACACCTATGTGCCGGGCTTTTATCTGCCGGGCGGCGGGGTCGAGCGCGGCGAGACCATGATGCAGGCGCTCGCCCGCGAGCTTCAGGAGGAAGGCGGCGTCCATCTGCTGAGTGCCCCGGCGCTTCAGGGCGTCTATCTCAACCGCCGCGCCTCGCCGCGCGACCATGTGGCGCTCTATGTCGTGCGGCATTTCCGATACGACGGCCAGCGCGAGCCGGACCACGAGATCGCCGAGGCCGGCTTTTTCCCGCTCGACGACCTGCCCCATGACGCGACGCCCGCGACCCGCGCGAGAATCGCCGAGGTTCTAGATGGGGAGCCGGTCTCGCCTTATTGGTGACGGGGCCAACGTCTTTCGAGGTTCACTTATGAGGCTTTTTCTCGCCGCGCTCGGGCTCGCCTTCGCGCTGGCCGGCGGCCCGGCATGGGCGCAAAGCGACGCCCAGCACGAGCTCGACGCCATTTTCCAGCTTTTCGACGAGGACCATGACGGCTTCATCACGACGGCCGAGGCCAATCGCGTGATCGAGAGAACCTTCGCCGAAATGGACGGCAGGAAGACCGGCGAGATCAAGCCCGAGGACTGGATGCGATTCAGCTTCGGCCTCGCCGATCTCGCTGCCGCGCAAGGCCGCTCGGACGCCTATGACCGCGCCAAATACGAGATCTTCAAACGCTGGGATCGCCGCGGCGCGGGCGCGTTGACCCTCGACGACTACCGCGCCGGCGTGCTGGGCGACGCGCGCAAGGGGCTCGCGGCAGGCCGGTCGGGCGAGGGCCGGACGGGCGAGGCGATGAGGCTGGACCTCGCGGCGTTCAAGCGTGCGCCCTTCGTGAGGCGGATCATGAAAAGCCTGCACTGATGGCGAGCGGCCGCAAATCCCTCCAGCCATAGGCCATGTCGGCCAGGGTCATCCCGTAAATTTCCCACACGCCCTCGACGCCCGCCGGCGCTGCGCCATGGGCCTCGTAGAAGCGCCTCGCGTGGGCCGCGTCGCGGAAGACCCAGAGCCCGGCGTTGTCGCAGCCCTGCGCGAGAAGATGCCCGGCCATGGCGCCGATGAGCCGGCGCCCCAAGCCGCGCCGCTGGATGCGCCGGAGCAGATAGAGCGAAGTGATCTCGCCGGAAAAGCCCAGCTCCAGCAGCTTCTCGGAACGCTGCCGCCGGCAATAGCCGAAGCCCGCCGCCGCGCCCGTTTCATCGAGCGCGAGAAAGGTCGCCGAGGCCGGATCGTCTTCGCCGAGGTAGCCGCGCCAGCGTTCCGCCCATTCCGAAAGGTCGAGCGCCGCCAGAGTGTCCGCGGGCATCATGGCCGGATAGGTCTCCCGCCAGCTCGCGATATGGACGTCCGCAATCCGCCGCGCGTCCTCGACCCCTGCTCGTCTTATGCCGATCGTCATGGGCGAAAGCTCGGCGCGCGGCAGGGCGAAGTCAATGGCTCGCTTTTCGCGGAAGCCGATGTTTTGCCCTCGGCGCGGCGCGTGTTATGGGCTCGCTCAGGCTCATGATCGACCTGGTTATCAAATTCTTCCCCATGACGGCCACGGACGAGGCGCAAATCGAGAAACTCGATGAGCGCGCCTTCGGTCCGGGCCGCTACGCCCGCACGGCCTATCGGCTGCGCGAGGGCGTCGCGCCCGATCTGTCGCTCTCCTTCGTCGCCCGCGTCGGCACGCTGCTCGTCGGCGCCAATCGCATGACCGGCATTCTCGTCGGCTCGACCCCGGCGATGCTGCTCGGGCCGCTCACCGTCGAGCCCGCCTTCCGGTCGCAGGGCGTGGGCGAGAGGCTCGTCAACCATTCGCTCGACGCCGCCCGCGCGGCGGGCCATCGGCTAGTGCTGCTCGTGGGCGATCTCGATTATTACTCGCGCCTCGGCTTCGCCCGCGTTCCGCGAGGCAAGATCTCCATGCCGGGCCCGGTCGATCCCGACCGCATCCTTTACTGCGAATTGCAGCCCGGCGCCTTCGCCGCCGCGAGCGGCCAGATGCGACGCGCCTGACATGAAGCGTCCTCTCGTCGAGCGTTACGACGCCCTGGTGCTCGAACGCGGCCTCTATCCCGACGCCTCGCAGCGCGCGGCGGTGAAGAAGCTTCAGGCGCTCGTCGACGCGCTGGCCAAGGGCCGTCCCCCGAGCGCGCCCCTGCCCCGTGTGTTGCGCGCCTTTTTCTGGCAGGAGGAACGGCCGCGCGGTCTTTATCTCTGGGGTCCCGTCGGCCGCGGCAAGACGATGCTGATGAATCTCTTCTTCGACATGGCCCCCGTCGAAAAGAAACGCCGCGCGCATTTCCACGGCTTCATGGCCGATGTGCACGAAAGATTGCACCGGATGCGCAAGCACGCGGCTTCCGGCCTCGCCGATCCGGTGACGCGCGTCGCAAAGGAGATCGCCGAGGACACGCGCCTCCTCTGCTTCGATGAATTCGCGGTGACGGACATCGCCGACGCCAGCATTCTGGCCCGCCTGTTCACGACGCTCTTCGCAGAGGGCGTCGTCGTCGTCGCGACCTCAAATGTCGAACCGGCTCGGCTCTACGACGGCGGGCGCAATCGCGATCTCTTCTTGCCCTTCATCGCGCTCTTGCAGGAGCGCATGGACGTGCTGCGCCTCGCCGCGCCCATCGATTATCGCGGACGGCAGGATTGCGCGGGCGAGGTCTATTTCACGCCCGTCGACGACCGCGCTTATGCCTATCTGGACGCGCTGTTTCTCTCGCTCACAGGCATGAAACATGGCGCGCCCGCGACGATCGAACTGAACCGGCGCACGATTTTCGTCCCGCAGGCGGTGGGCCGAGTCGCCCGCATGGGCTTTTCCGACCTCTGCGGCCGGCCGCTCTCTGCGCGCGATTATCTCACGCTGGCGCATCGTTTCGACGCCTTCGTGGTCGACGACGTGCCTGTCCTCGTCCCCGAGCAGCGCAACGAGGCGCGCCGCCTCATCATGCTCGTCGATGTGCTGTACGAAGCGCACGCGCTGCTCGCCATGTCGGCGGCGGCCGAGCCCGAATGCCTCTACCAGGCGCCCGACGGCGCCGAGGCGCGGGAATTCCAGCGCGCCGCCTCGCGCCTCACGGAAATGCGCTCGCGCTATTATCTCGAACGCTGCGCCGCAGGAAAAGCCCTGGCGACGTGACTCGCGCCGCGCCTCCTGGCGAAGCCCATCACGGCTTCGCCATGCACTCCTTGATGTCGCCTTCCTTTTTCATGCGCTCGAACGTGTCCGTGCAATAGCGCTCGAGATCGGGCCGCAGCTTCGGATCGTCGGCGGCGGCGCGCATGCCCATGGAGCCGTCGAGCAACTCCTTCTGCGCCGCATGAACCTGCTTGGGCGGCAGAAGCGAGGAGCAGGCTTCGTAGCGTTTCAGCAGCGCGTCGCATTGCGGGATGCCGGTGGGATCGACCGCAAAGGCGGGCGTGGCGGCAAGGACGAAAAGGCAGGCGAGACGAAGCTTCACGGGCGTTTTTCCCTTTTGGTTCTTTCCCCGCCGGCTCCTATAGCGCATCCGCGGACAAAAAAAGAGGCGGCGGGCCTTTCCTGGGACCCGCCGCCCTTTGTTTCTCCGGAGTCAGTGTCTCGCGAACGCCGGAGAATGCCTTTCCCGCTCAGAGACCCGCGAGATAGCTCGTCGGATCGACCGGGGTCGCGCCCTTGCGCAGTTCGAAATGCAGCTGCGGCGAGCCGACATTGCCGCTCTGGCCCGATTTGGCGATGGTCTGGCCGCGCTTGACCGTATCGCCGCGCTTCACCTCCAGCTCGCCGTTGTGGGCGTAGGCCGTGACATAGCCGTTCGGGTGGCGGATCAGCACGAGATTGCCATAGCCCTTCAGCTCGCTGCCGGCGTAGGCGACCTGCCCGCCCTCGGCGGCCTTCACCGGCGTGCCTTCGGGCACGGCGATGTTGATGCCGTCGTTGCCGCCCGTCGAGAAGCCCTGAATGATGCGGCCGCGGGCCGGCCAACGGAATTCCGGACGATCCGGGTCCGAGGTCGACACTTTGGTCGCCTCCTCGGCCTGCGGCACGGAGGCCGTGGTCGTTGTCTTGTCGATGGCGCGCGCGGCGGGGGCGGGCTCGGCCGGCTTCTCGGCGGCGGCGACCTTCGCGGACTTCTCGGCCGCGGCGGCCGCCTTGGCCTGCTTTTCAGCCTGCGCAGCGGCGGCGGCTTCCTCAGCCTTGGCCTGACGCTCGGCCTTGGCCGCCTTGGCGGCCTCGGCCTCGGCGAGTTTGGCCTCCTTCACGGCCTTGGCGGCTTCGGCCTTCGCCGTGGCGTCGGCCTTCGATTTGGCGGCTTCGACCTTGGCGAGCTTGGCCTTCTCGGCGGCGAGTTTCGCCTCGGCCGCCTTGGCTTCCGCCGCCTTCCTGGCCTCCGCCTGCTTCGTCTCGGCGAGATTCTTCGCGTCCGCCGCCTTATCGGCGGCGGCCTTGTCGGCCTCGGCCTTCCTGGCGCGCTTGGCCTCCTGCTCCCTGGTGAGCGTCTCGGCCTTCTTCGCCTTGGCGGCCTCCTCGCGGGCGAGCTTCGCTTCGCGCTCGGCCTTCGCCTTCTCGGCGGCCTCGGCCTTCGGATCGGGCTTGGCGGCGGGCTTGGTCGTGGCGACGACCTTGCCCTCGACGGTTTTCGCCTCGGCCATTCGAACAGGGGCGGCCGCCGGCGACGGCGCCGACGAGGCCACGGCGCCCGCGCGATAGACCGGGATGATCAGGCGCGAACCCGGCTGCACCTGGGCGGCGTTGCTGTAGCCATTGGCGCGCAGCAGGGCGTCGGTGGGCACGCCATAGCGCGTCGCGAGGACCGCGGGCGTCTCGCCCGCGGCGACAGTGACCGGCGTGCCGCCGTCGGCGGTCCAGTGCGAGGCGCCCGCGCCGCCCGTCGAGGCGGCGGGGGCCGAGGCGACGGGCGCAGGGGCCGGAGCCGGGGCGCGCGGCGCGGCCTGCGCCACATTCACCGGCGCGGTCGTTCCCGGGAGCGGGCGGGCCTCGACGCGGCCCGGCAGGTTGGAGGCGTCCGGCGCCGGGGCTGGAGCCGTGGAGGCGATCGAGCCCGTCGGCGCGCGATCGACGCCGCGGCTGATCTTGGGAGCCGAGCCAGAGGAAAACGGATCAGAAAACGGATCGGAAAAGCGCGAGGCGTCCGAACATCCCGCCATCAACGCGGCCGCTCCGGCGGCCATCATGAGCCGCACTGCGACCCGCGAAAAAGCAATATGACGTTCGATAAGCATGACGCGACCCACTCGCACGCAATTTCAACACGGACCATCTACGCGCAGGCGGGTTAAGGGAGCGTTTAAGATGAATCGGACGCTTGCGTTTTTCCTTGCATTTTCGGCATTCGCGCACCGGCGCGTTCAAAGCGCCCTAGCAGCGCCAAACGCTGCAACGCCAAGGCTGTGCGCACCCAAAATCGTCTCGCGACATTCGCCGTCCTCGGCGAGATCAACCTTAATCAACCGTTGCCGCGGACGCTTCTCGCCCGCCTTTTTTTCGCTCAAAACGTAAACAAGCGCCCCGCCGGGCGCGAGCCGGCGCAGGAGATCCACGGGCGGTGCGGTCAACGCCGCCTGCAACAGAATGCGGTCGAAGGAGCCCAGTTCGGGATCGGGCGAGAGGCCGTCCGCGTGGATCACTTTCACATTGTCGACGCCGAGCCCCTCGAGCCGCCGCCCGGCCTCGATGGCGAGCGTCGCGAAACGCTCGAGAGACACGACCTCCCGTGCAAGGCGGGCAAGGATCGCCGTCCCATAGCCCGAGCCGGCGCCGACCTCGAGCACGCGATGGCCCCGCCCCACCCGCAGCGCCTCGATCCGCCGGGCGAGTTCCGAGGGGCGGGACATGGTCTGCCCGCAGCCGAGCGGCAGGGAGATGTTTCGATTGGCGAGATCGCGATAGCGATAGGGAACGAATTCCTCGCGTGGTACGGACTCGAACGCCCGCATGACGGAAATGTCCCGCACGCCGGCGCGGCGCACCGCGAGAAGCATGGCCGCGCGCTCCTCGAAGGCGCCGGCGGCGGCGCTCATGCCTTCTCCTCGAACGCCGCCGCGAGCCGCGTGACTGTCGGATGATCGGTCATGTCGAGTTGAAGCGGCGTGATGGAGATCTTGTGATCGTCCACGGCCTGCAAATCGGTCCCCGGTCCGGGCGTGAAACTGCCGCGCTGGAAGGAAATCCAGTGATAGGGATTGCCGCGCCCGTCCTTCCGGTCCTCGATCTTCATGAGATCGTTGCTGCGCCTGCCCTGCATGGTGATGGCGACGCCTTCGACATCCTGGGGCGCGCAATTGGGGAAATTCACGTTCATCAGCACATTGCGCGGGATGCCCGCAGCGAGCAGACGGCGCACGACGGCCGCGCCATGGGCCTCGGCGCATTCCCAGCGCACCACGCGTCGGCCAGCGAAGAAGTCATAGACCTGCGACAGCGCAATCGCGGGAATGCCGAGGATGGTCGCCTCGATCGCCCCCGCGACGGTCCCTGAATAGGTGACGTCCTCCGCGATGTTCTGGCCGCTGTTGACGCCGGAGATGACGAGGTCCGGCGGATGATCGAGCATGAGCTTGCGCACGCCCATGATGACGCAGTCCGTGGGCGTGCCTTTCAGAGCGAAATGCCGTGGCGAGATTTCGCGTAGACGCAAGGGATCGTTGAGCGAGAGCGAATGCGCGACCCCCGACTGCTCGAACTCGGGGGCGATGACGAAGATATCGTCCGAAATCGCGCGCGCGATCCTCTCCGCCACGGCGAGCCCTTCGGCGTGGATGCCGTCGTCATTGGTGAGGAGAATGCGCATCAGGCGAGTGTCTCCCGATCAGCGGCGCGCAATGTGCGTCAATCCGCTCATGTAGGGCCGCAGGGCCAGCGGCACGGTCACCGAACCGTCGGCCTCCTGATAATTCTCCAGCACCGCGACCAAAGCGCGGCCGACCGCGACGCCCGACCCGTTGAGCGTATGCACATGACGCGGCTTGCCGTCGGCGTCGCGATAGCGCGCGCTCATGCGCCGCGCCTGGAAATCGCCGCAGACAGAGCAGGACGAGATTTCGCGATATTTCCCCTGCCCCGGCAACCAGACTTCGAGATCATAGGTCTTCTGCGAGGCGAAACCCATGTCGCCCGTGCAGAGCGTGACCTTCCGATACGGCAATTCCAGCGCCTGAAGCACCTTCTCGGCGCACCCCGTCATGCGCTCATGCTCAGCGAGCGACTGCTCGGGCGTCGTGATCGAGACGAGCTCCACCTTGTAGAACTGATGCTGGCGGATCATCCCGCGCGTGTCCTTGCCGGCGGCGCCGGCCTCGGCGCGGAAGCAATAGGTGCCGGCGGTCATGCGCAGGGGAAGCTGCGCTTCATCGAGAATCGACTCGCGCACCAGATTGGTGAGCGGCACTTCCGCCGTGGGAATGAGCCAGTAGTCGGCCGTCGGCACGAGCGCCTCGGTCGCATCCGCCTGCCCCGTCGCAACCTGCCGGCCGGCGGTCACCGAAAACTGGTCTTCCCGAAACTTCGGCAGTTGCGCGGTGCCGAACATCGCGTCGTCGCGCACGAGCAGCGGCGGGGCCACCTCCACATAGCCGTGATCGGTCGTATGCAGATCGAGCATGAATTGCGCGAGCGCGCGTTCGAGCCGCGCCAGCGGACCCTTGTTGACGACGAAACGCGCGCCGGAGAGCTTGGCGGCGGTCTCGAAATCCATGAGGCCCAAGCCCTCGCCGATCTCGAAATGCTCCTTCGGCGTGAAGTCGAATTCGCGCGGCGTTCCCCAGCGCAGAACCTCGATATTGTCGTTCTCGTCCTTGCCGTCGGGCACGCTGTCGAGCGGCGTGTTGGGAATGCTGGCGAGCGCTGCATCGAGCTCGGCGATGGCGTAACGCTCCGCCTCCTCGAGCTGCGGCCATTTCTCCTTGATCTGCGCGACCTCGGCCTTCAGCGCCTCGGCTGTCGCGCTGTCGCCCGCCTTCATCGCCGCGCCGATCTCCTTCGAGGCGGCGTTGCGGCGCTCCTGCGCCTTCTGCAATTCGGCGATCGCCGCGCGCCGGGCGTCGTCGAAAGCCAGGAGCTGCGCCGAAAGCGGGTCGAGCCCGCGCCGCGCGCGGCCCCTGTCGAAGGTCTCGGCGTTTTCGCGAATCCATTTGATGTCGTACATGTCGGGCTACCAGGACGATGGGAGTAGAAACGAAATCGAGTAAAACGCGTGGCGTCGGGTCTTGTGCCTGACATCCGCGCGCGGATGGCTGGAAAAATCCCGCCTGCGACAGGACAGGTCAAGCCGGCGCGTTGACGCTCATTCCTGCGCCGCCGCCTCTGCCTGGGCCCGCTTCTTCTCGACCAGCCTCACCGAGTAGATGGACGCCTCGTAGAGCAGCATCCCCGGCAAGGCGAGCGCGAGCTGGGAGAAAACATCCGGGGGCGTGAGTACCGCGGCGACGACGAAGACGATCACGATCGCATAACGGCGCTTCTCGGCCAGAAACTGCGACGACACAATTCCCACCTGCCCGAGCAAGGTGAGAATCACCGGCATCTGGAAGACGACGCCGAAGGCCAGGACCAGCGTCATGATGAGCGAGAGATATTCCGAGACGCGCGGTAGCAGTTCGATCTGCGCCTTCCCCGGCTCGTTCGCCTGCTGCATCCCGATGAAGAAATGCAGCAGATTGGGCATGACGAGGAAATAGACGACCAGCGCCCCGATCGCGAAGAAGATCGGCGTGGCGAAAAGATAGGGCCGGAAGGCCGCGCGCTCGTGTCGATAGAGTCCCGGCGCGACGAACGCGTAAATCTGAGAAAAAACGACGGGGCAAGACAGGAAAGCCGCCGCGAACAGAGCCACCTTGATCTGGGTGAAGAAATATTCCTGCGGCGCGGTGTAAATCAGCCGCGCTTCCGGCCCCGCCACCTGCGTGTAGGGAATCACCAGTATGTTGTAGATGTCCTTGGCGAAGAAAAAGGAGACGACGAACATCACAAGGAAGGCGACCAGCGCCTTGATGAGGCGCTCGCGCAGCTCCATAAGATGTTCGAGTAGCGGCGCCTTGCTGGCTTCGATGTCCGCTTCGTCCGCCTCGTTCATGGCGCGCCCTTCGTTTCGGCTTCGCCCGAGTCTTCGGCGCGACCCGCCTCGTCCTCCGAGGCGGCGCTCTGCGGCCCTTCGGACTGATGCAGCGCCCCGCTCTGCGCCTCACTGGGCTGGGGCTTACCGGCTTCGTCCACCGCTTGCACGATCTGCTTGCGCGCCTCGGCCAGCGGATCGAAGGCGCCGTCGAGCTTCACGCTGTTCATGATCTTGCGATTGGTCTCGTCGAATTCTTTCTTGAGATCAGCGATCTCGGCCTCGCGCAGGGCCTCCATCAGTTGGCCCTGAAACTCGGCGGCCATGCGCCGCATGCGCCCCGCCGCCTGCCCGAGCGTGCGGAGCACGCGCGGCAGGTCTTTCGACGGAATCGCGATCAGCGCGACAATGCCGATGACGATGAGTTTGCCGGCGTCGAAATCGAACATGCGCCAATCCGAAAAAACGCGAGTCAGGCCCGCCTGGAGCAGGCGGGGCCTTCATCCTGGAGCGGAACAGAAAGCCTGCCGTTCGGCTAGACCTGTTTGTCCGCCGATTTGTCCGCCTCGATGGCGCGCCGCTCGACTGTCTGATCGACAGGCTTCGAGGCCTCGGCCGAGTCGTCCTCGGCCATGCCTTTCTTGAACGCCTTTATGCCCTTGGCCACGTCGCCCATCACGTCGGAAATTTTGAATTTGCCGCCGAACAGGATGAACACCACGCCGCCGACGATGATCCAGTGCCAGATCGACAGACCGCCCATGGCGGAAACCTCCGAATGCGATGAGGGGCGTGAGGCCCCTGAACTGACGGGAACCTATGCGGCCCGGTTCTCAAAAACAAGGCGGCGGGCGAACCGAAGAAGTTTTCGAACGATCCGCCCCTGCAAGCGCTCAGACATCGTCGCCGTCGAGCGGTTCCGGTGGTTCGGGCGCTTCCGGTTCCTCGGGAAACTCCATTTCCAGCAACTGCGGCGCTGCGTCTTCGAGCGGCTCCTCGTCCTCACGCAGCCCGACGTCGTCCGAGGGCTGGGGCACGCCGAAGCCCTTGGGAAGGCGGCCGTCGAACAGGCCCGCCGCCTTGAGCTCGTCGAGGCCGGGCAAATCGCCGATCTGCTCCAGCCCGAAATGCATCAGAAAGGCGTCGGTCGTGCCATAGGTGATCGGCCGCCCTGGCGCCTTGCGGCGGCCGCGCAGGCGAATCCAGCCGGTCTCCAGCAGCGTGTCGAGCGTGCCCTTGGAGATGGCGACGCCGCGAATCTCCTCGATTTCCGCGCGGGTCGTCGGCTGGTGATAGGCGATGATGGCGAGCGTCTCCAGCGCCGCGCGGGAGAGCTTGCGCTCCTCCGTCTGTTCACGGGCGAGAATCCAGTTGAGGTCCGGCGCCGTGCGAAGGAACCATTTCCTGCCGACGCGGGTGAGGTTCACCCCACGGTTTGCGTAATGGGCGCGCAGCCGCTCGAGCGTCTGATCGAGGCTTACCCCCTCGTCGATGCGGCGCGCCATTTCCGACTCGTCCAGGGGCTCTGCGGCGGCGAAGAGCATTGCCTCCACCACGCGCTCGGCTTCGCGCAGCGCAACCTCGTTGCGCGCCAGAGCCTCGTCGCTGTTGATATCGAAGAGTTCAACTTTTTCCGCGGGCTGCGCCAATGCGCGTCCTCCTGAGATTTAGATCGGACCGCCCGCCGACGGCGCGGTCCGTGGCGGGCGCCGGCGCAGCCACAGCGGCGCGAAGGGCCGGTCCTGACGAATGTCGAAATGCCCCTCCCGGACCATTTCCAGAGAGGCGGAGAAAGAAGAAGCGCGAACTGTCCGCGCCGTTTGCATATCGACGCAATATTGCAGCAGGAAATCGTCGAGTACGGTCCATTCCGCCGCCACGCCCGCGAGCCGCTCCAGCGCCTCGCGCGCCTCGGCGAGCGACCACACCGTGCGCTGCTTCAGCACGACGCGGGAGATCGCCGTTTTCTGACGTTGCCGTGCATAGGCCGACAGCAGATCGAAGAGGCTCGCCCGATAATTGGCCTGCGAGACCGTCTGGAGCCCCTCCGGCCCGCCGCGCAGAAACGTGTCCCGGCCGAGCTGGGCGCGTTGGGTGAGCCGGTCGGCCGCGAGACGAATCAGGTCGAGCCGCCGCAGGCGCTCCGCGAGCGCCGCCGCGAGTTCGGCCGCCGACGGCTCGTCGCTGGTCTTGGGCTGCTCCGGCAGCAGCAGGCGCGATTTCAGAAAGGCGAGCCAGGCGGCCATCACCAGATAATCGGCGGCAAGTTCCAGCCGCACGCGCCGGGCCGCCTCGATGAATGCGAGATATTGCTCGGCCAGCGCGAGGATGGAAATGCGGGCGAGATCGACCTTCTGGCGCCGGGCCAGCTCAAGCAGCAGGTCCAGCGGCCCCTCGAATCCGTCAACGTCCACAAGGAAGGCTTCGCCCTCCCCGCGCTCTTCGCCGTCGAGATCGAAAGAAAGGTCCTGCGCCATCGATTCTCCGCCACGCTTTTACCGGGGCAGATTGTTCCCTTTGCAGGACGCCGGCAAGCGCAGCGCGGGGTTTGCGCGGTCCATCCACAAGATAGAGGGGTGGATAAGCGCAAGGCCCACCAATGGCGCCGATCGCAGGGCCGACCGAAAGGAATGGGCCGGCGCCCTCGCGCGCGCCGACCCGCAGCGCCGTTACATCGCGGCCATGGCGGCCTTGATGTCGTCGATCGTGACATAGCCCTTGCCGTCGCGGTCGATCTTGGAGAAGTTCGCATAGACGCGCGGCATTCCCGCCTTGGCTTCTTCCCGCGTGAGCTTGCCGTCGCCGTCCTTGTCGGCCGCCGCGAAACGGCTCTCCATCTGGGCGACGGATTGCGCCTGCGCCATGCTGGCGCCGAAAATGGCCATGGCGGTCACGAGCGCCGCGGCGCCGATCTGTCGTTTCATTCCCTTGTCCTGTTGTTCGCACCCACGATGGAATTGCTGTAAGATCGCGGGCGACCTGCGCCTTGGGGTTGCTTTCCTACTCTCGCGCAATCTTGGCCATGCGTCAAAGGGACTTGTCCTAAGCCCGTGGATCTCCTCGCCATTCATCTACCGAGCCGCGCGGACATCAACCCCGCGCTCACCCATGTCTCGACTCTGATCGAGGCGGCGGGCGTGACGGTGATCGTCATCGCCGCGCTCGTCGCGACCATCGCCTTCCTGCATGGCGGCCTGGTCTCGGCCGATTGGCAGGGCGCGCTGCGCCGCTACCGCGCAAACCTCGGCCGGGGCATTCTGCTCGGGCTCGAACTCCTCGTCGCCGCGGATATCATCGGGACAGTGGCGGTGACGCCCTCGCTGGAGAACCTCGCCGTGCTCGGGCTGATCGTCGCGATTCGAACATTCCTGAGCTTCTCGCTGGAAGTCGAAATCGAGGGGCGATGGCCCTGGCGGCGGGATGAGGCGATGCGGCCGGATGCGCGAACGCAGCTGTAGTTGTCTCGAAATCACGGGCGCGGGGCACGGCTTGCGCTTTCCGCGCGACGCGGGTTAGAAACGAGCCGCCCAATCAATTCGTCTCAGAATTGCTATGATCCAAGATTATCCGTATTTGGATTGCAGGCTGAACAGCCGGGGCATGAGCAGAAACATCCTGGAGGAACGCATCGGATGGCGCGTATTTTATCGACCGTTGTGACGGCACTCGTCGCAGGCGTGATCGGCTTCGGCGTTGGCGTCTATGTCGCGCCGAGCGAGGGCGTCGCCTCCCTTCGGGCGGCGATCGGCAAGCTGACAGCACCGAAGACCGAAGAGCCCGCCACGTCCGCCGAGCCCGCCGCTGTCCCGGCTGAATCCGAAGCGCCGAAGGAGCCGGACGTCTCCGCTGCGCCGCAGGCCGAGACCCCGCCTGCGCCCGAGGCGCCCGCCGCCGAAATGCCTACGGCCACCGAGGCGCCTGCCGCTCCGGCTCCCGCCCCCGCCCCCGCGGCGACCGAGACACCCGCTCCTGCGGCGGAGGCTCCGGCTCCGGCTCCGGCGGCTGCGGAAACGCCCGCTCCTGCGGCTGAACCCGCCGCAGCCGAGGCTCCCAAGCCCAAGGCAAAGCCGAAGGCCAAGCCGAAGCCCAAGCCCAAGCCCAAGGCGGTGCCCGTCGACGCCCCGGCCGAGGAGCCCGCGGCTCAGTAAGCGGCATACCGCTATCGTTTCCCGCAGCCGGCGCTTTTGCGAGCGCCGGCTGTTCTTTTTCATGGCGCTTGACGCGAGCGCGAAAAACAGAACAATAGGAGAACGCCCTACCCGCGCCAGCGTCCATGTCCTCGCCCCGCTACGCCGAACTTGCGGCGACCACCAATTTTTCATTTCTCAAGGGAGCGTCGCATCCGGAGGAAATGACGGCGGCGGCGCTCGAACTCGGCCATTGTGGCCTCGGGATCGCGGATCGCAATTCGCTCGCGGGCGTCGTGCGCGCCTTCTCCTATCTGCGTGCGCACCGCGAGAGCGCGGGGGATTTC
The DNA here is from genome assembly GCA_003963405.1 of Hyphomicrobiales bacterium. Taxonomy (GTDB): domain Bacteria; phylum Pseudomonadota; class Alphaproteobacteria; order Rhizobiales; family Beijerinckiaceae; genus Methylocystis. The sequence goes on from RXIY01000018.1 coordinate 65,536, forward strand.
CGTCTCGCGGTCGGGGCGCGTCTCGTGTTTCGGGACGAGACGCCCGACATTCTCTGCTACCCGAAGGATCGCGCCGCCTATGGCCGCCTGTGCCGGTTGCTGACGCGAGGCAATATGCGCGCGCAGAAGGGCGACTGCGCGCTCTTTCTCCAGGATCTCATCGACTTCGGCGCGGGCCAGCATGTCATTCTCATGGAGAATGGCGCGCCGCCCCCCGCCCTTCTCGAGACGCTCGACGGCCGGGTCTGGCTCGCCGCGACGGCCCTTTACGGCCCGCGCCCGCGCGCACGTCTTCTGGCGCGCATCGCTCTTTCGGAGAGGCTCGGCCTGCCGCTTGTCGCCGTCAATGACGCGCATATGCATGCGCCCGAGCGTCGCCCGCTCGCCGACGCGCTAACCTGCATCCGCGAAAAGACGACGCTGAACGAGGCGGGCTTTCTGCTTGCCGCTAACGCCGAGCGTCATCTCAAAAGCGGGCGGGAAATGGCCCGGCTCTTCGGGGATGCGCCGCAGGCGGTGGAGGAAAGCGCGCGCTTCATCGAGGCGCTCGATTTCCGCCTGACCGATCTCGCCTATGAATATCCGAGCGAATTGCGCGAGGGCTTCGCGAGCGAGCAGGCGGCGCTGGAGGCGCTCTCGCGGGAGGGCGCGGCGCGGCGCTATCCGCACGGCGTTCCCCACTCCGTTTCCGCGACGCTCGAACGCGAGCTGACGCTCGTCGGCGAACTCGGCTACGCCGCTTATTTTCTCACCGTCCACGACATCATGCGCTTCGCGCGCAGCAAGGGGATTCTCGCGCAGGGGCGCGGCTCGGCGGCCAATTCGGTCATCTGTTTTTGTCTCGGCGTCACCGAGGTCGATCCGACGAAACACGATCTGCTGTTCGAGCGGTTTGTTTCGGCCGCGCGCAACGAGCCGCCCGACATCGACGTCGATTTCGAGCATGAGCGGCGCGAGGAGGTGATCCAGTATATTTACGCGCGTTTCGGCCGCGCGCGCGCGGGGCTCGCCGCCGCCGTCACGACCTATCGCGGCAAGAGCGCCATCCGCGAAATCGGCAAGGCGTTCGGCCTCTCGGCCGATCTTCTCGGGCGGCTCTCTTCCTCGGCCTTCGGACGCGGGAGCGAAGGCGGCTCGCGGGCGGGCGACATTGCGCGTCTCGGCCTCGACGCGAGCGAGCCGCGCTTCGCCATGGCGCTGGCGCTCGCCGAGGAAATCGAGGGTTTTCCACGTCATCTGACCCAGCATTCCGGCGGCTTCGTCATCACTCGCGACAGGCTCGACGAAGTGGTTCCCGTCGCGCCGGCCGCGATGGAGGGCCGCAGCACGATCGAATGGGACAAGGACGACCTCGACGCGCTCGGCCTGCTCAAGATCGACGTGCTCGCGCTCGGCATGCTCACCTGCCTGCGCAAGGGCCTCGATCTTCTGGCGGCGCATTACGGGATCGCGCATCGCCTCTCGACGATTCCCGCCGAAGACTCCCGCGTCTACGCCATGATCTCGCGGGCCGACACGGTGGGCGTCTTCCAGATCGAGAGCCGCGCGCAAATGTCGATGCTGCCGCGGCTGAAGCCAAAATGCTTCTACGATCTGGTCATCGAAGTGGCGATCGTGCGCCCGGGCCCGATCCAAGGCGACATGGTGCACCCCTATCTACGCCGCCGCATGGGCAAGGAGCCGGTGTCCTATCCGTCCAAGGAGCTGGAGCAGGTGCTGGGAAAAACCTATGGCGTGCCTCTGTTTCAGGAGCAGGCCATGCGCATCGCCATCGTCGCGGCGGGCTTCACGCCCTCGGAAGCCGATCAGCTTCGTCGCGCCATGGCGACCTTCAAGCGCGCGGGCCTCATCGGCGGCTTTCGCGACAAGATGATCACGGGCATGACCCGCAAGGGCTACGCCCGCGACTTCGCCGAACGCTGCTTCAGCCAGATCGAGGGCTTCGGCACCTATGGCTTTCCTGAAAGCCATGCGGCGTCCTTCGCGCTTCTCGTCTACGCCTCCTCCTGGCTGAAATGCCGCTACCCAGACGTTTTCGCCTGCGCGCTTTTGAACGCCCAGCCCATGGGCTTCTACGCGCCCGCCCAGATCGTGCGCGACGCCCGCGAGCACGGAATCGCGGTGCGCGAGGTCGATATCAACGCCTCCGACTGGGATGCGACGCTAGAGTCGCAGGCTCATCTGGAAGCGTCGCCCCCCACCCCTGACCCCTCCCCGCAAGGGGGAGGGGAATCAGATTGCCCTTCTCCCGAAAACGCGGAACCTGCGGCGCGAGCCCCCTCCTTCCCCTTCACGGGGAGGGTGGGCCCCCGAAGCGGGGTCGGGTGGGGTCAGCACAGGGGCGCCCCGCCGCTCCACCTCCGCCATACCGAAATGGCCGGCGACATTTTCGGCAATCACGCCATTCGCCTGGGCTTCCACCAGATCAAGGGCGTCTGCGAGGAAGACATGCGCCGCCTCGTCGCGCGGCGCGGCAAGGGCTATGATTCCGTTCGCGACGTCTGGCTGCGCGCGGAACTATCGCCGGCGACGCTCATGCGCCTCGCCGAGGCGGATGTTTTCGCCTCTCTGGGCCTGACTCGCCGTGACGCGCTCTGGGCGGCGGCGGGGCTCAACCGCGCCGGCGACAGGGACGATCTGCCGCTTCTACGCAGCCTCTCCTTCGCGCCGCTGGAACCGGACGCCCATCTGCCGCCCATGCCGCCCGGCGAGGAGATCGTCGAAGACTATCGGTTTCTCTCTCTGTCTTTGAAGGGTCATCCGGTCGCCTTTCTGCGCGCCCGGCTCGAGGCGCGCGGCGCCCTGCCCTGCGCGGCGCTGGAGCGATTCCCCGACGGCGCCGGGCGCCGCCTGACGGTCGCCGGACTCGTCCTGCTCCGGCAAAGGCCCGGCACAGCCAAGGGCGTCGTTTTCATGACGATCGAGGACGAAACCGGGCAGGCCAATATCATCGTCTGGCCGAAGCTCCTCGAACGACAGCGCGGGGAGATCATCGGCGCCCGCTTCGTCGCGATCGCCGGCCGGCTGCAGAAGGAGGCGGGAGTCATCCATGTCGTGGCCGAGCGCGTCGACGATCTCTCCGCCGATCTTCAGCTGCTCGAAACCATGCGGGTCGCCAAAGGCGAGGCCATGCCCAAGGCCCGCAATTTCCATTGAGGGCAATTTCCATTGAGGATTGCACTAACGCGGCTTTACCACCGAACGGGAGGAACCATTCGACGTCGCCCGCCGTTAACCTGCGGCTTGTCGCAAACAGAAAAAATTGAACGGGAGCAAATGCATGCGCAAATCTCTTTTCCACCTCGCCTTTGTCCCGGCCGTTCTTCTGGCCGCCGGGGCGCTTGCCGCGCCCGTCTCGAGCCCCGCGAACGTCCGCTCCGGCCCCAGCGCAAAATGGCCGGTCATCGCGACCATTCCCGCCGGCGCCGATGTGCAGGTCCTGAACTGCGGCGGCGGCTGGAAGCGCGACTGGTGCAAGGTCTCCTATGGGCAGGTTTCGGGCTATGTGGCCGCCGGCGTGCTCGCGCCCTCCGGCAATAATGTCGTCGTCGCGCCGGTCGTGACAACGGAACTCGCCAATCTCTACAAGGGACCGGGAGCCAGATATCCTGTGATCGTCGCTGTCCCCGGCGGCTCCAGGGTGAATCAGGGCGGCTGCGTCGGCGGCTGGCAGACCCGCTGGTGTCAGGTCAATTACGACGGACGTGTCGGCTACATGATGGAGAACCTTCTCCAGCGCGAGGGCGCGCTTTTCCCCATGTAAAGGACGGCGGCGCGGGCGGCTTTCGCCCGCGCCTCTTTGAAACGGCCGTGCGGATTTTCTATCTTCGCCTTTGCGCGGGGCGGAGGAAGTGAATGGCGGCGCCGGGTCTGGACAACACGGAGCGCGTCTCGCCTCTGGTTAGCCGCGTCGTCGCGCCCAACGCCGGGCCTTTCACCTATAAGGGCACGTGCAGCTACATTCTCGGCGCGGGCGACGTCGCCATCGTCGACCCCGGCCCCGACGATCCGCGTCACATCGCGGCTTTGCTCGCGGCCATTGGCGAGGAGCGGCTGCGCTACATTCTCGTCACCCATACGCATCGGGATCATTCGCCCGCCGCGCGCGCGCTGAAGGAGGCGACCGGCGCGACCATCGCCGGCTGCGCCCCCTATGCGGCCCCTCCCGATATCGAGCTGACTGGCCCCGGCCTCGACGCCACGCATGACACGGCTTATGCGCCCGATGTGACCCTCGGGGAAGGCGCTCGTCTCGATCTCGGCGGCGCGACGATCGAGGCGCTGGAAACGCCCGGCCATACGGCCAACCATCTCTGTTTCGCGCTCCACGAGGAAAAGGCGCTTTTTACCGGCGATCACATCATGGGCTGGTCGACCACGGTGATCGCGCCGCCGGACGGCTCGATGACCGACTACATGACCTCGATCGAACGCCTGCGCCAGCGCGACGACGCAATCTATTGGCCCGGCCATGGCGCGCCGGTGCAGGAGCCGCGACGCTATCTGCGCGCGCTGCTGCATCACCGCCGCGCGCGGGAGGCGGCGATCCTCCAGCGGCTGGCGGCTGGCGACGACACGATCGCCGCCATCGTCGCGCGCATCTACGAAAGCGTCGACAGACGCCTGCACGGCGCCGCGGCCATGACGGTCTTCGCTCATCTGGAAGATCTGGTTCTGCGCGGGCTCGTGCACAGCGACGGCCCGCCGACGCTCACCGCGCGTTACGCGCGAAAGTAAGCCTCCAGGCGACGCGCTGGAGCCTTTTCCGATCCGATGGAATCGGATCGAGGCTCGAGCTTCTTGTCCGTCGCGCTTTCTGTCGCGGAACCGGTTCCCACTTCGGCGGAAAGCGCGCTAACGCTCGCCTTCCTGCGGCAGCAGGATCACCACCTCGTTCTTGTGAACGCGGCCGAGGCGCTTGCGGGTCTCTTCCTCGAGAACGTCGGCGTCGATCTTCTCGCCCTTGATCAGGGCGATGCGCGCCTCCCACTGCATGCGATCAAATCGCAGCAGGTCTCGCTCCCGCCTCAGTTGCGCGAGCTTTTGCTCATATTCCTCGCCCGTCTTCAGTCCGCGCTGACCATGGACCCCGTGCCAGACGAAATAGGAAGCCACCGTCCCCGCCACGCAATACAGCAGGACGGGAAGCACGAGGGAACGGAGGAAAACGAGCCATCTGAACATATGCGCAGGTTAACGCCAACTTCTGTAGCGAGCGTTAACGAGCCGTGAAGTCGTCTCTTACCGGCGAGCGCCACGCGCGACCCGTTCGATTTCTGCGCGCACCAGCCGCTCGACGATCACGGGCAAATTGTCGTCCAGCCACTCCCGGAGCATGGGGCGCATCATGTCCTGCGCATATTTCTGGAGCAGGCCGCTGTCATTGAGGAACATGCTCGCCGTCAGCGCCTGAAAATGCGAGGCGACCGAGGACGCCGTGTCGGCGGAAACCAGCGCCTCCTCGACGATCTCTTCCTTCACAGCCGGCTCGAAAGGCGTTTCGGGCGCGACCTCCATTGGCTCTTCAGCCTTGGGCGCTTCCGCGGTCGTGAGCGGCGGCGGCGCGGCGCGATGGAGACGGAGCTGGCGAATTTCGACCACGGGGGCCGGCGGCGGCGCGACCTCTTCCGGCTCCGGCGCGGGTTCGGAATCCTCGACTTCGACCGACGGGGCGGCCTCGAGCGCCGGAGCGGGATAGGCCCTCTGCGCGGCGGACGCCGTCTCTCCAGCTCGGAGCTCGACATCGGGCCGAAGAAGGCGCGTCTCGCGGTCGCGATGGCTCGGCGGCGTCGCCTGATCGTCCGCGATGATGCGCCGGATGGAGGCGAGGATCTCCTCCATCGACGGCTCGTGCGCGCGCATCTCTTCCTGGAGGGAAGGCGATGACGGGGCGGACGCGTTCGCTGCGCTCATGGAGTGCTTTCTGAAGTGGTTGGCGTCTTGCCGCGACGCGACAAGCTCCAGGATGTGTGACCTCACGGCCAGCGCGAATCAACTCGACGAAAGGGAATTCCACACCTTTCGCGGCGCGCTGTCACCACCCGAGGCTCACCGCCCATCCGGCGTTTCGACGCCGAACCACTTCGTCTTGACCTGATCGTAATGGATGCTCGGGTCGTAAAGGGCCACGTCGAGCCGCAATTCCTGAGCGGAGAGACGGCCGATCGAGCCGAGAACCGCATAGGAAGCCACGACGCGGTCGCGCTGCGAGATGACAAGGCCGACGCGCGCGTTGAGCAGCGCCTGTTGCGCGTTCAGCACGTCGAGCGTTGTGCGCTGGCCAACCTTCGCCTCCTCCCGCACGCCCGCGAGCGCCGTCTCCGCCGCCTTCACCGCCGCCTGGCCGGAAATGATCGACGCCTTTGCGGTCTCGAGCAGTCCGTAGCTTGAGACCACGCTGGCGCGCACGCTGTCGCGCTGCAAATCGGCGTTGAGACGCGCCTGCCCCAACTGCTCCTTCGCCTGACGAATCGAGGCGTATTCGGCGCCGCCCTGATAGAGGGGCACGTTCAGTTGGCCGGAGGCTGCTGCCGAGAACTGCCGCGATCCCGGAATGCCGAGGAAGGAGTCCCATTGCTGCGACACCTGCGCATTCACCGAAACCGTCGGCGCCAGCGCGCTCTCCGCCACCTTCACGGCGAGTTCCGCGGCGTCGACCTGATGCAGCGCCGCCACGACGCCCGGATGTTCGACGAGCGCGACCTCTATCGCCTCGTTCAACGAACTCGGCAGCAAAGGCTCGAGGGAGCGGCCCGGTTCGAGATTCTTCGGCTCGTCGCCAATGATCTGGCGGTAGTTGGCGATGCTGTTCTTGAGCTGCGCCTGCGCGGCGTAGAGCTCCGAACGCGCCTGCGCCACGGACGCCTCCGCCTGCGCGACGTCGGTGCGCGTCACCTCACCCACCTGAAAGCGGTCCTGCGTCTGCTTGAGCTGCTGCTCGAGCACCGAGATGTTGTTCTTGCGCAGGTTCACAACCGCCGTGTCGCGCAGCACGTTCATATACGCGGTCGCGCCGTTCTGAAGGATCGCCTGCTCGGTGAGCCGCATGGTCGCCCGCGCCGCGAAGATGTTCGAGTCGGCCTGTTTGACGGAATTGTCGGTGCGGCCCGCGTCGAAGACCGTCTGCGACATGTTCAGCGTCGCGCCGCGCGGATAGCCGGTATATTCCTCGAGCAGAAACTGCCGCTGCCCGGTGGTCGGGCTTCTGCCGCCAGGAAAGCGCAGATTGCCGTAGAGCGGACCGGCCGAAGCCTGGATGTTCGCCTTGGGGCGGGCGCCGGCGAGCGCCTTGGGCGCATCCTCGTCGCGCACCCGGACGGCCGCGCGGCTCTGGTTCAGATCGGGATTGCCGGAATAGGCCCGCGCGAGGGCGGAGAGAAGCGACTCGGCGCGCGCCTCGCTGGACCAGACGGACAGCAGCGCCAGGGCGGCGGCCGCGCTGCGCGCGAGAAACCCGCGGAGGTCCGCCTGCGGCCGGCTCATCGCCGCACTGTCCATCTCTGCCTTCCCCCTCAACTTTCCGGCAGAACGCCGAAGACACGACAGGTCGCACGCTCCGCGCATGCCGATTCGCGGCGACACGCGGCACAGGAAACGCTAGGAACGCGAATGGGGCGAAACGGCGGCGCTCAGAAGGTGAACCCTGGCGCCTTCGCGAACCCCTCCAGAACAGGGGCGTTGGCGCTGAACAGCGACACGCGCCCCGCGAGCTGGCCAGCCTGGCGCTCGTAGCGCACGACATGCTGGCCGGCGCCGGGCTCCGGAGTCACGATCGCCAGAAGCCGGCCGTTCGGCGTGAGCTGGCCGAAAAGCGTATCGAGCCCGCTCTCGACGCGGCCCTCGACGTAGATAAGGTCATAGGGGCCAGCCGCGGCGAAGCCCATCTCCATCGGCCCGATCTCGACGCGCGCATTGCCGGCGCCAATGGCAGCAAGGCCGTCCTTGGCGCGATCCGCGAGTTCCGGGTCGCTCTCGAGCGCCACGACGTCGCCGACGAGTCCAGACAGGATCGCCGCGGAATAGCCGGCCCCGCCGATCGCCAGAACCTTCTCGGACGGTCGCGGCTCTCCGCCCTGCAGCATGCGCGAGAGCACCAGCGGCGGCAGCAGCGTGCGGCGGCGCCCCGCGGCGCCCGTCACCGTCACGGCGAGGTCCGAGTAGGCCACGGACGACTGGCTGGAGGGCAGGAATAATTCACGCGGCACATTGAGGAAACGCTCGAGCAGCGGCACGTCCGTCACATCGAAGGGACGCAGCTGGCGTTCGACCATGGTGCGGCGCAGCTCCGCCGCCGCCTGTCCCTGCTCCGCATTCCGACGAATCGTCGCCACCGCTGCTTCCGACATTCGCTTCCCGGCGTTCGCCGGCCTCTGTTTCCCGCAGATTCTCCGGCCTGACGCCGGCGCGGGCTTTATAGGTTCAGGCTCAGGCCATGTCCATGGCCGCCGGTCCGGCGGCCTTCTTGCGCTTTCTCTCCAGAAGCTTCAGCCCGGCCTCGCCGAGCGCCCGCATCTGATCGAGCGTCGTGTTATCGAGCACGCGTGCAATGGCGTCGCGCGCTTCAAGCATCACAAGCCGCACCGCACAATGCGCCTCGTCGACGCAGTCGTCGCATTTCCGATAGAGACGCCGGCTCGCGCACTGGATCGGCGCGAGCGGCCCGTCGAGCGTGCGCACCAAGTTGCCGACGGCGATCTCCTCCGGCGCTTTCGCCAGCATATAGCCGCCGCCCTTGCCTTTTTTGGAGTGGACGAAACCGGCGTTGCGCAATTCGCTCAAAATGGCGTCGAGAAACTTCTTCGGGATCTGATTCTCCGACGCGATATCGGCGACGAGGGCGGTCTGGCCGGGCTCGACTCCGGCAAGATAAACCATCGCCTTCAGCCCGTATTTCGCTTTTTTCGTCAGCATTCCCAAACTTACCACAGATTCGGCCGCCGCGCGCGAACCGCCGGACGACCTGGACGTTACTCCGGATCCGGAGCCGGTTTTCGTGACTTAATCACATATTCGAATTTTTTAATATACGCCCGGCGCTTGACGCCGATATTCTTTATTCTTTTACTAGACTAAGAGATTGACGCCGACCCGCTTTTGCGCCACTTATTCGACGAACGAATTATGTGCCTCGGAAAATTGCACATAATTATAGAGTAAATAGGCAGGAGCCGCCCGCCCATGTTCGCTTTCGCCGATGCGCTCCACGCGTTCAACCCGCTCCATTCCGTGTCCGGCTTCATCGTCGGGACGCTTGTCGGCTTCACGGGCGTAGGCGGCGGGTCTCTCATGACGCCGATCCTGGTGCTGCTGTTCGGCGTCGCGCCGACGACCGCGGTCGGCACCGATCTGCTCTACGCGGCCATCACCAAGAGCAACGGCACGCTCGTCCATTCGCTCAACGGGACCGTCGACTGGCGGATCACGCGACGCCTCGCCTGCGGCTCCATCCCCGCGACCATCATCACCCTGCTCACCCTCTCCTGGCTGGGCAAGGCGGCTGGCCACGCGGCGAACGGGCTCATCACCTCGGCGCTGGGCTTCGCGCTGCTGCTGACGGCCGCCGCCATTCTCTTCCGGCGTTGGATTCTCGACTACATCGCCCATCATCTCGACAATCTCTCAGACCGTCGGGTCGCCTGCCTGACGATGGCGCTGGGCGCCTTTCTCGGCGTGCTGGTGTCGGTTTCCTCCGTCGGCGCCGGCGCCCTCGGCATGACGATCCTTCTCGCGCTCTATCCGCGCGCGCCGACCGTGCGTCTCGTCGGCTCCGACATTGCCCATGCCGTGCCATTGACCTTCGTCGCCGGCTTCGGGCATTGGCTTATGGGCGGCGTGGACTGGCTGTTGCTGTTTTCGCTGCTCGTCGGCTCCCTGCCCGGCATCGCCATCGGGAGCCATCTCGCCGCCCGCGTGCCAGACCATTATCTGAGGCCGGCGCTGGCGACGATGATGGCGGCGGTCGGCGTCAAGCTGTCGATCTGATTTCTTTCTCGGAGCAGGACATGTCGAAGGACAAGCCTTTCACGCCCCCCGCCAAGCCGGGCCGGGGCCGGATTTACGACTCGATCACCCAAACGATCGGCGACACGCCTCTCGTCCGGCTGGACCGGCTGGCCAAGGAAAAAGGCGTGAAGGCCAATCTCCTCGCCAAGCTCGAATTCTTTAATCCCATCGCGAGCGTCAAGGACCGCATCGGCGTCGCCATGATCGACGCGCTCGAAAAGGCCGGCAAGATCACGCCCGGCCAGTCCGTGCTGATCGAGCCGACCTCCGGCAACACCGGCATCGCGCTCGCCTTCGTCGCGGCGGCGCGCGGCTACCGGCTCATTCTCGTCATGCCCGAATCCATGTCGATCGAGCGGCGGAAGATGCTCGCGCTTTTGGGCGCCGAACTCGTGCTGACCCCCGCCGCGCAGGGCATGAAGGGCGCGCTCGCCAAGGCTGCCGAGCTTCAAGCGGAGACGGCCGGATCCGTCATTCCGCAGCAGTTCGAAAATCCGGCCAATCCGGAAATCCACCGCGTCACCACCGCCGAGGAAATCTGGAACGACGCCGACGGCCACGTCGATTACTTCGTCTCGGGCGTGGGCACGGGTGGCACCATCACGGGCGTGGGCCAAGTCCTGAAACAGCGCAATCCGTCTTTGCGCGTCGTGGCTGTCGAGCCCGAGGACTCTGCCGTTCTCTCCGGACGCCCGCCGGGACCGCACAAGATTCAGGGAATCGGCGCCGGCTTCGTGCCGCCAATTCTCGACCGGGGGATCATCGACGAGATCGTGACGATCGGCAACCAGACCGCCTTCGAGACCGCGCGGCTGCTGGCGCGCATCGAGGGGATTCCCGTCGGCATCTCGTCCGGCGCCGCCGTGGCGGCCGCGCTGGAGATCGCGAGCCGTCCCGAGGCGGAGGGCAAGAACATTGTGCTGATCATCCCCTCCTTCGCCGAACGCTATCTGTCGACGGCGCTGTTCGAGGGCCTCTGACAAAAGAAAAGAGCCGGGCGGTTCGACCGCCCAGCTCTCTTTAATCCGCCTGCGCTCAGGATTACTCCTTAGACGCCGCCGGCGCGAAGCTCCTGTCGCGCAGATAGTGGCGGCCATAGGCGCCGGCCACATAGCCGACCGCGCAGATGATGAAATAGACGACGATCAAGAAGCCGCCGCGCTGATTGGCGTTGTGCGCCTTTTCGAGGATCGTCGTCACCGCGCTTTGATCCAGGAATTTGTCCGAGACCACGCCGCAGACCACCGCCACGACGGGCACCAGCCACGAGGGCAGGCGGAACCAGCCGATCGCCGCCGACGCCGCGAAGGCGACGAGGCCGAACAGGTGGACGAACTGGATGAAGATCGACTGCGACACGAGCCCGATGAAACGGAGCAGTTTGAGCATTTCGCACCCCTTTGAAGGTCCTATGGACCGGTTTTGAGGCGATCTTACACATTCGGGAGGTGCTGCGCGAGGGCCTCCAGCACGGCCATTCTGACGGCGACGCCCATCTCGACCTGCTCGCGGATCAGCGAGCGGCCGCTGTCGGCCACGGAGGAGTCGATCTCCACGCCCCGGTTCATCGGACCCGGATGCATCACGAGAGCGCCCGGCGCGGCATAGGACAGCTTTTCCTCGTCGAGCCCATAGAAGTGGAAATATTCCCGCGCGCTCGGCGTCAACGCGCCAGACATGCGCTCGCGCTGCAACCGCAGCATCATCACGATGTCCGCGCCCGAGAGGCCGCCGCGCATGTCATGATGCACCTCGACCCCGAGCCGGGAAATACTGTCGGGCGCGAGCGTCGACGGTCCCACCACGCGCAGCCGCGCGCCCAGCGCCGAGAGCAGCACAATGTTCGAGCGCGCCACTCGGGAATGCAGAATATCGCCGCAGATGGCGATGACGAGCCCCTCGATTCGCCCCTTGTTGCGGCGGATGGTCAGGGCGTCCAGCAGCGCCTGAGTCGGATGTTCATGCGCGCCGTCGCCGGCGTTCACGACAGAGCAATCGACCTTGCGCGCGAGCAGATGGGCCGCGCCCGCCTGCGCGTGACGCACGACGATGATGTCGGGCCGCATGGCGTTGAGCGTCATCGCCGTGTCGAGCAGCGTTTCGCCCTTCGATTCCGAAGATCGCGCCACCGACATGTTCATCACATCGGCGCCGAGCCGCTTGCCCGCGATCTCGAAAGACGCCTGGGTGCGGGTGGAGGGCTCGTAAAAAAGATTGATCTGTGTGCGCCCGCGCAGAATCGAGCGTTTTTTCTCGACCTGCCGGGAGACTTCAACAGCCTGCTCGGCCATGTCGAGCAGCGTCTCTATGTCCGGGCGCTTGAGCCCCTCGATGCCGAGAAGGTGGCGGTGCGGAAAAATTCTGGCGTCGGCCTGCATGGCGAAGGTCTATAGCAGCTTTCGTGCGGGCCGCGACCCGTGAAGAGGGGAGAAAAGAACGACTCTCGCGGCGAAAAAGCCACCCTCCCCATAGGATCCCCGGCACACGGCGCGTTGCATCGCTCCGGCCCATCCTCATCCGCCTTGATTTATACTCTATCCGAGCATATGTGCGCGCCACGGCTGGGGTTGCAGGCGCGGTCGCCTGTCATTAAGTTCCGGCTGACTGGAGCTCCGGGCGGCTGCCGCTACGGGGTTTTTGTAGGACCCTCTTATACTCAGATTGAGCATAAGACGACAGAGCAGGATAGAAGGGCACGGGAGCCATGACCTTCCCCACCGCCGAACTCGATTTTGCGCCCGCGCCCCGCCTGGAGCCCAAGGGGCGTTTCCCCAGGCTGCCACGTCCGAATCTGGAATGGACGCCTGAGGTCGAGGCTGCGACCGCGCATCTCTACGAGCGCGTCTCCAAGGTCATTCCGCCGGTCGAATGGCCGTTTCACGCGCCTTATGTGAAGGCGATCAACGACCTCAAGGCGGCGCGCAACGCCGTGATCCTGGCGCATAATTACCAGACGCCAGAAATCTATCACTGCGTTTCCGACTACATTGGCGACAGCCTCCAGCTCGCCAAGCTGGCCGCGCAGTCGAACGCCGACGTCATCGTGCAGGGCGGCGTCTATTTCATGGCCGAGACGTCGAAGATCCTCAATCCCGACAAGACCGTGCTGATTCCGGACGCGGAAGCCGGCTGCTCGCTGGCGGCCTCGATCACGGCCGCCGACATTCGCGGGCTGCGCCGCGAATATCCGGGCGTGCCGATCGTCGCTTATGTCAACACCTCGGCCGAGGTGAAGGCGGAGGTAGATATCTGCTGCACCTCCTCCAACGCGGTGAAGGTCGTCGAGAGCCTCGGCGTCGACCGCGTCATCATGGTCCCGGACCGATTCCTGGCGCAGAACGTCGCCGCGCAGACCAAGGTGAAGATCATCGCCTGGCACGGCGCCTGTGAGGTGCACGAGCTTTTCACGGCTGAGGAAATTCTCGGTTTCAAGGCTGACCATCCGGGCCTGAAGGTGATCGCCCATCCGGAATGCCCGCGCGAAGTCGTGGAGGTCTCGGACTTTTCCGGCTCCACCGCGGCGATGATCGACTATGTGCGCAACAACAAGCCGGCGCGCGTCATGCTCGTGACGGAATGCTCCATGGCTGACAATATCGCGGCGGAGACGACGGGAACGCAGTTCGTGCGGCCCTGCAATTTCTGCCCGCATATGAAGCGCATCACGCTGCCCAAGATTCTCGACGCACTGCTGGAGATTCGTGAGGAAGTCGTCGTGGATCCGGCGACGGCCGCACGCGCGCGCCGCAGCGTGCAGAGGATGATCGACCTGGGGTGAGCACGTCCCCTCCCTGTCCCATAGGGCGAGAGAGGGGACGCTCCCGATCGGCAGCGCCGATAAAATTCACGCTCTGCTCCCTCTCCCGCGAAAGCGGTGGAGGGTTGGGGAGGGGGTAGAAAGACGACATGCCGTCCCTCGAAGCGACACTCGCCGCCATCGACGCCGCCAACGCGGAAGATCCCCGCAAGGCGGACGGCCGGGCCTACGAAAGCCTCTACGCCGAGCGCATGAGCGCCCGCCTTTCGGCCCTCTATCCGGAAGCGTCCGACCTTCTGAAGATCGCCGCCCGCGCCCAGCATCTGCGCCGATGGGAAATCCCACGCGCCGATTATCCGGAGGGACGCCGCGGCTACAACGACTGGCGACGCGCCTGTCGCGAACGCCACGCCTGTCTCGCCGGCGACATCATGCGCGCCCACGGCTATGACGAAGCGGCCATCGCCCATGTCGGCGCTTTGATTCGCAAGGAGCAGCTCAAGAAAGACCCGGAATCGCAGGCACTGGAGAATGTCGCCGCCATCGTCTTCCTCGAATATTATTTCGAGGATTTCCTCGCCAAATACCAAGGTTACGAGGACGAAAAGATCGTCGACATTCTCGGCAAGACGCTGTGCAAAATGTCGCCCAAGGGCCACGGCGCGGCGCTTGCTCTGCCCCTGCCCGACCGCGCCCGCGCGCTCGTCTCCGCTGCCGTGGCGCGAGAGGCGGCGGCGCTCGAACGGCTCGCCGCCGTCTCGCTCGATTAGCCGATGCCGGGCAAGCTCCCTCCCATCGTCATCGTCGGCGGCGGCCTTGCGGGCGTCTTCTGCGCGCTGAAGCTCGCGCCGCACCCGGTGGCCATCCTCGCGCCCACGCCGGTCGGGTCGAGCGGCTCCTCTTATTGGGCGCAAGGCGGCATCGCCGCTGCGGTCGAGGAAGGCGACACGCCGGAGCGGCACGCCGACGACACGGTGGCGGCCGGCGCCGGCATCGTGGACCGTGAGATTGCGCTCGGCATGGCGCGCGAGGCGCGCGACCGGGTCGAGGATCTCGCCGCAATGGGCGCGCCTTTCGACAGACGCGACGGGGGCGCCTTTGCGCCTTCGCGCGAGGCGGCCCATTCGCATCGCCGCGTGGTGCGCGTGATGGGCGACGCCGCCGGGCGCGCCATCATGGAGACGCTGGAGAGAGAGGTCGCGCGGACGCCTTCCGTCACAGTTGTCGCCGGCTATTCCGCTCAGGAGATCATCACGCACGGAGGCCGCATCGTCGGCGTGCGCGCGCGCCACGATTCGGGCCGCATCTGCGACATTCCCTGCTCGGCCCTGGTGCTGGCGACGGGCGGCGTCGGCCATTTGTACCGTCTCACGACCAATCCGGTGGAGGCGCGCGGGGTCGGCGTCGCCATGGCGGCGCGCGCCGGGGCCGCCATCGCCGACGCGGAATTCGTGCAATTCCACCCGACGGCCATCGACATTGACGCCGATCCGGCCCCGCTCGCGACGGAGGCGCTGCGCGGCGAAGGCGCGACCATCGTAGACCGAGACGGCAGACGCTTCCTGCTCGACGTCGATCCGGCGGGGGAGCTCGCGCCGCGCGACGTCGTCGCGCGCGGCGTCTTCGCCAGCATTCGGGCCGGGCGCGGCGCCTTTCTGGACGCGCGGGCCGCCGTCGGTGCCGAGTTCCCGCGTCGCTTTCCCAACGTCTACGCAAGCTGCACGGCGGCCGGCATCGACCCGGTAACGCAGCCGATCCCCGTCGCGCCAGCCGCGCATTATCACATGGGCGGCGTCTGGACAGACAGGCGGGGCCGCACGAGCCTATCGGGCCTCTGGGCCATCGGCGAGGTCGCCTCGACCGGCGTGCATGGCGCCAACCGGCTCGCCTCAAATTCGCTGCTGGAGGCGGTTGTCTTCGGCGCGCGGGCCGCCGCCGACATCGCGGCCGCCGAATTGCCGGAAATCGACCCGCGCGTCATGGCGGATCGCGCCGAGCCGCTCGCCCATGACCGCGACTTCGCCATCGTGGAGGAGTTGCGCGACCTGATGTCGGCGAATGTCGGCGTCATTCGCGACGCCGCCGGTCTCGCGGGGGCGCTCAAGGCGATCCGACGCCTTTCCTCGCGCACGAGCGACATCGAGATTTCCAACATGCTGACCACCGCGCTGCTGATCGCGGCTTCCGCCTTCGCCCGCCGCGAGAGCAGAGGCGCGCAGTTCCGCTCGGATTTTCCCAACGCCGATTTCGCTTTGGCGCATCGCACGCGCATGACGCTGGCTGAGGCCCTGCGGATCGCCGAAGAGGCCGGCGCGTGAGCGCGGTGGGGCGGACCCGCGGGCGCGACGCCCATCCCTCCCCCTCACGGGGAGGGTGGCCCCGCGAAGCGGGGTCGGGTGGGGCGCCCCGGATCCTCAATCGAGATCGCCGCTCCCTACCCCTGGCCCCTGCCCGCAAGGGGGAGGGAAATCAGGCCGTCATCATTGCAAGGGCTCAGGCTCATGGATTTTGATCTTCCTCCCTTCCTCGTCGAGGACGCCGTTCGCGCCGCGCTGGCGGAGGACCTCGGCCGCGCCGGGGATGTCACCACCCAGGCGATCATCCCCAGGAGCGTCACGGCGCGCGCGGTGATCGCCGCGCGCGAGGCGGGCGTCGTCGCCGGCCTGCCGCTCGCCCGGGCGGCTTTCGCGCAGATCGATTCGACCGTCGGCTTCGAAGCCTGGAAGGCGGATGGCGACGCCATCGAGCCCGGCGCAATCGTCGCGCGCATCGAAGGCCCGGCGCGCGCGATTCTTTCGGCGGAGCGCGTGGCGCTGAACTATCTCGGCCGATTGTCGGGGGTCGCCTCGCTCACGGCGCTTTACGCCGCGCGCATCGCCCATACGAGGGCGCGCGTCTGCGACACGCGCAAGACCACGCCGCTGATGCGCGCTCTGGAGAAATACGCCGTGCGCTGCGGGGGCGGCGCCAATCACCGCTTTGGCCTCGATGACGCCGTGCTCATCAAGGACAATCACATCGCCGTCGCCGGCGGCGTCGTCCCTGCCCTGCGCGCCGCCAAGGCCTTCGTCGGCCATCTGACGAAGATCGAGATCGAAGTGGATACGCTCGATCAGCTCGGAGAGGTCGTTGCGGAAGGGGCCGACGCGGTGCTGCTCGACAACATGCCGCCCGAAATCCTGCGCGCCGCCGTGGCGCTCGTCGGTGGGCGCATGATCTGCGAAGCCTCGGGCGGCGTGACGCTGGAGACGGTGGCGGCCATTGCCGAAACCGGCGTCGATCTCATCTCGGTCGGCGCTCTCACCCACTCCGCGCGCGTGCTCGACCTGGGGCTCGATATCGACATCACTTGAGATCTTCCGGTGGACACGCCCCCGGCGTCGATTGCGGCCAAGTTCTGATTTGTTAATCTCGGCTGACCACAGGAGCGGCGGACAGCATGCGCGAGGGCGATTGCTGCCGCCCCAAAGCGACAGCGACGTTTCATGGACCCGACGAGACCCTCCCTTCGCTTGGCCTGGCTTCTGAAGGCTGTCGTCGCGGTGCTGCTGTTCCTGTCAGGATGCGACGGGATGAGTCCTGCGGCGGCGCAGACGGGGCCGGCTCCTTCGGCGTCGCCCGATTACACGACGGACATCCAGCCGATCTTCAATCGCCGCTGCATCGCCTGTCACGGCTGTCTCGGCTCGCCCTGCAACGTGAAACTCGACTCCTTCCGCGGCGTCGATCGCGGCGGATTCGGCGTCAATCCCTATAGCAGCCACGTCGAGGCCAGCCCGCGCGTCGATATGGACTTCGCGCAGACGACGCAGGAGTGGCGCCAGCGCGGGTTCTATCCGATCCTCGAACGCGAGGGGTCGTCGGCGGACCGGCTCGACCGGTCCCTGCTCTACAAGATGGTTTCCGCCGGCGCTCGGCATAATCAGCCGGGCTTCTCGCGCGCGGCGGTCATGCCGCTCTACGCCAGGCGCTACAGCCACCGATGCCCGGCGACCCCCGAGGCGCTGAACGCTCATCTCGACTCCTATCCCGCAGCTGGAATGCCCTTCGGCTTGCCGGCCCTCTCGAGCGCGGAGATCGAAAAACTCGCGGCCTGGGTGGCCAACGGCTCGCCGGGACCCATGCCGGAGTCGCAGCAACGGGCCGGGGCGGTCAACGGCCGGGCGGCTGTCGGCGACTGGGAGGCGTTCCTCAACGACCCGGACCCGCGCCATCGGCTGGTCGCCCGTTACATCTTCGATCACGTCTATCAGGCCAGCATCGTCCTCGAGGAGAGCCCGGGGGACTTCTTCCGTCTCGTACGGTCCAAGACCCCCGCGCGCCGCGCAGACGCCGAGGGAAAGGCGGCGGTCGATCTTCCGGTCGAGGTCATCGACACCGCTCTCCCCTATGACAATCCTTACACTTACGCGGGGGTGGACCGGTTCTGGTATCGCCTTCAGAAGGTCTCGACGCCGAGAGTGCAGAAAAACCATTTCGTCTGGCGCCTGAACAAAGGATCGCTCGCGCATCTCGGACAGCTTTTCTTCGCGCGCGACTGGGACAAAACGCAGGACATGAACCCGCCCTGGGGCGTCGGCAATCCGTTCCGAATCTACCGGGCCATTCCGGCGGAGGCGCGCTCCCTGTTCCTGCTCGAAAATTCGGAAATGATCGTCGGCGGGATCACCTATGGACCCGTGTGCCTGGGACAGACGGCGACCTATGCCGTCAAGGATCATTTCTGGGTCAATTTCCTCGACCCGCGTCACGACCCGTCCGTGCAGGACCCGGAACTCGGGCTCGAAACCTGGTCCACCATGATGGACCGCTTTCCCATCGGCGACGCCGAATATGTCGAGGCTTATGCGAAGGCGCAGAAGAAGCTGACGCCCGAGGGCATGACCATTGACGCCATCTGGAACGGCGACGGAAAGAATCCGAACGCATGGCTCACCGTCCTGCGGCACGAAACCAATGTCTCTGTGATGAAGGGCCGTCAGGGCGGCGTTCCGCGCAGCCAATGGCTGATCGGCTACAGCGGCTTCGAGCGTCTCTATTACGATACGGTGGCGAGCTACAAATATTGGGAGGGCGATCTCGGGAAGCTCGAGACGCTGGTCTTCTTCAATTTCCTGCGACAGGAAATGGAAGACAATTTTCTGCTCCTGCTCCCCGAGAAAGATCGCGAACCGATCCGCCGGAATTGGTCGCAGGGCGCGTTCGGCGCTGTCGGGCGCTTTCTCGTGCCCTTCCCCGACAGCAATCTGCCCGGAGGAATCGCAGGAGCCGCGCCGAGCCCCTTGCTCGACGTGGTCGCGCGCATTCAGGCGCGCCTGGGTCCGGCGATCAGCGGGCCGGTCGATGCGTTCAATCCCCTCGTCAAACCAAAGATTTCGCTTGACCAGCCGATTGACGGCTACGGGCGCTGGATCAAGGCGGTCTCGCTGCTGACCGAGACCACCGCTTATAAGTTCCCGCGCTTTCTTCCGAGCGTCGTATTACTGCGTTTGAACCACGGACGAGAATCCCGCGTCTATTCGCTGATCGCCAATCGCGTCTACAAGACGCAGTTCGATCTCTTCTTCCAGAATGGCGAGGCATTGCCCGACGAATACACGATGAGCGTCTATCCGACGATCATCGGGGGATTCCCCAACCTCTTCATGGAGCTGGATCTCGCCCAGGCGCCCGCCTTCCTGAAAGAGTTGCGTTCGGTCCAGACCCTCGACGACTGGAAGGCGCTTCGGAACCGCTATGGCGTTCTGCGCAACAGCGCGCATTTCTGGCCTACGCTCGACTGGTTCAACGACTGGAACTTCAGGCGACGCGGCGAGGACGCGGGGTATCTCGACCTTTCCTATTACGATCTGCTCGATACGGTCTACTGACTGGAGCGAGACCTCAAGTCATCACGGCGCTGAGGCGCGCGAGTTTCAGCCGGCGCTTTTCCAGCATCTCGGGCAAGCGCGGCGACAGCAGGAAGGCGAGTTCCTGCTCGCGGGTAATCGTCACCGGATCCTGAGCCGCGAGCTCCTCATCGACATGGCCAGGGTGGCACATGACCAGATGGCGTCGCCCCGGCGCGCGCAGATAGGTCTCGAAAGCCTTGGCGTAATCCTTCCCGGGGTGGAAATCCGAAAAGCCGGAAAAACCCTCGTTTGTCGCGAAGCCATGCCGTCTTGCCGTACGCCGCAACCCCGAGGACAGGCCCCGCACGGCGAGCGCCTTGCCCACATGCGCCCGCCGCATCAGAATGCGATGAAGCCCGTCGCCGGGGTATCTGATCCAGGCGCGGCCGGCGAGCTTTCGAACCGCCATGGCTTCGATCAGCGCGTCGCGAATCCCCGGCAGGCCGTGCACGTGCTGGTGGCCGTCCACGAAATCGGGCCGGCGCCCCATGACCGCCTCGAAGCGGTCGAATTGCCGGTCGATCTCGGCGCGAATCTCGTCGAGAGGCAGCTTGCCGCGCATGGCCATCCGCACCACCGTCGCGATCGGTGGGAAGGCTCCCGTGGGGGCGAATTTGGGCATTGGGCCGAGCGGACGGCCGAGCGTGAGGTTGAAATGCAGGCCGACATCCGCGTTTTCCGAGCGGCGAAGCAACTCGCGGCCCATGGCGGGCCAGCGCGGCCCATTGACCAGCGCCGAGACTGCCGTCAAGCGTCCGGCGTCAAGCGCCTCCAGAATGCCGACGCTGACAGCGTAGGACAGGGCGTAGTCGTCCGCGCACAGGGCGATGATCCGGTCCCGCGCCATTGCCTCAAGCTCCCGTTTGCGCCTATGCCCCGCCCCGAATTTCTGCTTGAAACGGCGCCATGAGCGACAGACCCCAGACTCCCGATATATCGGTCGTCATCCCTGTGTTCAACGAGCGCGCGAATTTGCGCCCGCTCGCGGCGCGGCTCGTGCCGGCCCTCGAAGGAACTGGCCTCGCGTTCGAAGCCATATTCATCGACGACGGCTCGCACGACGACAGTCTTTCCGAGCTGCGCGCCCTTTGCGCCGCCGAACCGCGCTTTCGCGCACTCTCTTTCTCGCGCAATTTCGGCAAAGAGGTCGCCATCGCCGCCGGTCTCGACGACGCGCGCGGCCGCGCCGTGGTCATCATGGATTCGGACCTCCAGCACCCGCCGGAAGTCATCCCGCGCTTCGTCGCGCGCTGGCGCGAAGGCTACAAGAACGTCTATGGCCAGCGCACGGACCGCGCTACGGATCCGAAACTCCGGGCGGTTCTCACGCGGCTCTTCTACCGACTCATCGATCATTTCGGCGATGTCTCACTGCCGCCCGGCGCTGGCGATTTCCGGCTTCTCGACCGGCAGGCGGTGGACGCGCTGCTGTCAATGCGCGAGCGGGCGCGGTTCAACAAGGGCCTTTTCGCCTGGATCGGCTTCAAATCCATCGGCGTGCCCTTTGAGGTCGAAAGCCGGGCAAGCGGCGCCTCGAAGTTCAATCTGCCGCGCCTCATCCGATTCGCGCTCGACGGGATCATGTCCTTTTCCTCCATCCCGCTGAAGGTCTGGACCTATGTCGGCCTCGGCATCTCCTTTTTCGCGCTGGCCATGGCCGCCTATTACTGGGCGCGGACGATGCTTTTCGGCGTGGATACGCCCGGCTTTCCGACGCTCGTCGTGTCGATCGCCTTCTTCTCCGGGGTGCAGCTCATATCGCTCGGCGTACTCGGCGAATATATCGCGCGCATTTTCAACGAAGTGAAAGGCCGGCCGCTCTATCTCGTGGCTGAACGGATCGAAGGCGGAAAGGAAGGCGGCGGGCGAGCGTGACGGGGTTGCCGCGTTTCTTCTTTCTTTCCCGGTCCGACGCGCATAAGCTTGAGCACGTTTTCAGCCTTGCGGGGAAAAAGACATGAACAGCCTCAAATTGCTCATGGCGTGCGCGCTGCTCGCCCTTCCCGGGATCGCCCCGGCCTCCGCCGGCCCTCTCGAGGACATATTTTATCCGCCGGACGTCAATGGCGTTCTCCCGATGGAGCGCGTTCTCGACCAGGCGCGCGCCTCTGTCGCCGGAACGGTCAAGGAGATCGAACTGGAGCAGGAGCACGGCAGGCTCATCTACGAAGTCGTCATCCTGACCCCCGACAATCGGAAGGTCGAGATCGAATATGACGCCCGAACCGGCGCTGAACTTTCCCGCGAGGTCAAAAAATACAAGCCGGAAAAGGAAGATTGATTCCGGCTGAAAAGACCCACGCCCAAATTAACGAACAAATCACGGGCCCGTCGCGGTGAACGATTGCAGGAGAGCCAGGCCCTCCATCGTCAGATCAGCGGCGAATCTCGTTAGCAGGAGGTAACAAGCCCTGCGACGGGCCTCCTCGATGTTTCCAGGCGGATAGCTGCACAGCGCCATCATGGCGAGTTCCTCAGCCTCGAAGGCTTCATCCTCGATTTTCGGACCAAGCTGCTGATCACAGGCATGGCGGAACGCGCGCACAGCAAGCAAATGATCGGCGATCAATTCATTGAGCTTGTCACTCATACCGCAACCTATAACCAAAGTAATAAATCGGCCGGCTGCTAAAAATCCACAGAGCTCTGGCCTTTAAAGTTGTGCTTGAGCTTAATGGTTGTGTCCAAGGCAGTCAACTGGATGCGCTGAGATGAGTCCGCCGGTAATGCGGCGTGCCAGGGCATGGCGACCGCAGGCGATCTTGTAACCGCGAGCGCGGACGCGAACTTCAATCTCTCGCCGATAGCTTGACCATAACAGTTCGGCCAGCGTAGCTTTCCAGGCGCGATGACCAATCTTGACGACCCCATCCGGTGGCAGGAACTGGAGTTGAGGGTCAGAGAACTCTACCATAAGCAATTCAGCGATGCGCAGCGTAGCGCCGTCGATTTCTCCAAGCTCATCCTGACGAACCTCATCTGGATCAACGCCGCTGGGCTTGGATCCCTTCCCGTGACCGCGGCCTTTCTGGGCATAGGAGACATGCCGTGGTCTCAGAAATTCCCAATAATCCTTGGCCCGGGGCTTGCCTTCGCCACCGGCCTTTTCTCGGCCTTCATGTGCGCTTTGGCGACTTATTACAATTTCGACGCAATAGCCAAGAACGCAAACTTCGATTGCTCGCGAGAGATCGGAGACATTCGCCTGACCCATCCTGAGACGGCGCGAAACGAAGAGCTTAAGGGAAGAGTCGAAGCCGAGAGAGACCACTTGGCCAAATCCGCCACGGAGGCGAACAAGCGCACCCGGGCGACCCTCATTCTATCGCATCTTCTGGGGTGGGCTTCCCTGCTCTTCTTTCTGTTCGCGTGCTACCTCCTGATCACGATTTCCCGCGCTTAGAGCGACACAGAATCGCTTGGAAGTTAGGCATTGGCGGCCCCGGCAGGGTTGCCCGACATCCAAAAAATCAACGGCTCGCGACGTCAAACCGCAAAACTACGCCCATTGAAGCGCAAGGGCTTTCTTCCCCAGTGTCAAACCACGGGAAGCGGCGCCCGGTCAATTCTGGCCAGCTTGCCTTCGACTTCGGGCCGCCCCTGCCCCAAAAAGAATGCCCCCCGGCCGGGCTGGGCCGAGGGGCAGATGGGAACCGCAGAACGGAGTGGAGCTTCGATGCAACGGTCGGGGGCAACCATACGCCCCCGGCCGCCGGGAACAATGCGCCCGGCTCCGGCTGGTTCGATGCGCTGCGCGCCGACCGCCGGCTCACGATGGCGGCCGTCTCTCTCGCCCGGCTGATGCAGGACGGGCGGCCCCGGTCGCTGGTCGAGTTTTCGGCGGAGTCCGGGTTCTCCCTCCGGCAGGTGCCCGAGGCCGTCAAGCGCCTCGAAGCCGCCGGCTACGTCCGCGTCATCCGCACCAAGGGCGGGCCGGGCAACCGGAACCGCTTCGTGCGGACAATTCCGGGGGGCGCGCAATGAGCCGCGCCGCCCTTCCTGACCTCGCCAAAGAGAAGCGCCGCCTTCGCGCCATGGGCGCGCGCACGGACTTGATCGTCCTGCTCAAGCACAGGCGAGCTCACGGCCAGAAGATCGACCTTTTCTGGTGGGGCTTCTGCATGGCGGTCCCTACGCTCATGTTTCCGGCGGGTCGCTATCGCTACTGGCCGGAGTTCAGGCGCGACCCCCGGAAGGGCCAGCGCATGGCCGGCGAGTATTGGGCCTCGTGGCCGGAGGCGACGGCCGCCGCCATGCTGGTAGAGGTCGGCGGCTACTTCGACGACGACGAGCGCGCGGCGGTCGAGCGCGGCATCGCCAGCGCCAAGGCCCGCCAAGGCGACTCTTTCCTGAGAGCCGACACGATGGCCCGCAAGCTCGGCGTCGGCATCGAGGAAAGAGACAATCTCGGGCTCTACACCATCGGCGCCTATGACCTGCCGCGCGCCGCGCGCTTGAAGCGCAGCGCCGAGACGAAGAAGGAACGGGACCGGGCCAGAGCGACCGCGAAGCGCCGGGCCAACGGAGCCAAGCCGCGAGAGGAATGGCTGGCAGAGCGTAGAGCGGCGAGCTCGCTTCAAGCGCGCCGCAAGCCGACCCTCTCACACCTTAAGCCGTGGGAGATGCTCGGCGAGTCTCGCGCCTCCTTCTATCGCCGCCCGAAGGTCGAGCGCGACGAATTGGCGGCGAAAGTCGCCGCTCGTGAGACAAAAACTTTGAGACAAATGAGACAAATCTCGCGGGGTCCGTCGCTCCCTATAACAAAAGGTTATTGCGGCGAGGGACCTGTAGCCACCTCCGACATGAGCCACGGCGCGCCGCCCATGGCGCGCGCCCGCCCGCTGGCCCAGCCGGAGAGAGGCGGCGAGGTCAACGGCCACAAGCCGAGGCGTTCGGACCGCAAGCGCGCGGCGCACCCCATTATTGTCGGCGCGGCGAGGTCTACAGCCGCGAATGAAGCCGCAACACTCGCTGCGCTCGCGTTGACGTGTTCACCGGAAATGGCGGACGCGGCCCCAAGGCGGACTCCCCAAGCTCCCGCCCAAAGCGGCGCGCGACGTCACGACTGCGGCCGGGTCGAGGTGGGGGCGGCCCCGAGGCTCCTCCGGGGGCAGGCGGCGATTGCCGAGACCTTGAAGCGGATGAACGAGCCCTCGGCGCGCGCGCTGCAAATCCTCCGCGCATTGTCGCTCCCCCGAATTGAGGCGATTTCCTTGGCGTCACCGGCATTGACCGCGGTTTACAGGAGCGACCTATGGAAAACGAATACGACGGGCCTCTGAACGAGTTCCAGCTTGCCGCGCTGGTCGCCGCATGGGCGCCGGAGTGGCTGCGCTATGCCCGTTTCCGCGAAAGATGGTTCCAGTTCGACGGCCTCATGTGGCGGCCAATCTTCGGGGAGTTGGGCAAGCAAATTCTCCCGATGCTGAACGAGGCTGTTGGCCGTGACGTGCCCTTCAACGCGCTCCGCGTGGCGCTCCAGATGTTGAAGATGCACCCGGCGCTCGCCGCCGATTACGACAACCTGCGGCGCTCGGTGGAGGATTTCGATTGCGCCATTTCGAGCGAGCCAACGGCGCGCGTCTCGAAGGCGGGCAAGCCCTATGCGGTCGCGACCGCGCGCGGCCCCGCGGGCGACATAACCATTCTGGCTTTCGGAGATGAAGTTCGCTTGGACCTGATGCGGCTTAGCGTCCACAACCGCGTGAGAGTCTCAGGCGAGGCGCGGCCGCCCTATGAGAGCGACCCCCGGCCGGCGGTCTATGTCGACTGCATCGTCGCCGCGAAGGATGAGAAAGCAAAGAAGGCGACGAAGCGTCAGCGCGCCAACGCCGCGGCATGATCGACGCCGGGCGCGAAAGGCGGCCCCGTCCATATCGGAGGACATCATGGCCATGAAATACGACCGCGCCGCAGTTATGCGCGACGCTTGGGGCCGTTTCCGCGACGGGAAGCGGCTCGGGCTGGGATGGACGTTCGGGCAATGCTTGAAGACGGCGTGGGCGGCGGCTCGCCTTCGCCGAGAGGCGGAGGCGCGCCGGCCGGCTCCGGCGCTTTCGACTCGCCGGGAGTCATCGCTCGCGCGCACCGCCCCCGACGTCGCAGAGCAGGCCGCACAGGGGCGCTTCATGGCGCGCCGTGGATCGGTGGGGACCGACCGGCTTCGCGCATGGGAGGCCCGTTTCTGGCCGATTGAGAGCGGGCGACATTACGCTCACACCGCGCCCGCCTTTTTCGCCGCGCGCCGGGCCATCTGCTGTGCTTCCCCGTTGGCGAAGGCTTCGCGCAAATCAAAGGACGAGAAACCCGGCGGTTCTCGGTATCCCTCGGGCTTCGGCGGCGGCGGTGGCGGCGCGAGTTCCTTCTCCTTCGACGAGAACAGGACGAATGCCTTGTTGCGCCACTCGGCTGAGCTATCGGGATGCAGGGCGGCTTTCAGCGTTTTGACTTCTTTCGCCGTGAACGGGTATTCGCCCGCTTTATACCTCCATTGGGTGTAGAAGCCGTGCTCCTGCGCCCGTATCTTCTTTCTCAAAGAAGCATTGGTGGCTTTCAGCTTTTGGATTTCCTCGTCCTTGCCCGTTATCGACGCCGCCTCCATCAGCATGCGCAGCTTTTCGAGCTCCTGCGCCTGCCTGACGTTCTCGTTGGCTAATTTTTTTCTATCAGACTCTGCGGCGCGCATCTTTTTCTCAAGTTCGATGTTGATTGCGCCCACCCGCGCGAGCGCCGCCTCTTGCTCCGGCGATGGCCCGCCGGGAGCTGCCTTTTGGCGCTGGAGCTTTTCGACTTGGGTCTTGAGCCGTTCGTTCTCGGCCCTCAAAGCTTCGATCTCAGCTTTAAGGTCTGCGCCTTCTTTTGGCTGGCGCTTGGTCTTCGCCACCCTTTCCTTCTGCGACGCCTCGAAATGGCGCAACATCGTGTTCGGATGGTTCCAAGTCAGCCGGCTGTGCATAGGCAGAGTCTCGCGCCACGCCTCGATTTCGACCCGGGCGGCGAGACACTTCATCAGGTTCGACCGCGCCACCTTGCCGATCCCGGTCGGGCCGTCTCCGAACTCGGGGTTCTCGACAAGCCACGCGCCGAACTCCTTCGTGTAGGCTCGGCCGAAGGGCTGGTTTGTTCCGGCCAGTCGCATGGCCCGGCGCTGTCCGGCGGCGACGGCCTCGCCGATAACAAGCCAGTCAGTCCACTCTCGACTCTTGCGGGCGAAGGCGTCCTTGCCGCGCTGGATGAGTTCTGCTTCGTCTTTCAAAGAGAAATCGGTCATGCTGCATTTCCCATGTCAAACCATGATTTAAGGTTATCCTAAGGAAACCTTAAACAGCTTGCAAGACTATATCACAACGAAATTCAGCTATTTTATGCGGATAGGCGGAGAACCATCCCTTGAGCAGGCAGCGAGGCCGGCCGGCGATGGAAAAGCCGAAAACTCCCGAAAAACCGAACTTATCCGAAGGATTACAGGGGCCTGCATAGTGCTCGCCGATGTATAGGCTCGCCTCGTTTTGAAAGGAGCGATCAATGATCGATTGCACTAGCGATTACACCAAGGCCGACTGGAGCCTCGTGCCGGAGGCGCTACGTCCGGCGCTGCTCGAATATATCGAGCAAGGTCGAAACCCCGGTGTCTTTCTGACCTCCGTGCTGGTTGGCGACCTCTTCGCGGCGGCGAACTTGGCGCCCGAGTCGGTTCGCCCCCACATCGGCTCTATCGCGAGGCTCATCGTCTCGCACGCGCCCAAGAAATGCTGGGGCGGGATGAATGAGGTCTCCGTCTGGATGGCGACCGGCGCCGCACCCGGAAACGGTCTCAAGATCGCCGCTTGATCGATCGCCTTCTCCATCTCCGCGAGCAACTGCCCGGCGCGAGTGCGATGACAATTCACACGGCCTGCACGTAATATCCGCCCCTCACCGATTTGCGGGGCGGACTTATGCCGAGACTGCATCCGAAGCTGCGATTGAAGTCGGTTTCCCTTCTGCGGGCCGGCGCCAGTGCCGAGCGGGTGGCAAAGCGTTTCGGCGTAACCACCGCGACCGCGCGGCGCTATGCAGTCGAGGCCGGTGTTTTGGAGCCGCCGACGCCGCGGCGACCGAGGCAGCCCAAGCCGGCGAAGGGTCCGAGCCCTCATCGCATCGCGCTATGGCAGCGCAGCCTCGCGCTATCTCTGCTCCGGCAAGGCGCTACTCTTCGAGAGGCAGCCGACGAGGCGACCATAGCTCCGCGAACTGCCGCGAGGATCGCACGAATGTATTACTTGCCCGTCCGACCGCGTGGACGGCAGAGAGGCGAGAGCGGCATCCCGTTGCCGCTGCGGGCCGCCGCGTTGAGGATGGTGCGCGACGGAGCGACTCTCGCTGACGCGGGTCGAGAAATCGGCGTCACCAAGCAAGCGGTCCACCAGTGGTGCAAAGCCGCCGGGATCATCGCTGGCCGGAAGAGGAAGACGATCCCCCGCGTCGTTCGCGCCGAGCAGATGCAGGAGAAGGTCGCGCCTTCCTATGCGACGGTTGCGGCCTTGTCATCCAGCTTTTGAAAAGTCGCCCGAGCTCGCGTATGTTCGGGCCGAGGCCTCGCAAGAGCGACTAGATAAACGCCCCGACCACGGATGAACTGGCGGGGCGTTTTGCTTATTGCCGTTCGTTATAGCTTAGCGGGGAACAAGCGCCTGCTCACCAAGGTTACTTAATAGTAGCGCCTCAGGCTTCGGAACAAAGGCGGCCCGACCTTTCAAAGGCGGGCCGTTCCTCTAGGTGAGAGCGGCAGCCCGGCTAGCCTTATCGGGCAACACGGGCCACCTTTTCCGTGACCGGGCCTTCCGGCGCAGGGCACGAGTGACAGAAAAGCATTTCCGTCACAGATCAGCGCTGCGGCAGCGCCGGAATCGCCCCGGCCTCCGCAATTTCGCTGTATCGGAAGAACCATGCCGCTAAAACGATTGTTCCTGAACCTTCGGCCGTTCATTGGGTTAGACCGCATCGGACCGAGGATGGCGCCATAGGTGACATCTTCCGGCCCCGGGGCGACCTGCTTGGCGCCAGCGGGCCGCCCCTTTCCCGAGTCAAATAGGCAAGCCCGGCCGGCTCACAAGCAATGAATAGATAAAGGGGGGCTGGTGCCCTTGGCCGGCTATGGTTCCTTCGTCGCCTTCGGCTTTCCGCCCCCGTGCGAGGCAGTGCCGCCTTTGACACCCGCCTTTGACGCAAGCTCAGGGTCTCTTGAGAACGACCGCTTTGCGGGATCGACGGACTTCCCGCCCTTACGCCCAGCGTTGACCGCCAGATCGGCGTTCTGTGAAAAGCTCCGCTTCTCGGCGGGAACACTTCGCCCGCCCTTGCGAGCAATCTCGCGCTGCTTCTCCGGACTCATGGACGCGAACCCGCGCGCACTTTTCTTTGGCTTTTCGTCGGTCATGAGGATTCCTTCGGCGAGAATTGAATAGGTGGATGGTTAAGGAAAGGTTGCGCCTATCGACTCTTGGGGGTCTTCTTTGTCTGCGATCAGCGCGCATTGACTTTTCACGACCGCGTCCCTGTGTCGTACTTCGCGCTGGACGGGGGCGGGCGAGATTGAGAACGTGGTCTAGTTCGCATACGTTCGATGCAGGCGACCTCAGAAGCCACCGAGACGCCTCCACGGTGGATGTATCGGCGGGGCGTTTTCTGCGATCGCTTTAAGCGAGGTTTCCTATCCATTACGTCCCGAGGTCCATTATGAGACAGAAACGCAGACTCGGTGGTTGGCAAAGACTTGGCTTGGTAATCTCGAGCGTCTGGGCCCTATCGATTATTGCGCTTGTCTATCTCGAGAAGAAGCAGGGGCCCTTCAGCCACAGCATTGTCACTGACACCGTAGTTGCAAAGACCGGAGAGCCCGCCTCTGTGTTGGAAGGAAACTCCTTCAAGAACTTGGTCCCAGTCGAAACTGTCCTCAACTCTGAACGCATTTTCGCGCTTCTCTTTGGGCCAATGGCGGCCATTTGGGTCGGTGGATATTGCTACGGGTGGATAAGAGAGGGATTTAGGCAGTCCGATGAATAAGCGGAGCTTCGACGCGAGAATGCGTTCTCCTTTGGCGGGCAATTAGGCCATGCCAACGGATAAGATTGCCGCTGCGCGTGGCATAGTTAACCGTATCCGAGTCAGCCTTCCGACCGCGGTTGATCCAGCGCAACTCAATAGCGCCTCGAAGGCGCCGATTAAGCTACTACTTGTTCGGGAATCGCTAATTTTCCGCACGGAGGAATTGGCTCGAAACGCCTGCGATACATTGGAGCAAGACGACTTAGCGGCAGCGGCCCTTCTCACCCGAGCAGTCCTCGAAGGAGCGTCTACGGCTTGGCGCCTGATGGAGCTCGTAGAGAAGCACGA
>RXIY01000094.1 GCA_003963405.1 Hyphomicrobiales bacterium
GTGCGCCTGCTCGTGCAGCAAGTTCATGACGTGCTGCTGCGGAGCCTTCCAGGCCTCGACGAGCCGCATAGGCTCCTCCTGATGCTCGATGAATTTTATCAGTTCGGCCGCATGCCCGAAATCGTCGATCGCGCGCCGCTCGTCGCAGGCTATGGGTTCCAGATCGCGGTGATCGCGCAGGGCCTGACCCAGTTGGACGTGCGCTACGGCAAGCCGACGCGGGACATGCTTGTCGGCAATATGGACGTGAAGCTCTTGATCGGCGTCGGCGACGAAACGACCGCCAAACATTGCTCCGACGAAATCGGAAAGCGCTACATTCGCCGCGAAGGCTGGGGGACTTCGATCGGCGGCGGCAGCCTCGTCGGCGGCATGCCCCGAGCCAGCCGCACGACGCAAGGGCGATGGGAGCTCGAGCCCCTGATGGCGCCGGAGGCCCTTCGCCGATTGGACAGTAAAAAGTCGGTGCTGCTGGTGCGTGGTCAGTACGCGGCAGTTTTGGACAAGATCAACTTCTTCACGGATGGCGGCTACAAGCGAAAGGTCGTGGCGTCGGCGCCTTTCAGCGCTCAACTGAGCGTGCCGGATGTAGGGACAGACGGCCTTTCGTCGGACTGGTCGGCTGATGCGGGAGCGATGATCGTGTCTGCTGCGCGTGGGGCGAAGCACGACGCGGCGTTTGCGCGCGTGATGGCGGCCGCAGAGAAAATCTTCGTTGAGGCTGAGCCTTTCCGCGTGGCGTTCGTCGCGGCGATGAACGAAGCGAGCAATGAACCGGTAGCTGCGCTTTGCAAGCAGCTTCGAACCGAGCCTCAGTCGGTCGCCGTTCTGAAGAAGCCGCGCCGCTTCTCGATACGACGCGCGGACCCGCTGGATATTCTGACGAAGTCGCTGCGAGCGGAAATCGTCGCTGCCCGCAACCTTCTCAATGCGGACCGCGCCGAAAGGACGGGCATCGCACATGTCGGATCTGGGTCTGACGATTTAAGCGGCGCTGCGCGCGCGTTTCATCCGGCTGAAACGACGCCACTGCCGCCGCCCGTCTCCGTGGCGAGCGTCGGCGCCGGCAGCGGTGAAGTGGAGAAGGCGCTGGAACCAGCGGACTTGATGGCGCTCGTCGCGGGCGTCAATGCCGAAGCCACCGAATGGGTGGAGGAGATGAAGGCCACAATCGCATCGACTCTGGCGGGCGAGAGGCGAGCCAAGTTCGACGCCGACGTGGCGCGTCTGGAAGCAGCAGCGGGTCTTTTCCAAGACACTCCGGATGATCTGCACGAACTTCTAAACGTTTAACGCACGTAAGCTGGCGACATCGGAGATTGTCAGCTTGGGAGTCCGAAAGGCATAAATGCGCCACAAGTGGTCGTTTGGGCAATCGAGAACTCTTCGCCGATCCTCCAGTTTAGACTTCCTCGCACGATAACTTCTTTGCTAAAGCCTCGATGTGGCCACCTTCAGTTCCGCAGCAGCCTCCCACGACGCGCAAGTTAAAACGGTTACGAAGGCGTCCGAGGTTCTCGGCGAAAACAAGCGGTGGCTCTGTGATCAATTCGGCGCTGCCATCTAAGTTCTCGACTTCGCAGTCCGCCGTATTGGCTTGGAAAGCGAGAAGGCTTGTAGGCGTCACCGGAGGGAGGCGTTATCCTCATTGACCCGGAGACCGTTGAAGGCGGAGGAGTCAATTGCTTTTTGCCAGCATCGCCAAGTGTCCGTGAACGTGAGGATCGGCAAGCCGTTCTTGCGCGCCAGCTCTATATAGCTGTTGTGAATTTCAGCAAGGGGAGCGCGACCTGCCCGGTCGTAAATGTGTCCACCATTGAGAATGTGCGGGTCAAGGTAAGGCTAGGGTCGCGCCTGGTACGTTCAAGGACGCTCCCTCAGGAATCGCGTGTTTGCCCGATCCTAGGAAATGAAGAAAATTCATGAACCCCTGCTATAGGTTGGCGTGCCGACCTGGAAGCCCATTCCTTGGAAAACGGCGAGGTCGCGCTAGAAGCAGACAAGCCTTGCGCCAAAACCATTCATGCCAGTCGTCGGCCTCCGCAACCCGCCTAAGCGTTCATCCTTCGACGAAGGTAGAAAGCGCGTCAGGCGCTGCGATCATCAGGGCGCCACCGACCGTCAAGATCACGGCTGTGGCCTGCGCCAATAGCCTCGCCTGAGGCAATGTCTTCTCTGCGAAGACAACGACGGTTACGGTGGCCAGTACGGCGAGGTTCATCATTCCGAGCGGGAACATGATGGCGCACAGGAGCCAGCAGCATCCGAGGCAATAGGCGCCGTGAATCGCGCCCATCTGCACGGCGCCCATCACCCCGTCGCGCCAGGACGTCATGATGAAGCTGAGCGGCGTCCGGCACTTGGACAGACACATATCCTTGATCGGGGTCAGCTGGTAGAGCCCCGCCGCAAAAAGGATCGCGCCGCCGAAGCGGTTCGTCGTCTCCGCCGAGAACGCCGCGCGGGAAGCGAAGGCCTCAAAGGCGACCGCGCCAATATAGGCGGCGACGCCCGACAGCAGCCAGACAATCATATAGCCGGCGAGGAACGCCCAGGTCGCCACAAAGGCCTGGCCGCCTCGGCGCTTGTTCTCCTGCGTCTTGTGAAAGGTGAGCAACATCGGCGCGGCGGTGGGAAACATCATCGCCACGGTCATCACCATCCACATTGCGACGAAGAGCGGCGCCTGCATCCCCATAGTTGGCGAGGCCATGGGCGAACCGGGGTGGCGGTGCATCCCCGCCCCCTGCCACGCGAGCCAAGCCCAGGCCCCCGCGCAAAGAGCGATGAGAAGGCCCAGAATGACGTTTCGTTGCGTCGAAATCGGATCTGTCCGCACCTCTTCCATTTACACAGCCGCCGTCAGTTCGACCATTCGATCGGCGCGTAATGGCCGTTTCGACCTGCATTGTTCCAGTTCATGCCGCCGTCGACATAGCTGTTGCCGTCGCGGCCGACGGCGAGGGCGATGCGCTCAGGGGCGACGGGATGGCCGCTCGTCGCCCAGATTTCGCCGCTCGGATGCAGGCCCGTCAGCGGGTCGACGGCCATGGCGAGCACACCGGGGATTTCGACGGAGCGCGACTTGCCGTCGATCGCATATTTGATCTCGGCCTTCTTCACGCCAAGATGCGTTCCGACAAGTGGCGCGAATGCCGCCATCGGCCCGCCTTCGGCCCCGCCGAAGATCGCTCCGATCGCGGCGGTCTGTTCATCGCTCGCGCGCTCGTCGAGATAGACGGCGAGGGTCCAGTCGCCTTGCGCCATGGGGCCGGGCGCATGGGCCGCGAGCGCGACATTCAGCCCATCGAGCGCGACGTCGCCATAGCTGCCCGAGTCGATATGAAACGCCATCACGATGTCGCAGAATCCCTGCGTCGGCTGCTCGGCCATGGCCTTGGCCGAGAACACGCAGGGGCAGACAATGTTGCAGTTGCAATTCTCGAAATAGTCGCCGACGAGGCGCCATTTCTTCTGGGCGGTCATGTGTGTCTCCTTGCGTCGGGGGCCGCGCGACGATCCGTCGTCAGAACGGCTCCTTGAACGGTCTCAGATCGAGTTCATGCGTCCAGACGCTGCGCGGCTGGCGATGAAGCGTCCAATAGAAGTCCGCAATGTCGTCGACGCCGAGGAGGCCGTCGGGGCCCTTGGAGCGGACATATTCGGCGAAATTGGTAGCGGCATAGTCGCCCTCGATGACGCCGTCGATCACGACATGGGCGACATGGACCCCCTGCTGGCTAAATTCGCGCGCCAGACCCTGCGCCACAGCGCGCAATCCCGCTTTGGCCGCTCCAAAAGCGAGGAAGGGCGGGCGGGCGCGCATAGAGGCCGTCGCGCCGGTGAAAAGGATCGTGCCCTTCCCGCGCGGAGTCATGCGACGCGCCGCCTCCCGGCCGACGATGAAGCCACCGAAGGCGTTCTGGCGCCAAAGGCGTTCGAAAAGTTCCGGCGTCGTCTCGAGCGCGGAGGCGGCGACATTGCTCCCGACGTTGTATGCCACGAGTTCGACGGCGCCGTCACTGTCCGCTTCGTCGAACAGGGCGGCGACGTCCGCCTCACTGGCGGCATCGGCGACCTTGACGGAAACGGCCCCGCCGGCCGCCGCGATTTGCTCTGCGACGAGGCGCAGACGCTCAGGCGTGCGGCCTGCCACGGTGACGCGCAGGCCTCCCCGCGCGAACCGCCTCGCTAGTGCGGCGCCGAGACCTGTCTCGGCGCCAACGCCAATTACAACCGCCGCGCCTTTGGGCGAAGCCTTTTCATTCGTCATGACGCTCTCGATCCTCCGCGGCGGCTGTTTCTTCAAGCCCGTCCGAAGAGGAGGATGAAGTTGTTCGCGGGCATGTCCACGATTCTCTTCAACGCGATGTTATGCGCATTGGCCGCCTTCTCGAGGTCCTTTACATCCTTGAGGCCCCATTCGGCGATCTTGGGCGCGAGAATCTCCTGATCAAAGGCTGCGTTCGACTCGGTCGTATATTGGCCGCCCACCTTGAACGGACCATAGATCGCGACGAAACCATCCTTGGTGAGGACGCGCTCTGCGACCTGGGCGATGCCGTCGCAGATGGAGACGGGCGCGACCTGGAAGAGATTAACGACAAAGATCGCGTCATAGAGACGGTCTTCCGCGCGGGGCCATGTGTCTGGCGCGGTCAGATCTATTTTGATCGGATCGGCGATATTGGCGTTGCCTTGGTCGGCGCGCTTCCTCTTGATCGCGTCGAAGACCTCGACGTCATAGTCGGAGGGCTGGAACGTCAGCCCGGGAAAATGCGGCGCGAAATAGTTGACGTGATTGCCGGCGCCGCTCGCGAGCTCCAGCACATTTCCAGTCTTTGGGAATATCTCCCTAAACACGGTCAGAATTGGATCACGATTGCGATTGCCCGCCCAGGCGACATAGGGGCTGAGCGGATGCGGATCGATCGGCGGGCGGTCTGCGGGCACGTTGACGGTCATGGCGATCCTCCTCGTTTTTCTCTTTCTCTCGGGGGCGTAGGAAAAAGCCGCTCCGCCTTTCCCAGCGCGTTGGCGCGAGCATGGAAATCCCTCACTCAAACCTTCTGCCTTGGAGAAGCCCCATGCGCGCAGCCTTGCTATGTGAGAGACTTTCTAGGGCCCCCTGACCCGGCCGGGTCTACCTTAGCTTCCTATCGAACCGCGACCCGGTCTGTGACTTTGTCATTGAGCTAAATCAAATAGTCGCAGCCGGACCTCGGCCACATTCGAGCGCCTTAACGTTTTGCCGAAGCGTGAAGACGAGCTGTGACGCTCCGAAAGTCTGCTCTGGGTCTTGGTTGTGTGAAAACTCGGCGAAGGCTGCGCCAATGAAAAAGGGCGGTGATTTTTCGAGGCTTCCGGGCGATTGGAGGGGCGAAAATCAAAAAAAATGAGCCTAAGAGCGACCATTTTCGAATCTAGTTTGAGCTTGGCGTTTTTACACTGCCAGGATCAAAACCGGTCTATTGGCTACAGTTTTATGCGTCTCGGAGAATGCGGAGTTCGACGTCGGGAAAGAGTCGTCGAGGTCTGACAAGGACGAATGGCCGCCTGTTATAATACCGGCGCCACTGCTCCTCCTCGGAATCTCCGTTTGCAGCCTTCAGCCAACTCGACCCCGCCCAAGGAAACCCTCGTCGGGTCCGTCGAGCGGGTGACCTTCCACAACGAGGACAACGGCTTCGCGGTCCTGAAGGTGAAGGCCCGGGGCAAGCGAAATCTGGTCCCGGTCGTGGGGCATGTCGCCTCGATCTCCGCCGGCGAGTTCATCCAAGCCGTCGGCGTCTGGATCACCGACCGCGCGCACGGGCTACAGTTCAAGGCCGACTTCCTCAGGACCACGCCGCCGACGACTGCGGAGGGCATCGAAAAGTATCTCGGCTCCGGCATGGTGCGCGGCATCGGACCGGTGCTCGCCAAGAGGATCGTCGCCGCCTTCGGCGTGAAGACGTTCGAGATCATCGAGGCCGAGCCCGAGCGGATGCGGGAGGTCTCGGGCATTGGCGAGTTCCGCGCCGGAAAGATCGTCGCCGGTTGGGCCGAGCAGAAGGCGGTGCGCGACATCATGGTCTTCCTGCACGCCAATGGCGTCGGCACGTCGCGGGCCGTTCGCATCTTCAAGACCTACGGCCACGACGCCATCCAGGTCATGACGGAAAATCCCTACAGGCTGGCGCGGGACATCCGCGGGATCGGGTTCAAGACCGCCGACGCCATCGCCATGAAGCTCGGCATGGCGCGGGAGGCGCCGCAGCGGGTCCGCGCGGGAATTTCCTACGCCCTTCAGGAGGCGATGGACGAAGGCCACTGCGGCCTGCCGGTGGAGGAGTTGGTCAAGCTCACCGTCACGCTGCTTGACGTCGACGAGCGCATCGTCCGGAGCGCGCTGGAGGCGGAACTCGCCGATGGCGAGGTCGTCGCCGATGCGATCGAGGGGAAACCCTGCGTGTTCCTGCGCGGCCTGCACCTCGCCGAGCGCGGCGCCGGCGACCGGCTGCTGGCCTTGGCCCGAGGGGCGCCGCCCTGGCCGACGATCGACGCCGCGAAGGCCATCCCCTGGGTCGAGGCGCGAACCGGAAAGACGTTGGCGGCCTCGCAGCGCACCGCCGTCGAGACGGTTCTGGCCTCGAAGGTCGCCGTCGTGACCGGCGGGCCCGGCGTCGGCAAGACGACGCTGCTCGACGCCATCCTCCGCATCCTTGCCGCCAAGGGAACGAAGCTCCTCCTCGCGGCCCCCACCGGTCGCGCCGCCAAGCGTATGGCCGACCAGACCGGCCTCGAAGCCAAGACCATCCATCGCCTGTTGGAGACCGACCCGAAGAACGGCGGGTTCCGCCGCGACGCGGACAATCCCCTCGACTGCGATCTCCTTGTCCTCGATGAGACAAGCATGGTCGATGCGCCGCTGATGTTTTCGGTGCTCAAGGCGATCCCGCCGACGGCGGGGCTCCTGCTCGTCGGCGACGTGGACCAATTGCCCTCGGTCGGGCCAGGGCAGGTGCTCGCCGACGTCATCGGCTCCGGCGCGCTGCCGGTCGCGCGGTTGACCGAGGTCTTCCGGCAGGCGGCGGAGAGTCGGATCGTCGTCAACGCTCACCGCATCAATCGCGGAGAGATGCCGGAATGGCCCAAGCGCGAAGAGACGTCCGATTTCTATTTCGTCGAGGCCGGCGATCCGGAAAAGGGCGCGGCCAAGGTCGTCGAGATCGTCCGGGACCGCATCCCCCGGCGCTTCGGCCTCGATCCCAT
Organism: Hyphomicrobiales bacterium; assembly: GCA_003963405.1. Lineage (GTDB taxonomy): Bacteria > Pseudomonadota > Alphaproteobacteria > Rhizobiales > Beijerinckiaceae > Methylocystis. The sequence continues at coordinate 7,255 of RXIY01000094.1, forward strand.
TGGCGACGTGCAGGTCCTCTGCCCGATGCAGCGCGGCGTCCTTGGAGCCCGGTCGCTCAACGCCGATCTCCAGAAGGCCCTCAACCCGAACATGGCCGAGAAGGTGGAGCGCTTCGGGTCGAGTTTCGCGCCCGGCGATAAGGTGATGCAGACAGAGAACGACTACGACCGCGAGGTGTTTAACGGCGATCTCGGGCGCATTCTCCGCATCGATCAAACCGAGGGCAACCTGTGGGTCGATTTCGACGGGCGCGAGGTCGAATATCCGTTCGGCGAACTCGACACGCTGGTTCCCGCCTATGCGACGACGATCCACAAGTCGCAGGGCTCCGAATATCCCGCCGTCGTCATCACCCTCGCGACCCAGCACTACACGATGCTGGCGCGCAACCTCGTCTACACGGCGGTCACGCGCGGCAAGCGCCTTGTCGTGATTGTCGGGCAGCGGCGCGCCCTCGCTATCGCCGTGCGGACACACGGGCGGAAGCGGCGGTGGACGAAGCTAAGGGAGTGGCTCACGGCGACATGAAGACGCAGGGCGAAGGCGAGTGGCTGCCTGCGCGGCTTCTGGTCTGCGTCCGTGGGGGCGCCTAAATGATCAAAGCCAGAGCCCAGACTGGCTGTCCTGGAATCGGAAGACAAGAGTCGGAGCGGAGTTAAACCCTGGATAACAGCGTGATCATCGTTTGCCCCCGATGCGGCAGCCTGAACAAGGCGCCGGACTCCAAGCTTCGTTCCGGCAATCTGCCCAACTGCGGTCGGTGTCATGCCCCGCTATTCGACGGCCACCCGGCCGACCTCGGGAGCGCAGAGGACTTCGATCGAATGATCGGCAAGACGGAGCTTCCGGTTCTGGTCGACTTCTGGGCTGGATGGTGCGGGCCACGAAGCGCAAGCTGAGTCATGGCGTTGCCGGTCCGGCGCCGGGAAATGGAGAGCGTTCAAGCGCTCCCAGCGACGGAGCATGCCGCGAGCCCCACATCGAATTTCAGGAAGCGGTCGAACAGCGGCGAGAGATGCGTTCATGCGTTTGGGACTTTTCCGCGCTGCGTTCAAGTAAACCAAACCAGAACAGCGGCTGCAGGACGCGGGCCTCGAGGGCCAGCGAGCCGCGGTCCCGAATCCCGGGCTCGACGACTTCCGCCGTCGGAACGGCGCAAAGCCGCGAAAGCCGTTCAGGCGTCTGCCAATCCCACGCGGCGGCAGTCAGCGACCACAGAACGATGCCGATGTCGCCTTGCGGCCAAGAGCCCAGCAGCCCGCGTCCGAAGTAGGACAAATCAAGGCGCCAGAGCGCCGTATGGAATAGGATGGCTTGCAGAGGGCCGAACCGCTGCTGGGATAAGAGTTCGCGCGCCGCTGGCGTCGTCGTGAGCGCGCCTTTGCGACGACGGAGCGAGCCGGCGTGCGCCATCGTCACTCGAATGAAATGCAGAGTCGTGAAATCGGGCTCGTTGACGACCTTGTAAAGAGCGAGCGTGCTCGCCTTTTCGTATCCCGGCCACTCGAAACGATCCCGCATGTCGTCGACGACCACCCTGGCGAGATTGCCCGTGGCGGTCAATTTCAGCCCGTCGTCGTTCGATGCTCCTTTGAGAAGGAAAATTGCGTTCCGAACGACCGGGGACATTTCGACGTCCGCCTCTGTCACGTCCGGCGAGATCCGCAAGGCGCCCGGCCGCTTCGACGGCTCTGCGCGCAGGGCCTCGAGGCTTCTCGGATCCAGCGACAGCCACGCCGGCTCCACAACCCCGAACCATTCCGCCGCGCCGGGAAGGTCCAGTAACGACTGAAGCAGCTTGGTCGTTGGGACCACGCACGCCTCCATTCTCGCATTGGAGCGAGTCGCTCCCCGCGACGGATCCTGATTGAAGGCTTTTCTCGGGGCAAGAGGACGCCTTCGACGTGGGGGCGATCGGGATGATACCTCGGAGCGGGGATACGACGGGCGTCGCCGCGCCCCGAGATGAAATCGCCGTTTTTTCCTGGAATCGAACAGCCGAAAGACGAGGCCTTTTTACATCGACTGGCCTTCCGCTTCATCGCGATCCTGACGGCGCTCGTCTTGGCGGAAGCGCTCGGCATTCTCCGCGTCAATGCGTTTTTGGTCGTCGCGATTGGCTTGATCGAGCACGCGGCGCTGCTCAAAGCGAAGGGCTTGGATGGCCTCGCTTTGCATGGGGTCGGCGGGGATTTCGCGAGCGGGGCTATTGTCCACGGCCCGCTCTGCTTCACGCGCCGCCTGGGCTTCCTCCGGAGCGCGGTACGGCGCTCCTTCGGTTCCGGCTGCGGCGTTGTTTTCGTGAGCTTCCTTGGCGCGTGCCGCCTGGCGGGTTTCTCGTTGCGCCTCGACGTCGACGCGCTCGCGGATGCTGTTGAGCTCGATCGCGCGCTCGGCTGGCGTCGTGTTGAGAATTGGCGGGTCGGCGGGCCTTTGATGTTCCGCGTCCGAAAGGGGGGCAGATTTCACAGGCGCGTCTGTCTCTTTGGCTTCGGCCCGCTCTTTTCCTTCGGCGATGCTCGCGCGCTGCGCTTCAATCTTGGCGCGGAGTTCACGAATGCGGTCCTGCAATTCGGGGTTCGTGATCGCGTAGCCATTCTCCGCGGCGAGGCGGGCGACGGTTTCCTTATAGTCGTCGCTTCCGCTGACGCTCAGCGTCTCCCATTTTTGAGAGGCGAGCTTCAGAGCCGCATTGACGCTCTCCCCGTTGTTCCAATCGCGAATGTCGAGCTGTCTGCCACTGTCTATGAAAGCAAGAGTCTGGAACGCGCCAGTCTCTCGATCGTGGCGCTTGTAGTGAATCTCCGCCCCCTTCTTCTCATTGGTGAACAGAGCGCCGACGTTTCGTGGCTCGGGCTCCACGAAACGGTCGCCCTCGATCTGCCCTGGATTACGGTCGAGCCGCTCTTGCTCTTTGGTTGCCCCTTCGGCGCGAGCAAGAATGTCACGCGACCGCCGCATCAGATTATCCTTGACGGCGCCCTCGGGCAGGTAGCCGCTTAGACGGTTCATGGCGTCAGCCATATTGCGCCGGGCGGCCTCCATCGTTTCGGCTGTTCGCATGGCTTGATCCTCCTTGGAGACGATAGACTGTTCTTGCCCTCGCGGCGTCAGCGCGGCGTCGACGCGACGTCGGAAAGGCAAAACGGCGGCTTCGTCGATCCAGTCGACGGGCTTGCGGAGCGCGTTGAGGGCAGGGGGCACGGCGAAGACTTTCGCCGGTAGCTCGCGCGAGGGACGCAGCTCGGGAATTCGCTCGGCGGGAACATCCAAATAGACGAGCCGAGACGGCCCACTTTTCGCGGCATAGAACTCAGCAAGCGGGCGATCGATGGAAAAGAGAGGCGCGCGCTGAGACCTATCATCCGCCGCCTCGGCGCGATAGAGACGCAGTGCGCCTGTGGCGAGCGGCGGAAGCACAGCCGCCCGGCGCGCGGCCAATGATTTCCATTCAGAGGCTGCCTCGGCGGCGCGGCGACGACCCTCGTCGCGCGTCGGGCGGTGAATTTCGCGGTTGTGCACCCGCTCAACGCGCCGACGGACGCTTTCGGGCGCGATGCCGCGCTCGATCATTTTCACGTCCTTGAGCTTATAGGAAGGCGCGTGAGCCTGATCGAAGCGCCGAACGGCCTCCATGGGGATATGACGTTTGCGCGCTTCCTCCGCGAGCGTCTGACGCCACCGGTTGAAGTCCTGAATTCCGGGATGCAGCTTTTCGCCCCTGACGCTGGTGAGCCGGACGGCGGCATGGACATGAATGTGCCGTCTGTTGGTGTGCATGACGAACACATACTCATGCCCGTTGAACTCGCGCGCGAGTGTGGCGCGCGCGGCGTCCATAAACGCCTCCTTGTCGGTCCCTGGCTTCGCGCTCAAGATCACATGCGCGAAATCTCGCGGGCCGCTCGATCTCATGGCGTGGCGCCAGGTCTTGGCAATCTCGAGCGCGGGATTGAAATTCGCAGGCTTCGGGCGATTCGCGTTGCTCGGCTGTTTTGCGAAATGGCGGATGGCGGCCTCTTCCAGACTTATACCGGCGTCGGTTTCCGCAGGAAGCGCGCCTGCCTTCGTAAGCGCAGCAAGCTGAGTCGTCGCACCCTCGACGCCATGCGCCCAAACGGGCGTCGAGAGATCGACGTCGCGGCCGAAGGCGTCCTCGATTTTGTCTTGGAAGCAACGAAAAGATTTCGCGTTCGCGTAAATACGCTCCTTTTTTCCGTTTCCGTCTTGCCGCGCGCCAGCGGCGACGGCGACGAGATGCACGAGCGTGGAGTCGGCGTGCTCCTCGAGCCTCCAGGCGTAACGATGGCCGTCGAGGGTGACTTCGAGGCCGGCCCGCGCTTCCTCGCGGCCGAGACGGCTTTGGAATGTGAGCGTGACGCGGAAAATATCGTTCGAAGGCTCGCGCGCGTCATCTTCGCGCCAGTGCGCGGCGAGATCGTCGACGGCGGCCTTGCCGGTCACGAGAGTCCCATCCTCGCGTTCGAGGGTGAGCTCGCCCTTATCGCTCTGATAGTTAAGAAGCGAGGCTGCGCGCGCGCTCCCCGAGCCGTAGCTCGCGAGCTTCACGACGGCGGCTTGCGAGCCGGCGGCGAGACCGGCCTTGGCGGCAATCGATGCAGCGGGGCTTGAGGATCCAGAGGAAGCGGCCTCGGCTGATAAAGGCTTCACTTCCGCACGAAACCCTGGGGCCGGGCGAATTGCCGGTTCCCCGCCGCGCCCGCTTCCCGGCCGGCGCAGGGCGCATTCGTCTTCGAGTTTCTCGCCGGCGCGACCCGACGGAGCGCCCGGCCCGGTATAGGGCAGGCCGTTTGCAGGGGTTCGAGCCAATTGCGACGAGCGGGCAGGGGAAGCGCCCGCTGCTTCGAAAGGCGCCCCAGAATCCAGCGCCTCGAGTAGTGCCCGTCGTGCGCGGAAATCCCTTGCCGTTCTGATCCCGCGCAAGCGCTCGGACAGGGGACGCAGGTCATAAGCGGCAAGATCGATCATTTGGAGCGCCCCGAGACGGCCGCCTCGGCGCGTCGATAGGATTTGACGCAAAGCGACCGATACAGCCGATCGAGCTCGCCGATCGCCCGGCTGACCGCTTCGAGGTGGCCCTTCATATCTTCGCTCTGGATCACATGTCCCGCATTCATGTGATGGACGGCCTGGTTGAGATTATTGCCGACGGCGCGCATTTGTCGGGTGAGCGCAATAACTTCGGCGCGGGCCTCCCCGGTGAACGTCGGTCCCAAAAAAGCGGCTGACCTCGCCAGGCGCCGCAACGCTTCGCTCGGCGTCACATTCAGGGATACGCAAAACTCCCCAAAGAGCGCGTGTTCTTCCGGGCTCATTCGGACGCTGCGCGCCACTGCCTTACGGTGGGAACCCGTCTCCTTGTCCGTCATCTCTCAGCTCTGCCGTAAGGGTTCGGTTTGGCTTGGCCAAACTGCCGGACCCAAGATAGCCCGCCCGGCGAGGGCACATAAGAAAATGTGCTACATTTTCGGTATCCTGCCAATAAAGAAAGAACTTACGACAGCTACTTTCATCCACATTGCAAACATTATCTCTCACTTTCGGGCGATTTCAACTTGATACACTGTTCGCATCTGATTTCATCTGTTTCACTTTTATTTTACGTGATGCCATCGATGCAGCATCACGAATACGCGCAATTGCTGCGGGTTGCGCCTCTTTTCATTCAATTTGCGCGCCTTCTCATTCGTATCCACGCCGATCTATACGCAAAACTGCGCAATCCCGCGCAAATTCCGCCCATTGCACGTGTTTGCACGCCATTTTCACTTGCGTTTCCGCGAGTTTTAGGGCTTTGCACTCAATTGCATGAGATTCCCCTCGATCCCTGTGCATCTAGCCACCGCGCGGCGTTGCGGCTGTCGCCATTTTATAATATTCTGCGCACATGGACTTCGAGGATCATCAAGAGCGCCTAAAGCAGCGGCTGCAATCCGCCCCGAAAAGGGAACGCACCCCACGTGTTGCCCCGCTGCTGCGCTCCATGCGCGACGAGATCGCGAAGGTCGCTGAGGAAAAAAACCTCTCTTACAAGGACATACAACAGATGCTCGCCGCCGATGGGCTGGCCGTCTCCATCTCGACCCTAAGCCGGCATCTCGGCGCGAAGCGTAAGGGGAGAGAGACGGATCGGAAGGCGGCGACCAACGCGACCAACGCGAGCGTTGAGCCTTCGCCGGCGGGAGGCGAACGGCTTTCCATGCCGCCGGAGATCGCGCTGACGAACGCGGCAAAGCGAACAGTGGACGGCGCAGCTCGTCCGGTGCCTCCTATGCCCAGCCCATTCCCCTCCACGAGTGACGCGACGAAGCCCAAGGGGTCGCCAGATGCAGCCGTCCCGCGCGCGTCATCCTTCCCAATCCGGCGGGACCGAGAACGAATTTAGGAGCGCGAGCGATGAGCAAGGCGATCTACGTGGTGGGCGGCAGCAAGGGCGGAGTAGGCAAATCGCTCGTGACGATGGGGCTCGTTCACAATCTCACCCAAAGAGGCGAAGACGTCTTCGTCATCGACGCGGACACATCGAACCCGGACGTGTTCAAATCATATGAGAACGAGGTCGTCTGCGAGCTCGTGAATCTGGACGAGGCGGACGGATGGATCCGCTTCGTGAATATCTGCGACGAATACAAAGGCAGCAACATCGTCGTCAACACGGCGGCGCGCAACAACGTAGGCGTCGCGGCTTACGGCCGGACGCTCAGCCAGTCGCTGGAGGAGCTCGAGCGCGAGCTGGTGACGCTCTGGGTCATCAATCGTCAGCGCGACAGCCTCGAGTTGCTGCAGGACTATATCGACGCGATTCCGAATTCGATGGTGCACGTCCTGAAGAACGGCTACTTCGGAGCCGATACGAAATTCGAGCTTTATAACAGCTCCGACGTGAAATCCTCAGTCGAGAAGCAGGGTGGCCGCTCCCTGCTATTTCCCGACATGGCCGATCGCGTGAGCGACGATCTTTACAGCAATCGCTTGAGCATCGCGCGCGCCTGGCAAACCATGCCGATCGGCAATCGCGCCGAGCTGCGCCGCTGGCTAGAAGAGGTCAATAAGGTGTTCGCGACGGTCGTCGCCAACGGCTGACGCGACCATGTCGCTCTCGAGCTTCGAAAGATTGCTGGGACGTGCCGCGACTGAGCGCGAGCGCGACCAGCTGCGACGTGTTCAAACTGAGCTGGGTCTTCGGGAAAACGACGCCCTTTGGCTCGTCATCTTCGCCCTGCAGTACTACGAGGGGCTCTATCGGCAATTTCCGAAAGCGATCGCAGCGGAAGCGCAACACATTCTCGCAGAAACGCGGGCGACCGCGGAGGCGAGCATCCGAGCGGGCGCGGAATCGGCGAAGGCGGATTTGGCGAAAGCGATCGCGACGACGGCCCGAGACGTGGCGCGAGACGTCGCGCGGCGGCAAATGGTTCAATGGCTCGTCGCCGGGATGCTCGTCGGCGCAGGGCTTTTGGGCATGGGCGTCTATATCGGCGCGCGTTCCGGAATTTGAAAAGGAGCGACGCGTCAAAGTCGAAGACCATCGTGATGTTGCGCATCGCATAACTGAACGTCGAAGTTAATATGCATCCAAACTGTGCGACACGGGCGAGAGGCTCGTCGGGGCGGATTTCCCCGGGCCTATGATAAAACACGGCGCCCGTATTGAGGTCGGCTTTGGCGCCGCAAGGGGAATCTCCACAAAGACGGATTGGCGGCGCGCGGGGACACCCCAAAAATCCGTCTTGAAAATTAGTAACATATATGTTACCTTCCTTTATGCTTGAACTGCGCTATTACCTCCACGCCGACGGCAATAGCCCTTTTGAGGAATGGTTCTCCGATCTGGATGCCGCGGCGGGAGCGAAAGTGGCCGTTGCCCTTGCGCGGCTCGAACAAGGCAACTTTTCGAACGTCAAAGGCGTAGGGGAGGGCGTGCTCGAATACAAGATTGATTGGGGCTCGGGCTACCGCGTCTATTTCGGACGCGATGGCGAGCGGCTGGTGATCCTGCTCACCGGCGGAACCAAACGACGGCAGGACAAGGATATCGAGGCCGCGAAAGCCTATTGGGCGGATTACAAGCGGCGGCGGCCGCGTAAGAAGTGAAGAAGGCAGACATGGCAATAACAAAAAGCTTCAAGGAACTGGTGCAACAGCGCGTGGCCAACGAACCCGTCTTCGCCGAAGCGCTGCTGCGTGAGGGAATCGACACCATGCTGGCCGGTGACATCGATACCGGCAAGGCGATCCTGCGCGACTACATCAAGGCGACAGTTGGCTTTGAGAAGCTCGGCGAAGCGACGCATACCCCGCCCAAGAGCCTCATCCGCATGTTCAGCCCGCGTGGCAATCCGCAAGCCCGTAACTTGTTCGGCGTCATCGGCTATCTGCAAAAGGAGGCGGGTGTTGAATTCCACGTCGCGCCGCGCCCGCAATAAGCTGCAGGAAGCCTGATGAACTGTAGGACCGGCACAATCGGCGAATTCACGCAGTGGACGATGCGCGGGTCACCGGTCCGGACGCGGCGAAGGGCGCGCCCAAGCAGTGGCTCGACAACGACACGACGGCGGAGCGCGCAACGAGCTGCGCAACAGACGAAGAATTCCCAAAAGCGCGTTTGCGCACGCGCGTTGGCTGCGCTAATAAGTGCGGGCGGCTTGATAGATGCGGAGACGGCGAGGTCCGTCACGGCTACAAACACCGCGACACAGCAAACAAAGCTTCGTCGAGCATCAGCTCGCTCGCACGACGCACGCAATCCTGAAATTTCCGGCTGTCCTCCCAGCTCTCGGAGCTTATGCACTGGCCTATAATCGGTCCAACCGCTCCGAAAATCGCGCTCCTGATGCTGAGCGAAAGTCCCCTCGGCACACCCTCGGACGGCGGGGAATCGACTAGCAACGGCCCGCGCAGGGAAACGAGGGCCCCGCCGAGATTGATCCCTTGGCTTTCGTCGTCTTTGTGGTGCTTCGCCGCGACCCGAACGGCAGGTCCTGCGGGCGTGTCGACGAAACTGAGCGTCAGACGGATGACGCCAGCGTCGAAGGGCAACTGCTTCGTCTGAGGCTCCATCAAATCCCATTCGTTCATGAGTGCCTCCATATCTGATAAAGGATGCTTCACCAGCAAAGTAAAGCTTGATGAAACCCTTGCCGTGCGGCCGTCGCGCACGGTCCGGATACAGGATTTTGCGACCAGACCACGGATGAACCGGCACGAATTAGCCTCGGTCTCTGCGTCGCTTTCTGTTCATCGAAGGAACTCCGTTCAGTGACGGCAGCCGCTCGATCGCCTCGGGGTTGCGACTTTGGTTGAAGTCTTTTTTCCGTCGTGATCTTTTGCCGAGCTTCTTATGCACGAACACCGCCGCCAATTCGCGCAGTCGCTGCTCTTTAAGCGCAGCCACGGCCTTCTCCGCTTCAAACCAGCGCGCTTCCCGCTCATGCGCTTCCGGCCATGTCTCAAATTGTCGCTTCACCAGAATTGAAAAAACGCGCAACCATAGGCGCCGATCGATTTCGCGCCCACCTTGCCGCGGACGCCCGCTTCGTCGAAGGCCTCGCGCGCCGCGGATTCTGGCGGCTTCAGCCTTTTGATCCGCCAATCCTTGGGAATCGCCCGACCTCTTATCGACGCGCCGTGATGCGGCGCGCTTTTTCGTCGCCATGCCGTGAACCTACAAGTCGTCCCTTAATCGCTCGCATCCTAACGCAGCGCGACGAAAATCAAACTCTGGCGCAAACCAGCCTGAGCGGCTCATTTCGCGGGAGGAACAAGGCGGACCGCGCCAGCGCCTTCGTCTTTTGGCGCCGGAATTTTGCATCAAATTCGCGCCGGGGCGCGGACGATCGGCTACACCTCAAGCAACGGCTCTGCTTCGTTCCTGCGCCTCGCTTCGCTGCTTCGTTGTTCCACCGGACGCGGCTCGTTCATCCGTCTCACGAGGATGGGCGACGCCTTGAACGTCAGCGCAAACCCTCGGCAACCGGCGCCGCCGCTCCGGTGCGCGGATTGCGGGCCTCGCGCCTGCGTCCGCGCCGAATGCTGAACTTGCCGAATCCTGCAAGCTTCACGCTCTCGTCCGCGCCAGCAAAGACCCAAAGGCGCGCGTTCGGAAGGAGGGCTGAAAGCCGCATTCCGACCGCTACTGGGCTGATCGGGTCGGCATCGCCCCACAGGAGCAATGACGGGGCTTCCATAGTTGGGATTTGGCTCGAGAGATCCCCGACTGGATCCGCGATCCACTTGGCGGCGCGCGGGTATGCAGCGAAGTAATCGGGCCGCCACTCCGACCCACCAAGATCCGCGACCGGCACGCCGCCAGAAGTCACAGCCAATACGAGCCGCTCGACCGATCCAGGAAACGCGAGCGCCAGCTTGAGAGCGATTAGGCCGCCCATCGACTGAGCTACGATGTCGACCGGCCCCATGATTTCATCGGCTACCGAGGCGACAAGGTCGTCGATCCCGTTGATATCGGGCCGCGCCAGTTCGTCGCCTAGCCCGGGCCATGCGAAAAACACGCCTTCCATGCCGGCGCGGTCGGCGACCGGCTTCCAGAAGGAGGCGCTACCCGAGGCACCCGGAAGAAACAGAACCTTCGACATGGGTTGATCCTGTGTTGCGCCTTCAGCGCTGCGGCAGATGACGCTGAACGGCTCGGATGGCGCGTTTATGGACGACTGCTTCCGGGCGCCGGGCGCCAGAGATTGACCCAGTGAAGCAGCGCGACCGGGGGCCCAAAGGGCCCCCCTCGAGGAGCCGCGTCAGCGGCTCCGTCGACCCCGCGACGTCGCGGCTTCCTCCGGCTTGTCCTTCTTGTCGGATTTCGCCGTCAAGAGCGAGAGCTCGTTCACCGCGAAAGTCTGACCGTAGTGCGTTTCGCCGTCCTTCTTCCATTCGGTCTGGAAGGGGGTAGAGCGGACGAGAACGAGATCGCCGGGCTTGAGGCTTTCGGAGGCCCACTTGAGCAAACCGCCCTGGCGCTCGAAGATCGTGTGCTCATTCCAGTGCGTGCGCTCGACCCAGGCGCCTTCGCCGTTCTTGTAGTTGGCGTTGGAGGCGATTCTGACGATCAGGTTCTTGCCGACGCTCTTGACCGAAGCGACGTGGCCGATCTGGTTCATTTCACAAAGATGCGCCATTTTTTCTCTCCATCGTTTGGGGCCGTCCCCGTTGCGATGGCGGTCGTTATTCGACGGCTGAGAAGCCTGCGGAGCCGCAAAGCGGGCAAGCGAAGCGCCGCGCGCCGACCGTGACGAGGAATTTTGCTCCGCGAGGAATTGCCGCGCAGCGGCAAGGGGAACGTATGGCCGCCCCGTCTGCAAGCATCTTTATCGAGGTGACGACTGATCAGTTTGCGTCAACGTATCCGGCCTTCGAAGCAC
>RXIY01000061.1 GCA_003963405.1 Hyphomicrobiales bacterium
CGACCTTGAACTCCCGACTGAATATCCGTCTCGCCATAACCAACCTCCGGCTTCATGAAACACCGTTTCTCAGCGTCCACGAAACCGGCAGCAGCTCAGAAGCCGCCGCCTACGACTGGTCCGACATCGACCCCTCGATTTTCGGCACCTTGTTCGAGCGCGGCCTGGACCCAGCCAAGCGCAGCCAGTTGGGGGCGCACTACACCGATCCTGAAAAGATCATGATGATTGTGCGGCCGGTTATCATCGAGCCCCTGTGGCGCGAATGGGAGGCTGTGAAAGCGCAGATCGAGAAGCCCAAAACATCCGAGAAGAAGCGCAAGGAGCTCCTTTTTGGCTTCCTGGAGCGGTTGCGGAAGTTCCGCGTGCTGGACCCCGCCTGCGGCTCCGGAAACTTCCTCTACCTCGCCCTTCTGGCCCTCAAGGACATCGAGCACCGCGTGAATCTGGAGGCTGAGGCCATGGGCCTTGGGCGTCAGTTCCCGAGCGTGGGGCCGGAGGCCGTGCACGGCATCGAATTAAATCTCTACGCGGCGGAGCTCGCCCGCGTGACCATCTGGATTGGTGAAATCCAATGGATGCGGAAAAACGGCTTTGACGTGAGCCGTAAGCCCATCCTGAAGCCGCTGAAGAACATCGAGCACCGCGACGCGCTTCTGAATAAAGATGGTTCCGAGGCCAAATGGCCCGTTGTGGACGCGACGATTGGGAATCCGCCATTCCTTGGCGATAAGAAAATGATCAGCGTCCTTGGTGAGGCCTATGTCGAAACGCTCCGCTCCACATATGCTTACCGCGTTCCCGGCGGCGCTGATTTAGTTATGTATTGGTTTGAAAAAGCCTGGAAGCGGATCGAGGCCGGGGATCAAGATCGCGCAGGATTTGTTGCGACTCAGTCGGTGAGACGCGGAGCCAGCAGCGCCATTCTCAAGGAAATCGCCGCAGGCGGCCGTATATTCGATGCGTGGCAGGATGAGGAGTGGACCGTTGATGGTGCAGATGTCCGCGTGTCCCTCGTCTGCTTCGATAAGCGATCAGATGGCGAAATCCGGTTGGACGGAAAGCCTACCGAGGTAATCCACGCGGACCTTTCAGCCGGAGGAACCGACCTCACGCAGGCCAAAACGCTTGCGACAAATACCGCTGCTTACATCGGGGACCAAAAAAGCGGCGACTTCGATATTGAGGGCGAAATCGCGAGAAGCTGGCTTGTCGAGCCCTTGAATCCCAACGGACGCCCAAATGCCGACGTTCTACGACCATGGGCGAACGGAAACGATGTAACCGGCCGTCCTTCCGGCAAATGGATTATCGATTTTGGGACCCGCATGCCTTTGAGCGATGCGTCCCTCTATGAAAAACCATTTGCCCACGTGGAAAAGCACGTCTTTCCGGCACGGAAAGACCTACGACGTGAGAACCATCGCAAGTACTGGTGGATTCACGGAGAAGCTCGCCCAGGTATGCGGCAGGCAATCAACGGGCTGAGTCGATATATTGCGACGCCAAGAGTATCGAAATACCGCGTTTTCATTTGGCTCGACAACTCCATATTGGCTGATTCACGCCTTGTCGTAATTGCTCGGGATGATGATGCTTCCTTCGGAATTGTCCATTCTCGCATGCACGAGCTTTGGTCCCTCCGCCTAGGCGGATGGCATGGCGTTGGAAATGATCCACAATACACGCCGTCTCTGGGATTTGAGACGTTCCCTTTCCCAGACGGCTTGGAGCCGAACCGCAAGCCATCCGATTATGATAATCCGCTCGCCGAGAAGATCGCCGCAGCGGCGAAGCGGCTAAACGAGCTCCGGGAAAATTGGCTCAATCCGCCCGATCTGGTGAAGCTCGTTCCCGAGGTTGTGACAGGCTACCCAGACCGTATTGTACCAGCAGGTGTGGCGGCAAAGGCCGAGCTCGCAAAACGCACCCTGACGAACCTCTACAACGCCCGCCCCGCGTGGCTTACCAATGCTCATGCCGAACTCGACGCCGCCGTGGCCGCCGCGTACGGCTGGCCCGCAGATCTTTCCGACGACGAGATTTTAAAGCGGCTCCTTGCCCTCAATTTGGAACGGAGCAAAGCACAGTAGGATACGCCATGAGTTGTTTTACGCAGGCGCAGCTACAGGCCATAGCAGAGGCGCTCGGAGACACCAGCGACGGGCTCACCGGCTCAGAAATCACGCATCTTCTTGCGACGTGTTCAATCGTCGACGTTGACCCGAACATCACCAAGCGCCATCGGCTTTATAATGCCTTTGCCAACGATCAAAACCAGCGACAGAAGCGGACACACGTTCTAGCGTTCATCCGCTTTGCAATGAAACCCGAGCGTTTTGTCCGATTTCCCGAACGCTTCGAGCCAATGCGCAGCCATCTGAATCGAGCGCTCGCTTTTGCTGGCCTCGCCGTGGATGCAACAGGGACTGTGGTCGTTGTAGAACATGCCCGCACCCTGTCCGATGCACAGCGCCGCGCACAAGAGCTGCGTGCAGACCTGACGACGCGTGGTGTTCATCCCGACGTACTGCGCTTTTGCAGGGAGGAGCTTCTTGCCGACAACTATTTCCATGCAGTGATGGAAGCCGTGAAGAGCGTGGCGGATAAGATTCGCACACGAACCGGCCTCACGGACGACGGCGCGGTCCTCGTTGATCGCGCCCTTACTGGTGACCCGCCAATGCTGGCCATCAATCCCCTGAAGACGGAAAGTGAAAAAAGCGAGCAAAAGGGCTTTGCCAACTTACTGCGCGGCACCTTCGGCATGTTCAGGAACACCACAGCCCATGAGGCTCGGATCAACTGGCCAATGACAAAGGAGGATGCAGAGGACCTTTTTTCGCTTGTTTCCTTGATCCACCGACGACTAGACGCGTCGCACATGCCGCCCAGGGTTTGACCCTAGAAGAGGAAGTGAAGATGGACGCCTACCACATGTCGGCCGTCGCGCATCCTGTAGGAAGAGCTCTGCATGGGAATGGGCAGCCAAAAGTCCCCCAAGAGATTGAGGAGGCGTTAGAGCGCTATCGTCCACCTGATTGCTTTGATCGTCTGAACTCAGTTTATGCCGTTGAGACACCCGACTTTTCCAAGCTCGGCTTGGATGCGGGATACATCTTCAAGGTCGACATCGGAGATGAATTTCAGCGCCATGACGCGTATTGGATCGGGCAACTGCAATTAGCTTACCTGAAATCAAAATACCGGGACCGCCCGTACGTGAGCGCTACATGGCCAGATTGGACAGAGGACTTTGTAGCGGACTGTTGCGCCAAATATTGGCGAGGCGAAACATCAAACCAACCATTGTGGGAGCTCCTCTCAAAAGAGGCAGAAGTTAAAGAACAGCTCTCCACGACCATAATCGACGCAGCCTCCACATCCGGCGGTTGGCGAGTTCCCGCTTAATTTCATAATTCTTGAAATTCACAACCGCCTAAGGCACCCGGGTGTGACGCTTCAGGCAGCCATGAAGTCTCGTGCGAAAGGCCGGGCTATTGCCGCACGAGTCGGCTAGGGCGGTTTCCCTTGTTCTGACAGATAAACGTGTTGCCCGTGGACTCGCTCGAAAGCATCACGGAGCCGCGCCCGGGCTGGAGCACGGAAACGACCGCCCGACTGAAATCAGGCCAGCTCATCGTGTCCGGCCGCTCAAGAACCAACGCTGTCTTATGAGGAAGACGGTTAGCGTCGACTCCCAATTGCCGCAGCCGTCTTATGGCTGTCCGGATATTATCGCCTATGACGCGGTTGAATTCAGCGAAGTACCGTCGCATTCACTCATCCTCCTGTTCATCGACAGCAAAAGAAATCGTCACGGAAGCTAGCCCGTTGTTGGCGCTGAAAGCGACGAGGACTCCTTCGCGAGCGAGGGAGCGTCGGATTGCTCTGAGGGTATCGGGACGCGACTCCCTCCCGCGTTCGACATTGGAAATCGTCCCGGCAGAAACACCCGCCGCAGCAGCCAGCGCACCTTGATCAAGACCCGCCATCATTCGGGCTGCTGCATATGTCCGCCCGCGTGCTTCCGTGTTCGAGAGGTTCAAAGGCATCAGAACTTCCCCACCAAAACTGAGGATAAATTATGTTTATACAAAATACGGCTAAAATATGGCGTAAGTTTTCGTCTGAAAAACGACCGTTTTCCGGACAGTCTGACGCGGACTCGCGATCGACGCCCTTCCCAGCCGTTTCTTTGTTCAAAAACCCGTCCGAAAATCTATTGTACAGAAAGAACGAATGTGATACGTTTTTTGGACAATGCTTATCGGATACGCCCGAGTCTCGACCACCGACCAGGACCCGGCCTTGCAGCTAGACGCCCTGAAGGCCGCCGGGTGTGAACGCATCTATGAGGAGAAGGCATCCGGGGCGAAGGAAGATCGGCCCGAGCTCGCCCGCGCCCTCGACCACATGCGCAAGGGCGACGCGCTGGTGGTGTGGAAGCTGGACCGCTTGGCGCGGTCGCTGAAGCAGCTGGTGCTGGTTCTGGAGGACCTGGGGAAGCGGGGCGTCGGGTTCCGCTGTCTCGCGCCCGCGATCGACACCACCACCCCCGAGGGACGGCTTCTCTACTCCATCACCGGAGCCTTTGCCGAGTTCGAGCGGGAAATCATCCGGCAGCGGACCCGCGCCGGGTTGAAGGCTGCCCTCGCCCGTGGACGGAAAGGCGGAAGGCCGAAGGCGTTGAACGACGCCGCCAAGGCCAAGGCGCGGGCCATGCTCCGCGATCCGGAGATTTCCGTGGCGGCCGTGGCCGAGGTTTTGGGCGTCTCCCGTTCCACCCTCTATCTGCATTTGCCCGAGGCCCGGAAGCGGTCGAAGGAGGACGTGTGAGCGCCGTTGTGCTTCGCCGAATCGACGCCGCGCAGAACATGGCGCGGTTTTACCAGCTGGACGTGCAGCCCGACCTGTTCGGCGGCTGGAGCTACATCCGGGAATGGGGCCGCATCGGGCGGCCGGGGACCGTTCGCCAGATCCCCTGCCCTACCGAGGCCGAGGCGCTTGCCGCCCTGGAGCAGCAACGGCGGGTAAAAGAGCGGCGGGGCTATTCGAGATCGGCATAGTCGAAATCATCCATGCCCCTGCCCTTCGTTCCCATGTGAACATACGGTTCCAGGTGCGCGAGCCGGTACCCATTGGAAATTCCATGGCTGCTTATGTCGCTTGGCAAACGTTCGACATGGACGAGGCCTAGCGCCGCCAGCAGACTTGCGGCGCTCCTTATGCGAGTTCGTTCAATCCCTGAATATTCGGTGATCGTCTCGTACTTCATGTTCGCGATGTTTGTGGCGTTGTTCCGTCGAGAGACGGTTAGAAAATAGAGCTTCAGCGCATCGAGTTCCGTTCTCCGCCGGAGATGGAAATCACTAAAGGCGGCGATCCCCCCGGTGGAATAAAGCCCCTTTGCAGGGAGCTTGCCCCATGGCTTCCCGGCATAGTCCACAATCTCATAACGGCTGCGGCCGAGGCCGTTGCGACGAATAAGTTCCGCCTCTTCGAGGACATCGAGGCCCGCCGCGATTTTCGTCCGGCTCAGATGCGTGGCCGAAGACAATCCGTCATAGGTGAGCGCGGCCACGCCCGCCTCATCCGCATGATGGCCGATGACCATCAGCGTCATGAGCGCCGCGACATTGTTCGCCCCCTTCTCTGGCTCCCAGCGAAAGCGCTTCAAGCCGTCGTCTTCAATCCAGGCGGTCGGAAACCTCACCCACGCCTTCATCGCCATCAGCGCTCTCCCTTCTTCTCTTTCGCAATCGAGAGGATGGCGTGGACGGTAAAGGCCGCGAGGGCGAGCGCCGCCAATGCGACGAGCGCGTAGAGGCGCTCCGTGGGCACGGTGGTGAGGTCCTTAATCAGATCGGCAATCATTTCCATTTGGGCTTCCCCAGGTTCGTGGAGCCTAAATTTTCCAGCTCTCGCTAGCATATTCTAGAAACAGTATGCGGTAAAGCTCCCGCTTTCTGAAAATTAAATCATTTAAAAACAGTTAGTTATTAGAAGATCAATTAATGCTTAAAAGGTTCCAATTCAGTCCAGGAGCAGCGCCTTATGGACTAAACCCGGCGCGAAGCCGCCTTGCAAGACCATTTCTTGAATTTTCCCGGCCCGGATTCTATCTTGGGATCGTCGCAGGCCGACCCGCTCCGGTCAGAGTGGAGACGCGGAGGCTGTGGCTTGAGCGAAGCGAAGGGAGGGTCTTCTTTTGACCCACATTTTGCGGCGCTCCTAAGCCGGGCGAACCTTATATGGATGGCGATCGCCAGAATTTGAGCTCGGACGCTGCCCAGGAGCTGAAAACAAAGGGCACCTTGCCGTAAGGGCAAGTGAGGAACCGAATACGGGGGAGCGCCGCGCAGGCCGTGCGGCGCTCCCTTCGCGTTTGGGAATTGGCGGTGCGGCAGGGCGTGCCCCGCGCCCGCGCCCACGCGACGACCTGGACGAGCTTCGTCACCGTCAGCGACAACATGACCCTCAACAGGCTTATGCCTGGCAAGCGACGGTTCATCAGATCTCGGTTGCCCGACTTATGACTTTCAAGTCTGCCGCTAGTCGCGTCTCGCAATTCGCGAGTTTTGAGAAATAGCCTCGCCCCCCTGCCCGGCCCCCTGCCCAAGTCAGCGAGGCCAACGTCCTATCATCATTTGATACAAGGATCACAGGATAGCTATGCGCTGCCACTGAAGCGCATCACAGTATCCTGTTATCAAAGGATCATCTGGCTCTGTTATCACAGCACACTTGGGTGCTTGGATTAACCCCCCGTCAACCACCCGCATGTATGCAAAGATACCAGAAGCCAAGGATAACAGCGCCCTGTGATGCAAGGATCAAAGGATGGGGTTCGCATACGACGCGCCCACATGATAAAAGGATAACAGGCTCACAGTTGCATTGGATTAAAGGATACAGGAATACAAGGATCACAGCGTCCTGTGACACAGAGGCGAAAGGCCCAGAATATGAAAGCGATTTCCTTCGTCACCCAGAAGGGCGGAAGCGGCAAAAGTACCCTCTGTGCCTCCCTTGCCGTCGCCGCGCAGGAAGCAGGTCACACGGTCTGTATTCTGGAAATGGACCGGCAGGCCACAATCACGGAATGGGCACAGGCACGCACGGCTGAGACGCCGGAGGTCGCGCAGGTGACCGCCGACAAATTGGACGGCGTCATGAGCCGTCTCAATAAATCGGAATATGATTACGTCTTCCTCGACACCCCTGGCGTCGATAACCCCGGCACCACGGCCGCGATCCGCACGGCCGATTTGTGCCTCATCCCGTGCCGCCCGACTCCCGCGGACCTTCGCGCCTTCAAGCCAACGCTTGCCGCCATTCACCGGCTGTCCAAGGAGTATGCCTTCGTCTTGAACCAGACGCCGCCGCGCAGCTACCGCGTCCGCGACACAGCCGAAGGGCTTGCCGTCCTGGGCGTCATTTCGAACGTGAACGTGGTCATGCGGAACGACCACCAAGACGCGATCGGAGTGGGGCAGGGAGTCACGGAATTCAATCCGAGCGGCCCCGCAGCCGAGGAAATCCGCCGCCTTTGGGCCTGGATCGAGAACAAGACGAAAGACATCTCCAATGTCCAAGCCGCCTAAAATGAACCTGAAAAGCTTTATTGTCGGGGATGACACGGAGCCTCAGCCCGATCCCACGCCTATCGCCGTAGCAGCCCCGCCCGCAGTTGAAGCGCTGCTCAGCGTCCCTGTGGCGGCATTTCAGCCGCCAACCGAACGCACGCCGCGCCGCGCCGTGACGAAGAAGGCAGGGCAGGGGACCTTGCGCGAGCGGTCCAAACAGCAATCCCTTTATCTTGAGGAACCCGTTTACGAGCAGCTGCGCGAGCTCGCCTTCCATGAACGCAAGGCGATGCATGGGTTGGTCTTGGAAGGATTGGACCTCCTTTTCAAAAAACGTGGGCTGAAATCCCTTTCCCAGCTAGCCAAGCAGGCTAATGGATAACAGGATCAAAGTATCCTGTGATGAAAGGACGTGTCTGGCAAACCGCGCTCGGCCGTTGCCGTAGACCCATGGCGGCGCACGCGACCCGGCGCTGGTGCAAAACCCGACCTCTTCCTAAGGGTTGATTTTGGGGTTGCCAGAATCGTGCGACTCACTGACTATGACTAGTCAGTGAGGTGATTTGTGCTGGCTCAGGCGCGTAAATCGACAGCCCCGTTCAAGGCGGCTTCCCGGCGAAGGAAGCAAGCCGAAGGATTCTACGAGACGACAGTATTCGTCCACGAGAGTGCTCGGGATGAAATCGATAAGTTAATCGCCGAAGGTCGGTTCAAAACGCGTCGCGAAGCGATGGAGCACGCTATCCATAGCTTGTTCCGTCCAGAGGAAAGCGCAACACAGCCGCGCTGACCCCTGAAAAGCAAAACGGCCCGGTGCTGGTAACACCTGGCCGTTGTGACGACTGCGGGAGTCGCCCTCAGATAACGGCGAAAATCTCCCACAGTCCGTGAATGGTGTCAACGCAGAACCCCTGGGTTCTGTGAATGGCGGAGCTTTGTTTTCAGCCCGGCGAGACGCTCTCGCCAGGAACGGGAACGTGCGCCCTGTCATAAGCTGTCACACTTCGCGGCATCGCCGATCAGGAGGCTCAGGCGGCCCCTCAGGAGGGGCCTGTGACAGCATTGGACTTATTGACCGCCATCAGCGGCACGCACTCCCTTTCCGCCCTAGACGGGTTCTGTAGAGCAGTGTGGAGGGATTGGGGCGCGGGGCGGCTCACCGACGATCAAGCGCAGAGCCTCGCTGAGACGATCGAAGCGCGGCGGCGGGAAGTGCGGGGGCGCGATACGGTCGCCGCCCGCGTCCCGCAAGTGGCGGCGCAGGCGAGGGCGTCGGGACGGTCGAGCCATTTTGCGCCAAAGCGCAAAGCGCCCCGTTCGCCGAACCGACGGGCGTCGATCGAACGGCGCCGAACGCTCGCCGCGTCCGGCCCCATGCCATCACAGCTCGCGGCACAATTCACGACGGGGGAGCTGGCGGCGCTGCGGATCGTCGCCGACGCTGTGCGGGACCGGGGGGCCTGCCTCATGACCCTTGGCGAGATCGCGGCGCGGGCGGGTGTTTGCGTAACGACGGCGCGCAACGCTTTGCGCCAGGCGGCGCGCGACGGGCTTCTCACGATCGAGGAGCGACGGCGCGACAAGCGGCCGAACCTGCCCAATGTCGTGCGGATCGTTTCGCGCGAATGGACGAGCTGGATCGAGCGTGGCCGGCGGCCAAAATCGTCGGCCCCCGCGTCTGAGGGGGGAGGGTGCAAAAAAACAGGGGCCACGGATAAAAGTTCTTCCAGAACTTTACACGGCGACCGCGTTTCACGCGGTCAACAACCTCAAAACTTCCCTCGCAAGACGCCTAAAGGCGCTTTGCTCGGGACGTAACATGATCGCGGCTTCGCCGCGACTTGCTTTCCGGTGAACGAAGGGGGGCGGCGACCGTTCGCTTAAACGAACGGCTGAGAGAGATTTTCCGTTCTCTGGATTACCGTCACGCCGGATCAAACATTCCTGCGAATTCTCGATCCTCAAAATGCCGTAGCTTCTTTGCGATGATTGGCCTTTGCCCGGCGAGGAAGAGCAGTTCCAAATCCTGCGGCAGATTGCGCACCTCGTCGGGGGTGAGGAGCGGGCGGCCGACGTGGTGCTGGCTGAGCGAGATTCCGGATTTCTCGCTGTCGAGCGCGCGGCTCATCGGCTGAAAAACGACCGTTTGTTGGCCCAAGAAATCGGAAACCATCCGGGCGCTCTCGTGATCGTTGACCCCGAAAACCTGCAAGACGCCGGCGTTGGAGAGGAAGGTCCCGGCGCGCGGTCCGTAGGTCGCGCGCAGCTGATGGACATCCTGCAAGATCGGCCAGAACTGGACGCCGTAGCCGGCCATGAGGGCGAAGGCGCGCTCGACCGGTGCCAGCGGCCCGAGGGCGGCGAATTCATCGAGGAGATAGAGCACCGGCGCGGGCGGCCTGGCTGGCGAGCGGGCGAGCTCGGCGAGGCTCTGCGTCACGAGGAGACGCAGCCAGCGCGCATAGGTCGAGAGCCGATCGGGCGGCAGCACCAGGAAGACCGTGGCGGTGCGTTCTTTCAAGTCGGCGAAGCGGAAATCCGAGCGGCTCAAAATGCGCGCCATGCGCGGGCTATCGAGGAAATGAGTATGGCGTTGGGCGGCCGAGAGAACCCCGGCGGCTTCGCGATCGGACTTGGCGAGATGGCGATTGGCGGCGCGGGCGATCAGCCCGCCCGCCGCCGCGCTCTGCTGCATGTCGCCGAGCATCGCCTGGAAGGTGTCGGGGGCGGCGGTGATCAGCTCGCGCATGGTCGACAGCGTGCGGCGGCCCGGCGGCTCGTGGGCGACCACATAGAGAATGACGCCCGCGAGCAGCGCCTTGGCTTCCTCGTTCCAATGCGCTTCGCCGGTCTCGCCGGGCGCGTCGTAAACGAGCGCGTCGGCAAGGGTCGCGGCGTCCTCGGCGATATCGAGGCTTTCGGGGTCGATTGCGGCGAGGGGATCGAAAGCAGCGGAGGGCAGACTGGTCACGCCGAAGGGATCGAGGACATGGACCGGGCCGAGCGCGTCGCGGGCGCGCCAGGCGACGCGGGCGTTCTCGCCCTTGGGGTCGATGCAAATGATCGAGCGCTTGGCGAGGATGAGATTCGGGATAATGGCGCCGACGCCCTTGCCGGCGCGGGTCGGCGCCATGGTGAGAAGATGGGCGGGGCCGTCATAGCGGAGCAGGGCGCCGCTCTCCGGGTCGCGGCCGATCAGCAGGCCGGTTTCCGCATTGGCGAGCGGCCGCACCTCTTTCCTATCGGCGAAGCGCGCCGAGCCGTGGGTGTCGCTCGCCATGTCGCCGAAATGATCGATCAGCGGGCGGGTGGCGAAACGCCAGATCATGGCAAGCGCAACGAGCCCCGCGCCGAGATCGGCCCAGCGATGCAGCCAGGAGCCTTTCAGTCGCAACGTCTCCATGACGAACTGGACGCCGATGAGGAGGACCAGGGCGACGATCGTCCCCATGAGGAGAGCCTTGGCAAGATAGGCTCCGCCACGGATGGGCCCGAAGATGACGCAGCCGAGCGCCCACAGCGGATCGCGGGTGGCGGCGCGGGACATGTTGGCGAAGGCGCGCCAGGTTGGCGTCACGGCAGGAACTCGGTCTCGGTGAGGTCGGCGATGGCCATCTTTGTGAAGTCTGGAGACGAGGGAGGAGGGTCGGCTGTCGGCAGGGGCGCCGACGGCGCCGGGGCGCCGGTCAGCAGCTCGGCAAAGAGCGTCTTGTCATCCGGGCGGACGAGGAAGCCCGGCAGCTCGCGGCGCACCCATTCCTTCAGGGTGGGGCCGAAGTCGCGATCGTTTTCCAGGCGGTGCAGCAGGAAAGCCCCAAGCAGCACTTTGCGGCGGGTGTCCTGGGTGCGCTCCTGTTTGGCGAGGCGGGCTTGCAGGGTTTTCTTTTGCGCCTCGAGTTGGGCGAGGCGTTCGGCAATGGTCTTTTTGGCCATGGGCTCCTTCCTGAAGCGCTCAGCGACCTGCGAGATTCTCGTCGACGCAAATCACGAGAGGCCCGCAAGCAACACAGCAATCCGGGCAGGAAGTGGACGACATTCTTTCAAAATTCAGATTGCTCGCCATCCTGATCGACAACCGCGCAGCGGCCGACACCGAACACAGAACGAGCGCAGCGAGAGATGTTGAAGGGCGCACTTACGAGTTGCTTCGCAACTCAGGCGCTGGCATGATTCTGAGATCTTCGACTTTTGATTTGGACGACGTTCGATTGGCGATCTACCACCTCTCGATGAAGCCAATCTCACGAGCGTCCGGGCGTAGCAGCGTCGCGGCGGCGGCGTATCGGGCCGGCGAGTGTCTCACAAACGAACGCGACGGGCTCACGCATGACTTCACCCGTCGTGAGGGGGTGGAACATTCCGAGATCGTTTTTCCGCAGGGGGCGGGCGCCACATGGGCGCTGGATCGTTCGACCTTGTGGAACGCCGCCGAGCAGGCGGAGAACCGCAAGGACGCGCGTGTCGCCCGTGAATTCGAGATCGCCCTGCCGCACGAACTTTCTGCCGAACAACGGCTGGAGCTGACGCGGGCCTTCGCGCAGGACTTATCGGACCGCTACGGGACGGCGGTGGATTTTGCGATCCACGCCCCGCATGGCGCGACGGACGTGCGCAACCACCATGCGCATCTCTTGATGACGACGCGGCGGGTGGCGGCGGAGGGACTCGCGGAGAAATCTTTCATCGAGCGCGAGAACAAGTGGCTTGCCGCCAATGACCTGCCGAGCGCGCAACTCCAGCTTCGGGATGTTCGCCAAGCGTGGGAGCAGGTTGCGAACGCGCATCTCGCTCGGGCGGGTTTGGATATCCGCATTGATCACCGCTCGCATCAGGAGCGCGGTCTCGAAATCGAGCCGACCGAGCATATGGGCGTGCATGCGACGCAGATGGAGCGGCGCGGCAAGGCGGTCGGGCGCTGGCGGCTCGACGCCGAGGCGGCGCGGCGTAATGCAGACTTGATCCGAGAGAAGCCGGAACAGGTCCTCTCGATCATCACGAATGAGAAGAGCGTGTTCGACCGGCGCGACGTGGCGCGGGCGCTGCATCGCTATGTGGACGGAGCGGAAGAATTCCAGAGCGCCTTCGCCAAAGTGATGGCGAGCCGGGCGCTTGTCGAATTACAGCCGGAGCAGCGCGACGGGCGCGGAGAGGTGGTGGAATTCGCACGCTATTCGACGCGGGAGATGGTCGAGATCGAGCGTGGCATGGCGACGAGCGCCGACGCGCTTTCCGAGGCGCGCGGGCATGGGGTCGCGGAGCGGCATGTCGCGGGTTCCTTGTCGGTGCGGCCGTTCCTGTCGGAGGAGCAGCGCGAGGCGGTGCGCCACGTCACCGGCGAGGAGCGGATCGCCGCCGTCGTCGGGCTCGCCGGAGCGGGCAAATCGACCATGCTGTCGGCGGCGCGGGAGGCGTGGGAGGCGCAGGGCTATCGTGTGCATGGGGCGGCGCTCGCCGGCAAGGCGGCGGAGGGGCTGGAGGAATCCTCTGGGATAGCTTCGCGTACGCTCGCCTCGTGGGAGCACGGTTGGCAAAACGGGCGCGGCGAGCTTTCCAAGGGCGATGTGCTAGTGATCGACGAGTCGGGGATGGTTTCGTCGCGGCAACTCGCGCCGTTCATCGGCGAAGCCGAGCGGGCGGGCGCCAAAATTGTGCTCGTCGGCGATCCCGAGCAGTTGCAGCCGATCCAGGCTGGGGCGGCGTTCCGGGCGATCGCCGAGCGTGTTGGCTTCGCCGAGTTGGAGGGGGTGCGTCGGCAAGGGGAAGAGTGGCAGCGCGTGGCGTCGGTCGCCTTCGCCCGGCATCGGACGGAAGAGGGGCTTTCCGCCTACGCCGAGCGGGGAGCCGTTCATCTCGCCGAGACGCGCGAGGCGGCGCGCGCCGAGATCGTGCGCGACGTTGTCGCGGACATGAATGAGCGGCCCGGCGGCTCGCGGATCGTGTTGGCGCATCTTCGCGCCGACGTGCGGGAACTGAACGCGGCAATCCGAGCGGTGCGGCAGGAGCGCGGGGAGCTTTCCGGCGAACGCGGCTATGCGACGAATGGCGGCGAGCGGAAGTTCGCGGCGGGGGACCGGATTCTGTTTCTCGAAAACAATCGCGACCTCGCCGTGAAGAACGGCATGCTGGGGACGGTCGAGAAGGCCGAGGAGGGGCGGCTTTCTGTCAGGCTCGACAGCGCCAGGGGGCCAGGGCAGGGGCGCGACGTGTCCGTCTCGATGGCCGATTACGCCGCGGTCGATCACGGCTATGCGACAACGATCCACAAGGCGCAGGGGGCGACGGTCGATCGGGCCTATGTGCTGGCGTCCGAGACGATGGACCGGCATCTTTCCTATGTGGCGATGACCCGGCATCGCGAGAGCGCGACGCTCTACGCCGGAAGGGAGGAGTTTCGGGACCTTGGGGCGTTGTCGGCGCGGCTGTCGCGGGCGCGGGCCAAGGAGACGACGCTCGACTATCCGCGCGACTACGCCGAACGGCGGGGCGTGGCGCCGCGCAGCGAGATCGTCCTGCCGCAACGGGCGCACAGCGACGAGCATTCGCTTCAGTCGGCTCCGGCGAGAGAAGCGGCGCGGGAGGCGCCCGCCCCCAAGAAGCGCAGCATGTTCGCCGGGCTCCAGCTGGGAGCGGGTCGGCCGCAGGCGTCGAGCGTGCGGGATTCGGCGGGGGACGCTGTTGCAAGACCTGCCGTAGAGCCACGACAGGAGTCGAGGCCGGACGCTCTCTCGCGGGCGGTCGAAGACTTCGCTCGCGCTTACCGGGACGCGGCAAGGATGCGGGCGGAGAATCTTCCCGTGCTGGAGCATCAGAAACAGGCGCTCGGCAAGGCCGGGGCGGCGCTGGACGCCGCGCGCCAGGGGGCGACGCGCGAGCTTTTGTCGGCCTTGCGTCACGATCCGGCCACGCGGGCGGCCATGACTCTCGAAGGTCCCGCGCGCGCCGAGCGGCTCATGGCCGGCATGGAGCGGGAGCGCCAGGCGCAGCGTGATCCAAACGTCCGGGCCGAGCGGGCGGTTGCGGAATGGCGCAAGCTCGAAAAAGAGCACGAGGGGCTCCGCAGCTTCGAGCAGGACGTGGCGCGCGGTCAGATCGAGGAGCGCATGAAGGCGCTCGCCGGCGCCATCAAGCGCGACCCGCAGATGGAATTGGTGATGCGCGCCCGCTCGCGCGAGCTCGGCGTCGAGCGCGGCTCGCGCCTTGAAAAGGTCATCGAGGAGAAGAACCTCGAGCGGGCGCTCGCCCGTAGCGTCGAACGCGAGCGGGATAGGGGGTTGGAGCGGTAGGAGAGTCGGCAGCGTGGACGAGCGGCTAGATAAGATTGACGAGGAAGAGGGTGACTCCGCCGCTACGGCGTTCGAGAATCTGCGGGCAGAAGTGGCGGCGCTGCGGGGGTCGATCGACGCCTTTCCGGCGGCCGTGCAGGACACCCGCCCGCCCGACTACGCCCCGACGCTCGGCGCCATCGTCAAGGCGATCCAAGGGGTCGAGAAGCGGCTTGCCGTCATCGAAGGCCATCCCGCCATGAGGTTGACGCCGGAGCAGCATGGCCGCGCCATCGAGCGGGCGGGGGCGGCGACCCTGCGCGAGGCGATGGAGACGTTTCGGAATGAAGCCGCGGCGATTGGCCTCGAGCGGCGGCAATTGGGCCAGATCGTCGGCGCGGCGCTCGAGCGGGAAGCACGGCGACGGTGGCGGCTCTGGTTCGCGGGTGCCGGCGTCGTTCTCGGGTTTGTTTTATTTCCGCTGATGGCCGCCTTCGCGCCAGGCGGCAGTCATTTGGCGGCGCTGGCCGTTGGCGAGTTCGACCGCTGGCAGGCCGGCGGCGTCTTGATGCACGCGGGGAGTCCAGAGGGCTGGCGCGAGTTTGTTTCCGGCGCGGTGCTCGCACGGGCGAACATCAATGTAATCATGGGGTGCCGGGAGGCGGCGGCCAAGGCCGGAAAGGAGCAGAAATGCGCTATCACCGTACAGTCTCCAACGCCGTAGCGCTATGCGGATCGGAGCGGCGCAAATGGTCAGGTCGCGAGGGGGAAGGGCCAGTGCCCTGCACGTGGAAGCGATTGACTGATTGACTCACACGCGCACGCCACATAGCGGTTGTAGGGTACCTTCCTACTGCCCCGCATTCCGGCGGGAGCCTTGTGAAACTTCATGGCAGCAG
Organism: Hyphomicrobiales bacterium; assembly: GCA_003963405.1. Classification (GTDB taxonomy): domain Bacteria; phylum Pseudomonadota; class Alphaproteobacteria; order Rhizobiales; family Beijerinckiaceae; genus Methylocystis. Next base: position 15,751 of record RXIY01000061.1, read on the forward strand.
AGACGCTTATGGGAGCTCGACGCAGTTCGCCCCTGCTTGATTGCAATCAATCAATATCCCTGGCAGCTCGCCCGGTGCGTGGATCAACCGCAAATTGGTAGGGGTCCAACCTAGATAATAGAGAGCCTGAATATCATACCCCGAGAGTAATTGGTACTCACCCGTGGCCGTCGTTGGGTCCATCAAACCTATTCCTTGGTTATCACGCCAATGGCTTCCTTGGAAGTCACAGCCATTTTTCTTTCCTTTCGAATACTCGACGTGAAGGTTACATCCGCCGGCCAAGATACAGTCCTTGCTTGCAGGGTTTTTATCTACCGGGCTTGTGAAGAAATACTTTACCTCATTGCATGTCGGCGAACGCACATCAGGTAGCCAGAGTATAGATGCTCCCCCTGATGCAACACTTGTGTCTGAGTGCCTGTATACGTCCAGGAAATCTGGATTCTCGCTATCGTCTACGCCGCTTATAAAGCCAAGTGCATGGCCTACTTCATGGGTTAATACCGTCATAAGACTGTAGGTGTTAGGGACGCCTTTATATTCGTCGAATGTCCAATTGTACCCAGTGGACATAGTTATTGTTGTATCCGTACCATGGTCCTTAGGGTTGACTATGCCTAGCGCTTTCGCGTTAGCCCGGGTTAGCACAAGCGAGCTAAATATTTTGGTTCCAGACGATGTGAGAAATGAAACAGTATCATCAACCGGGTTAAGGTCCTGAATCTTTTTATCAAAGCCAGTCTTGTTCAATATCAGAGAGCGAACTGTTCGATACGGCACGGTTACAGTTTCACGTTTAGCTTCACCCAGAATGTCTTTGCCGAGCGGCCGGTAATCGAACGAGATGTTGATCTCAACGTCATCACTGAATGTGCAATTGTAGTAGTTGCTAACAGATTGCAAGACAGAAACGATGCCACTCGGCAAATTTGCCGGATGACTAAAATTTATTTTTAGCCACTTCGGATTACACCCTATCCGTAACATCTCAAAGTTAGGGGATGTCGTTTCGGCCTGCGCCTGCTCATAGGCAGGAGCGGAACAAAAGAGGAGAAATACTAGCGCTATTCGTACACTGAACATAAACCGACCTCATAGACTTAAATGGGTAACTTTGCCCGGGAGCCGAATGGGGATCGCTTTAGCCGTACCAAATGTAAAGCGTATGGATATGTAGGGTCGCCGTCCAGCTGTCATTTTTGCGGTCGCTACGGTGTTAGATCAGCCCCGCGACATGAGTCGGCGCACATCGGTGCCCGGGCCTGCGTCGGAAAAGCAACAAGAAAAGCTGAGAAGCCGACGCTTTAGATCCCATCGGCGGCCCTCCGTCACGTCGGCCTATGAAGAGTCACGCACTGCAAGTCTCACGAATCTCAGAAATAATCGACCCCTCAAAAATTTGCCAAAGTAGTGTTAGTTGAGATCGCCCTACGGAGGGGCATAAGAAGTGGGGTCAGGGATAGATGCATCTTGAAAAGCCTCCTTCCGTTCAATGCACCTAATGCACTTGCCGCAATGCATATCGGTTCTCGTGATGCAACTCCATGTGATTTCGAAGGGGACATTCGTCGCGGCGCCCGTCTTAACGATCTCACTCTTCTTGTGATCTATGAACGGTGTAAGTACATTGAATTTTCCGGAAGCAGGGTTGAGCAGCTCAATGCACTCGCTCCATTTGATTAATGCGCGTCCAAGGCCAGGCATTGCGATTGATTGCTCTTTTGTGATGGCAAGAGCAATGTCGGAAATTCCAATGAGCTGTGCAAGATAGGTTGCGATGCTGACCAGCTGGTGAAGACCAGAAACGTGATACCAATGAGGTGATCCCGCGGGATATTTCGATAATGCCTCGGCCTCTTCTTGAGTTATCACCCTCGTGATCCCGTCCCACCCCTTTATGTCTGACTCGTCGCTTCGAACATGAGTCCAGGGCAGATATCCGTACTGCATACGCGTGATACCCTCTGACCCGACAATGTCGATCGGCATGTCCAGCATGTGCGATACGAGCTTCGCCGCCGCCAATTCACGGGGAGAGATTTCTTTCCCATAATCGACGTATACTGCGCGGCAGCTGTATTGCTCCGCGAGGACGTATGCCATTGTCGTGGAATCAAGTCCTCCCGATAGAACCAAAAGAACATCGCGAGCCATTTGAAAGCTCCTTGGCTTACGTCTTCGCCTAAAAAACCGCCGTGCCGTCGATAGCGGTAATGAGCATTCAAAACTCCAAGCCACACGGCTACCGGTAAATAAACCCATCGATACCTTCGCCGGTTCCATTCATCATTTTATCTTGGGATGAGGCCGAACGAAGATCGGGCCGAATGGAGCTGGCCCGTCGACTATCCTATGGCTGCGCCGAATTACGCGGCGAAGCGTTCGACCTGAGCTGCTGCCGGTTTCGTGGACGCTGAGTTAAGTTACTCCCACCTTCTTTTCGAACTCAACCGGGCTGAGGTAGCCGATCGTCGAGTGCCTTCGGACGGGGTTGTAGAACCGCTCGACGTAATCGAAGACGTCTGCACGCGCGTCGTCGCGCGTTCGGTAGACCTTCTTCCCGATCCGCTCGGTCTTCAGCGAAGAGAAGAAGCTCTCCATCGCCGCATTGTCCCAGACATTGCCGGATCGGCTCATCGAGCAAACGACGCCATTGTCGGCCATCAGGCGCTGAAACTGCTCGCTCGTATATTGGCTGCCCCTGTCGGAGTGATGCAACAGGGCGTCCGGCTTCCCACGACGCCAGATCGCCATCATCAACGCATCGGCGACAAGCTGCGCGGTCATCTCGGCTTTCATCGACCAGCCGACGACCCTGCGCGAGAACAGGTCGATGACCGCGGCGACGTAGAGCCACCCTTCCGCCGTCCAGATATAGGTGAAGTCCGCG
>RXIY01000022.1 GCA_003963405.1 Hyphomicrobiales bacterium
ATCATCACGCCTTCGATCGTCAGCAGCTCGCCGCCGACCTCCGTCCAGGCGAGGCCGGTGACGACGCCCACCTGATCCTCGAGCTCGGCCTGGCCGAAGCGGAACTTCGGCACGCCGAGATAGTCGGAGATGTTCTCGGCGGTGACGACGATCTTCTCGGTCTTCTTGAGCAGGATCTCCTTGACCGCCTTGCGGGCGAGATTGGAGACCTCGCGCTCCAGATTGCGCACGCCCGCCTCGCGGGTGTAGCGCCGGATGAGTTCGAGCAGTCCGTCCTCGGTCACCATCCATTCCTCGGGCGCGAGCCCGTGCTTGTGGACGGCGCTGGGGATCAGATGCTTGCGGGCGATCTCCAGCTTCTCGGCCTCGGTGTAGCCGGCGATGCGGATGATCTCCATGCGGTCCATCAGAGGCGCCGGAATGTTGAGCGTGTTGGCCGTCGTGACGAACATCACATTCGACAGGTCGTAATCGACCTCGAGGTAATGGTCGTTGAAGGTCTGGTTCTGCTCGGGGTCCAGAACCTCCAGCAGCGCGGAGGAGGGGTCGCCGCGGAAGTCCATGCCCATCTTGTCGATCTCGTCGAGCAGGAAGAGCGGGTTCGACGACTTCGCCTTGCGCATCGACTGGATGATCTTGCCGGGCATCGAGCCGATATAGGTGCGCCGGTGGCCACGGATCTCGGCCTCGTCGCGCACGCCGCCCAAGGACATGCGCACGAACTCACGGCCCGTCGCCTTTGCGATCGACTTGCCGAGCGAGGTCTTACCGACGCCGGGCGGGCCGACGAGGCACAGGATCGGGCCGGTGAGCTTGTTGGCGCGGCTCTGCACGGCGAGATATTCGAGGATGCGCTCCTTGACCTTCTCCAGGCCGAAATGCTCGGCGTCGAGCACCTCCTCGGCCTGCTGGAGATCGCGCTTCACCCGCGAGCGCTTGCCCCACGGGATCGAGAGAATCCAGTCGAGGTAGTTGCGCACGACGGTCGCTTCCGCCGACATGGGCGACATCTGCCGCAGCTTCTTGAACTCGGCGACCGCCTTGTCGCGGGCCTCCTTCGACAGCTTGGTGTTCTTGATGCGCTCCTCGAGCTCGGCGAGATCGTCCTTGCCGTCCTCGTCACCCAGCTCCTTCTGGATCGCCTTCATCTGCTCGTTGAGATAGTACTCGCGCTGGGTCTTCTCCATCTGGCGCTTGACGCGCGTGCGGATGCGCTTCTCGACCTGAAGGACCGAGATTTCGCTCTCCATCAGCGACAGGCACTTCTCCAGCCGCCTGGCGACGTTCAGCGTCTCCAGAACGTCCTGCTTGTCGGGGATCTTGACCGAGAGATGCGAGGCGACCGTGTCGGCGAGCTTCGAGGGGTCGTCGATCTGCGTCACCGCGCCGACGATCTCCGAGGAGACCCGCTTGTTGAGCTTCACATAGCTTTCGAATTCCGAAACGACCGAGCGACCCAGCGCCTCGACCTCGACCGGCGAGCCGGCGTCGTCGGCGAGCGCCTCGGCTTCCGCCTCATAGAAATCATCGGCGCGCGTGTAATCGCGCACGGCGGCGCGGGCCACGCCCTCGACCAGCACCTTGACCGTGCCGTCGGGCAGCTTGAGAAGCTGGAGCACGGAGGCGAGCGTGCCGATGGAATAGATGGCGTCCGTCGCCGGATCGTCGTCGCCGGCGTTCTTCTGTGTGGCGAGAAGAATCAGACGGTCGCTCTTGGTGACTTCCTCGAGCGCGCGGATCGACTTCTCCCGCGCGACGAAGAGCGGCACGATCATGTGCGGAAACACGACGATGTCGCGCAGGGGAAGGACGGGATAGCTTTCGACCGACCCCGGCGTAATGGCTTCGCGCTTTTCGTTACTCATCTTCGTGTCCTGCTTTCGTCTGCGCACCCCGCTCGGCGGCGATGCGAAAAAGCGAGCGATCAGTATGCGTCGAAACTAGCAAGACGTAGGCCGTCAAATTCGACCGGCGATCCCTAGTCAGACCCTGGCCGCCTGGACGTTCGCTCTTTCGTCCATGCGCCATCGATGAGGCTGCGGCGTTCAAGCCCAAACGGCCCCGTTAACGCAGGAAATGGGATACGCGAACAACTGATTCAAGGACGGCGATTGGCCGCAAATCGCGGCCTGTTCGTCTGAAATCGCCGCGGCGCGCGCGAATTTACGCGCTCGCGCCGCTTTTTTCGTTGCGCTCGGCGTAGATGTACAACGGCCGCGCCTTGCCTTCCACGACTTCCGGCCCGATCACCACCTGCTCCACACCCTCGAGGCCGGGCAATTCGAACATGGTGTCGAGCAGGATGCCCTCCATGATGGAGCGCAGGCCGCGCGCGCCGGTGTGGCGCTCGATCGCCTTGCGGGCGACGGAGGAGAGTGCGTCGTCCTGGAACGTCAGCTCGACATTCTCCATCTCGAAGAGGCGCTGATACTGCTTGACCAGCGCGTTCTTGGGCTCGGTGAGGATCTTCTTCAGAGCCTCTTCGTCGAGATCCTCGAGCGTCGCGATCACCGGCAGACGGCCGACGAACTCGGGGATGAGGCCGAATTTCAACAGATCTTCGGGCTGCACCTGGCGGAAGATGTCGCCCGTGCGGCGCTCGTCGGGAGCCTGGACATTGGCGCCGAAGCCGATCGAGGTCGACCGTCCCCGCGCGGAAATGATCTTCTCGAGCCCGGCGAAGGCGCCGCCGCAAATGAAGAGGATGTTGGTCGTGTCGACCTGCAGAAACTCCTGTTGCGGGTGCTTGCGGCCGCCCTGCGGCGGCACGGAGGCCACTGTGCCTTCCATGATCTTGAGCAGCGCCTGCTGCACGCCCTCGCCCGACACGTCGCGGGTGATCGAAGGATTGTCGCTCTTGCGCGAAATTTTGTCGATCTCGTCGACATAGACGATGCCGCGCTGGGCGCGCTCGACATTGTAGTCGGAGGCCTGGAGCAGCTTCAGGATGATGTTTTCCACATCCTCGCCGACATAGCCCGCCTCGGTGAGGGTCGTGGCGTCGGCCATGGTGAAGGGCACGTCCAGAATGCGGGCCAACGTCTGGGCCAGCATGGTCTTGCCGACGCCCGTGGGGCCGATCAGCAGGATGTTCGACTTGGCGAGCTCCACGTCCCCGTGCTTGGTGGCGTGGTTGAGGCGCTTGTAATGGTTGTGGACCGCGACCGAGAGCACGCGCTTCGCCTGCGCCTGGCCGATGACATAGTCGTCGAGGACCTTGCAGATTTCGCGCGGAGTGGGAATGCCGTCGCGCTGCTTGACCAGCGAGGATTTGTTCTCCTCGCGGATGATGTCCATGCAGAGTTCGACGCATTCGTCGCAAATGAAGACCGTGGGGCCGGCGATCAGCTTGCGAACTTCGTGCTGGCTCTTGCCGCAAAACGAGCAGTAAAGCGTATTCTTGGAATCGCCGCCGCCGACTTTGCTCATGATTTTCTCCTGATGAATCAATCCGCCGGGCGAATCGATCCAAACATGTGATACCGGCTTGGGCCTAACAAAAGGTGGAAAGCGCCCCTCGACGTTCCCCCACCCCTGCCGGTCCGAAATGGGCGGCCCCGCCGGGGCGCGCCCAAAACCCCGCGCGGGCCGCTCGCTCCCCCGCGCAAGCGCCTAGTCTATTTTAGGCCCGCCCGAATTTGCAACCTTTCCGCAATCTGGCGGCGAGCGCAAGCTCGAAACCCCGCCGGGCGGCCGTTTTCCGGGCGCGCCCGGTCAGCCAAGAATCTTCGGCACCCGGTTGAGGCGCAGCCGGAAGGCGTCCGGCATGCCGCTCCCCAGAAGCGGCCGCAGATACATTCTGAAAGCGTCCGTTACGTCCGTGCCGCACGGGCTGATGAATTCATCGGGCATGACTTTTGTTTTCGCCGCGATTTGTTCAAGGGGCGTGAGCTGATAGTCGACCGAATAAAAGCCCGTGCGGTGGATCGTCACGGAGCCGTCGCGATCTCCCCAAAGCGCATATTGGACGGCCTTCTCGCCCACTTCGCGGGCCTCGCGCTGGTCCACGTCCGAGACGCAGCCCACGAAGCTGCGCTGGACATAGCCGAAAGTATCCGCCCGGACGCGCTTGAAGCCGAGCTTTTCCTTGACGAGCTGGGTCAGTTCGTCCGCCAGCGCGCCGCCGCCGAGATGGACGTTGCCATGGGCGTCGCGCTCCACCTTTTTGGCGAGCTTTTCGGCGATCGGCACATGCTTTTCGTCGCTTATGCCTTCGGACACGGCGACGACGCAGCGGCCGTATTTGTCCATGGTCGCCTTCACGTCGGCCAGGAACTTGTCGATGCTGAAGGCGCGTTCGGGGAGATAGATGAGATGGGGGCCGTCGTCGGGGAACTTCTTGCCGAGCGCCGAGGCGGCGGTGAGGAAGCCGGCGTGCCGGCCCATGACGACCGCGATATAGACGCCCGGCAGCGCCCAATTGTCGAGATTGGCGCCGGCGAAGGCCTGCGCCACCCAGCGCGCGGCCGAAGGGAAGCCCGGCGTGTGGTCATTGACCATCAGGTCGTTGTCGATGGTCTTGGGGATATGGACGGCCCGCAGCGGATAATTGGCGTTGCGGGCCTCCTCCGAGACGATGCGGACGGTGTCCGACGAATCATTGCCACCGATGTAGAAGAAGCAGCCGACGCCATGGGCGCGCAGCACCTTGAAGATTTCCTGGCAGTATTTCAGATCGGGCTTGTCGCGGGTGGAGCCGAGCGCCGAGGAGGGGGTGCAGGCCACGAGCTCCAGATTGTGCGTGGTCTCCTGGGTGAGGTCCACGAACTCCTCGTTGACGATGCCGCGCACGCCGTGGAAGGCGCCGTAAACGCGCTCGACTTCGCGGAACTTGCGGGATTCGAGAACGGCGCCGACCAGCGACTGGTTGATCACGGCGGTGGGACCGCCGCCCTGAGCGACGACGACCTTGGAAAAATCGATGGACGACACGCGAAGCTCCTGTCGAGGCGCCGGTTGACTCGCCGCATCGGAGACGGGCGGCGTTGGCGGCGGTTTGAACGGCCGGGGCGGGCGGCGCGAGCCCGGCGGGATGAATCGCCGTCCTTCGCATGAAGTAGCGGGCGCTCGCCGCGCGGCACTCTTATTACCAATCGGGCGTCTTTTCCACGAGAAATCGTGGGGAAACCTTGCGCCTAGATCAGCGGCCGGATCGCCCGGCCGAGCCTGACGATGCGGCGTATCTCACGCTTGGTGAAATCCTCGAGGCTGGACGCTACGTCCACATGGCCGTTGGAGATGGCCATGCGCCAGGTCGCGCGCTCGGTCTTCTCGATCCAGCCGCGCGCCTCGAGGGCGACGAGCTTGCGCCGCACCGTTTCGCGCGACATGCCGGTCTGGGCGGCGATGCGGCTCGCCGAAACGGCCCGCCGCTCCGGCGCGCCGCCGTTCTCGTGGGAAACCCGGTCCCGCAAATAGCGCTGCGCGACCACGGTGAAGACCTGCATCTCGTGCAGGTCGCTGAAGACCGCGCAGCAGTCGGCGAGATGCGCGGCCATGAAGTCGACGACGTGAAGATGGAAAAGCCCGTTGCTCTCCCGCAGGATGCGGTGGACGGCGGCGTCCAGATCCTCCGTGGCGCCGTCGTCCGTCGTGGCGGCTTCTCGCGCCTTCGCCGGCGCTGCGGACCCGTTTCCCGCCATCAGGCGCATGAATTAGCTGTCACGATTTTGCATAGCTCTTCAACTGCGCCGCCTCATAGATCGTGCGCGATATTCTCGGTCGCACCCTATCATATTAGCGGCGTTGGCGCGACATGGCGGCAGATCAACCACGCAGAGATGCATTGACTGCCAATGTGACGAGAGCGGCTGTCGGATCGCTGTAGAGGAGATGTTGTGGTTAACGTGCAGCTTCACATGCCGTGTAACACGACATTGATGCGGCTGGAGTAGGGAGATTTTTGGGCTATCTGCATAAGATCTCACCTAAAATCATGACTTTATGAGGGGCAGCTGTTTTGGCGCTATAGCTACGATATGCATCGCAATTTTGCGCTCAGGTAGATGTCGGAAGTTGAAGTCTGTGTTCTGTTAAACATAGCTGGTCGTGGTCTATCTTTGTTTCAATAAAGAGGTGGATGCGACTGGCGCGAAAATGGCGCTGTTACTGGCTCTAGCGTGTAAGGCGAAATTATGTTACACACGGTTGCTCAAAGTTGCGTTCTTTGAAAGGCGCCCATTTTTAGTGGAAATAGAAATGCCTGCGGTAAGCCCATCGGTCAAAATACTCACAGCAAGCGACCTTAATCGGAAAAGCATTTTGTTGGCGGAATGCGGTTCTACTTTTGGCGCGAAAGTTCAGTCGAGTCTCATAAAGCATGGGTATGAAGTCAATGCAACAGCATCTGGCTCCGAAGATTTGCGTTTTATAGCTGAAAAAGATCCAGACATAATAATTCTCAACCTCGACATTGAGGGTTGCGACGAACTTGAGATTTTGAGGAAAATGCGCGAATTAACTGATGCGACTATCATCGCTATCTCAGCCGCGGAAGACGAAACAGAAGAAATATTGGCTCTTGAAGTCGGCGCTGATGATTACATCAAAGTGCCATGCAGAACAAGAATGCTGCTTGCGCATCTCCATGCAAACTTCAGGCGACATCTACGGATTTTAAACAATAATTCGGCGCCGAGCAGGGATCGGACTGGACAAATACAATACGCCAATCACCAACTTGATGGGAGCGCAGAGAATGGACGAAGGGTGCATGCATTTGCAGGCATAATCTACGACGGGGATGGAATTAATTTCAGGACCAAAGACGGCGTTGCTATAAATTTTACCGGATTAGAGCTCATGTTGCTGCAGCGTCTGATTAAAAACGTTAATGCTTATGTGTCGCCACGTGATCTTCAAAAACAATTGTATAATATTCGAGGCGCGAGTAATTCACCCAGGCTCCGCATGCAGGTCAGCAGACTAAGGCGCAAACTGGAACGGCATTCAACCAACGGCAAGCTAATTTTTAACTCGAATGGACGAGGCTACATGCTGGCAGCTGATATAACGGAAATTGAATAGGCGTCGGTAATTGTGTGGAACCTTCAGTGCTTTGGATGTCTGGCATGGTTGGAGTAGTAACATGGTTTTTTTGCAACATAGGCAGATATGTATTTGGAGATGCGCTCAGTTTGACTGTGTACCAGCGCGTTTGAATATATTAACGCCGTCCCGGAGCATGGATAGAGTTGGTATCAATGATTACAGCCGCCGGGGCAGTGCTCGTCTTGTCAATGACTGCATCAATAGTTGTTCTGTTGGTTGACTTGTTGGTTGTCATTGGAAGATGCCACGCTTTTGCGAAAAAGCACCGCATATCTACTTAAAGATATGCAGTGCTTTCGTATTTTTGCATAACTTTGCATAACCGCCAGCGGCGGTTAAGTCATTGTTATTTAAGCTTCTCCAAGCTTGCCGTGGCAATGCTTGTATTTCTTGCCCGAGCCGCAGGGGCAGGGCTCGTTGCGGCCGACCTTGCCCCAGGTCGCCTGATCGGACGGATCGCGCGCCGGCGCCGGGGCGAGCGCCTGCGTGGAAAGGTCCATGCTGGCGAGACGGGCGTTCAAATCCTCGAGCGCGGTCTGCTCGACGCTCGCCGTCGAGGACAGCGTGACCGGGCTGGGGTGGGACATTTCCATCGGGGGCAGTTCCGGCGGCGCGGAGGGCGGCGCCTCGAAGCTCACCTCGACGCGCATGAGCTGCGCCGTGACGGATTCGTCCCAGTGGCTCATCAGGCTGCGGAACAGCTCCAGCGCCTCGGACTTGTATTCGTTGAGCGGGTCGCGCTGGGCCATGCCGCGCCAGCCGATGACCTGACGCAGATGGTCGAGCGCCACGAGATGCTCGCGCCACAGCGTATCGAGCGACTGCAGGACCACCTGTTTCTCGATCATGCGCATCAGCGGCGGCGTGTTGCGCTCCACGCGCTCGGCATAGGCCGCGTCGGCGGCTTCGAGCAGCCGGTCCTTGATCTCCTCGTCGGCGATACCCTCTTCCTTCGCCCAGTCCACGACAGGGGCGTCGACATTGAGCTTGGCGCGCACATCCTCTGCGAGCCCCTCAACGTCCCAGGCCTCGGCATAGGCGTCGTGCGGAATATGGCGCGAGACGAGATTGTCCACGACCTCGGCGCGCATGTCGCCGACCTGCTCCTCGACGCTCTCCTCGCCCATGATCTCGCGCCGGCGCTCGAAGATGACCTTGCGCTGGTCGTTCATGACGTTGTCGAATTTGAGGATGTTCTTGCGGATGTCGAAGTTGCGCGCCTCGACCTTGTGCTGCGCCTTCTCGATCGCCTTGTTGATCCAGGGATGGACGATCGCCTCGCCCTCCTGCAGCCCGAGCTTCACGAGCATGCTGTCCATGCGCTCGGAGCCGAAGATGCGCATCAGATCGTCCTGAAGGGACAGGAAGAACTTGGAGCGTCCGGGATCGCCCTGGCGGCCCGAGCGGCCGCGCAGCTGGTTGTCGATGCGGCGGCTCTCGTGGCGTTCCGTGCCGATGATGTAAAGGCCGCCGGCGGCCAGCGCCCGCTCCTTGAAGTCGGCGATTTCGGCGCGGATTTCGGCTTCCTTCGCCACCCGCTCGGCGCCCTCGAGATCGGCGCATTCCTGCGCGACGCGCATCTCGACATTGCCGCCGAGCTGAATGTCGGTGCCGCGGCCAGCCATGTTCGTCGCAATCGTGATCGCGCCGGGAACGCCGGCTTCGGCGACGATATAGGCTTCCTGCTCGTGGAAGCGCGCGTTGAGCACTGCGAACATCTTCGAGGGCTCGCCGGAGCGCGCCGCCGCATAGAGCCCCGACAATCCCTTGGGATCGGCGAAGTCGATCATCGTGTAGCCCTGCTGGATCAGGAATTCCGCGAGCTGTTCCGATTTCTCGATCGAGGTGGTGCCGACGAGGAGCGGCTGCATCCTCGAGTTCGCGTCCTTGATCTCCTCGAGGATCGCGCCGAGCTTTTCCTTCGCCGTGCGATAGACTTCGTCGTCGTCGTCCCGGCGCTGCACCGGGCGGTTCGTCGGGATTTCGACGACGTCGAGTTTGTAGATCTCGGCGAATTCATTCGCCTCGGTCGCCGCCGTGCCGGTCATGCCGGCGAGCTTGTCGTAGAGGCGGAAATAATTCTGGAAGGTGATCGAGGCGAGGGTGACGTTCTCGGGCTGGACCTGCACCCGCTCCTTCGCCTCGAGCGCCTGATGCAGGCCTTCCGAATAGCGGCGCCCCGGCATCATGCGGCCGGTGAATTCGTCGATGATGACCACCTCGCCCTTGCGGACGATATAGTCCTTGTCCTTCTGGAAGAGCTTGTGGGCGCGCAGCGCCTGATTGACGTGATGGACGAGGGTGACGTTGTGCGCTTCGTAGAGGGCGCCGTCGGTCAGCGCGCCGACCTCGATCAGCAACTCCTCCATATGCTCGTTGCCGGCGTCAGTGAGGTGGATGGTGCGCTGCTTCTCGTCGAGCTCGAAGTCTTCCTTCAAGAGCTTGGGAATGAGCCGGTCGATCGTATTGTAGAGGTCCGACTTGTCGTCGACGGCGCCGGAGATGATGAGCGGCGTGCGCGCCTCGTCGATGAGGATCGAGTCCACCTCGTCGACGATCGCGAAATTGTGCCCGCGCTGAACCATCTGCGCGAACTCATATTTCATGTTGTCGCGCAGATAGTCGAAGCCGAATTCGTTGTTCGTGCCGTAGGTGATGTCGCTCGCATAGGCCGCGGAGCGCTCCTCGTCGCTGATGTCGTGCACCACGCAGCCGACGGACATGCCGAGGAAGCGGTAGATCTGGCCCATCCATTCGCTGTCGCGCTTGGCCAGATAGTCGTTGACCGTGACGACATGCACGCCCTTGCCGGCGAGCGCATTGAGATAGACGGCGAGGGTGGCGACGAGGGTCTTGCCTTCGCCGGTGCGCATCTCGGCGATGGCGCCTTCGTGCAGCACCATGCCGCCGATGAGCTGCACGTCGAAATGGCGCTGGCCGAGCGTGCGCTTGGCCGCCTCGCGGACGGTCGCGAAAGCCGGGACGAGAAGGTCGTCGAGGCTCGCGCCGGCCGCGAGCTGCTCGCGGAACTGGACCGTGCGGGCGCGCAGCTCGTCATCGGTCAGGGCCGCGACCTGCGGCTCCAGCGCATTGATGGCCTTGACTTTCGGCGCATAGGTCTTGAGGCGGCGGTCATTGGCCGTGCCGAAAATCTTCTTGGCGAGGGCGCCGAGCATTCCCGCGAACCTTTCTCGATGGCGCGCCGCGAGAGCCTGCGCCAAGTCGAGGGGCGGCCAAAGCGGAGCGTCGCAAATGCTTTGGAAAAGCAACCGCTTGCGACAGCGTCCGGGACTCCGGGCGTTCAGGCCGACGCGGCATTTCCGCCGGACAGATAAGGGGAGGGGCAACCCTTGTCAATGTAAGCCAAAGGGGCGCGGGCGGCGCGGGCGCCTCACGGGGCCTCGTTGATCGCCCGGAACGGCTTCGGCATCCGCCCGCTCTTGAGCAAGCGCGAGAAGATTTGCAATCCGCCCGGCTCATTGCCGTTGGGATGCACCAGCACGATGGAGCCGGCGCGCGGCGGCGGGCCGAGTGCGAGCCAGCTGTCCGCCCCGAGCGCCACGAGATGGCGCGACTCGAGCCTCTCCAGCAGGGCGCTGTCCGAGACGAGGCCGGGGAAGCGGAAGAAGACGGAGGGCGTCTCGCCATGGCTGATGAGAAGCTTCTCGGTCTCGAAAATCTCGGCGTCGAGGTCGACGCCGGGGCGCAGCAGATAGTTTTGCGCATCCGCGCGCCCGCGCACGTAAGGGTGCGTATAGGAATGGTTGGCCCAGGCGATATCGAGCGCGCCGGAGCGGCGCTTGTCCTGAAGCCAGGCGAAATCCGCGGCGTGATGGGCGATCCAGCCGCCGGAGACGGCGAGCGTGATCGGCGTCCCCGGCCCCTGCGCCGCCACCTCCTCGATGAAGGCGCGGTCGAGCGGCTTCTGGCTCGGGCAGAGGTCGCCCGTCACATAGGAGCCCGCGCCTTGCCCGTGAACGTGCCCGGCGTTGACCAGCGCCGGCGGCCGGTCAGGGTCGGCCGGCGGGCGCACGGCCTTCATGAAGCGCGTTTCGGCCTGTTCCGCGTCGCTCGTCTCGACGCAGCGCCAGCAGGCGGCGGGTTCGAGCGCGGTGGCGAGGCTTTGCGGATCGACTGTCAGCAGCAGCGCGTCGCCGTCGATCCGCATCCGGCGGGTGGCGAGCCGCGTCGCCTCGCCTCTTGCGCAGCTCTCGAAGACCGGCGTGTATTCCGTAATCTGCGCGCCCGACGAGACGGCCGCCGGCCCGCACGTCTCCTCCCCGCGCGCCGTTGCGGCGGCCGCGAGCGAGGCGCAAAATAGGAGCAGGAGCGAAGCGGGTTTCACGGTCGCGATGTGTAGCAGAAACTCTGCCATGGAAAAGCCGGGCCTCGAGATGGAGGCTGTGGAATCAGCCGAGGTCGCCGCCCGCCTCGGGGCGGAGATCGCGGCGCGCTACGGCCCGCGCGAGGAGGCGCCTCTCTCCCTCGTCATGCGCGACGGGGCTGGCGCGCTCGTCGCCGGGCTCAACGGGCTCACCCATTGGCGCTGGCTTTATATAAGGCATCTGTGGGTCGCGCCCGCTCGCCGGCGCGAGGGTCTGGCGTCGCGGCTGATCGAAGCGGCCGAGCGCGCCGCTTGCGACCGCGGCGCCATCGGGGGCTATATCGACACCTTCGACCCGCGCGTCGCCGCCTTCTATCTGCGGCGCGGCTTCTCGCAGGTGGGGGAAATCGCCGATTTTCCGCCGGGCGGCCAGCGGATTTTCCTGAGCAAGCGGCTGGCGCCTCAGGGAGACGCCGGGGAGGGGTAGATGCCCGAGACGATGTCCGCCATGGTGCTGCGGGAACCCGGAACGCCGCTCGCGATGGAGGAGCGCCCGCTGCCTGCGCCCGGTGCCGGCGAGCTGCTGCTGCGCATCGAGGCCTGCGGCGTCTGCCGAACCGATCTTCACGTCGTCGACGGCGAGCTGACGCGGCCGAAGCTTCCGATCATCCCCGGCCACGAGATCGTCGGCCGGGTCGCGGCGGTCGGGCCGGGCGTGACGGGCGTTGCGCTCGGGAGCCGCGTCGGCGTGCCCTGGCTCGGCCACGCCTGCGGCCATTGCCCCTATTGCGCCAGCGCGCGCGAAAATCTCTGCGACGATCCGCTCTTCACCGGCTACACGCGCGACGGCGGCTACGCCACGCATACGCTCGCCGACGCCTCCTTCAGTTTTCTGCTGCCCGAGGGGGCCGACGCCGCGACGCTGGCGCCGCTGCTCTGCGCGGGGCTCATCGGCTGGCGCACGCTCAAGATGGCGGGCCCGGCGCAGGCAATCGGCATTTACGGCTTCGGCGCGGCGGCGCATATCATCGCGCAGGTGGCGATCCTTCAGGGCAAGCGCGTGCACGCCTTCGTGCGGCCCGGCGACGATGCGGCGGCCGCCTTCGCCTTGTCGCTCGGCGCGGCGAGCGCGCAATCGTCGAACGCGCCCGCGCCGGAGCCGCTCGACGCCGCGCTGATCTTCGCTCCCGTCGGCGCGCTGGTCCCGCAGGCGCTCGCGGCCGTGAAGAAGGGCGGCGCCGTCGTCTGCGGCGGCATCCATATGAGCGACATACCGGCCTTCCCCTATGCGCTGCTGTGGGAGGAGCGCCGGCTCCTCTCCGTCGCCAATCTCACCCGCGAGGATGCCCGCGAATTCCTCGCCCTCGCGCCGACCCTGCCGCTCGAGATGCACGCCGTCCCCTATCCGCTGGCGCAGGCGAACGAAGCCCTGAGCGATCTGCGCGACGGGCGCCTGCAAGGCGCGGCGGTGCTCGTGCCGTGAGCCCTCTCCCCCGCTGGCGGGGGAGGAGGTCAGGCCCGGCGCAACGAAGCCGGTAGAGAGGCGGAAAGCGCCGCCGCCACTTCGCAAACTTCGCCGGCCGCCTCGATCCGCCGCCAGCCGATTTCGCCCGTCTCCTTTTTGATCTGCGCCTCCAGCACCTCAGCCGTCGCGTCCGACACGTCGCCGATGCGGCGCTCGACGCGGGCGAGGCGGTGTCCAAGGTCGACATCGAGCCAGAAGCCGAAGAAGGGCACGCCGGCCGTTCGCGCCGCCGCCTCGATCGCCGCGCGGTCCTGCGGTCGGTCGAAGACGGCGTCGACGACGACCGGCCATCCGGCCGCCGCGACGCGCGCGGCGCTCGCGAACATGTCCGCATAGACTTTCGCGGAGACGGCGCTTTCATAGGCCGACGCTGGCAGCCGCGTCGCGGGCGAGGCGTCGAACAATCGCTTGCGGATGCGGTCGCTGTTGAAAATGCGCGCGCCCGGCGCGGGATTGAGGGTCGGCGCCAGCGCCGCTGCGACGCTCGATTTGCCGGAGCCGCTGAAGCCGCCGATGGCGACGACCGCGCCGGCGCTCGGACGCAGCAGGGCGCGCGACGACAGGAAAAAGGCGCGCGCCGTCTCGCCATGGCCCTGCGCGGCCTCGACATGGGCGCGGATCGTCGCGCGCAGCGACATGAAGAAAGGCAGGAGCGGCAGCCCGTCGTCTTCCTCCTCCCGCCGCGCGTCGAGGTAGCGGTTGAAGGCGACATTGGCGAGGGCGGGAAGGCCCATGCGGCAAAGATCCATCAGCAGGAAGGCGATGTCGTAGAGAACGTCGATCGTTGAAATATCGTCGGAGAATTCGATGCAGTCGAAGGGCGTGGGTTCGCCCTCGAAGAGGCAGATGTTGCGCAGATTGAGATCGCCGTGGCAGGGCCGCACAAGGCCCGCGCGCCGCCGCGCGTCGATCAGCGCGCCCGTCTCGGCCAGCGCGCCGCGCAAGCGGGAAAGATGCGCGTCGGTTTCCTCGCCGTCGCCCGCGGGCGCCTGCCGCAGGCTTTCGGCCATGCTGTCGATGATGCGCGCGATCGCCTCCGCGCCGCCGCGGCTTCTGTCGGGCGGCGCCGCGTCATGGGACTGCGCCACGCGCCTTGCGAGGCGTTCGATCAGCGCCGGCGTTAGCCGGCTCCGGCGGGCCATGTCCTCGAAGAGCGCGTCGTCGGCGAAGCGGCGCATCTCCACGACGGCGTCGACGAAGGCGCCGGCGCCGTCGAGCGCGAGCGCGCCGTCGGCTTCCCGCGTCACGCGGCGCGCACCGAGATAAAGCGCGGCCGAAAAGCGCCGGTTGAGCGCAACCTCTCGCGCGCACATGTCGAGCCGCCGCGCCGGCGTCGAAAAATCGAGGTAGGGCAGACGCACGGCGCGCTTGAGCTTGTAGACGCGCGTCGCGCCGAGCATCACGACCGAGATATGCGTCACGATGATGCGTGTCGCGCCGAGGCTATTTGCGAGAAACTCGACGGTCTCCTGTTGCGGACCGAGATCAGTCATCGTCGAACTGCCGGAAAAAGGCCGTCTTGGCGAGATGCGCGAGGATGGCGTAGCCGAGCAGGAAAAGACCGACCGCCGGCCAATAGGATGCGGGCAGGGGCGTGAAGCCGAAGATCGGCGCGAAGGACGAGAAGGGAAGAACCGCGCCGACGAGACAGACGACGATCGTCGTCGTAATCAGCGCCGCGCTCGCGCGGCTCTCGATGAAGGGGAGCTTGCGCGTGCGGATGATGTGGATGATGAGCGTCTGGGTGAAGAGCGACTCGACGAACCAGCCGGTTTGAAAGAGCTGCGGCTTGTCCCAGGCGTTGAAGGCGACGAGCATCAGGATGAAGGTCGCATAGTCGAAGATCGAGCTCACCGGCCCGAGATAGAGCATGAATTTCGCGATGCCGCCAATGTCCCATTTGCGGGGATGGGCGAGAAACTCTTC
Source organism: Hyphomicrobiales bacterium (assembly GCA_003963405.1). Lineage (GTDB taxonomy): Bacteria > Pseudomonadota > Alphaproteobacteria > Rhizobiales > Beijerinckiaceae > Methylocystis. Next base: position 14,826 of record RXIY01000022.1, read on the forward strand.
ATCCACATTGTCCGTCGGGATCGCCGTCTGTGAAAAATCATAGAGCAGGCTGTTCGTCAAAATCTGGATCGGCGTCATCGGCAGAAAGGGCAGGAATACGCTCGCGCCGAGCACGCTGAACATGTTGCCGAAGTTGGAGCTTGCGCCCATGCGCACATATTTGAGGATATTGGCGAAGACCTTGCGGCCTTCCAGCACGCCGTCGTTCAGCACCGAGAGGCTCTTTTCGAGCAAGATAATGTCGGCGGATTCGCGCGCGATGTCGACTGCCGTATCGACCGAGATGCCGACATCCCCCGCTTTCAGCGCGGGGCCGTCATTGATGCCGTCGCCCAGATAGCCGACGACATGGCCGTTGCCGCGCAGCGCCGCGACGACGCGCGCCTTTTGCGGCGGCGACAGCTTGGCGAAGACCGTGACGGCGGAGACGCAGCGGGCGAGCGCCGCGTCGTCCATGGCGTCGATATCGGCGCCGAGCAGAAGCGCATCGATGTCGAGGCCCACGTCCCGGCAGACCTTGCGCGTGACGATGTCATTGTCGCCGGTCAGGATCTTCACGGCGACACCGCCCTTGCGCAGATCGGCGATGGCGCGCGCCGCGCTTTCCTTGGGCGGATCGAGGAAGGCGATATAGCCGAGCAGGATGAGGTCCTGCTCGTCGGCCGCCGTATAGACGTGCTGCGGCGACACCGTCCGATAGGCGACGGCGATCACGCGGAAGCCGTCGGCGTTGAGTTCGGCCGTCTCGCGCTGGGCGCTTTCGAGATGGGAGGCGTCGAGCGCGCCGCTCGTTTGCGCGGTCTCGAAGCGGGTAGAGACGGCGAAGATTTCCTCGACGGCGCCCTTGCAGATCAGCAGGCGTTCGCCATCTTCGCTCTCGACCACGACGGAGAGCCGGCGCCTCTCGAAGTCGAAGGGGATTTCGTCGATTTTCCTGAAACTTCTGTGGGGCTCGAGCCGCGCCTCGATCTCGGCGTGCTGGAGAACGGCGACATCGAGGAGGTTGCGCAATCCCGACTGAAAATGGCTGTTGAGATAGGCGAACTCCAGCACGCGGTCGAAGTCCTCGCCATAGATGTCGAGATGGCGCTTGAGGATGATGCGGTCCTGCGTGAGCGTGCCCGTCTTGTCGGTGCAGAGCACGTCCATGGCGCCGAAATTCTGGATGGCGACGAGGCGCTTGACGATGACCTTCTCGCGCGAGAGCGCCATGGCGCCCTTGGCGAGATTGACGGTGACGATCATCGGCAGCATTTCCGGCGTGAGGCCCACCGCGACGGAGATGGCGAAGAGAAAGGCCGCCAGCCAGTCGCCCTTGAAATAGCCGTTAATGAAGAACACGGCCGGCGCCATCACCGCCATGAAGCTGATCATCAGAAGCGTGAATTTCTTCACGCTCTCGTCGAAGGCGGTGGAATCCTCTTCCTCGCCGATCCTGTCGGCGATCTCGCCGAAGGCGGTGTGCGCGCCGGTGACGACGACGACGGCCTCGCCATAGCCGCTCACCACATTGGAGCCCATGAAAGCGAGGCAGGGCGCCTCGAACGGCTCATGCGTCGGCGCGGCGGCGGCGAATTTCTCGACGGGCATGGACTCGCCGGTGAGCGTCGATTGATTGACGAAGAGATCCTTGGCGACGATCAGCCGCACGTCTGCGGGGATCATGTCGCCGGCGGTGAGGCGCACGATGTCGCCGGGGACGAGCGCCTCGAGCGAGGTTTCGACGAAGGGATCGTCTCCCGCGCCGGGGCGCCGCACGGAAGCGTGGGTCCGCACCATGGCGCGCAGCTTCGCGGCCGCCGCGTTGGAGCGATGCTCCTGCACGAAGGCCAGAAGCACGCTGAGTACGACCATGGCGGAAATGACGATCGCCGCGCGCCGGTCGCTGAGCGCGAAGGAGGCGGCGGCGAGCGTCAGCAGCAAGCCGTTCAGCGGATTGAAGACATGCCGGGCGAGTTCGCGCAGCGCGCCGCCGCCGGCTTCGCGCGCGACTTCGTTCGGGCCGACGCGCCTGAGGCGACGCGCCGCTTCCTCCTGTGCGAGGCCGTCGCGCGACGCGTCGAGCGCCTGAAGCAGCGCGCCGGGATCGGCGGCGGCGGCCCGCAAAAGCGTCGCGCGCGTGGCGCTGTCTTCGTGGGGGAGGAAATTCATTGCGCTCCTTTCGGGCGGCGAACTGTCAGGTTCACGTTCGCGTAACCTGCGCGTTCTAGGATAGAGGCGTCGTTTTCACGGGAAAAGTCCAGCAGCGCGGTGACCGCACGCCTCGTCGTCATCAATGACCATGCGCATATCAACGGCGGCGCGGCCAAGGTCGCCATCGACAGCGCGATCGGTTTCGCGCGCCGCGGCGTCCGCGTCGATTTTTTCGCCGCGGTGGGGCCGGTCGAGCCGGGACTGATCGAGGCGGGGGTGGACATCACCCTGCTCGCCCAGCCCGACGTTCTTTCCGCCTCGTCTCTGACGCGCTTCGGCGCGCAGTGGCTGTGGAATGTGACGGCGGCGCGGCGGCTTTCCGCGCTGCTTGCCGGTTGCGACCCGGAGCAAACGATCGTCCATCTGCATGGCTGGGCCAAGGCGCTGTCTCCTGCGATCGGCCCCGCGCTCATGCGCGCGCGCCTGCCTGTCGTCGAGACGCTGCACGAATATTATCTCGCCTGCCCCAACGGCGGCTTCTACGATCACGGCGCGGGGCGCGATTGCGGACGCATGGCGATGTCGCCGCGCTGCGTGCTGCACAATTGCGACTCGCGGGGCTACCCGCGCAAGGTGATGCGCGTCGGGCGTCATGCGCTCATGCGCCATGCGAGCGGCCTCACGAGCCTCGCGCGCCATGTCGTCACGCTTTCGAAATTGCAGCGCGCGGCGATGGCGCCCTATCTGCCGGGCGCGGTTTTCCACGAGGTTTCCAATCCGATCGACGTCGCCGATCCCGGCCCGCCCGACGGCGCGGGCGCGACGGACTTCCTCTTCGTCGGGCGCCTGTCGGCGGAGAAGGGGCCGCGTTATTTCGGCGAGGCCGCGCGGCTCGCCGGGGTGACGCCGGTCTTTGTCGGCGACGGGCCGGAGCGCGCCGCGCTGGAGAAGGAATTTCCGCAAGCGCGCTTTCTTGGCTGGCTCCCGCCCGCCGGCGTGCGCGACGCGCTGCGACGCGCGCGGGCGCTGGTTTTTCCCTCTGTCTGGTACGAAGGCCAGCCGCTCACGATCCATGAGGCGCTGGCGCAGGGCGTCCCCGTGATCGTGAGCGATCTCTGCGCCGGGCGCGAGACGGTCGCCGACGGCGAGACGGGCTTCTGGTTCGACTGCGGCGACGCGCGGTCGCTCGCCGCGCGCATCGAGTTGCTGAAGGACGATGAATTGGCGCGGCGCCTGTCGCTCGCCGCCCATGCGCGCTACTGGGTCGAACCGCTTACGCTCGACCGCCATCTCGACGCGATCGCGGCGGTCCATGCGGCCGCGCGCGCCGACTGGGACGCCCTGCAATGAGAATCGTCGTCGTCATTGCGACGGCGGGCCGCCCTGCCATCGCCGGCCAGGCGCTCGCGCGGCTCTCGCGGCTCCGGCGCCCGCCGAGCGATCTTCTCGTCGTCGGCGCTGCGCCCGAGGATGCGCCAGAGGCGCTCGGCCCGGCGCGCTATGTCGTCGCGCCAAAAAGAGGCCTCGCCGCCCAGCGAAATCAGGCGCTCGACCTCATCGGCGCCGAAGCCGACATCGTCGTTTTCGTCGATGACGATTACGCGCCGGCGCCCGGATTCGTCGAGGGCGTCGAGCGCCTGTTTGCGACGCATCCGGATATCGTCGCAGCCTCCGGCCATCTCATCGCCGACGGGATCAACCGGGGCGGCCTCACCTTCGAACAGGCGGACGCCCTGATCGCCTGTTACCGCCCCGCGACTCCCTGGCTGAAAGACTCCTCGGGAACCTATGGCTGCAACATGGCCTTTCGGCTCTGCGCGGCGCCGCATCTGCGGTTCGATGAAAATCTGCCGCTCTACGGCTGGCTGGAGGATACGGATTATTCCGCGCGGTATGCCGCCTTCGGGCGCGTCGTGCGGACCAATCATTTCGCGGGCGTGCATCTCGGCGCGCGGACGGGGCGCCTGTCGGGGGTGCGGCTCGGCTATTCGCAGATCGCTAATCCGCTCTATCTCTGGCGCAAGGGGACGGCGTCGGCGCGTTTCGCGCTCCTGACAGCCTCGCGCAACATGCTCGCCAATCTTGTGCGGTCGCTGCGTCCCGAGGCGCATATCGATCGGCGCGGCCGCCTGCGCGGCAATCTTTTGGCGCTCTCGGACATGCTGAACGCAAGATGCGCGCCGGGGCGCATTCTCGATCTTTAGGCCGAGCGTTTCACCATGGCGCGAAAGCCCGCGATGTCGAAGGCGAAAGCCAGCGCGCCGTAGAGGCCTGCGCCCGCGACGAGCTGAAGGGCGAGCGTCGATGCGCCGGGCGGCAGGGCGCGCAGCGGCAGCCCAGCGGCGAGCATGACGCCGGTCGCGGCGAGGGCGCCGAGAATGTCGCGCGCGCGGGGCCACATGGGCTCGAGGACAAAGAGCATGGCGACAAGGACGGCGAGCCCGCTCATGCTCGAAACCGACTGCGCCACAGCAAAGCGCGCGGCGCCGGGCGAGGCCGGCAGGAGGGCGAGGGCGAGAAAATTCGCGAAAACGGCGACGAGCGCGGCGATGACGAGCGGCCGGAGCCGCTGCGCGAGCTGGAAAGCCGTGTTGACGCCGTAATTCACCATGCCAAAAGCGAAGAGCGCGGGCGCCGTCAGCGTGAAATACGCCGCGAAGGCGCCCTGAAAGGCGCGCGGCGCGAACAGCGCCTCGAAGCTCGGGAGAATGAGCCAGGCGCCCGCGACGGCAGGCAGCAGAAGGGCGAAGACCGCGCCGAGATTATCCGCGATCTGCGCGCGCGCCGCCCCGGCGCCGTCGGTTCTTTCCCTGTGCACGGCGATCTGGAACAGGATCGCGTCGATCGCCGAGCCCACGGCGCCGACGATCCGGACGCCGGTCTCGAAGGCGAGGGACAGGAGGCCCACCTCCGCGAAACCGCCAGAATGCGCGAGCAGCGCGCGGTTGGCGAGGGGCACGCTCTGATAGAGTGCGGCGGCGAGGATGATGGGAAGGCCATAGGCGAGAAGACGCGCGAGCAGAACGCGCTCGGCCCTGTGAAGGCTGGCGCCGGGATCGATCAGATGGCGCCGGCTCGCGGCGAGGGCCGCGAGAACGGAGATCATCATGCCGACGAGCGCCGCCTTTGCCGAGCCGAAGAGAAAGGCGCCGCCGACCGTCGCGAGAAGCGCGAGGCCGTTCTTGGCGATCACGAGCCGTCCATAGGCGGCTGTGTGAAAACGCGCCCGCAGCAGGGCCGCCGCAAAGTCGAAAAGCGCGTTGGTCAGCGAAACGCCCACGGCGAGCGCCGCGAGACCGGGGTCGAGCGGCAGGCGGGGTCGAAAGAATGCGATGGCGAGCGCGAGGAGGATCGCGAAGGCGGCGAGCGCCGCGAAGGACGCGTCGAGCGTTGCGCGGATTTCCGGCCGTTCGTCGCGGTCGCGCGCGGAATAGAAGCGCGTCGCGGCGAGGCGCAGCCAGTCGAAGAGGAGCGTCTGCAAGACGATCGCGACGGCGAGCGCCAGCATGAAACGGCCATATTCGGAAGGCCCCAGCGCCTTCGCCACCATGAGGCCAATGGCGAAGTTCAGCAGGCTGTTGAGGAGAAAGGGCGTCGCCATTCCCCATGACCCGCCGCGTCCGGCTGCATGCGGCCCAAGGCTCAAAGCTGGAATCTCAGGCCGGCCGAATAGACGTTCGCGGTATAGTCGGCGTTCGGATAGGAACTGTCGAGCATCTCGTGCATATAGCCGCCACGAAGCGAGACGCTTCTCGTGATCTTGTATTCGAGCCGCACGCCGACGCCGCCGCCGCGTTCCTGCACATCCGTCCCCTGATAATTATTGGTGAAATAATCGCCGGTGAGGGTGACGTTGAGATTGCGCAGGAGGTCATGCGACAAAGTCGCCGTCAGCGAGCGACTGAGCGCGCCGCTGGCGCCGGCCAGCGTCGTTTCGTTCAGGCTCGTCGCGCCGCGCAGCGTCACGGTGGTCAAAGCGGACGGCGTATAGATCAGCGCCGCGTCGATGACCGGGCCGCGCAGCGGCGTCAGGCGCGGGTCGGCATAATCGCGCCGCCCATAGCCGCCCGAAATCTCGCCTCTGACCAATGCGGTGAGATTGACGTCGGCCCCCGCGCGCAGCACATAGCCTTTGCTGTCGCGATAGAACCCGTTGAAGTCGGTGGGCGCATCGTGAATGCGCCGGTCGAGCGTTCCTTCGACGAAGGGCTCGGCGTCGGGCGTCGCCTCATAGGAGACGCGCAGCAAGCCGCCGAAGTCGTTGTAGCTCGAGCGCGCCAGTTCGAGAGTGGAGCCGTCCGAATAGCGCCCGTTCTCGTACCAGACGCGGTCGAAGAGGCCACGAAGCGAGACATTGAAGCGCCCAAACTTCTGCCGCGGTCCGGCCTGCGCGCCAACGCCCAGCACGACCGGACGGTTGACGACGTAAACGCTCGGCAGGCCGGAGGCGAGCGCGGGCGCGCCGGGGCGCATGGTGTCAAGCGACATTCGGCCGCGCAGATCGAGGGCGGCGTCGCGCGTCACGTCGAGGCGCGCCGCCGCCTGGCCCGTCGCGTCGGGGCGGCTCGCTTCGGCGTAATCGACATATTCCGAATAGCCGCCCCGCAGTTCGCCTTCGAGACTGTGGCGGTCCCAGCCGGATTTGACCCTCACGCCGCCCTCGCCCCGGAAAAAGGCGGAGGGGCGCGGGTTGAATTCCGGGGCGAGGCGATTGGGATTGTCGTCGTAGCCTCCGCTGGCCTGGACATAGGGGAAAAGCAGCGTCGAGCCGACCGCGACGCCAAGCGGATCGAAAGGATTCTGCTCTGTCTTTGGCTTGGGCCTCTGCTTCGGCGTCGGCGTCACGGCGACCGTCGGCGGCGGCGTGACGGCGGGCGGCGTCGCGTTCGGGCGCAGGCGCAGGTTTTGGCGCGCGACATAAGACGTCCGGTAGGACTCGAGCAGCGGCAGCGGGGTCTTCGGCGCGAAGGGCGGCGGATAGGGCGCGCGGGGCGCGGGATAGGGCGCAGGGTAGCCCTTGGGGCGCCGCGCCGGCGCCGCATCGGCGCTGGCGGCGAACCTCGGCCCGCCGTCCTCCAGGGATCCGCGCAGGGGCGGCGCGGGCTCCGCCGGGATCGACACGTCGTCGCCTGGGTCTTGGACCGGGGCGACGGGCGCGAGGTTCGACAGGGGGGCGTCTGAACGGGATTGCGCACCGGCCGGCGCGGGGGCGAGCGCCAGCAGCGCCGCGCAAAGCGCGGCGGAGGCAATGCGGCTCCGCGGTGTTTCAGACGGCACGTCGTCCCTCGCCAAGGCGCGCGCGGAAGCGCAGGCGCGACCTTAGCAGTAGGGAGGCATGGTTAACGCAAGCTTACGGGCGGGCTCACTCCGGGCTTACTCCGGGCTCACTCCATGCCGAGCGCGGAGAGATAGAGGCCGAGAATCTCTTCCTCCTCCTGCCGCTTGTGCTTGTCCAGGCGGCGTAGTGAAACGATCTTGCGCATCACTTTCGGGTCGAAGCCCGTGCCCTTGGCCTCGGCGTAGACATCCTTGATGTCGTCCGCGATGGCGCGTTTCTCCTCCTCGAGCTTCTCGATTCGCTCGATGAAGGCGAGCAGATGGCCGCCGTCGACGCCGTTGGTGTCCATGTCACTTTCCCGATGAAGGTTGCGCCGGAGCCGACCTCCGCCGGCTGGGTCGCGGCGAGGGTTGCGACAGCTTCGTGACCGCGTCAAGGCGCGCGCCCGCCTAATCCCCATAATCCCGAGCCGGCGGCGGCCTTGAAAGCCGCGCCGGCGCGTCCGACATTGGGGCGGCGGCGGGCGCCCCGCAATGGGCCGGGACCCCGCCCGGAGCAAGGAACATGACCGGCGATTTTCGTGGGAATTACCCCCATTCCCCCCCGCAGACTCAGGCCCCCTACATCCCGGCGGCGGCGCTCGAAGGCGTGCGCACGCGCCGCGTCATGGCGGTTGGCCTGGATCTCATCCTGGTGTCGGGCCTCTCCGTGGCGATCTTCCTCGCCCTCTTCATTCTGAGCTTCGGCATGTCGGCCCTGCTGCTGCCGCCGCTCTTTCCCATCGTGGCCTTCTTCTACAACGGCCTCACCGTGTCGGGCTGGCGCATGGCGACGCCCGGCATGGCCTTCATGGATCTCGAGATGCGCACCATGCAGGGCGCGCCCGTTCCGTTCCTTCAGGCGGCGGTCCATGCGGTGCTGTTCTATGTGACGTGGATGTTCCCGCCGCTGTTCCTGCTGTCGCTGGTGACGCGCGACAAGCGCTGTCTGCACGACATGCTTGCGGACGTCGTCGTGCTTCGCCGCTCCGCATAAAAAGAGACATTGGCGGGCCGACGGTCGCCGCCCTATTCTCGAAAGAGCAAGAGAGCGAACGAGTCGAGCGTGACCAGAGAACCTCGCGATGCGCCCCAATTCTACCTGACCTCGCCTGCGCCTTGCCCCTATCTGCCGGGCCGGGCGGAGCGCAAGGTGTTCACGCATCTCATCGGCCTGCGGGCGCCCGCGCTCAACGACTCCCTGACCCAGGCGGGTTTCCGACGTTCCCAGACAATCGCCTACCGCCCGGCCTGCGAGCATTGCCGGGCTTGCGTCTCCGTCAGGGTCAAGATCGTGGAGTTTTCGCCCTCGAGGGGCCTGCGCCGCGTGCTGCGCCGCAACGCCGACATCGTGGCCGAGGCGCGGCCGGCGCGCGCCACGCCCGAGCAATATGCGCTGTTTCGGCGCTATGTCGGCGTCCGCCACGCCGACGGCGGAATGGCCGACATGAGCATGGTCGATTACCAGATGATGATCGAGGACAGCCATGTGGAGACGCGGCTCGTCGAATACCGCCTGCGGGCGGATGCGCCGGGGAACGGCGCCGGCCGCCTCGTCGCCTGCTGCCTCACCGACCGGCTCGCCGACGGCCTGTCCATGGTCTATTCCTTCTACGAGCCCGAGTTTGTCGAGCGATCGCTCGGCGCCTTCATGATCCTCGACCACATGCGCCGCGCCAGGGCCGCCGGCCTGCCGCACCTCTATCTCGGCTATTGGGTCGAGGGCTCGCGCAAGATGGATTACAAGGCGCGCTTCCTGCCCCAGGAGCGGCTCGGCCCAGAGGGCTGGATACGCATCGGGTGAGGCGGGTCATTCTTTGATAACCATGCGCCGAAAGGTTCCGACAAGGTAACTTTTTTGCAAGCGCCGGCGGGCGATTATGCTCCTCGAAGAGGCTCGCCATGCTGTTTTTCTCGATTGCTTTCGCCGTGATCGGCGTCGCGGGGGCGGTTTTGCTGAACGCGCGGCGCCGCCTTCTGGCGCTCGACGCGCGCTGCGTCGACGCAGCGGCCGACGTCGAGGCCGCCTCCTTGCGCCTGCATGCCCTCTTTCCCGCGCTCGTCGGCCTGATGCGCGCCTTTGCGCCGCAGGAGCGCGTGGCGATCGACGCCGTCGCCACCGCCTATGCCGGCGCGCGCCGGGCGCATTCGCCGCAAGCCCGGCTCTTCGGCGAGACGCGTCTGGCCGATGGCGTTCACGCGCTTCTGGGCCGGGCGCAAGGCGTCCCGCAAATCCAGACCCTCGATGACTTTCGGGAGCTTCGCATCCGCATGGACGAAGCCGAGCGCCAGCTCGCCGCCGCGCGGCGCGGCCTCAAGGCGGCGACCGACGCCTATAATGAGGCGCTCTGCCGGTTTCCGGAGAGCCTGTTCGCTGTTCGGCTGCGGCTCGCGCCGCGCCCGTTCTACGACATCGGGGAGGAGCAGCCCGACGGGGAAGGCTCCGGCCCGACGGGGTGACGGCCGAGGCCAGGTTTTGCGACGCCACAAAATCGCCCGGTGTTATCGCTTTGTTAAGTTTAAAAGCGGTGATTTGCAGAAAACCGCATTCGACGTCTCGGCGCGGCCGCGTCCCCGGGACGTTTTTTCTCTAACGCCGTCGTGAAAGACGGCGGCGACTGGAGCGACTGGTGCAGAAAATAGCGATTCTCCCGCTTTCCCTTTTCCTCGCGCTCGGCTCGGCGCTTCCCGCGCGGGCGGAGACCGGCCAGGCCGAATGGGCTCAGCGTTACGACGCCGACGCGCGCCTGACCGTGTCGCGCTCGACGACGCCCATCCTCTCCGAGCAGACTGTCGCGGCGACCGAAGCCGCCATCGAGCGTTACCGCCAGATCGTCGAGTCGGGCGGCTGGCCGACGGTGCCGAATCAGACGCTGCGGCTCGGCTCCAACAACGGCGCCGTGTCGGCGCTGCGCCGCCGTCTCATCGTCTCCGGCGACATCGGGTCCGAGACCGGCACGAGCCCGATTTTCGACTCCTATGTCGAGGCGGCGGTGCGCCGCTTTCAGGCCCGCCACGGCGTCATCGAGACCGGAGTCGTCAATCAGCAGACGCTCGCCGCGCTGAACGTTCCAGCCGAGACCCGCCTGCGCCAGCTCGAGACCAATCTGGTGCGGCTGCGCAGCTTCTCGCGCGACCTCGGCGCCCGCTACGTCACCGCCAATATCCCGGCGGCGCAGGTCGAGACGGTCGAGAACGGACAGGTGGTCACGCACCACATCGCCGGCGTCGGCAAGATCGACCGCCAGTCGCCGGTGATGCAGACCAAGGCCTATCAGGTCAATTTCAATCCCTTCTGGACCGTGCCCGCCTCGGTGATCCGCAAGGATCTCATCCCCAAGATGCAGGCGGATCCCAATTATCTGCACGACAACCACATCCGCGTTTACAACAAGGAAGGCCAGGAGCTTCAGCCCGAGCAGATCAACTGGCGCTCGCTCGACGCGATGAACTACAAGTTCCGCCAGGACATTGGCGGCGACTTCAACTCCCTCGGCGTGGTGCGCATCGACATCGCCAACCCTTATGGCGTCTATATGCACGACACGCCGGCCAAGGGCGTCTTCGGCGACGACTTCCGCTTCGTCTCCTCGGGCTGCATTCGCCTCCAGAACGTGCGCGACTATGTGGCCTTTCTGCTGCGCGAGACGCCGGGCTGGGACCGCGACGCGATCGACCGCGCGATTGCCTCGGGCGAGCGTATCGACGTGAAGATCCAGCCGGCCGTCCCGGTCTATTGGGTCTATGTGACCGCCTGGGGCACGCCCGACGGGATCACCCAGTTCCGCGAAGACATCTATCAGCGCGACGGGCTGAATTCTGCGCGCGCAGAGCCGCCGGATTATTCCCAGGCGCCGGCGCCCGTCACGCAGCAGGCCGCCGCGCCGCGTGCGACGCGCGAGCCGCTCCTCCCGCGCGACGACGAGAATTAACGGGCGACCAACGGCCGGGACCTGCGCCCCGGCCGCATTGGCGTGACGCGGGCAAGCTCCGCCTGTCACCGCGTGATCAGCCGCGCGCCGCGATGGTAGGTGAAATAGGCCGCGATCCAGCTGATGGCGACGAAGAGCCGGCTGCGCAGATTGACCAGAAAATAGACGTGGACGACGCTCCAGAAGAGCCAGCCGACGAAGCCTGTCAGCTCCAGACGGCCGAGTTTCACGATGGCGGATTTTCTGCCGATCGTCGCCAGAGTTCCATGGTCGCGGTAGCGGAAGGGTTTTCTGGGCGCTTCGCCTTTCAGCCGCCGCCGGATGGCGCGGCCCGCATACCAGCCCATCTGCTTGGCTGACGCGGCGAGCGCCGGAATTGGCACGCCGAGGCGCCCCGTCTCAGCGTTGCGCGCTCGCGCTCTCGTCCGCGAGATGGGCGAGCGGGGACGAAAGGGCTGATTTCTGACGCTCGGCGCGCCAGGTGCCGCCGCACATGTCGGTCGAGGAGGACCAGGCGCCCGCGCCCTTGCCACCCTTCAGAGCGCCGTGGAAGCGGGCGACATGCTCGCCTTCGCCTGTGAAGCGCGCGACGATGTTGCCCGCGTCGTCCACATAGCCCCAACTCGCGATCCTGGCCCCGCCGGCGTCGGCGATCCGGTTGTCGGCGACGGTCAGATCGGTCGGAATCAGCGACGGGCACTCGCCGACGGTCGTCGTCGCCTCGATCGTCCAGGATCCGTTGGGACCGGCGGGCGCCGTCGCCAGCGCGGGCGACGCGGCCGGCTTGTGGTATTTATGGGGTTTCGCCATGGCGCCGCCCGCCACGAGCGACGCCGCAAGACCAACGGTAAGAAATCTCATTTCGCCTCCTCCAGCGCATGCTGAAGCACGTCATACATGTCGCAGCCCACGTAGATGAACTCTGCGACGCCCGCATTACGCAGCGTCTCTTCGAGCTCGCCGGGGCGTCCGGCGGAATAAAGCCGCGCGCCGGCGCCCCTCAGGGCGATCGCGGCGGGCGCGGCGACATCTGCGTAAATCCGATCGGACGAGCACAGGCAAGCGATTTTCGCGCCAGACTCGCGGAAAGCCGCGGCGAGCTCGATGGTCGACTCCGTCTCGGGTCCAAAAACAGCTTCGATTCCGCCCGCCTCGAAAAAATTCTTGGCAAAATTGGCGCGGGCCGTAAAGGCGGCGACCGTGCCGAGATTGGCCAGAAACACTTTCGGCCGCCTGCCTGTTTCCTGGGCATAGGCGTCGGAGTCATCGCGTAGCCGCTCGAAAGGTTCGGCGAGGCGGCGGGGCGGGAGCGGCGCGGACTTCACGGCGCCGGCGGGCGCCTCGGCCGTCTGGCGCGACGCGTCGAAGGGCGCGAGCACGTCGAGCGCCTTTTCGTGGATGTCCGGAAACTCGTTGGCGCCGATCACCTTTTCGCGGGCGCGCGCCACCCGCTTGGCGCGCTCGCCGGCGGTCGCCGCCACGCCGCCCTGGAAGCTTCCCTTCTCCAGCGCCGCGGGCAGGCCGCCCTCGGCTTCGATCTCCTGAAAAGCGGCCCAGGCGCGGGCGCAGAGATCGTCCGTCAGCGCCTCGAATCCGCCGGCGCCGCTCGTCGGATCGTCGACCGCGTCGATGTGGGATTCATCCTGAAGAACGAGCTGCGTGTCGCGCGCGAGGCGGCGGGCGAAGCCGTCGGCCGCGCCGAAAGGCTGCGTGAAGGGCAGGACCGTGATCGTATCGGCGCCGCCGACGGCCGCCGAGAAGGCTGCGAGCGTGCCGCGCAGGATGTTGTTCCAGGGGTCGCGGCGCGACATCATCCGCCAGGCGGTTTCGGCGAAGATGAGGACGGGCGCGGGCGCGAGGCCGCAGGCGTCCTCGACGCGGGCCCAGAGGCGGCGCGCGGCGCGGAACTTGGCGACGCCCATGAATTCGTCCGCGTCCGCCGCGAAGCGCAGCGCGACGAGCGAACGCGCGGTCTCGATGTCGAGGCCGTTGTCGGTCAGCGCGCGCAGATAGGCGACCCCGGCCGCAAGCGCGAAGGCGAGCTCCTGCGTCTCCGATCCGCCCGCCGCATGCACGACCCGCGCGTCGGCGACCGCGACGCCCGCCTTGTAGCCAGCCCTGCCGATGGTCTTCGCCGCCTCGGCGAAGGTCTTCGACGCTTGTGTCCACGGCGCCGGCGCGAAACCGTGCAGCGCCTGAAGCCCGAGCGGATCGAGCCCGAAGGAAATGCGCGTGATCGAGGGGTCGATGTGTTGGGCGTCGACATGGCGCATGACGGCCGCTGCGGCATGGGCCGCGCGCGGCGACGCCTCCACGAGCAGGGGAATGCCGTAGTCGAGCCGAATGTTGGCGAGGAGCTGGGCGATCGTTCCGTCGTCGTCGCTCGTCAGGCCCGCGCCATAGGCGCCCTGCGATCCGGCAAAGACGATGTGCAGCCCGTCGGCGCCGCCCTCGAGGTCTTCGAGCGCCAGCCGATTGGCGGCCTCCGCGTCGGCGAGGTCCACGCGGCCGAGGATCGACCAGCGTCCCGGCGTGCGGCGCAGCGCGCGCGGGCCGGCCTCCTTCGCGCGGGCGTAGAGCGGAGCGATCGCCGCGCCGTCATAGGTCCTGGAGACGAGCGCGTCGAATGAGCCGCCTTTCAGAGCCTTGTCGACGAGCTTGCGCCACTGCTCCTCGGTCGGCTGTGGAAAAACCCCGGCGATGGCTGTCTCATTGGCGCTCATTTGGACCTGACCCCTCGTGTTTTGCGGCCTTTTGCCACGAAGCGCCCGCTTGGGGAAGCGGCCCCGCCGCCGCAGGGCCTCGGGCCGGGCTTTATTTTCGCATCCAAAACCCGTAACCAAGACGCATCCGCGCGCGCCGGGTGGCGAAGGGGCCGCGCGGCGCGCGCCCCCGCCTGCGTCAATGCGCCGCGTGCGGCGCACAAGACTTGTAAAAGCGCCGCGCGAAGGCCCTTGCTCTTTCGCGGGACCGCGAGACCTAACGGAGCCATTTTCGTGACCGATCAACCCCAGGACATTGCCAAGCTCAAAGAAGAGATCATCGAAGTCATTGCCTCGGAGGGAATGGTCGACCGCAGCAAGGTGACGCCCGACGCGACGATCGAGAGCCTCGACCTCAAGTCCGTCGACATCGTCATGATCCTCACCGCGCTCGAAGAGAAGTTCAACGTCTACATTCCCATGGATGGCTCCCTGCAGGAGGCGAAGACGGTCGAGGCTCTCATCGGCGCGATCGCCGAGCACATCCAGAAAGAGCGCGAGAACCAGTAAATGGCGGTTTCGCTCGGGGGAGCTTCGCTGGGGGGAGGGCGAGGACGCCGCGTCGTCGTCTCCGGCATGGGCGCCGTTTGCGCCTCGGGCGTGGGCGCGCGCAGGCTGTGGGAGGCCGCGCGCGACGGCGTCTCGCAAATCCGCCCCCTGAAGACGGCGCGTCCCTATGACGGGCGCATCAAGATCGCGGCTCAGGTCCCCGATTTCGATCCGGCCGCCTTCATCGAGCCCAACGTCCTGCCCTTCTGCGACCCCTTTACGCAATTCGCCGTGGTCGCCGCCGATGAAGCCATGGCGCAGGCGGGCTTCGGCCGCAAGGACATCGCCGGGCCGCGCACCGCCGTCATCATGGGCACCGGCATCGGCGGAATGACCACGATCGAGGACGGCATCTACAAATATTACGTCGAGCATACGCGGCCCGATACGCTGAGCGTGCCAAAGCTCATCCCGAGCGCCATGCCCACCACCATCGGCGCGCGTTTTTCGGCGCTTGGGCCGACCTTCGCCATCGGCAGCGCCTGTTCCTCGGCGAGCCAGTCGGTCGGCATCGGCATGCAGATGATCCGCGCCGGCATGGTCGATCGCGCCATCGTCGGCGGCGCCGAAGCCTGCGTCATCAACGCCACCATCCGCGCCTGGGAGGGCCTGCGGGTGATGACTCCCAGTCTGTGCCGCCCCTTCTCGAAGGGCCGCAATGGCATGTCGCTCGGAGAGGGCGCCGCCGCCTTCGTTCTGGAGACCGCCGAGGCCGCGCGGGAGCGGGGCCACGAGCCGCTGTGCGAACTCGCGGGCTACGCCACGACGAGCGACGCCAAGGACCCCGTCCGCCCCGATCTCGACGGGGCGTCGAGCTGCATCGCGCTGGCGCTGGAGGATGCGGGCCTTTCGCCCCGCGACGTGCATTACATCAACGCCCATGGCACGGCGACCCACGCCAATGACATCACCGAGTCGGAGGCGATCCTGCGCGTCTTCGGCGATTACGGGCGCGAGGTTCCGGTTTCCTCCACCAAGCCGATCCACGGCCATGCGCTCGGCGCGAGCGGCGGGCTCGAACTCGCCATCACAATTCACGCGCTGCGGGAGCAAATCGTCCCCCCGACGATCAATTTCCTCGAATTCGATGAAAGCTGCCCGATCGACGCCGTGCCCAATGTCGCGCGCAAGCGCCGGATCGAGGCGGCGATCTCCAATTCCTTCGCCTTCGGCGGCATCAACGCGGTTCTGGCGGTGCGTCATGCCTGACGCGCTGGCCATTCTCGGACCCTTTCGTTTCCGGGTCGATCCCGCGCGCGCCGCCGCCTTCGCGCGCGAGACCGGGGGCGACGGCGCGAGCGTGCCGCTTTCCTATCCCGCGATCTGGATCGCCGATCCGAGGCTCTTCGATCCGGTGCGCGATCTCTGCGCGGTCGAGGGCGTCGTCCCGGTGCACGAGTCGCAGAGCTTCTCCTTCCAGGCGCCGCTTCGCGCCGGCGCCGACTATGACGTGACGGTCGCGCTGCGCCGCGAGGAGACGCCGCCGCGCCTCATCCTCGACGCGACCATCGCCGCCGACGGCGCAACAGTGGCCAGAGCCGAGACAATGCTGCGTCTCGTGCCCCGCGCGGGTTTCGGGGCGGCCCCATGAGCGGCGAGATCAAGATCGGCGACAAGCTGCCGGAGACCGTCATCGGCCCCTTCGACGCCGAGGCGCTCGCGCGCTACGCGGAGGTTTCGGGCGACGACAATCCGCTCCATCTCGACGACGCGCTCGCGGCCAGGATCGGCCTCGCCGCGCCGCCGGTGCACGGCATGAAGCTGCTCGCGGCCTTCGAGCCGATGCTCAAAGGCTGGCGGAAGGATCTCCGCCTCGTCGGGCTTTCGGCGAAATTCATCCAGCCTATCCTGCGCGGCGAGACGGTGACGCTCTCCGGCCGGGTGCTGCGGGCGTCGGACGATGAAGTCTTCGTCCGCCTCTTCGCCCATGGCGCGGCCCGCACGCCGGGCGTCATCGGCGAGGCGACGCTGCGGCGTGGGACGCGGTCGTGATCGGCTTGTCTACCCCCACCCCTAGCCCCTCCCCGCAAGGGGGAGGGGAATCCAAGCGGCGCGGCGGTTCATTGGCGATGGAGGTGCGGGCGGCTGCTAGACCCGAGTCAAAGCCCTCGCCCTTGCCGATGATCCCCTCCCTCCCCCTTGCGGGGAGGGCCGGGGTGGGGGAAAGCCGCAATACCCCCCGTCGATCGTCGGCGCGCACTTCTTCCCAGCCTCAGGAGGGGCGCTCGTGACGAAACGCCTGCTCATCACCGGCGCCTCGTCGGGCATTGGCCGCGCTTTGGCGCTCGCCTATGCAAAGGATGGAGCCAGTCTCTTCCTGCTCGGCCGCGATAAAACGCGGCTCGAGGCGACGGCCGAGGCTTGCCGCGCCGCCGGCGCCGCCGATGTCGAGACCCGCATCGCCGATGTGCGCGACCGCGAGACCATGGCGCGGCTCGTGGAGGCGGCCCATGCAGCGCGCCCGCTCGATATCCTCGTCGCGAACGCCGGCGTTGCGACGGGGCTGTCGCCCGGCCAGATTCTCGAAACGCCCGACGCCGTCCGCGCCATGATGGCGATCAATGTCAACGGAGTCTTCAATACGGTCGAGCCGGCGATTCCGACGATGTGCGCACGGGGCGCGGGTCAGATCGCCATCGTCGGCTCCATGGCCGGCGTGCGGAGCCTGCCCTATTCGCCCGCCTATTGCGCGGCCAAGGCCAGCGTTCACATGTGGGCGGATTGCCTGCGGGGGCGTCTGGCGCCGCATGGCGTCGGCGTGAGCCTGATCGTGCCAGGCTTCGTCGAGACGCCCATGGCGGCGCGCACCAAATCCTGGCAGCCGGGCGCAATGTCGGATGCGAGAGCGGCCGAGATCATCAGGCGCGGGCTCGACCGGCGCCGCCCGGTCATCGCCTTCCCGGGCTATATGTATCACGCCATGCGCTTCTTCACCCTGCTGCCGCCGGGCCTCGTCGATGGCGTCATGCGCCGTTTCCATGTCGAGGTGCCGGAAACGAGCGAGCGCGAGGCCTCGTGACCTTTTCCGACATTCTGACATGGGCCGCCGCCGCTTATTGGGTCGTGGCGATGGGGCTTCTCGTCATTTCGGTCGTGGGCACGATCCTCCAGCCGCGGATCGCCGCCCGCCGCGCGACGCGGCGCGATCAGCCGCCGGTCTCCATCGTGCTGCCGGTGAAGCTGCTCGAAGACGGTTTCGATCGCACGCAGGAGTCCGCCTTCGCGCAGGCCTATCCTTCCTTCGACGTGACCGTCTCCTCGGCGGAAGCGGAGTCTCCGGCGGTGCGAAGGATGCGGGAGATTTTCGCCCGCCATCCGGAGCGGCCCTCGCGCGTGCTGCTTTCCACCGCGCGTTTCGCCGCGAGCCCCAAGGTCGACAATCTCTTCGCGCCCTTCATGCAGGCGCAAAACGACGTGATCCTGATGAAGGACGCCAATGTGCTGCTGGAGCCCGACGCGTTGGCCCAGCACATGCGCCAGCTCACCGACGAGGTCGGCCTCGTCTGCGCCATCCCCTATTGCGCCGGGCTCGAGAACTTCGCGGCCCATGTGGAGGCCGCGATCATCAACGGCCCACATGCGCGCATGCTGTTCCTGGCCTCCTGCCTGGGGCAGGGGCATGGCGTCGGCAAGATCATGCTGTTCCGCCGCTCGGATTTTCTGCGCGCGGGCGGTTTCGACGCGATTTCGCACACGGTTGGCGAGGACAATGCGCTCGCCAAGGCGATGCGGCGAATCGGGCGGCGGCCGGTCTTTTCGCACCGGCCTGTACGGCAAAAGCTGGGCGCGCGCGCCTATGGGGATGTTTATCACAGGCAATTGCGCTGGAGCGTGATCCGCCGCAACGACGAGCTTCTGTCTTTCCTGCTGGAGCCGATTTGCCAGGCTTTTCCGGCGGTTATCGCCGGATCTCTGGCCGCGCCGCTCCTTGGCGCCTCTCACGCCGCAGGCTTTGCGGCGACCTTTCTGGTCTGGTTTGCGCTGGAGACATTGCTTTCCGTGGCCAAAGGATGGCAGTTATCGGTAGCGGCGCCAGCGGTTTTTATTGTCCGCGAGGCTATGATGATCGCGGTCTGGGTGAACGCCTGGATGACCGACCGGGTGGTCTGGGCGAAGGACAAGGTCCATGCGCGCGTCGCGGCGCCGCCGGCGCCCCCCGCGCAAGAAGAAGGATAACCTTTTGCTGCTCGGACTCCTCCAGTTCCTGGTCGACGCGGTCGCCTATCTCTGCGTCTCGATCCTGGTCGCCATCGGGCTCGGCTATCTCGTCGTCATAGGCCGCTTCCTCTATGACTGGATGCGCGGCGCGCGCGACCCGGAGGCGCCCGCCGTTCCCGACGCCGAGCTGCCGCATGTGCTGTTGCAGATTCCGGTCTTCAACGAGCCGCTCGTCACCGAACAGTCCCTGCGCTGCGTCGCCCAGCTCGACTGGCCCAAGGACAGGCTGCGCATCCAGCTTCTCGACGATTCGACGGACGAGACCACGGCCCGCGCCGCCGCCGTTGCCGAGGAATTGCGCGCGAATGGGACGATCATCGACCATGTGCGCCGCACCGACCGCTCGGGCTTCAAGGCCGGGGCCTGCGCCCATGGGCTGACGCTGACGAACGAGCCCTTCATCGCCATGCTGGACGCCGATTTCCGTCCCCCGGCGAATTGGCTCAAGCGCACCGTGCCGCTCTTTCTCACCGACCCGCGCGCCGGCTTCGTGCAGTCGCGCTGCGAATTCCAGAATTACGAGACCAACTGGCTCACGCGGGCGCAGGGCCTCATTCAGGACGGCCATTACATGGTCGAGCAGCGTTCGCGCGCGCTTGCGGGCTGGCTGTTCCAGTTCAACGGCACGGGCGGAATCTGGCGCCGCGCGACCGTCGAGGACGCCGGCGGCTGGTCGGATTATTCGCTCTGCGAGGACCTCGACCTTACCGTGCGCGCGGAGCTCGAGGGCTGGCACGGGCTCTTCGTCTCGGAGCCGCCCATTCCCGGCCAGGTGCCGGACGGCATTCGCGACTTCCGCCGCCAGCAGCGGCGCTGGTCCAACGGCTTCGTACAGGTCGCGCAGAAGACCATCCTGCCGATCTGGGAAGCGCCCTGGCCGCTCGCCAAGCGCGTGATGGCGATCTCGCTCATCGCGCATCAGATTTTCTTTCCCTCGGCGGCGATCGGGCTGATCGCGCTCCTCATCGGCTCCCTGCTGCATGGTTCGGTCGCGCCCTATTACGGGCTTCTCGGGCTCGTCGCCGTCATGACGCTGATGGTGGCGCTCGGCATCACCCTTGCGCCATATCTCGCCCTCAAGCGCGGCACGGTCGTGGATTACGCCAGGACCGTGGGGTCGGTTCCGCCGCTCTTCATTTATCTGGCTTTCGCCAATGGGGCGAAGATCCTGCAAACGCTGCGCGGCCGCAAATCCACTTTCAAGCGCACGCCCAAGCAGGAGACGGCGCCCGCCGGCGAGGCCGCCCCCTTCGACGCCGAGGCGGAATAGGGGGGAGCCCCGCAATCAAGGGGAAGGGGCCTGTCCGCCCCTTCTCTTACTCCAGCCGCACCGGCGCTTCGAAGGCGCCCTTGTCGGTGACGATGGTCAGGGTTGCGTCCGCGCTTTTCTGCGATTGGCCGGCGCCGAACAGCGTCAGCGAAAAAGCGTCGCCCTCTTTCTTGGCATCGAGGAAGAGCGGCTCCTTCACCTCCGCGAAGACATCCTGCGCCTTGCCGGAGCCGGAGAGGCCGACGCGCCAGACCCCCTCGCCGGTCTTCGTCACGGCGAGCCGCTTTCGCGCTTCAGCGGCCCCGATCTTAACGGGCGCCTGTTTTTCGGCCGCCGCAATGGCGCCCGCATAGGGCGAGGCGCCCGTCTGCGGCAGGGCGAGCGACAGCTCCGCCTTCGCCGGCAGGCAGATCTTGCCGCAGGCGGCGTAGTCGAGCTTCATGGCGAGCGTCACCGGCGCCTTCGGGTCTTTCGGGATGACCTTCAGCGGGAAGATCACGGTCTCGTCATAGCCGGCGACGATCGTGCCGGCCTCGTCGATATGTTTGGGGAGCGGGAAGACGGGCTCGACGCTGGCGACATTCGCGGATTTCGAGAAGTCGAAGACCGGCGGCGAGCCGGCCTCTCCCGGCTGGCGCCAGTAGGTCACCGTCTTGGGATCGAGGGCGATCTCGACGCCGGCGCGATAGGCGCCGTCCTGCATCGGCCCCGCCGACAGCAGGCGGACGGCGGAGACGCTGCCCTTTGCCGGGGCGGTGGCGAAATCGGCCTCGGCGGCCAGCCCCGGCCCGACGGAGAGCGCCGCGCCGGCGGCGAACAGGGCGGCGGGGAGGGCGCGGCGGGCGCGCATCTTGAACCTTGTCTCGGGCATTGCCTCTCACGTGGGTGGGGACGCTTGCGATGTTCCCTTACGCCGCTTGTTAAGGGGGCGTTGCGGGCGTAGCATGACCCTATGAGCGCATTGCACAGGAAGCAAGAAGTGGCTGGACCGGAGCGGTTCGCTGGGAATGGCGGGCGTCGTTTCCTCGACGGACAGCTTCTGGTCGCCATGCCCGGAATGTCGGACGAGCGTTTCGCGCGCTCGGTCATCTATCTCTGCGCGCATTCGGAAGAAGGCGCCATGGGCATCGTCGTCAATCAGCCGTCCCGGGTGAAGAACTTTCCCGAGCTTCTCGTCCAGTTGCAGGTGATTGCGCCGCAGGAGCGCATCAGCCTGCCGCGCGGCGCGGAGGAGATTCAGGTCCTCTCCGGCGGCCCGGTGCAGACCGACCGCGGCTTCGTCTTGCACACGCCCGATTTCTTCCTCGACAATTCGACGCTTGCGATCGACGACGGGGTGTCGCTCACCGCGACCGTGGACATTCTGCGCGCCATCGCGGCGGGCGAGGGGCCGGACAGGGCGGTGCTGGCGCTGGGCTACGCCGGCTGGGACGCGGGCCAGCTCGAGGATGAGATTCAGAGAAACGGCTGGCTGCATTGCCCGGCCGATCCGGCGCTGCTCTTCGACCGCGATCTTTCCAGCAAATACACGCGCGCCCTGCGCTCCATGGGCGTGGACCTCGAGCGGCTCTCGTCGAGCGCCGGACACGCTTAAGCGTTCCGGTCGCGGATGGCCGGGACGAGCCCGGCCATGACCTTGGGCGAGGACGGATGGCTCCAACGCGCCCCACCGTGACGGTGACGCGTCATGCAGCGCTCGTCGCGGGCATCCCGCGCCTCACGGGGCCGGATTGCTATGGAGCTGGTGGATCTCATCGATCCGCGCTTCGATCTCGGGCGTGATCGTCACCTGCGCCGAGGCGAGGTCTTTCTCCAGTTGCGCCATCGTCGTCGCGCCGATGATGTTCGAGGTCACGAAAGGCCGCGACGTCACATAGGCGAGGGCGAGCTGCGCCGGATCGACGCCGAGGTCGCGGGCGAGCGCCAGATAGGCGTCGATGGCGGCTTCCACGCCCGGCTTTTCATAGCGCTGGGCGCGTTCGAAGAGCGTGGTGCGCGCGCCCGCCGGCCGAGCGCCGCCCTGATATTTGCCGGTCAGATAGCCCTGCGCCAGGGGCGAATAGGCGAGAAGGCCCACCTGCTCGCGCTCGGCGAATTCCGCGAGCCCCATCTCGAAGGCGCGGTTGATGAGATTATAGGCGTTCTGGATCGAGACCACGCGCGGGCCGTGGCCGAGTTCGGCGGCGCGCAGAAAGCGCGCGACGCCCCAGGGCGTCTCGTTCGAGAGGCCGACATGGCGCACGAGGCCCTCCCGGACCAGTCCATCGAGCGCCTCCAGCGTTTCCTCGATGGGAATTTCGGCGCGTCTGGAGGGCGGCCGATAGGTCGTTCCGCCCGCGCCCCAGAGCGGCAGCGAGCGGTCGGGCCAGTGCAGCTGGTAGAGATCGATGTAATCGGTTTGCAGGCGCTTCAGCGAGCCCTCGATCGCGAAACGGATGTTCTTGCGGTCGAGAACGGGCGCCGCGCCCTCGCGCAGCCAGCGCGCGTCGCCCCGGCCCGCGACCTTGGTCGCGATGATCGCCTTGTCGCGGTTTTTCCGCGCGGCGAGCCAGGAGCCGATGATGCGCTCGGTCGAGCCCTGCGTCTCGGGACGCGGCGGGATTGAATAGATTTCGGCCGTGTCGATGAAATTGACGCCCTGCGCAAAGGCGTAATCGAGCTGCGCATGGCCGTCCTCTTCCGTGTTCTGCTGACCCCAGGTCATGGAGCCGAGACAGAGGGCGGAGACGGCGAGGTCGGTGCGGCCGAGCTTTCTGTATTCCATTGCGCGATCCTAGCGAAGAAACTGGCTCGATTGCAGCGCAAGGCGCAATTCGAAGCTCTGGAGCTGAGTGAAGATGGGCAGGAGCCAGTTGCGGATGGCGGCCCGCACGACGAGCGACATGGCGGGCGGCGGCTGGCGGAGGAATTCGGACAGCAGGAAGTCCGGGTCGTCCAGAAATCTTGCGATGGGGCGTTCGAGCTTCGAGATCACGAGCTTGCCGCGCGCCCGATAGTCCGCGAGCGTTTCCCGCGCCTCGAGCCCGAGCGGCGAAGCGCCCTCGTTGTGGACGACGGTCACCCACAGCTCGGGCCAGGTCGCGCCCAGGATGCGGCAATGGTTCGCCGCCATTTGCGACATGTCGGCCTGGAACATGACGACGGGCGTCACCCCGGCGCGCGCCGCCTCCTCGAAGAAGCCGATCTCGGAGATGATGGCGAAGAGCTGATCGAAGGAGTAGCTCCACACATCGACGACCTTGGGCGCGTCGTTTGGCACGAGCAGCCTGTCGAAGAGGGCGATCTGGCCCCGCACGTCGAAAATGTCGACGGCCTGCGCCAGGCCCGGAAAACGCTCGGCGTAGGAGGGTTCGCGGGCGTCCGTGTCGAAGCCTTCGACCGGGACGCCGCGCGAAAGATAATAGTCCGTGACCAGCCGCGCCGTGGTTGTGACGCCGGTGCGCGAATGAGGCGAGCAGACGAAATAGACGAGCGTGCGGCGACTCATATGATCCTCGCGGACGAGGCGGCGCCGCCATCGCCTCAGGCCTTCGCTGCTCCGTTGATGAGATCGAGGAGGCCGACCCGCTCGAATTCGTCCGCGACGCGCGACAGCCAGCTCTTGACCTTGCCCCGCAACACGAAAGAGTAATTCGCCGCCTCGCCCGCCGACGTCTGATTTTCGATGAAGGTCATGAAGGGCGCGCCGGCGAGTTCGACCTGCTCATAGGCGAGCGCATCGAGCTTGGGGATGGTGATTTCGCCCGTCGTGACCACTTCCTCGAAATATTTCGCGTGGGTCTGCGGGTCCCACTCGAAGAACGTCGTATCGTTCACATGGTTTTTCACCATGAAATAATTCGCGTCGGTCATATAGGGCGCGATTTCGGCGATCTCGTCCAGCGACGCGATCGACGGGCCGATGACATGCAGCAGGATAAAGCGGAATTCGCCCGCAGCGACGGCGTCGAAGAAGCCGATTTCGTCGAGCGCCTCGAGCGCGGGGCTCAGGCCGCCGGCCCGCACGTCGATGACGCTGACTTTCGTGTCCGCCGAGTTGAGCGTGTCGATGATCTTCATCTGGTCGGCCGTCGAGGTCAGATCGACGATCGCCGTTTCATCGGGGTGGAAGCGGTAGAGCGTGCCGCGCGGCGTCTCCGTGTCGAAGGCGCGGGTCTCGATGCCGTTGAGCGAGAGGAAGTCGAGAATGGCGCGGGAAATCGTCGTCTTGCCGACGCCGCCCTTGTCCGCGCCGACGACGATCACCGTCGGTCGGACATCGACGACGGGCGCCTTCTGCACAGGTTTCGCCTCGCGACGCGGCTCCGGCTCCGGCTTGGGAGACGGCGTCTGCTTCACGGGTTTCATTGGCCTTTTAACCATGCGGTCTCCTATGGCGCTCGAGCGTTGCGCCGCTCCTTGTACCTGTGATTCTCGGCAAACATACAACGCGCATGCTTGCCATGCCCCAGCTTTCTCGGCATTGCAAAAATCAATTCAACGTATTCTGAATGTTGATTGTGGCATAGGGCACTATTGGAAAGTGAATTGACTTGCGTGCGATTTAAGGTATCTAACCGTTCGAAATACAGAACGCCAAGGCTGTTGGCGGCGAGGTTTTCGAAAGATCGAAGAACGAGCCCATGAGTATTGCATTGGACATAGTCGACACGCGCGCTGCGCCGCTGGAGCCCGAGACGCCCGTTTTGCGCGTCGAGGACCGCAATGGCGTCGTTCATGAGCTCGCGGCCGTGGAAGGCTGGAGACTTATGGAAATCCTCCGCGATTACGGCATCGGTATGGAGAACACCTGCGGCGGCGCGCTCGCCTGCGCGGAATGCCATGTCGTGCTCGACGCGAAATCGGCCGCCCGCGTGCCGCCGCCGCGCGAGGACGAATTGGAGAAGCTCGACGAATTGCCGATGCTTTATGAAAACTCCCGTCTGAGCTGCCAGATCATCTGGTCGGACGAGATGAACGGGCTCACGCTCAAGCTGGCGCAGGAGACATGATGTCGGCGCTCAAGAACCCCCAGATTCTGCTCGCCTCCAATCTCGCCGACGGCGAGGTCGTGTTTCTCGGGCCTTCGGGCTGGGAGCGCGATCACGCGCGGGCGCGCGTCGCGCGCGACAAGGATGAAGCCGCCGCGCTCGAGGCCTTCGGCAAGGCGGAAATTGCAGCCAATCGGGTCGTCGACGTTTATCTCGCCGATGTGGCCCTTGGCGCCGACGGCGCGCCGACGCCGATGCATTATCGTGAAAAAATGCGCGTGAAGGGACCGAGCGTGCGCCTCGATCTCGGCAAGCAGGCCGCGGGAGCCGCATGATGACCGCACATGATCCAAGCCTCGCCCGGCCGAATGCGCCGGTGACGACCTATCGCTACGACGATTTCGACGCCGCCTTCGTGCGCGAGCGCGTCGCCGAATTTCGCGAACAGGTGAGACGGCGCCTCGACGGCAAGCTGACCGAGGACGAGTTCCGGCCCTTCCGTCTGATGAACGGCCTCTATCTGCAGCTCCACGCCTATATGCTGCGCGTCGCCATCCCCTATGGCACGCTGACCGCGCGGCAGATGCGCCGCCTCGCCGACATCGCCGACAAATACGACCGCGGCTACGGTCATTTCACGACGCGCCAGAATCTCCAGTACAACTGGCCGAAGCTCGTCGACACGCCCGACATTCTCGAGGCGTTGGCCGAGGTCGAGATGCACGCCATCCAGACCTCCGGCAATTGCATCCGCAACGTCACGGCCGATCACTTCGCCGGCGTCGCGCCGGACGAGATCGAGGACCCGCGCGCCACGGCCGAATTCCTGCGCCAGTGGTCGAGCGCGCATCCGGAATTTTCCTTCCTGCCGCGCAAGTTCAAGATCGCCGTCACCGGCGCCGCGCATGACCGCGCGGCGATCATGGTGCACGACATCGGCCTCGCGATCGTGAAGAATGACGCGGGCGAGATCGGCTACAGGGTCGTCGTCGGCGGCGGCCTCGGCCGCACGCCTTTCGTCGGAAAGGTCATTTCCGACTTCGTGCCGCGCGCCGAGCTCCTCGCCTATCTCGAGGCGATCATGCGCGTCTACAACCGCTTCGGCCGGCGCGACAACAAATACAAGGCGCGCATCAAGATCCTCGTTCACGAGAAGGGGATCGACGAAGTGCGCGCCGCCGTCGCGGCGGAATACGCGGCGATGGACCGCTCGGTCTTCTCCTATGATCCGGCGGAATTCGAGCGCATCGCGGCCTTTTTCGCGCCGCCGCCCTATGAGGCGCTGCCGGCCGAGTCGCAGAAGCTGCGGGCCGCTCGCGTCGAGCATCCGGCCTTCGGCAATTTCGTCGAGGTGAATGTCGCGCCTCACAAGACGCCGGGCTACGCCATCGTCACCGTGTCCCTGAAGCCCATCGGCGGCATTCCCGGCGACGCCACCTCGGCGCAGATGCGCCTTCTCGCGGAGGCGAGCGAGCGTTTCGGCTTCGGCGAATTGCGCATCTCCCACGAGCAGAACGTCATCCTGCCGCATGTGAAGCAGGACGACCTCTTCGATCTCTGGCGGATGCTCGACGCCGCCGGCCTCGCCACCGCAAACGCCGGGCTCGTTTCCGACATCATCTCCTGCCCCGGCCTCGATTACTGCTCGCTGGCGACGGCGCGCTCGATTCCGGTCGCCCAGGCGATCTCGAAGCGGTTCTCCGATCTCTCGCGCCAGCGCCGCATCGGCAAGCTCGGGATCAAGATTTCGGGCTGCATCAACGCCTGCGGCCATCATCACGTTGCGGCCATCGGCGTTCTCGGCCTCGAAAAGAAAGGCCAGGAATCCTATCAGATCACGCTCGGCGGCGATCCGACCTTCTCCGCCTCGATCGGCGAGATTCTCGGCCCCGGCGTCACGGCCGAGCAGGTGCCGGACGTGATCGAACATCTCGTCGATTTCTATCTGGCGGAGCGCCGGGAAGGCGAGGCCTTTATCGAAACCTGGCGGCGCGTGGGCCATGCGCGCTTCAAGGACGTTCTGCGTCGGGAGGGCGAAGATGGCGCTGATATCTGACGGCCGCTTCGTCGAGGACGGCTGGCGCCGGCTCGCCGAGGAAGAGGCGCTGCCCAAGACCGGCAAGGTCATCGTGTCGCTTTCGCGCCTTCCGCATGCGCTGGAGGTCCACGGACCGGGCGTCGATCTCGGCGTCATCGTCCCGAACACGACCGAACCCGCGGCGCTGGCGGAGGCGCTGCCCAAGCTCGGCCTCGTCTCCATCGTTTTCCCGGCCTTCGCCGACGGGCGCGGCTTTTCGCTCGCGCGTCTCATTCGTCGCGCGGGCTTTACGGGCGAATTGCGCGCCAGCGGTCGTCTGCTGGCGGACCAATACGCCCATGCGCTGGGCTGCGGCTTCGACACGGTCGAGATCCCCGACGACATCGAAGAGCGGCAGGATGAATCGCAATGGCGCGCGGCGCGCGACGCCCATGCGCGGACCTATCAGCGCGGCTATGTCGCGCAAGGCTCGATCCTCGACGCGCGGCGAAAGGCGCTCGCGCGATGACGGCTTCGATCCCGGAAATTCTCGCGCCGCGCCTCGCGCCGCTCGATCTCGATCACCGGCTCCAGCTGGTGCGCGAACTCATCCCCGGCCGCATCGTCTTCACGACGAGCTTCGGCATAGAGGATCAGTTCATCACCCATTCGATCTTCACCCAGGGGCTCGACATCGACGTCGTGACGATCGACACGGGGCGGCTCTTTCCCGAGACCTATACGCTCTGGGAGGAGACGGAGGCGCGTTACGCGCGCCGCATCCGCGCGGTCTATCCGCAGGCCGAGCCGCTCGAGAAACTCGTCGAAGCGCAGGGCGTGAACGGTTTCTATAAATCCGTCGAGGCGCGCAAGGCCTGCTGCCATGTGCGCAAGGTCGAGCCGCTCGGGCGGCTTCTGCATGGCGTCTCCGGCTGGATCACGGGCCTGCGCGCCGATCAGTCGGCCGCGCGCGCCGACGTTCAGATGGTCGCTTTCGACGCCGCTTACAGGACGATCAAGATCAACCCGGTTCTCGATTACACGCGCGACGCCATCGCGGCCGCGACGGAAGAGTTTTCCATCCCCGTGAACGCCCTTCACGGACAAGGCTTCCTGTCCATCGGCTGCGCGCCCTGCACGCGGGCGATCGAGCCCGGCGAGGATGAACGCGCCGGCCGCTGGTGGTGGGAGCAGGACGACAAGAAGGAATGCGGCCTGCATGTCGGCGAGGACGGCGTCCTGCGCCGCGGGCCGTCGCAGAAGTCGCCGGAGGCGTTCCAATGACGGCTATGCCCACGCGGTCCCTCGGCCATCTCGACCGGCTCGAGGCGGAGAGCATTCACATCATGCGCGAGGCCGTCGCCGAATGCGAGCGGCCGGTGATGCTGTTCTCGATTGGCAAGGATTCCATGGCGATGCTGCATGTCGCCATGAAGGCCTTCTATCCCTCGAAGCCGCCCTTCCCGTTGATGCACGTCAACACGACGTGGAAGTTTCGCGAGATGATCGAGTTTCGCGACCGCATCGTGAAGGACTGGGGCCTGGAGCTCATCGAATACATCAATCCCAAGGGGATCGAGATGGGCATCGGGCCGTTCAGCCACGGCTCCAAGCTCCATACCGAGATCATGAAGACGGAGGCGCTCAAACAGGCGCTCGACAAGTATAAATTCGACGCGGCCTTCGGCGGCGCGCGCCGCGACGAAGAGAAGTCGCGCGCCAAGGAGCGCGTGCTCTCCTTCCGCACCGCGCAGCACCGCTGGGACCCGAAGAACCAGCGCCCGGAATTCTGGCGCCTCTACAATACGCGCAAGGCGCCGGGGGAGAGCCTGCGCATCTTCCCCATGTCCAATTGGACCGAAGCGGACATCTGGGATTACATCGCGCGCGAGAACATCCCCGTCGTGCCGCTCTATTTCGCCAAGGAGCGGCCGGTCGTGCGCCGCAGCGGCACGCTGATCATGGTCGACGACGACCGCATGAAGCTCGAGCCCGGCGAGGTCGTCGAGCACAAGATGGTGCGCTTCCGCACGCTCGGCTGCTATCCGCTGACCGGCGGCATCGAGAGCGAGGCGGCGACGCTCGACGAGATCATCACGGAAATGCGCGAGAGCCGCTCTTCCGAGCGGCAGGGCCGCCTGATCGACCACGACGGGTCGAGCTCCATGGAACAGAAGAAGCAGGAAGGGTATTTCTGACATGCAGGGCGTCGAGCTCATCGAAGGGGCCGCCCGGACGGCGGCCGCGCGCGTCCCCGCCGACAAGCCGCTCCTGCGCTTCATCACCTGCGGCTCGGTCGACGACGGCAAGTCGACGCTGATCGGCCGCCTGCTCTATGACGCCGATCTCGCGCCCGACGATCTGATCGCAGCGCTCGAATCGGATTCGAGGAAGCACGGCACGCAGGGCGACGATCTCGACTTCGCGCTGCTCGTCGACGGCCTCGCCGCCGAGCGCGAGCAGGGCATCA
The DNA here is from genome assembly GCA_003963405.1 of Hyphomicrobiales bacterium. Taxonomy (GTDB): domain Bacteria; phylum Pseudomonadota; class Alphaproteobacteria; order Rhizobiales; family Beijerinckiaceae; genus Methylocystis. The sequence continues at coordinate 44,463 of RXIY01000022.1, forward strand.
CCATCGACGTCGCCTATCGCTATTTCGCGACCGACAAGCGCAAGTTCATCGTCGCCGACACGCCCGGTCACGAGCAATATACGCGCAACATGGCCGTCGGCGCCTCGACGGCCGATCTCGCCATTCTGCTCGTCGACGCGCGCAAGGGCATTCTGCCGCAGACGCGCCGGCACAGCGTCATCACCTCCATGTTCGGCGTGCGCCATGTCGTCGTCGCCGTCAACAAGATGGACCTCGTCGGCTACAGCGAGGAGACCTTTCGCAAGATCGAGGCGGATTTCCGCGACTTCGCGAAACATCTGCGCTTTTCCTCCATCTATGTGCTGCCGCTCGTCGCCAAGGACGGCGACAATCTCGTGCATGGCGCGAAGACCATGCCCTGGCACGACGGCCCGCCGCTCCTGACCTATCTCGAAGGCGTCGCGGTCGAGGATGCGATGCGCATCGCGCCCTTCCGTATGCCGGTGCAATGGGTCAACCGCCCCAATCTCGATTTCCGCGGGTTCTCGGGCTTCATCAGCGGCGGCAACATCCGCCCCGGCGACATTGTCCGCATCTTGCCCTCGGGGCGCGACACGCGCATTTCCCGCGTCGTGACCTATGACGGCGATCTCGACAGCGCGGTGTCCGGCCAGTCGGTGACGCTGACCCTGACCGAGGAAATCGACTGCTCGCGCGGGGACATGCTGAGTTCGCCCGTGTCGCCCGCGAAAGTCGGCGACAGGCTGGAGGCGAAGCTTCTGTGGCTCGTGCGCGAGCCCCTCGCCATCGGCAAGAGCTATCTCCTCAAGATCGGGGCGAAGACCACACCGGCGAACGTCGCCGCCGTCGATGCGCGCATCGAGATCGAAACGGGACTCGCGGCGCCGATCCCCGCGGGCGAGACGCTCGCCTTCAACGAAATCGGCGAGGCGAGCCTCTCGCTCGAAACGATGGTCGCCTGCGATCCTTACGTCGAGAATCGCGAGACCGGCGGCTTCATCCTCATCGACCGCATCACCAATGAGACGGTCGCCGTCGGCATGGTGAAGACAGTCGCCGCCTCGACGCGCCGCGCCGAGACGCCGCTCGCCGATCTGAGCTACGCCTCCATGGAGGGCGTCGAGATCGAGCGCGAGAGCTATCGCCCCTCGCCCAGGCGCAGCCTGGCCAAGGCGGCCACCTGGCTCCTGCCGGCGAGCGTCTCGACCTTCTTCGTCGCCTACGCGTTTCTCGAAGACGCGAGCCGCGCCGTCGAAATCGCCGGCATTGAGGCCGGGATCATGTTCCTACTCTATTACCTCCACGAGCGCCTCTGGACGCGCGTCGCCTTCGGCCTCGAAAGCGACAAGCCGCCGCCGGCGAACGATCCGTCGATCTGAGGCGGGGCCTCATTCGCCACGCCTCGCGGGAGAGGGCGGCCCTCGCGTCAGCGAGGGTCACAATCACTCTATGCGCCTCGTCCCATTCAATGCGCCTCGTCCCAATTGTGCGCGGCGCGGGCGTCGACCTTGAGCGGCACTGTCAGCTCGACGGCGGGGAGGGCGGCCTGCTCCATCACGCGGCGCGCGAGCGCGATCGTCGCCTCGGCTTCCGCCTTCGGCGCCTCGAACACCAGTTCGTCGTGCACCTGCAACAGCATTTGCGCGGACAGGCCGGCGCCGGCCAGCGCTGCGTCCATGCGCGTCATGGCGCGGCGGATGATGTCGGCGGCGGCGCCCTGGATCGGCGCATTGATCGCCGCGCGCTCGTAGAAGGCGCGATCGGACGGATTCGCCGAGGCCATGCGCGGAAAATGCAGGGCGCGGCCGAAGATCGTCGTCACGCACATCTTCTCGCGCACGGTCTTCTTCGTCGCCTCCATATAGTCGCGGATGCCGGGAAAACGCTCGAAATAGCGCTTGATATAGGCGCCCGCCTCCTCGCGCGGGATGGAAAGCTGATTGGCGAGGCCGAAGGCCGAAATGCCGTAGATGATGCCGAAATTGATCGCCTTGGCGCGGCGGCGCACCTCGGGGGCCATGCCCTCGACCGGCACGCCGAACATTTCGGAGGCCGTGAGGGCGTGAATGTCGACGCCGTCGGCGAACGCCTTTCTCAGTTGCGGAATGTCGGCGATATGCGCGAGCAGGCGCAATTCGATCTGTGAATAATCGGCGCTGATCAGCACATGGCCGGGGGCGGCGACGAAGGCCTTGCGAATCTTGCGGCCCGCCTCGTTGCGCACCGGAATGTTCTGCAGATTGGGCTCCGACGAGGAGAGCCGCCCCGTCGTCGTCGCGGCGAGCGAATAGCAGGTATGGACGCGGCCGGTCTCGTTGTTCACGAAACCGGGCAGGGCGTCGGCATAGGTGCTCTTGAGCTTGGCGAGCTGCCGCCAGTCGAGAATGCGGCGGGCGAAGGCGTTGCCCTCATTGGCGAGGTCTTCCAGCACGCTCGCCGAGGTGGACCAGGCGCCGGTCGCGGTCTTCTTGGCGCCCGGCAGGCCCATCTTGCCGAAGAGAATGTCGCCCAGCTGCTTGGGCGAGCCGAGATTGAACGTCTCGCCGGCGAGTTCGAAGATATCGGCCTCGAGCCGGGCCATGTCCTGCGCGAAATCGCCCGAGAGGCGCGAGAGCATGTGGCGGTCGATGGTGATCCCGCGCCGCTCCATGCGGGCGAGCGTTTCGACCATGGGCCGCTCCAGCGTCTCATAGACGGCGGCCTTGTGTTCGGCGGCGAGGCGCGGCTTCAGGGCGCGCCACAGCCGCAGCGACACGTCGGCGTCCTCGGCGGCGTATTCCGTCGCCCGGTCGAGCGGCACGCGGGCGAAACCCTTGAAGTTGCGCCCCGTGCCGGCGACTTCGCCGAAAGTGATGTTCTGATGGCCGAGATGTTTTTGCGCCAGCTCGTCGAGGCCGTGATTGTTGCGGCCCGTATCGAGCGCGTAAGAGATCAGCATCGTGTCTTCGATCGGCGCGACGCCGACCCCGTAGCGCGCGAGCACGAGCAGATCATATTTCATGTTGTGCGCGACTTTCAGCGTCGCGTCGTCCTCGAAGAGGGGTTTGAGTTTTTCGAGGGCGGTCTCCAGTGGAATCTGGCCGTCGACCAGCTCGGCGCCGCCAAAGAGATCGCCATCTCCCGCCTCGCGATGCTGCAAGGGAATGTAGCAGGCGCGGCCGGGCTCCAGCGCCAGCGAGACGCCGACGAGCTCGCAGCTCATGGGGTCGAGCGAGGTCGTCTCGGTGTCGAGCGCGACGACGCCGGCGGCGAAGGCGTCCGATATCCATTGATCGAGCCGCTCGCCCGACAGGACCGTCTCGTAGGTCGAGCGGTCGATGGTCGCGGCGAGGGCCTGCGCCTTTCGTTCCGCGGCGAGCGTCGAGGGGGCGAAGGCTTTGGCGCTTGCCGGGGCGGACGGTTCGGCGGCTTTCGGCGCGGGGCGCGGGGCGCCGGCGGCCTGGCCGTTACGCGCGCGCCAGCCTGCTTCGCCGACGAACTCCGCGTCGGGCTCCACCTCGTGAACGTCGACGCCGTAAAGCTCGCCGACGCGGCGGGTGATCGTCGTGAACTCCATCGCCTGAAGGAAGGCGACGAGCTTTCTGGCGTCCGGCTGATGCAGGCCGAGATCGTCGATCGCGGTTTCCAGCGGAACGTCGCGCACGAGTTCGACGAGCCGTTTCGACAGGCGAATGAGCGCCACCGCCTGCGGGTCGGTCAAAGCCTCGCGGCGCTTGGGCTGCTTGATGGCGTGGGCCTTTTCCAGCAGCGCGTCGAGATCGCCATATTCGTTGATGAGCTGGGCGGCCGTCTTGACGCCGATGCCCTTGGCGCCTGGCACATTGTCGGTCGAATCGCCCGCGAGCGCCTGCACGTCGACGACCCTGCCGGGCGGCACGCCGAAATAATCGACGACCTCGGCCTCGGTGATGAGCCTTTCTTCGCGTGCGCCCTTGGCGCCGGCCGTCCCGGAGGCGGGGTCGTACATGGTGACGCCGGGGCCGACGAGCTGCATGAGGTCCTTGTCGGCGGAGACGATGAGGACATCCGCGCCTTTCTTGCGCGCCTGATCGGCATAGGTCGCGATCAGATCGTCGGCCTCGTAGATATCCTGCTCGATGGGCGTGAGGCCGAAGGCGCGCACGGCCGCGCGCATCAGGGGAAACTGCGGGACGAGATCTTCCGGCGGTTCGGTCCGATGCGCCTTGTATTCGGGATAGATCTCCTTGCGGAAGGAGTTCTCGCTCTTGTCGAAGATGATGGCGAGATGGGTGGGCGTCACCCCCGCCGCGCCCTCGCGCACGAATTGCAGGAGCTTGGTGCAGAAGAGCCGCACCGCGCCGGTCGGCAGACGGTCCGAGCGGTAATTATATTTCGCGTCCTGCCGGATAGACTGGAAATAGGCGCGAAAGACGAAAGACGAGCCGTCGACGAGGAAGACGTGGCTGCCGGGGCCGACAGGTTTGTGCGTGAGGGTCATGGCCTATTGTAGCCTCCCGTCTTTTCGGCGTCTCCCCTTGCTTTGCTTGCCTTCCGTCATGGCCGGGCTTGTCCCGGCCATCCATGCCGGGAAGGCGCGCGTGCCTTTCAGCCTCACGCGCCGCGTCGCGTGGATGCCCGGCGCAAGGCCGGGCAAGACGGGCGGAGAGAGCGCTGTCTCATGGGTCGGGCGCCGGTCCTGCCACGCGCGCCGTCATGGCCGGGCTTGTCCCGGCCATGACGGCGACCGGCCTTACCCCAACCGCCCGAGAGCAGCGGTGAGCTTCTCGATCCGCGCGAGCGCCTCCTCGCGGCGCTCCTTGTGCTCCTCGATCACGTCTTCGTCGGCCTTGGACATGAAGCCCGGATTGCCGAGCTTCGCCTCGACCTTCTTCACCTCGCCCTCGAGCCTGGCGATTTCCTTGGAGAGGCGGGCTTTCTCGGCGGAAAGATCGATCACGCCTTCGAGCGGCATGGCGACGACGCCGCCACGCACGATGATCTGCGCCGAGGATTTGGGCGCCGCCTCCGCGAAGCCGATGCGCGACAGGCGCGCGAGCTTGCGGATCGTCTCGTCCCAGCGCGAGGCGCGCGCCTCGACCTCGACATTCGCGCCGATCAGCAGAAGCTCGGTCTCGCTCGTCAGATTCATCTCGGCGCGCAGCGACCTGATTTCGGAGACGAGGTCGACGACCCAGCCGATTTCGCTCTCCGCGAGCGAATCTTCGAGGCCATGGAGCGACGGCCATTCGCTGAGCGCCAGCAGAGCCTCGCGCTTGGGGCCTTCCGCGCCCTTGATCGCCCACAGCTCCTCGGTGATGAAGGGCATGAAGGGATGCAGCAGCGCATAGATCTGGTCGAGAACGAAAGCGGCCGTTGCGCGCGTCTCGTCCTTCTGCGGGCCGTCGGCGCCCTGAAGCAGGGGCTTGGCGAGCTCCAGATACCAGTCGCAGAAGACGTTCCAGACGAAGCGATAGACCGCCGCCGCCGCCTCGTTGAAGCGATAGGCGTCGATGGCGGCGGCGACATCCTGCGCGGCGCGCGACGCTTCGCCGACGATCCAGCGATTGAGCGTGACCTGATTGGCGCGGGGGTCATAGCCCGAGACGCGCGCGCAGCCGTTCATCTCGGCGAAGCGCGAGGCGTTCCAGAGCTTCGTCGCGAAATTGCGGTAGCCTTCGACGCGCTGGGTCGAGAGCTTGATGTCGCGGCCCTGCGCGGCCATCGCCGCAAGCGTGAAGCGCAGCGCGTCGGCGCCGTAGTCGTCGATGAGATGCAGCGGATCGATGACATTGCCCTTCGACTTCGACATCTTCGCGCCCTTCTCGTCGCGGACGAGCGCGTGGATATAGACGTCGCGGAAGGGAATCTCCTTTTTGAAATGGAGGCCCATCATCATCATGCGGGCGACCCAGAAGAAGATGATGTCGAAGCCGGTGACGAGCACATTCGTCGGATAGAAGCGGGCGAGCTCCGGCGTGTCCTCCGGCCAGCCGAGCGTCGAGAACGGCCAGAGCGCGGAAGAAAACCAGGTGTCGAGAACGTCCTCGTCGCGCGTGAGCGTCACATCCGAGCCCGTCCGGTTGCGCGCGGCGGCGTGGGCCGCTTCCTCGCTCTCCTCGACATAGACATTGCCGTCGGCGTCGTACCAGGCGGGAATGCGGTGGCCCCACCAGAGCTGGCGCGACACGCACCACGGCTGAATGTTTTCGAGCCAGTCGAAATAGGTCTTTTCCCAGTTCTTCGGCACGAAGGTCGTGCGGCCCTCGCGCACGGCGGCGAGCGCCGGCTGGGCGAGCGTCTTGGCGTCGACATACCACTGGTCGGTGAGGCGCGGCTCCAGCACCGCCTGCGAGCGGTCGCCATGCGGGACCATGTGCCTGTGATCGTCGATCCCGTCGAGCAGCTCGCGCGCCTCCATCATTTCGACGACGCGTTTGCGCGCGGCGAAACGGTCGAGCCCGTCGAGTTCGGCGACGGTGGCGACAAGTTCGTCCGAAGACGCCACGCCCTCATGGAAATCGGCGTTGGCGGCGAGCGTCATGCGCGCCTGCGCGTCGAGCACATTGACGAGACGCAGCCCGTGGCGCTTGCCGACTTCGAAATCGTTGAAGTCATGCGCGGGGGTGATCTTCACCGCGCCCGTGCCTTTTTCGGGGTCCGAATACTCGTCCGCGACCACCGGAATGAGGCGCCCGACGAGCGGCAGGCGCAGGCGCTTGCCGACGAGCGCCGTGTAGCGTTCGTCCTCGGGATGCACCGCGACGGCCGTGTCGCCCAGCATGGTCTCGGGGCGCGTCGTGGCGACGACGATATATTCGCCCGTCTCCTCGCCCGCTTCGTCGACGACCGGATATTTGAAGCGCCACAAATGGCCCTTCACGTCCTGCTGCAAGACTTCCAGATCGGAGATCGCCGTGTGCAGCACCGGGTCCCAGTTGACGAGGCGCTTGTCCTTGTAGAGCAGGCCGTCGCGGTAGAGCTGCACGAAGACCTTCACGACGGCGCGCGACAGACCCTCGTCCAGCGTGAAGCGTTCGCGCGACCAGTCGCAGGAGGCGCCGAGGCGCTTCAACTGCTCGACGATCTTGCCGCCCGATTCCGCCTTCCACGCCCAGACGCGCTCCAGGAACTTCTCGCGGCCCATCTCGCGGCGGCCCGGCTCCTGACGCTCCATGAGCTGGCGCTCGACCACCATCTGCGTGGCGATGCCGGCGTGATCCGTGCCCGGCTGCCACAGCACGTCCTCGCCCTTCATGCGGTGATAGCGCACGAGAATGTCCTGCAGCGTATTGTTGAGCGCGTGGCCCATGTGCAGGCTGCCGGTGACGTTGGGCGGCGGAATGACGATGGAATAGGGCGCGGCCTTCGCCCGCTCGGGGCGCCCGGCGCGGAAGGCTTGCCGCTCTTCCCAGGTCTCGCGGATGCGGCTCTCGATGGAGCGGGGGTCGAAGGTTTTTTCCATGGTCATGGGTGAAGCCGGGTGTCTGTTACAAAAATCCCTCCCCTTTACGGGGAGGGTGGCCCGGCGAAGCCGGGTCGGGTGGGGAATGTCGCAATAGACTGAGCCGGACCCCACCCGGCTCGCTGCGCTCGCCACCCTCCCCGTAAGGGAAGGGAGAGAGCGGCCTGATCGGTTTTCGCAACCGATCAGGCCAGCGCCTTCAGCGCGCTCTTGCCGGCGTAGATCGCCGCGTCGCCCAGTTCTTCCTCGATACGGATGAGCTGGTTGTATTTGGCGGTGCGGTCGGAGCGGGCGAGCGAGCCGGTCTTGATCTGACCGCAGTTCAGCGCGACCGCGAGATCGGCGATCGTAGAGTCCTCGGTCTCGCCCGAGCGATGCGACATCACGCTGGTGTAGCCGGCGCGATGGGCCATATCGACCGCCGCGATGGTCTCGGTGAGCGAGCCGATCTGATTGACCTTGACGAGGATCGAATTCGCCGTGCCCGTCCTGACGCCCTGCGAGAGGCGCGTGACATTCGTCACGAAGAGATCGTCGCCGACGAGCTGCACCTTCTTGCCGATGGCGTCGGTGAGCTTCTTCCAGCCCTCCCAGTCGTCCTCGGCCATGCCGTCCTCGATCGAGACGATCGGATAGCTCGAGGCGAGCTTGGCGAGATAGGCGACCTGCTCGTCGATCGAGCGCGTCACGCCCTCGCCTTCATAGACATATTTGCCGTCCTTGAAGAATTCGGTCGAGGCGCAGTCGGCGCCGAGCAGCACGTCGACGCCCGGCTTGAAGCCCGCCGTCTCGATCGCCTTCATGATGAAGTCGAGCGCCGCCTCGGCGGAGGGAATATTGGGCGCGAAGCCGCCTTCGTCGCCGACCGAGGTCGAGTGGCCGGCTTTCTTGAGCGCGCTCTTCAGCGTGTGGAAGATCTCGGCGCCCCAGCGGATCGCGTCGCGGACGCTCTCGGCGCCCGTCGGCAGGATCATGAATTCCTGGAAGTCGATGGGGTTGTCGGCATGGACGCCGCCGTTGACGATGTTCATCATCGGCGTGGGCAGGACGCGGGCCTGCGTGCCGCCGATGTAGCGGTAGAGCGGGAGTGTGGAGGCTTCCGCGGCGGCCTTGGCGACGGCGAGCGAAACGCCGAGAATGGCGTTGGCGCCGAGACGCGCCTTGTTCGGCGTGCCATCGAGCTTGATCATCGTCTGGTCGATTACGACCTGATCCTCAGCGTCGAGGCCGAGCAGCTCGCCGGCGATCTCGTCGTTCACATTGTCGACCGCCTGGAGCACGCCCTTGCCGAGATAGCGCTTCGGGTCGCCGTCGCGCTTCTCGACCGCTTCATGCGCGCCGGTCGAGGCGCCCGAGGGAACGGCCGCGCGGCCGAAGGAGCCGTCCTCGAGCGTCACATCGACCTCGACGGTAGGATTCCCGCGCGAGTCGAGAATTTCACGGGCGTGGATGTCGATGATCTCGGTCATTGGAAGGGCCTCTTTCAGATGCGCCGCGAAGCAGCGCCGCCTTTTAGCCTTATTAATCGGCGCGGGAAAGCCTCGGCGCGCGCCGAATGAGCGGCATTTGGCCTCCCCCCGCCGCTTCATGGCGGGGAAAGCGGTTGACTGGCGCGAGGGGGCGGTTACCTTGAGCTTTATCAAGAAAAACGCGGGCCTGCGCCGAGTTTTCCGGCCTCTCGCGGATAAACATAAGAAAAAAGCGGGAGAGGAAAGATGACGTTCGGCGCAAGAACGTGGGCGCTCGCCGCTGCGGCGCTCATCGGCGGGCTCGAGGGCGCTTCGGCGCAGACGGCGGAACATGCCGCCGCGGTAAAGGCCGTCTTCGACAAATCTCCCGTCCGGGCGGGCGCCTGCGCGCCCGTTTCCGAGGATTTCATGGGCTGGCCGGCCTCGCTCGTGCAGCGCTGCGAATATGCGCAAGGGTCGGCCCAGGGCGTGGCCCAGAACGTGGCCTATGTCCTCGACGTGAAGCCCGAGACCATGGCCAAATGGATCGAGACCGGCTGCGCCGCACATATGTCCGGCGTCTCCGCCTGTTTCGACCGCATGCTCAAATGCGCAGTGGAAAAGTCCAACGCCACTTTCGTCATCGGGGGCAATCTCGCCGCCGAGCGCAAGGGGGCGGTGACGAACCTCTTCTATCGCAATGGCGTCGTCGTCGCCGCGCCCGCGAACGGCAAGGCCGAGGCCGTGTCGGCGGCCGAGCAGGAGAAGCTCGCGCGCCTGCCCGAATCGGCGATCGAGGCCATGCCGGGGGGCGGGGCCGTGGCTTTCTGGCACACCCAGCCCTTTCAGTTCGCGGTGAAGGCGATCGACCTCGGCGTGCCGGCGGAGATGAACACGCTCGACCGCCGGCAGAAATGGCTGGAGGTCATCCGCCTCGAAATGCAGGCGGCGCTGAAATCCGACGCGAACCGCTTTCTTTCCGGCTGGATGACCGCGCATCCGATCACCCTGCGCACGGGCGAATGCGCAGATGATCGCGACCCGTGAGAGCTTGACGCTGCCGGCGCGGCGTTATCTCTAGCCCTCATGACCAAAATCCATGAAGGCGCGTCGCTTCTCGGCGCGCAGACGAAGCTTCCCGCCTCGCCGGACGAGGCGGAGCTCGACCTCGTGCCCAATCCGCACAAGGGCGTCGCCTATCTCGTGCGATTCACCGCGCCCGAGTTCACCTCGCTCTGCCCTGTGACGGGTCAGCCCGACTTCGCGCATATCGTCATCGACTACGTCCCCGGCGAATGGCTCGTCGAATCGAAGGCGCTGAAGCTCTATCTCGGAAGTTTCCGCAATCACGGCGCCTTTCACGAGGACTGCACGCTGCGCATCGCGCGCGACCTCGTGGCGGCGATGAAGCCTCAATGGCTGCGCATCGGCGGCTATTGGTATCCGCGCGGCGGCATTCCGATCGACGTGTTCTGGCAGACCGGCCCGGCGCCCGAGGGCCTGTGGCTGCCCGATCAGGGCGTGCCGTCCTATCGCGGCCGGGGGTAAGGCCGTCAGTCGCGCGTCAGGCGCGCGACCTCCGCGCGCAGGGTCGGCAACACTTCCGCCTCGAACCAGGGATTCTTCTTGAGCCATCCGGTATTGCGCCAGGAAGGATGCGGCAGCGGGAAGACGAGCGGCTTCGCGCCCTGAAACTCCCGCCAGCGGGCGACCGTCTCGGAGACGCTGGCGCCTTTCGGCAAGGCGTGGCCGAGCCGGGCGAAATGATAGGCCTGCGCATAGCGGCCGATAACCAGCACGGTCTCGATCTGCGGCATGGCCGCGAAGAGGGCGTCGTGCCAGAGATGGCGGCATTCGGGGCGCGGCGGCAGGTCGCCGCCGGCCGCGTCATTGCCGGGAAAGCAGAAGCCCATCGGCACGATGGCGACGCGCGAGACGTCGTAGAAGGTGTCGCGATCGACTCCCATCCAGGCGCGCAGCCTTTCGCCCGAAGGATCGTTGAAGGGGATGCCGGTCTGATTGACGAGATTGCCCGGCGCCTGGCTCGCCACGAGAAGCCGCGCCGTGGCCGAGACCCGGAACACGGGACGTGGGGCGTGCGGCAGGGGCGCGAGCGCCTGCGCGCAGTGGCGGCAGGCGCGAATCCGCGCCGCCAGTTCGTCCAGGGTCTCGGCGGCGTCGCGCCTCATGCCGGTCCGATTCTCACGCGGCCGCGCTCGGCCGCGCCCCCACATCCGCGCGCCACCGCGCGAGATGCGCCAGCTCCTCGGGAATGTCGAGGCGGGCGAGCGGCGTCAGCTCCAGGGCGACGAAGGCGGTGATGTCGGCGATGGTGAAGGCCTCGCCCGCGACATGGCGGCGCTCCGCCAACTCGCCGTCGAGCCAGCGCATCGAGCCGACCGCCCGCGCGCGCTGCGCTTCGGCAAATTCAGGAAACTGCGGCTGCTCCAGCGCGGCGAGCCGAGGATGGCTGTGGCGGAAGGCGTGCGCCACCGGCATGAACAGCTCGAACTCCATCCGCCGCTGCCACATGTCGACGAAGGCCGCTTCGCGGCCGTCGCGGCCGAAAAGGTTGGGCTCGGGATAGAGCGTCTCGATATAGCGGCAGATGGACACGCTTTCGGTGAGCACCGCGCCGTCGTCGAGCACGAGGGCCGGCACGCGCATCAGCGGGTTGATGCGGGCGTAATCGTCGCCCTTGTGCTCCAGCGCCATGAGATCGATCTCGCGGATCGGGACAGGGACGCCCTTTTCCGCGAGAAACATGCGAACGCGCCTGGGGTTGGGCGCGCGCGGCGTGTCGTAGAGAAGCATGAGGACTCCTACCATCGCAAAGGCGCCGGGTTCAATTCGAACCGCAGCTTGAGCGTGTCATTAAGATTTGGAGCGCAGAGTCCCTGTTCGTCGTTTCACCGCAGTGTGAGCATGAGCGAAGTCACCGCCGAGATGATCGAACGGGGCCGCGGCCTCGACCCGCAGACCGCGACCCGCAAGCGCCGCATGGGCGCGCGCCTGCGCGAGGCGCGCGAGCGCCTGACGACCTCCGACACGGGCCGCCGGGGCGCCGATCTCGAGCTGCTGCGCGCCTACGCGGAAACGCGAGACAATTCGACGCTTTTTGCGGCATGGCTCATTCTGGCGATGGCGCTTCTCGCCTGTTTCTGGGTTCCCGGCCAGAGGATGCTCATCTGGATCGCGCTCGCTTTTTCGAGTCTGATCCTCTGCCGCTTCATGGCGAGGAGCCTGCGCGGCCTGGAGGATTCCAGGGTCTCCGTGAGGGAGTGGCGGACCAAATTCATGGTGGCCGAATTCCTGCATGGCGCCGTCTGGGCCGGCTATGCGGCGATGCTGCTCAGCGTCAAGAATCCGGACGCACGCACGCTCGTCGTGGTCATGCTCCTGCTTTCCTCCGCCTTCAACACAATGATCACGGCGACAGTGCCCGCCGCGGTTTACGCGGCGATCGCGCCGAGTTCGATCACGGCTGTCGCCTATGTCGCCTTCATCAATCGCGGCGCCGCAGAGACGCTCGTGGCCCTGCTGGCCATGGTCGCGTCCGCGCAGTTCTTTTTCTACAGCCTGGCCAGACGCTTCCATCATCTCGCCTCCGAGAGCCTGTTCGTCCGCGCCGAGAAGAACGAATTGATCGCGGAGCTCGAGCAGGCCAAGGCCAATTCCGACGAGGCGCGCCGGCGCGCGGAGGAGGCCAATCTGGCCAAGTCGCGCTTCCTCGCAACGATGAGCCACGAGCTTCGGACGCCCCTGAACGCCATACTGGGCTTTTCCGAAGTGCTCAAAAGCGAGCTGTTCGGCGCCCACGCCAATCCCGCCTACCGCGACTATTCCGCAGACATTCATGCGAGCGGCCAGCATCTCCTGATGCTCATCAACGAGATTCTCGATCTCTCGCGCGTCGAGGCGGGGCGCTACGATCTCAAGGAGGAGAGCGTCTCCCTCATCGCCATCGCTCAGGATTGCCGTCATCTTCTCAACCTGCGCGCCGAGAAGCGGGACATCGAGCTGATCGAGGCGGTCGAGCCCAGCCTGCCGCGCATCTGGGCCGACGAGCGCGCGGTGCGCCAGGTCATCCTCAACCTGCTGACCAATGCGATCAAATTCACGCCGCGAGGCGGGCAGGTGACGCTGAAGGTCGGCTGGACCAGCGCCGGCGGCCAATATATCGCCATCACCGACACGGGTCCGGGCATTCCCGAGGAGGAGATCGCCGTCGTCATGTCCTCCTTCGGCCGGGGGGCGCTGGCGCAGAAGAATGCAGACGAGGGCTCCGGCCTCGGCCTGCCGATCGTCAAGGGGCTCGTCGAGCTCCATGGCGGGCAGTTCATGCTTCGGTCGAAGGTGCGCGAGGGCACGCAGGCGATCGTCATCTTCCCCCCGCAACGCGTCATGAACGCCCTGCCAAGGTTCGATACGACAGGTCGTCAGCGAGGCAAGGACGCCGGCGCCAATCGCCCGGCGGCCTGACGCGGACTTCTGACGGGCGCAAAACTGGTCTAGGCTCGCGCGCCATGACAACCCACGACGCTCATCCTTCTCCCGACTCCGCCGCTCTGGTGCTCTTTTCGGGCGGACAGGATTCGACGACCTGCCTCGCCTGGGCGCTCGCCCATTTCGCCCGTGTGGAGACGGTCGGTTTCGACTATGGGCAGCGCCACCGCATCGAGCTCGACCAGCGCGAGAAGCTGCGCGACGGCCTCGCGGCGATCTCGCCGCTCTGGCGCCAGAGGCTCGGCGAGGATCATACGCTGTCCCTCGAGGCGCTCGGCGCCATCTCCGACACGGCGCTGACCCGCGACGCGGAAATCGCCCTGCGCGAGGACGGCCTGCCCAACACGTTTGTGCCGGGGCGCAATCTCGTCTTTCTCACTTTCGCGGGGGCGCTCGCCTATCGCCGCGGCGTGTCCGATCTGGTCGGGGGCATGTGCGAAACGGATTATTCGGGCTATCCCGACTGCCGCCATGAGGCCATTCGCGCCATGAACCGCGCGCTCTGTCTCGGCATGGCCGCCGAAATCGAAATCCACACGCCCCTGATGTGGCTCGACAAGGCCGCGACCTGGCGGCTGGCCAAGGAGTTGGGCGGCTCTGCGCTGGTCGAGCTCATCGTCGAGGAAAGCCACACCTGCTACCTCGGCGAGCGCGGCCGCCGCTTCGACTGGGGCCATGGCTGCGGCGAATGCCCCGCCTGCAAGCTGCGCGCGGCCGGATGGGAAAAATTCTCGGCCGAGGCGGAGACTTGACCGGCTGAGACCATGTAATGTTATAACGTGCATGTTATAACATTACATGGGTGAGCGCCTTGCCGTTGCGCGATGTCTCTGCCGGAGCCGAGAGGAGCGCCGCGCGCGCCGGGTCCGCGTCACGGGGTTCGAGATTTGGCGTCGCGGCGCTCCTTGCGATGGCGCCGGGCTTGGCGGATGCCCAGCAGGCGCTGCCAGCGATCGAGATCGGCGCCGCGAAGCGCCGCCCACCAGCGACGATCGCAAAAGCGCAAAGCGCCACGGCGCAACGTCGTCCCGCCGCTGCGCCGGTTTTGCCCGCCACCGCCCCTCCGGTTGCGCTGCGAGACGATCTGCCCATCGTGGCGGACCAGATCGGTTCGACTCTGGTCGTTTCCAGAGAGGCGCTGCGGCGTCTGCCCGGCGCGACGCTTGGCGACGTGCTCTTCGACAAGCCTGGGGTCACCGGGTCGAGCTATGCGCCGGGCGCCGCGAGCCGCCCCGTGGTGCGCGGGCTCGACAATTACCGGGTCCGGATTCAGGAGAACGGCGTCGCCGCCAGCGGCGTCTCGGAACTGGGCGAGGACCACGGCGTCCCGCTCGATCCGCTGGGCGCCAATCGCCTTGAGGTGATCCGCGGCCCCGCGACCCTGCGCTGGGGCGCCGCCGCCATGGGCGGCGTCGTGAACGTCGAAAACAACCGCATTCCCGACCGACCGCCCTGCGACGACGCCGTCCGGTTCCGCGAGTCGGGATGCGCGGCGGTTGAAACTCGCGCCGCCGCCTCGACCGTCGACGGCGCGCTGGAGAACGCCACCCTGCTCGACGCGGGGCGCGGCGCCTTTCTCGTCCATGCAGATGTCGCTGGCCGGCGCGCCGGCGATTACGCCATCCCCGCCTATCCCTATCTCTTCCCGCCCGATCCGCCGCCGCCGGTCTATGGACGCCAGCCCAATTCGGCGATGCGCATGGGCTCGGCAGCGCTCGGCGGAACCTATCTCTTCGACGCGGGACACGTCGGCTTTTCGGTGACGCAATTCGCCAGCCGCTACCACATCCCCGGCGTAGAGCCGAGCGAGGCGGATGCGCGGATCGACATGCGCCAGACGCGCATCGCCTCGAAGGGCGAAGTGCGGCCCCGCGGCGGCCATGTGCGCGCCATAAGGTTCTGGGTGGGCCTCGGGGACTACAGGCACAATGAAATGGCCGTCGCCGACGGCGTGGACGGGGTCCAGCAGACCTTTACCAATCAGGAGCTCGAGACGCGGGTCGAAACGCTGCTCGAGCCGGTGGCGCTGCCCTTCGGGACGCTCGAGACCTCCTTCGGGCTCCAGGGCGCCCATCAGGCCCTGACGGCGTCAGGCGCGGAAGGCGGGCTCTTCGATCCCAACCGCACGAGAAGCGTCGCAGGCTTCCTGTTCAACGAGCTGATCTTCAACCCGGCGCAACGCCTGCAATTCGCCGGCCGGGTCGAACATGCGCAAATTCTCGGGGCCATGCCCGATTCGCGGATCGACCCGGGCGTTTCCTTCCCGCGCAGCCGCGCCTTCACGCCCGTCAGCGGCGCGCTGGGTTTCCTGCAGGACTTGCCGGGCGACATGACCGCGAGTCTGACGGCGCTATACGCGGAGCGCGCCCCGCGGGCGGCCGAGCTCTTCTCCCGCGGCCCGCACGAAGCGACCGGCACATTCGACATCGGCGACCCCAGGCTGAACATCGAGGGCGCGAAAACCTTCGAGCTCAGCCTGCGCCGCGCAACGGGAGGGCTGCGCTTCGAGGGCAGCCTTTTCTATACGCGCTTCGATGATTTCATCTTTCGCAATCTCACGGGCGAGAGCTGCGCGGCTCTTGCCGCAAGTTGCACGCCCTTGGGCGAGGGCGGCGATCTGGCGCAGGCCTTCTATGCGCAGCGCGACGCGGTTTTTAGAGGCGCAGAATTCCAGAGCCAGATCGATCTCGCGCCGCTCGCGGGCGGGACCCTCGGCGTCGAGAGCCAGTTCGACGTGGTGCGGGCGAGCTTCACGGGCGGCGGCAATGTGCCCCGCATCCCTCCGGCGCGGCTCGGCGGCGGCCTCGTCTGGCGCGACGCCCAGTGGGTCGCGCGGGTCAATCTGCTGCACGCCTTCGCGCAGAACGCGATCGCCGAGACAGGTGAGACGCCCACGAAGGGCTATGATCTGCTGAAGGCGGAATTGAGCTACCGCATCGCCTTCGCCCCCGGCCACCCGGTCGGCCGGGAGATGACTCTCGGCCTCGCCGGCAATAATCTCCTCAATGCGGACATCCGCAACAGCGTCTCTTTCCGCAAGAACGAAGTCCTGCTGCCGGGGGCCAATCTGCGGATGTTCGTCAATATCCTGTTTTAGCTTGATCCGCGGCGCGAAATTTGGCATAGGCGTCGCCAACGAGGCGCTGGGCGTTATCCCCGGCCAGTGTTCTATTGCCGAGGATAGAAAGATGAAAGTCCGCAACTCTCTGAAGTCCCTGCGTTCGCGCCACCGCGCCAACCAGATCGTGCGCCGCAAGGGCCGCGTTTACGTCATCAACAAGGTCCAGAAGCGCTACAAGGCCCGCCAGGGCTAAAAGCCCCCGCCCAGCCCTTCGAGCCATTTCAAAAACCGCGAGACGTCTCGTCTCGCGGTTTTTTGTGTTTTTCGATCGCGCCGCTCAGGCCCCCATCAGCGCGCGCACATGCGCCGAGACGCTGCGGGAGAGGCCTTCGAGGTCGTAGCCGCCTTCGAGCAGCGACACGATCCGGCCGCCGCATTTTCTGTCCGCGACATCCATGAGGCGCTTGGTCGCCTCGCTGAAATCCTGCTCGGTGAGGCGCAGGCCGCCCAGCGGGTCGCGCTCATGGGCGTCGAAACCCGCCGAGATGAGAATGAGATCGGGGCCGAAGTCGCGCAGGCGCGGCAGGATGCGCTCGGCCAGCGCCTCCTGGAAGACGTCGCCCGTCGAGCCGGCGCGCAGCGGCGCATTCACGACCGTGTCGTGCTCCCCGGTCTCGTTGTAGCCGCCGGTGCCGGGATAGAAGGGCGCCTGATGCGTCGAGCAGAACAGCACGCTGTCGTCGGACCAGAAAATATCCTGCGTGCCATTGCCATGATGCACGTCGAAATCGACGATCGCCACCCGCTCGGCGCCATGGGCGGCCTGCGCATGACGCGCGGCGACGGCGACATTGTTGACGAAGCAGAAACCCATCGGATTGCGGACGCCCGCGTGGTGGCCCGGCGGGCGCGCCGCCACGAAGGCCGTGTCGGCGGCGCCGCGCATCACCTCGTCCACGGCCGCCACGGCCCCGCCGGAAGCGCGCCAGATGGCTTCCAGCGTCCTGGGGCACATCACCGTGTCGCTGTCGAGCGCCGCATAGCCCTCCCGCGGCTGCGCCTCCTGGAGCGCCGACAGATACTCCTGCGGATGCACCCGCAGCAGCGCCTCGAAGGGCGCGGCGGGGGCCTCGACGCGGCTGAGGAACTGGAAGGCCTTCCCCTCGAGCTCGCGCTCGATCGCGCGCAGCCGATCGGGGCGCTCCGGGTGGCCCGGACCCATCTCGTGCGCGAGGCCGCTCGCATGTGTGAAGAGAAGGGTTTTCACCAGCTCGCCGCTTTACCGGCCGCCACCCGCGGACCGCCTTTTATTGGGCTGTTTTTCGCCAATGTCCATGAAAAATGGAAGACGGTCCTTCGGCCTCCCCGTTCCCGAGGCGGCCGCGGACGGGGGGGCTTTCCCGTGGCGCTCGCGCAACACCTCAAAGATTATTGGCGATAGCAGGGCGGAAAGCGGACTATGGGCGGCGGGTTCGTGGTAAGGGATTTTCAAGAATTGGGACTTGCGGCGGAGAGGAGCGTGCTGATGAAGTGGGAGACTATGGCTGCGATTTCGCTGTCCGCACTCGTTTTGGCGGGCTGCTACAGCGGCGTTCGGGTGCCTGACCCCAAACTCTCAGCGCGCGACGCGGAATTTCTGGCCCTTGCCCCCAAGGCTCAGATCAGTTCGGAGTTCGACCGCTACCTCGTCGATTACAAGACGAATGAGCCCGTCGGCTCGATCGTCGTCGATTCCCGGTCGCATTTCCTTTACTACATCATGCCCGGCGGCAAGGCCGTGCGCTACGGCGTGGCGACGGGGCAGGAGGCGATGGGCTGGACCGGTCGCGCCTATATCGGCGGCATGCAGGAATGGCCGCGTTGGGTTCCGCCCAAGGACATGCTCGAGCGTTGGCCGCATCTCCAGCCAACGGCAGACGCCGGCGGCCTGCCCGGCGGTCCCGACAATCCGCTCGGCTCGCGCGCGCTTTATCTTTATCAGGGCGGCAAGGACACGCTTTACCGCATCCACGGCACCAACGAGCCCGAGAAGATCGGCCAGGGCGTTTCCTCCGGCTGCATCCGGATGCGGGATATCGACGCGATCGACCTTTACAACCGCGTCAAGGTTGGCACGCCTGTCGTTGTGATTTAAACGCCTGAATTTGCATTCGGAGAGCCCTTCCCCGGCGCGGGGAGGGGCTTTTTTGCGCTGAACGAGCAGCGCGGCGTCCACAATAATTTTTGCAAGCTTGGCGAATATTTGCGGAACGGAGGCGCGACCACGGCGTTATCCGGGCGTTCTCGTCCGGCTGAGCAAGAGACGCCGGGACGGGGCCGTCGGGAGCATTGCGACCCAAGTTGATTGCGACGAGACAGGGCGGGAGGGAAGAATGAGAAAAGCCGCTATTTTTGGGATTATAGCTTTTCTGCTGGCGGTGAGCTTCGCGAGCGCCGCGTCGATGATCAAGCCTGCGGACAGCGACGAGGATTTCTGCTTCGGCTACGCGGTCTGCGAATAAGAGTTCAGGCGGGGGGCTTCTGGCGCAAAGCGTTCCGCAACAGAGCGGCGCGGCGCAGGAAAACCCCGCCGTTCTTTCCCATGACGGCGACGGCCCGGGCGCGTACACGTGCAAAAGAGGCCATCGCGCGCAACTTCAAGGGCCTTACCAACGCCAGAGACCAGTCGCGTATCTCGATGACGATCGAATAGAGCCGCGCGAACCACGCCATTTGCAGGAGTTTGTCGCGGCAGATGTCGAAGAGGAACGCCTCGACGCCCAGCGTCAGCGACTTCGAGAAAAAGATGAACAGAACGCCGAGAAAGACGTGACCTGATGCCAGCAGGGCCAGCGCCGCGACCTTGATCGGCAGCACGCCCACCATCGGAACCGCGAACAGCGCCAGCGTCATCGGCGGCGACAGCCGGTCCACCAGATCCGAAAGCCAGGGCTCGATGCGCTCCAGCCCGAGCGCCCGTTCGAGCTGGCGCAGCCAGTCCCGCACATGGTCCCATATCCAGGCCTCGATCAGGAAAACGATCGCGAGCGTCAACCAGAACATGCGGCCGAGAAGAGACTTCAGCCGATCCATAACTTCCGGGCCTTCCATGCCGTCGCTCCTTCCAGCTGGCGGGGCGCCGCCGTCTCGAGCAGCATGTAGGCGCAAAGGCGGACAGCGCCAAGGTCTGGGCGATCAGATGTGAAGCGCCCGCTTCGCCACCGCCAGCGCCGCTTCCTTCATTGCTTCCGACATGGTCGGATGGGCGTGACAGGTGCGCGCCAGATCTTCCGACGAGCCGGAGAACTCCATCAGCACGGCGGCTTCCGCGATCAGCTCCCCGGCGCCGGCGCCGAGAATGTGAACGCCGAGCACGCGGTCGGTCACGGCGTCGGCGATGATTTTCACGAAGCCTTCGGTCTCCCGCATGGAGCGCGCGCGGCCATTGGCCGAGAAGGGGAATTTGCCGATCGCGACATTCAGCCCTTGGCCCCTTGCTTCTTCCTCGGTGACGCCGACGGAAGCCACCTCCGGCGAAGTGTACACGACCCCCGGAATGACCTTGTAATTCACATGACCGGCCTGGCCCGCGAGAATTTCGGCGACGGCCACGCCCTCGTCCTCCGCCTTATGGGCGAGCATCGGACCGCGCACGACATCCCCGATGGCGTAGACGCCGGGGACGTTGGTCGCGAAATGCGCGTCGATGACGATGCGTCCGCGCTCCAGCGCGACGCCCGCCTCTTCGAGCCCGAGCCCTTGCGTATAAGGAATGCGGCCCGTGGCGATCAGCACGACATCGGCCTCGATCTTGTCGGACGTCGCGCCATCGACGGAAGAATAGGAGACGACGACGCTTTCGCCCTCGCGCGCGACGCTCGTGACCTTGGAGGAAAGCTTGAAGGCGAAGCCCTGCTTTTCGAGAACCTTCTGAAAGCGCGACGCGACTTCGAGATCGAAACCGGGCAGCACGCGGTCGAGATATTCGATCGCCGTCACCTGCGCGCCGAGCCGGCGCCAGACCGAACCGAGCTCGAGGCCGATGACGCCCGCGCCGACGACGACGAGCCTTTGAGGAACCTTCTCCAGCGCCAGCGCCCCGGTCGAGGAGACGATCGTCTTCTCGTCGATGGGGATGTCGGCGCCCGACGCGTCGCGCAACGGCGCGACCGCCGAGCCCGTGGCGATGACGACGTTCTTCGTCTCGAGAGTCTGGATCGCGCCGTCCGGCCCGGTTACGACGACCTTGCCGGGACCGGCGAGGCGGCCGACCCCGCGATAGGGATCGACCTTGTTCTTCTTGAAGAGAAAGGCGACGCCAGTGACATTGGCGCCCACCGTGTCGGCCTTGTGCTTCATCATCGCCGGGAGATCGAGCCGGGGCGGATCGACGATGACGCCGAGCGGCGCAAGGCCATGGGCGGCCTCGTCGAACATATGCGAGGCGTGAAGCAGCGCCTTCGAGGGGATGCAGCCGACGTTCAGGCAGGTCCCGCCATAGGTCGCGTCCTTCTCGACAACGGCTGTCTTCAGCCCCAGTTGCGCCGCCCTCAGAGCGCAGACATAGCCGCCCGGCCCGGAGCCGATCACCACGAGATCATAGGTCATGAACGCCGCTCTTCAAAAATGGCGCCGAAGCGTCAGCCCGCCGCCCAGACGAAAATCGCGAGGCCAAGTACTCCGATCGCGGTCTGCCCCAGCTCCAGCCGGCCCCACAGGTCGATGACCTTGCGGGCCTCATGGGCCGCATCGGCCCCGATGAGGCCCAGGATGCGGTTGTTGAGCGGCACGATCGCCCAATAGGTGTAGGGCCATGAGGCGAGCATGACGAGGGCGCCGAAGAGCCAGCGCAGATCATCGAGCTCGCGATAGGCGATGAAGCCGAAAATTGCGGCAGCCGCCGCCAATCCGGCGAGCAGGAGGAAGCCGCGATGATCGGAGGGCTCCCACTCCTTGATGAGCGCGTCGTCGCTCAAGGCCAGACGCGCGGGCTGCTCGACATAATTGACGTAAAGAGACGCGCCGGTGAACGCGCCCGCCGCCGCGAGCGCAAGCGAACCAATGATCATCCTGCAATCCTTGTATGAGGTGAAAAGCTCAGGCCGACTCGATTGCTTCCTCGTCGCAGACGACGCGGGCGTTGGCTTCGGCCTCGGCGGCCACATCGACCTTGAGCGCGCGCACCGCCTCCTCTTCGCGCGCGCGGTCGGTGAAGTGATCGAAGAACATCTTCATCGTGCGGTCGATGCCGTGCGAATTGATGCGCCGCGTATCCTCCCGATAGAAGCGTCCGGCGTTCGGCGAGACGTTGACGAGATCGTAAGAGGGGAAATAAGCGATGTTCGGCCGCGCCCGCACGACCTCGTCGGCGGCCGCGCGCAGGATCGACTTCACCGCCGTATTCGATACGACGACATGCCGGTCCTCATAGGTCGCGATGATGCCGACGGGCGAGACGCTGAGAATGATGCGCACTTTCGGATTGACGGTGCGGATGCGGTCCACGGCGGCGAGGAAGTCGCGGACGACCTCGCTCACCGTCATATTGTAGAACTCGTAGACGCTATCGTCCCACGTCCCGCCGGCGACGCCCGGCGCGAGTTGCAGGATCGCGCCGTCCGCCTTGTGGCGCCAGGTCTCCGTGTGCCCGAAGGTGAAGACGAAGACGTCCATCGTCTCGAGCATGTGGCGCACGGCGGCGAGGTGACTCTCGCGGTCGGCCCGCATGTCCTCCAGCGTGGCGTAGCCCTCAGGTTCGATCCGCGGGCGGAAGGGATCGACGAATCGGCCGTCGTCCGGGCTGTTCCAGTAATCGAGCGACGGCTTGAAATCGCCGTAAGCGCGGTCGAGGAGCTGGCGGAACTGCGCGGTGGTGTAGATATTGCCGTAGCGGCAGGAATACATCGAGTAATTGCGGCGCAGCGCCTCCTCGGCCGACATGCCCTGCGGCGGCTTTTCGGCGAGATAATAGGTGTAGCCGCTCGTCTGGAGGCGGTGGGCGATTTCCTGCGCGAAACAGCTTCCCGCCGTCGCCACGCGATCCTCGCGCGCGATCTTGAACGGCGTCGACATCAGCGGATCGATGGCGAAGGGCGGCAGACCGGTCACAGCCTTGCGCCAGAAGCGATGGTCGGGTAGGGAGCTATAGGGATTGTCCGCCACGGGGCAAACTCCTGATCGCGGTGTGAATCAAGTCACGGATGGCGCTTGGCGTGTTGTTGTGGCGCGCCATCGCTCGTGAGCGGACCATAGACGAAGGCGCCGCCGCTTGTCACCAGCCGCAGGCCGGCGGACGACGCGGCCCAGGCGGCAAGGCCGGTGAATGACCCAAATGTTCTCCCAGATCGAGAAGCAGATTTTCAAGTCCTGGATCCAGTACGCCATCGAGCCGCGCATAGCCAAGCTGACCGGGCGCCAGATCCGCACCACCGGCCCGCGCATCGCGGTGATGGGCAATTGCCAGGCGTTCGGCGTCGCCTATGCGATGAAGGTCATGGACCCGAGCGCCACCGTCCATCATTTCTCGGCGATCGGGCATTCGCGCTTCGCCAATTTCGATCTCTTGGTCAAGACGCTCGAAACCTATGATTACGTCTTCTCCCACGAGTTCCTCTCGGGTCATTTGCGCGGGCCGGGAGATTCGGCCGAGCTGCGCCAGCGCCTGCCGCGCGTGACGCGGCTGCCGGCCGTGACCTTCGCGGCCTTTCATCCCGATCTCATTTACATCCAGGACCCCACGCAGCCGCTGCACGGCTTCATCTTCGGGCCGCTCGGCCCCTATCATTCGGCGATCGCCGTCTTCGGCTATCGGGCGGGCCTGTCGCTCGACGAGACGCGGGCGTTGTTCAACGAAAACGTCTTTCAGGCGGCGGGCTATCTCGACATCTGGAACGACGCGGCGCGCGAACTGCTCGAAACCACCAAGCGGGATTTCGACGTCGATCTCTCGACGGAGCTGATGAAGTGGTCGCGCCGCGGCGTCTTCATGTTCAGCCTCGTGCATCCCATGCATTACGTGCTCTTCGATATCGCGAAGATCATGTGGGAGAAGGTCGGGCTGAAGCCGCCGGCCACGGATTTCAGCTATTATCAGATCCACGATCTCGCCCGCGCCGAGATTTTTCCGGTCTATCCGCCGATCGCGAAACACTTCGGCGTGCAGGGCGGCTATCTGTTCAAGCTGCAAAATCACCATCTCGCCAATGACGTGGGCGATTTCCTCACGCTGCCGCAATATCTCGCGGCCTGTTTCCGCACCTATGAAAAAGAAGGCGCCGCGCGTCTCGGCAATCCGCGCGTCGACGCCTGGCTCGCCGACGAGAAGACGAAGAACCTGCTCGTCGGCCTCGCGCGGGAGAATCTGAAGGCGGGTCGCCTGCCGACGCTCTGAGGGGAGAGGCTTCGCCCTCTCCCTGCGAGCTGGGAGAGGGCTGAGGACGCCTTACGCCTCGACGCGCTCCATGTCCCCGGTGAAGGCGCAGATGCGCGGCGCAATGTCGCGGCGGAAGCGGGAGCCGTTGAAAACGCCGTAATGGCCGACGCCGTCCTGCAAGTGATGCGCCTTGCGCGCCGCCGGAATGCCGGCGCAGAGCTCTTGCGCGGCGAGCGTCTGGCCGACGCCGGAAATATCGTCCTTCTCGCCTTCGACAGTGAGCAGGGCCGTGCGGCGGATCGCCTTGAGGTCGACGAGTTCGCCGCGATGGCGCAGGAGCCCGAGCGGCACTTCGTGCCGGATGAACACGCGCTCGACCGTCTGGAGATAGAATTCGGCCGTCAGATCCATCACGGCGAGATATTCGTCGTAAAAGTCGCGGTGTTTCTCGGCCGAGTCGCCGTCGCCCTCGATCAGATGGTTGAACATCTCCATATGAGCCGTCACATGGCGCTCGATATTCATCGCCATGAAGCCCGAAAGCTGGAGGAAGCCCGGATAGACGTCGCGCCCCATGCCCGCATGAGGGAAGGGAACGGTGTGGATACAGTGGCGGCGGAACCACTCGATGCCGCGCTTCTCGGCAAGCTTGTTGACCGCGGTGGGATTGACGCGCGTATCGATCGGGCCGCCCATCAGGATCATGGATTGGGGGGCCGCCGGATCGTCGGCCGCCTCCATGGCGGCGATGGCGCAGATCAGGGGCACGGAGGCCTGACACACGCCAAGCGTGTGGACGGGCGTCCCGTCCTCGGCAAGGAAGCGCATCATCTCTTCGAGATAGTCGATGTAATCGTCGAGATCGAAACCGCCCTCGATGAGCGGCACGGTGCGCGCGTCCGCCCAGTCGGTGATATAGACGTCGTGGCTCGGCAGGAAGGCCTCGACCGTCCCGCGCAGCAGCGTGGCGTAATGGCCCGACATTGGCGCGACGATGAGAAGCTTCGATTGACGCGGCGCCTCGCCCTCGAACTGCCGCTTGAAATGCAGCAGGCCGCAGAAGGGCTTCATCCAGACATGCTCTTCGGCGATCTCGACCGTGACCCCATCGATCACGGTCGTGTCGAGCCCGAACATCGGCTTTCCGTAACGGCGCGTCATGCGCTCGAAGAGTTCGGCGGAGGCCGCGATGCTGCGGCCGAGCGAGGTGTGATAGAGCGGATTGAGCGGGCTCTTGATCGTGTGCAACAGGGCGTCAGTCGCCGCGCGCGCCGGTGCGAAGGCCAGATGCAGCATCTCGTAAACGTGATAGGACATACGATCCATATTCCGAGCCTTTCCGCTACTCCTATGCTGCGCTGCACAAAAAATTTGTAGCCGAATTCTTCAAAAATGCAAAGTCCGGCGCCCGCGACATCGTCGCGCAGAAATGCGAACGGATTGAAGGCCCCTGGGGAAACAACCTATCTAGCGCCCGCCGCCGCGCCGGCGAACATCAGTAGCCAAAGCACGGCGGCCGACCCTTTGTAAATCATTAATCCGCGAAAAATATCCACCGCTGTGGCCTCCCGCCGGCCACGCCCGAGCAGGGCGCCGTCCACCGTTGCGCCATGATAGGCGCGCGGGCCGCCAAGCGCGAGGCCGAGCGCGCCGGCCATGGCGGCCTCGGGCCAGCCGGCGTTGGGCGAGGCGTGTCGCGCGGCGTCGGCGCGGGCGGCGTCGAGCGCGCCCTTCGCCGAGGCGGCCGGGATCGCCGCGGCCGTCGCAACGATGAGGCCCGCCGCGACCCGCGCGGGCACGAGGTTGAGGAGATCGTCGCAGCGCGCCGCCGCCCAGCCGAAGGCGAGATGGCGGTCGGATTTGTGGCCGATCATGCTGTCGGCGGTGTTGACCGCCTTGTAGACGAGCGCGCCCGGCAAGCCGAAGAGGGCGAGAAACAGCGCGGGCGCGACGACGCCGTCGGAGAAATTCTCGGCGAGACTTTCGATCGCCGCGCGGGCGACGCCGGCCTCGTCGAGCGCGGCCACGTCGCGGCCGACGATCTTTGCGACCTCGCGGCGCCCCTCGTCGAGGCCGCGCGACAGCCCTTGCGCTACGGCCGCCACATGATCGTAAAGGCTTCTTTGAGCAAGGAGGCTCGAGGCGAGGAGCGCGGCGAGAAGCCAGCCGAAGGGCAGGGCCTCGCAGAGCCGCTCGATGACGACTCCCGCGGCGAGCGGGAGGGCGGCGACGAGCATCAGCGCCGCGACGCCCTTGGCGCGTCGCCGGGCGGAGGTGTCGCTCTCACGGTTGAGCCGGCGGTCCAGCGCGCCGATGAGGGCGCCGATCCAGGTGACCGGATGGCCGATGCGCCGGAAGAGCGAATCGGGATAGCCCGCGCCCGCTTCGATCGCGAGCGCCGCCAGCGCAACGCCGAAACTCATGGGCGCGTATCGGCCGATATTTGGGGCGGGCGCCGCTCCCTCCCCGCAAGGGGGAGGGATTTGGCCCCCGCAATATTCGTCGTCGGCCTCCTCACTTCAGCGCCCGAACACGCCGGTGATCGAGGCCTTGGCGAGCGCATTCTGATTGATCGTGAAGCCGGCGATCGCCGTGCGGCCCTTGCCCGCGTCGCCGATCTTGTCGGTTTTCAGCGCATAGACGGTGATGACATAGCGATGCGGCTTGCCGGGCGGCGGGCACGGACCGCCGTAGGATCTGTCGCCGAAGTCATTTTCGAGATGATGCGCGCCGGGCGGCAGGTTCTTGCCGGAAGCGTCGCCGGCGCCCTGATTGAGTCTGCGCGCGTCCGGCGGAATATCCACGACGAGCCAGTGCCAGAAGCCCGCGCCGCCGGTCGGCGCGTCGGGATCGTGCATCAGCACGGCGAAGCTCTTCGTCCCTGCCGGCGGGTCGCTCCAGGTCAGTTCGGGAGAGAGATTGGCGCCCGTGCAGCCGAAGGAATCATAGACATGCTTCATGTCGATCTTCTGGCCGTCGGCGATGTCGGGGCTCCTGAGTTCGAAGGCCTGCGCGCCGGCGGCCTCGGCCGTCGCGAGCGTCATCATGGCGAAAAAGGATGTCAGGCTGCGATTCATGGGCCAAGCTCCTTCCTAGAAACGGGCGACCCTTTTAGCGGATCGCCGGCCCGGTGTCGCCGGGATGTCGCGGGGCGCGGGGACTTGCTACACATGGCGCATGACGGACGCGCCAAAAGATCGCTCCTTGCGCCGGGGCTGGACGACCGGCGCCTGCGCCACCGCCGCGACCCGCGCCGCCTTCGAGGCGCTGGTGACGGGCGCGCCGCCCCCCGATCCGGTTGAGATCGCGCTGCCCTCGGGCCGGCGCGTCGCCTTTGCGCTCGCCGAATTTGCGCGCGGACCCGATTTCGCGCGCGCGGGCGTGGTGAAGGACGCGGGCGACGATCCGGACGTGACCCATGGCGCCCTCGTGCGCGCCACGGTCCGCCGCGCCGCGCCGGGGACGGGCGTGTCCTTCCTCGCGGGGGAGGGCGTCGGCACGGTGACGCGGCCCGGCCTGCCGCTGGGGCCGGGCGAGCCCGCGATCAATCCCGTGCCGCGGCGCATGATGGCCGAGGCGATCGCGGAAGCCGCACAAAAGCTCGGCGTCGAAGCCGACGCGAAGATCGAGATTTCGATTCCCCACGGCGCGGAGATGGCGAAGCATACGCTCAACGGGCGCCTCGGCATCGTCGGCGGCCTCTCCATCCTCGGCACGACCGGCGTCGTCACGCCTTTTTCCTGCGCCGCCTGGATCGACAGCATTCATCGGGGCGTCGATGTGGCGCGCGCGAGCGGGCTCGTCCATCTCGCGGCGACGACGGGCTCGACCTCGGAGGCCGCCGTGCAGAAGCTCTACGGTCTGCCCGACGCCGCGCTGATCGAAATGGGGGATTTCGTCGGCGGCTTTCTGAAATATCTGCGCACGCATCCTGTCGCGCGGGTCACGATCGGCGGCGGCTTCGCCAAGATGGCGAAGCTCGCGCAGGGCAGGCTCGATCTGCATTCGGGCCGCTCCACGCTCGATCTTGCGGAACTGGCGGAGACCGCGCGCGCGGCGGGCGCCGATGGAGAGACGCAGGCGCGCATCCGCCACGCCAATAGCGCGCTCGACGCGCTGCTGATCGCCCGCGCCGAAGGCGTCGATCTCGCGGCCCCGGTGGCGCGCTCCGCCTTCGCCACCGCGGCGCGCGCGCTCGGCGCCGCCTGCGAGAGCGAGCTTCAGATCATGGTCTTCGACCGGGAGGGCGGCCTCCTGGCGCAGACGCCTTTCAAGAGGGCCTGCGATGCCTGAGCCGAGAGGGGAAGCCGAAAACCCCCGCCTGACGTTCATTCTGGGCGGCGCGCGTTCGGGAAAGAGCGCCTATGCCGAAGGGCTGATCATGGCGCATCCGGGGCCGTGGTTCTACATCGCCACGGCGGAGGCGTTCGACGACGAGATGCGGGCGCGCATCGGCGCCCATCGCGCGCGGCGCGGCGGCGACTGGCGCACCATCGAGGCGCCGCAGGAGCTGCCGGCGGCGATCGTGGCGGCGCCGGCCGAGTCGCCGCTCATGGTCGATTGCCTGGCGATCTGGCTCTCCAACAGAATGTTCGCGGAAGCCGATCTCGCGGCCGACCGCGCCGCGCTGGCCGCCGCGCTGCTGGCCCGCCGTGCGCCGACGGTGGTCGTCTCGCCGGAGGTGGGTCTCTCGATCGTTCCCGAAAACGCGCTCGCCCGCGCCTTCCGCGACGCCGCCGGGCTGCTGCATCAGGAGGTGGCGCGCATCGCGGCGCATGTCGCGCTCGTGGTGGCGGGCTATCCGGTGAAGGTGAAGTAGGGCCTTTTTTCACTCCCCCTTGCGGCGTGGGCGGTTCTCGGTTTGGGCGCGTTTACGCCCCCGCCGCCTTCAGCCCCCGCTCCAGATCGGCGAGAATGTCGTCGATATGTTCGAGGCCAATTGAGAGGCGCACATAGCCGGGCGTCACGCCGCTGGCGAGCTGCGCCTCTTCGCCGAGCTGGGAATGCGTCGTCGTCGCCGGATGGATGGCGAGGCTGCGCGCGTCGCCGATATTGGCGACGTGGTAGAACATCTCCAGCGCGTCGATGAAGCGGCGGCCGGCCTCCAGTCCCCCTTTGAGCTCGAAGCCGATCAAGGCGCCATAGCCGCCCTTGAGATAGGCGTCGGCGCGCCGGCGGGCTTCCCCGCTCTGCTGCGAGGGATGGATGACCCGCGTCACTTCGCTGCGCTTCGCCAGGAAATCCGCGACCTTCTGCGCATTCTGCACATGGCGCTCCATGCGCAGCGTCACCGTCTCGATTCCCTGCAGGGTGAGGAAGGCGTTGAAGGGCGAGGGCGCGGCGCCGAGATCGCGCAGAAGCGTCGTGCGCGCCTTGATGATATAGGCGACGGGTCCGAGCGGCTTGACCGCCTCGACCCACACCGCGCCGTGATAGCTCGGATCGGGCGTATTCAGCGCCGGCTGGCGGGCGGGGAATTTCTCCCAGTCGAAATTGCCGCCGTCGATGATCGCGCCGCCGATCGAGGTGCCGTGGCCGCCGAGATATTTCGTCGTCGAATAGACGACGATGGCCGCGCCGTGATCGAGCGGGCGGGCGATGATCGGCGCCGCCGTATTGTCGACGATCAGCGGAATGCCGTATTCGCGGCCGATCGCCGCGACTTCGGCGATGGGAAAGACGGTGAGCTTGGGATTGGGGAGCGTCTCCGCATAATAGGCGCGCGTGCGGTCGTCCGTCGCACGGCGGAAGTTCTCCGGGTCCGCCGGATCGACGAAGCGCACCTCGATTCCCTGATCCTTCAGCGTATTGGCGAAGAGATTCCAGGTACCGCCGTAAAGATCGGTCGAGGAGACGACATTGTCGCCGACGCGCGCAAGGTTTTGCAGGGAGAAGGCCGAGGCCGCCTGTCCCGAGGACAGCGCCAGCGCCGCGACGCCGCCTTCGAGCGCGGCGAGCCGCGCCTCGAGCACGCCCGTCGTTGGGTTGCCGATGCGCGTGTAGATGTGGCCGAGCTCCTTCAGCGCGAAGAGATTGGCGGCGTGCTCCGTGTCGCGAAACTGATAGGACGTGGTCTGGAATATCGGCACGGCGACGGCGCCGGTCGCCTCGTCGGCGCGCCACCCAGCGTGCAGCGCAATCGTTTCCGCATGTTTCGAGTCGTGAGCCATGGCCAATCCTCCCGCTACAGGCAACTAAACGAAAAGCCGGCGCGAGGCGATATTTTCTTGCCGGCGCGACGGCCCCGCCCATCTAGCCGTTGGGGGCTTACCCGGCCCGCCGCCAAGGCGGCGGTCAGGAGCGAGAACCATGAAGAAAATTCTCGTGATCTCTGCTTTTCTGTCGGCAGGGGCCGTTGCGCCCGCGTGGGCGCTCGATCAGGGAGATCCCAATCCGCCGACCTTCGACGGGGGCCAGCCGGTCATGCCCAAGGAGGCGCAGCAGGGGCCCGGACTCCGCCAGGCCGAGGCCCGCGAGAGCGCCCCCGTCGAGGCGTCGGGCGTGATCCCCAAATCGACGATGACGCCCTCGCCCGGCGAAACCTCCGGGCCGGCGGTCGGCACGCATGTCGATCCGCCGACGGTGGTGCAGAAAGAAAATCCCGCCGCCCAGATGCAGGCGTCGCCCACGGGCCTCGCCGGGCCGAGTGGCACCGCCGCCGGCTCGCCCGGCATCGAGGGCAAGGCCGGCACGCAGGCGGGCAAGGAATGGCTGCCGCCGGAAGAGCTTCGCGGCAGGAAGCCTAGCAGCTGAGACGCGCCGCGCAGGCGAGCGCGAAGGCGTATTCCAATCCGGTGTCCTCCAGCGCCTCGAAACGTCCCGAGGCGCCGGAGTGGCCGGCCCCCATATGGGTGTGGAGCAGCACGGGCCCGCCGCCGGTCATGGTGGCCCGCAGCTTCGCGACCCATTTGAGCGGCTCCCAATAGGTCACGCGCGGGTCCGTGACGCCCGCGATCGACAGGATGGCCGGGTATCTCTGGGCGCGGATATTGTCATAGGGCGAATAGGACGCCAGACGGTCGTAGACCTTTTCGTCTTCGAGCGGATTGCCCCATTCGAGCCATTCCGGCGGCGTCAGGGGCAGATCGTCCCGCATCATCGTGTGAAGGACATCGACGAAGGGAACGCCGGCGATGATCCCGGCGAAAAGCTCGGGCGCCGCATTGGCGGCGACGCCCATCAGCAGGCCGCCGGCCGAGGCGCCCTGCGCCACGATCGCGCCGGCGCGCGTATATCCCGTCGCGACGAGATGGCGCGCCACGGTCATGAAGTCCGAAAAGGTGTGCGGCTTTCTGTCGAGCTTGCCGTCCTCGTACCAGCGCCAGCCCTTGTCGGTTCCGCCCCGCACATGGGCCAGCGCATAGACGAAGCCGCGATCCACGAGCGACAGCGCGTCCTCGTTGAAACTCGCGCCGAGTGAATGGCCATAGGCGCCGTAGCCATAGAGCAGGAGCGGCGCGCCGCCCCGGCCCGGCTCGAAATCCGCGCGATGCAGCAGCGTGACGGGAATTGTCTCGCCATCCGCGGCCGGCGCGAAAAGCCGGCGCGTAATATAATTTTTTGGATCGTGTCCGGAAGGAATTTCCTGCCGCTTGCGCAGCACGCGCTCGCGCGTCCGCATGTCGTAGTCGAAGGTTTCGTCCGGCGTCGTCATGGAGGAATAGGTGAAGCGCAGCCTGTCCGTGTCGAATTCGAGGCCGGGATCGAGGCCGAGCGCGTAAGCCTCTTCCTCGAAGGCGATGGCGTGCTCCTCGCCGCTCGTCAGATCGCGCACCATGATGCGCGGGAGCGAATTCTCGCGCGTCATCCAGACGAGCCAGTTTCGATAGACCGTGAAGGAGACGATCATCGCGCCGTCGAGATAGGGCGCGACATCGCGCCAGTTGGCGCGCTGCGGCGCATCGAGCGGCGCGGCCGAGATGCGAAAATCCTCGGCCCCGTCCGCATTGTTGAGGATGTAGACGAGATCGCCGTGCGGCTCGACGTCGTAGCGCAGTCCCGGTTCCCGCGCGGCGACGCGCCGGGGCGGCGCCTCGGCGTCGGCGAGATCGACGAGCCAGCATTCAGAGGCGTCGTGCCCCCGAATGGCGATGACGGCGAAACGCCGGCAACGGCTTTCCTCGATGCCGATGAACCACGCGCCGTCGGGCTCCTCCAGAATCAGGCGATCCGTCGCCGGGTCGGCGCCGACCTCGTGACGAAAGACCTGCGCCGTGCGATGGTTCTCGTCGACGCGCACGTAATAGAAGGCCCTCGAGTCGGCGCTCCAGACGATGGAGCCTTCCGTATCGGTCACCACGTCGTCGCGGTCCCGCCCATCCGCGAGCGCGCGGGTGCGAATGGCGTAAAGCTCCGATCCGGCGGCGTCGACGCTCCAGGCGAGCTGCGCGTGATCGGGCGAATGGGCGGTCTCGCCAATGTCGAAGAAGTCGTGGCCCCTGGCGAGCGCCTCGCCGTCGAGCAGGATGGTCTCTTCCCCGCCGTCGCGCGGCGTGCGGCAGGCGATGGGGTGCTCCGCGCCTTCGCGGAAGCGCCCGTAATAGGCGAAGGGACCATCGGGATCGGGAACGTCGGCGTCGTCCTCCTTGATGCGCCCGCGCATTTCGGCCACGAGGGTCTTGCGCAGCTCGGCGAGCGGCGCGACGGCTTGCGCGCAATAGGCGTTCTCCGCCTCGATCAGCGTCGCAATGTCCCGAGGAAGCTTTTTCGGGTCGCGCAGCACCTCGCGCCAGTTCTCGGCCGCAAGCCACGCGTAAGGATCGTCGAGGACGCGCCCATGCGTGGTCATGCGAAAGGCGCGCCGCTCCGCCACGGGGGGCGTCGCGCTCAGATCGAATGTCGCGTCGTCGATCTTTCGTGGCTCAGCCATTCTCTTTCCCGCCTGTCCTGCCGCCCGGAGGCTCGCGGGGCGCCTGCGAAAAGGGGCGACGCGCGCAAGCCTTTCTCAATATTTTCGTCGTTAGCCTTACCACCCGGGGCCTCGGATTTTCGAGCGGAAACCAAAATGAGCTTCCTCCATCCCCATGTGCGCGCGGGCCGGCCACGCCGTCTACACGGCAAGGGCCTTATCTTGTATCTTATTGAAAGAAAAGGCGCTGCGCCAGGGCTCCTGTTGGCGCGGCTGCTCCTCTCGGCCCTTGCGGGCGTCCTCGCCATCCACTTCTGGAGAAATCACCGGGGCTGAAATCCTCGCTGTTCCCTGCCGCTTCGGGCGCAGGAGGCGACCGAGACAAGTTCTTAAAAATGTCATAACGTCCGCCTTGGCCGCGTTCTTGAGTAGCGTTTGGCCAGGGAGAGTCCGAAGCCGCGCGGCCGGCTTCTAAAAACAAAAGAGACGTTATGTACAAGAGCACCAAGTTCATTTGCGCGGCTGGCGCATTCGCTGCGTTGTTCGTCGGATCGTCCGCTTTTGCGGAAACCGCCTGGAAGCCGCCGGCGGAGATCGCCCCCAAGGCCGCCGAGGCCGGCGCCGCATCCACGGACGCCCCGGCCGCCACCCCCGCCGCCGCGACCTCACAGGCTTCGCCTGCGGACAAGGAAAAGGCCTGCGCCGATCAGGCCAAGGAAAAGGGCCTGAAGGGCAAGGCGAAGAAGCAGTTCAAGGCCGAGTGCTTGAAATCCTGACGCGATGCGCTGGCCGCGACATTTGCGCGGCCGGCTGTCTTGTCTCGAACTCGCATCCGGGAAGGAAATGAAAGGGGCGGGCGCCGGCGCCCGCCCTTCGTTTTGCGCGGGCTAGTAAACCCGCTCGATGCAGAAGTCGACCACCTCGAGGAGCGCGTCCTTCCAGGGCGATGCGGGGAAGATTTCCATCGCGTCGCGGGCAATCGCGCCGTAATGGGCCGCGCGTTCGATCGTGTCGTCGAGCGCCTTGTGTTTTTTCATGAGTCCGCAGGCGGTCTCGACGTCGCCGTCGTTGATCTCGCCCTTCTCGAGCGTGCGCCGCCAGAACTCGCGCTCCTTCTCGCTGCCGCGCCGGAAGGCGAGCACGACGGGGAGGGTGATCTTGCCCTCGCGGAAATCGTCGCCGACATTCTTGCCGAGCTTGGCGGAGGAGCCGCCGTAATCCAGCGCGTCGTCGATGAGCTGGAAGGCGATGCCGAGATTCATGCCGTAGCTGCGCGCGGCTTCCTCGTCGACCCTGGGCTTGCCCGCGAGCATCACGCCGACCTCGGCGGCCGCCGCGAAGAGCTCGGCCGTCTTGCGGCGGATCACGCCCATATAGGCGTCTTCCGTCGTCGTGGTGTCCTTGGCGGCGTTGAGCTGGAGAATTTCGCCCTCGGCGATGACGGCCGCGGCCTGCGAGACCACGGTGAGCGGCGGCACCATGCCCGGCTCGACCATCATCTTGAAGGCGTGGCCGAGCAGGAAATCGCCGACGAGCACGCAGGTCTGGTTGCCCCAGAGCATCCGCGCCGCGATCTTGCCGCGCCGCATGCTGGACTCGTCCACGACGTCGTCGTGGAGAAGCGTCGCCGTATGCATGAATTCGATGCCGGCGGCGAATTTGAGATGGCCGTCGCCCTTGTAGCCGCACATGCCCGCCGTCGCGAGCACGAGCATCGGGCGCAGGCGTTTGCCGCCGGCGGAAATCAGATGGTTGGCGACCTCCGGGATCGTCGTGACGTCGGAGCCCGTTCGCTGGATGATGAGCTGATTGGTGCGCTCGAGGTCCGGGCGGATCAGGCTGAGCAGGCTGTCGAGGCCTGCGGCCTTTTTCTCTTCGAGCGGAATAACGATACCCACGGACCCCCCTACGGCCTTACCTCAATAACGGCGGGGCAATTTAGGGCCTTGCGTCGCTACCGGCAAGTCGAGCCTTCGATTGATCCTTCCGCTACGAAAAATAATCTGCTTCTGAACCATCTTGCCGGGTTGCGCTTGCGGCGCGCGCGTCGGGCATGTGACTGTCGCAAAACAATGAGCGACGGCGAAATCGACGGATTTCTCGAAGGACGGCTGCGACTGCGGCAGGGGCGGGGCCACCGCGCAGGCCATGACGCGGTCCTGCTCGCCTCCGTGACGCCTCCGGACGCCCGTGGTCTGATCCTCGACATCGGGGCCGGGGCCGGAGCCGTGGGGCTCATGGCCGCCCTGCACGCCCCCGCCGCCCAAGTCGGGCTGGTCGAGATCGATCGGCAGACCTGCGCGCTCGCGCGAGAGAACATCGAACGCAACGGCCTTGCGGCGCGCGTGACGGCGCATGAGGCCGACGTCGCCTCTGCGGCGTCGCGCCGCGCAGCCGGGCTCGTCGACGAGCAGGCTGCGCTCATCCTCACCAATCCGCCGTTTCACGAACCGTCGCGCGTGCGTGTGACGCCGGACGCCGGCAAGGCCCGCGCCCATGTCGCCGCCGCGCCGCTCTCGGAATGGGTGCGCGGCGCGCTCGCGCTGCTCGCGCCGGGCGGGCGTTTTGCGATGATCCATCGCGCCGACGCGCTCGCCGATTGCCTCGCCGCCGTCGCCGGAAGGCTCGGCGGCGTTTCGGTTCTGCCGATCTACTCCCGCCCCGGCGCGCCTGCGACGCGCATCCTGCTACAGGGGACGAAGGGATCGAAAGCGCCGCTGGCGCTTCTGCCGCCGAAGGCAATCTGGGATCGATAGCGTAAGATCATGATTGTAATAGTTTTATTGCTATAGCTTGTCTTTTCCGCCGAATCGAATAGCTTAGCTTGCGATGGAGGGCGCTGCTCCCGCCCGAATGCAGGCGCCGTCTCGCCGTCCGGCGGCGGAGAAAGGGGCTCCTCTCCCGTCGTTCGGCGCCTCATCGGCTGGGCGGCGGGGTTTTTTGGAAGCATATGGTCGGTGAAAGCACAGCCATGACTATTCTTCTCGTCGAAGGCGATGCGGAACTGCATCAATCTCTCGCCGGCCTCCTTTCATCGGCGGGGGTGGTCGCCGCGGTCTCGAACGCCAGAGAATGTCGAGAGCGGCTGGCGCGATCGACGTTCGACCTTGCCGTGCTCGATCTCAATCTGCCGGACGACAGCGGTTTTGCGATGGTCAGATATCTCCGGCGGACCACGCGCACCCGCATCATCGTCCACACGCATCGCGACACTCTGACAGACCGCGTCGAGGCCTATACCCAGGGCGCCGATCTCTTTCTGGTGAAGCCTGCGCCCGAAGCGGAGATGCTGGCCGCCGTCAAGTCCTTGCTGGGGCGGGAGCAGCCGTCGCCGGAGGCGGAGCCGGGGGGCTGGCTGCTCGATAAGGGTGGCGGCCTGCGTGGGCCCGGCGGGGAGACGATCCGCCTGGGCCACCGCCAGATCGCCTTCATGAAATGCCTCGCCCGGACGCCGGGCCAACCCGTCGGCAGAGACGAACTGCGCCGGGCCATCGGAATCGAGGAGACGGACGAAAGCGGCCGGGCGCTGGACATGTTCGTGCGCCGCCTGCGTAACAGCATCGAGGAGCAGGCCCACCAGAAGGCCCCCATTACGACGATCTATCGGCAGGGTTTCGCCTTCGATCCCGCGTCTTCACAGGCGACCGCGCAGGCGGATTGAGGCCAGGCCTCAGTGGCGCGCGCGCCCCCAATGGCGCGCCCCGCCGCTGATGGAGATGATCGCCCCTTGCTGGCGCACCATGGAATAAAGCTGCGCGGCATGTCCGGGTGAGAGCCGCACGCATCCATGCGAGACCGGGCGGCCGAGGGAGCCGGTGGCGTACGTCCCATGAATGGCGTAGCCGCCGTTGAAGAAGATGGAATGCGGCATCGGCGCATTGTCGTATTTGCTGGAGTAATGCATGGGTTGCAGCGCCTTGGCGGAGAAGACGCCGCGCGGCGTCCGGTAGCCGGGCCGCGCTGTCGAGACGGGCCAGACATAGCTGCCGCTCCCCGAATTGACATACATGCGCTGGCTGCCGAGATCGATGTGGACGCGAACTCGCGCCGCCGCGCTTTCTCCGCCTGCAATCGCGAAGAGCGAAACAAGAAGAAGGGCATTGATACGCAAAGCAGCCTCCCGCGCGGATGAGCGTCAACCCAAGAGGCATATATGCGCCGCCTCGCGGCTATCCATCGCCGCGGGGTAAAAACCGCGCAGGGACAAGACGCTCCTACATGCGCGCGACGACCACCAGCCGGCGAATGTCGCCGCGCTTATAGGCCTGAAGGAAGGCGTTGTAGTCGCGGAAGGAGACGCAGCCGTTGGAGTCGCCGTTCGGCCCGAGCATATAGGTGTGGGCAAGGAGACCCGCGCGGCCGTATATCGAATCACCGCCGATCGGCGTCAGGCGCAAGGCCTCGACGCCATGAAACAGCGCCTCGCGCGGCGTCAGGGCATAAACGGTCGGAGGCGTCGGACCGCGCATGCGCACATGCACGTAGCGCGGATCGTCGAGATATTCGCGAAGGCCCGAATGGGCTTCGAGCCTGGTGCCGTCCGGCATGTAAACCGTGTGCGCCGAAATGTCGTAGACGGCGGTGCCGGCTCCCGCGCGCGGCGCCGGGCCGACGGCGGCAGATTGCGCCGGGGCCGCGGGCGCGGCGGGGCTCGTGACGCCGCCAAAAAGACCGCCGGTCGATTCCGGCGCGGCATAGGCCAAGACCTGAGCAGAGCCCTGAGCAGGAGCCTGCTGCGGGCGGCGCGCGTTGCGGCCGGTTTGCGCCGGCTCGGGCGGGGCGGCGGGTTGTTGGCTGGCGCCGGCGCCGCCGAAAATCTTCTCGAAGAAGCTGCGGGTGTCGGCTGACGCCGGCGCGGGGGCGGGTTCGGCGAGCGCGGCCTGCCGCTGCGGCGCGGGCGCCAGGCGGCTCGCAAGCGCCTTGAGATCGGCGGGCCGGCGGGGCGGCAGTGGCGTCGTCTCATCGTTAGGGGAGACGCTTTCCGCCTCCGCCGATTCGAGGTTCGCTTCGAGATTCGGGTCGAGCTTCGCCTCCGGCTCCAGAGCCACGGGCTCCACTTTCGCGGCGAGCGCGGCCGTCGTGTCGGCTGTCTGCGCAGGCGCGGCGGCCGTGCGGGCCCAGGGCCCAAGGCCCACGATCATCCGACCGTAAGGGTTGGCGGCAGGCGCCTCCGTCCGCGCCAGCGTGTCAGCCGCGACCGGCCCTTTTTGCCGATGGACATGCCAGCCGATCAGCAGGCTCGACGACAGCGCGACGCTTCCGAGCGCCACATAGGCGACGAAGCGGCCGCGATCTCGTGACAGGAAGCCATGTAAAATCTGGGGTTTCGTCAACATCCGCCCTCGGAAAATGATCGGGTGGCGCGCTCGCGCTGCGACCGGCGGCGTCACGAATCACGGGGTCGGCCGGGTCGAGCGGACGCGCAAGAACGCCGCAGCAACACTCTGGAAAAGCATAGCGGCCTTGCTTGGGCTCGATTGAGGCGAATTCTTGGCTGTGCGTGGACAGCTTCGCACAAGGCGTCAGCCCGCCATAGACATAAGAAACCGTGTGAATGCAGAGACTTGGCACAGGATTGTCTG
Source organism: Hyphomicrobiales bacterium (assembly GCA_003963405.1). Classification (GTDB taxonomy): domain Bacteria; phylum Pseudomonadota; class Alphaproteobacteria; order Rhizobiales; family Beijerinckiaceae; genus Methylocystis. Next base: position 82,664 of record RXIY01000022.1, read on the forward strand.
TCCCGAAATGAGGCGCCGGACAAAAAAACGCGCCGATCCTGCGAGACCGGCGCGCTCGGTGGACGGGGCGGCTCCTCTCCTAGAGGTGCGCGACCACGGCGAGGCGGCGAATGTCGCCGCGCTTATAGGCCTGAAGAAAGGCGTTGTAGTCGCGGAAGGAGACGCAGCCGTTGGAGTCGCCGTTCGGCCCGAGCATATAGGTATGCGCGAGGAGTCCGGCTCGCCCGTAGATGGCGCCGCCGCCGCCGACAGGATTGAGGCGCAGCGCCTCGACGCCATGGAACAGGGCTTCGCGGGGGGTGAGCGTATAGATATGCGGCGGCGTCGGGCCGCGCATGCGGAGATGCACATAGCGCGGGTCGTCGAGATGCTCGCGCAGGCCCGAATGCGCCTCCAGCCTCGAGCCGTCCGGCATGTAAACGACCCGGGCGGAGATGTCGTAGACCGCCGTATAGCGGTCGAAGCGCGCGGCGGGATTGGTGGGCGCGACGGCGCTGCGCAATCCGCCGAACAGCCCGCCCGTGTCGGCGGGCGTGGCGGCATAGGCCATGACCTCGCGATTCGGCCGGCCGGTCGTCAACGCCGCCGCAGCCTGGGGCGCGCCGCCAAAGAGGCGCTCGAAGAAGCTGCGGCCATCCGAGGGCGCGGCGGGAACGGTCGTGGAGCCTGCCGCCCGCGCCATCTGGCGCGCAGGACTACGCGGCTCGTCCCGCGCGAGAGAGACGGGCTGCTCCTTCGGGGGCTCGGGCTTGAGCGCGGCGGAAAGTTCCGGCGGGCGTCGTGGCGGCGTCGGCGCCTCGAGGCTCGCCAGCTCCGGCGCTGGCGCGGGCGGCGCGTCGGCGTCAGTTCGAAGGTCGACGGGGCGCGCGGGCGGCTCGGGCGCCTGCGCCGCCCGCCATGCGCCTTCGGTCGGTTTTGGCCCGGCCTCGGCGCGCGAGACGAAGAAATCATAGAACCGCGCGCGGGCGCTGCGTGGCGCAAAGGCTTGCGGCGCATGGGCGCCAATGCCGGAGAGGAGGGAGCCGCGCAGGCCGAGATCGGCGGGGGCCAGTTCGGCGGTCTCGCGCGCCGGCTCGGCCGGCCCGGCGGGCTCCTCCGGGAGCGAGAACAAAAAGCCGCCGGTCAGCAGGCAGAGGGCTACGCCGCCGACCGCCGGGACGATCTTGTGCGCCCGACGGGGGGCGCGAACGCGGGGATACGACACATGGTTACGCATGGGCTAACGCTAGCGCCCATGGCTTTCGGAATGGTTTCCGAGGGCTTTCCCGGCAACTTCGAGTTTGGCTCAAATTGGAACGGCCCCGGCCATTGACCGCGGGCCGCGGCGACCGTAACTGCTTCTTCGCCGCGACAGGATGCCTGCATGACCGCCACCGCCGACGATCTCTCCCCCACGCGCTCCTTCCAGGGCCTGATTCTCACGCTCCAGAATTTCTGGGCGGCGCAAGGCTGCGTCATTTTGCAGCCCTATGACATGGAGATGGGCGCGGGCACCTTCCATCCGGCGACGACGCTGCGCGCACTCGGCCCGAGGCCCTGGCGGGCCGCCTATGCGCAGCCGTGCCGGCGTCCCAAGGACGGGCGCTATGGCGAGAACCCCAACCGCGTGCAGCATTATTACCAGTTCCAGGTGATCCTCAAACCGTCGCCGGCCAATCTTCAGGAGCTCTATCTCGCCTCACTCGCCGCGATCGGCCTGGATGCGACGGTCCATGACATCCGATTCGTCGAGGACGACTGGGAAAGCCCCACGCTCGGCGCCTGGGGGCTCGGCTGGGAATGCTGGTGCGACGGCATGGAGGTCTCGCAGTTCACCTATTTCCAGCAGGTTGCGGGCTTCGAATGCGCGCCGGTCGCGGGCGAACTCACCTATGGGCTGGAGCGGCTCGCCTGCTATCTGCAAGGCGTCGACAGCATCATGGAGCTGAATTTCAACGGCCGCGACGGCGCGGAAAAAGTCACCTATGGCGACGTCTTCCTGCAGGCCGAGCAGGAATATTCGCGCCATAATTTCGAGGCCGCCGACACGGCGAAGCTCTTCGAGGACTTTCGGGACGCGGAAGCCGAGTGCCGGCGCCTGCTCGATTTCGGCGCGGGCTCGGGCGATGAGCGGCATCTCATGGCGCTGCCCGCCTACGACCAGTGCATCAAGGCGAGCCACGCCTTCAATCTGCTCGACGCGCGCGGGGTGATTTCCGTCACCGAGCGGCAAAGCTACATCCTGCGGGTGCGCGAGCTCGCCAAGGCCTGCGGGGCCGCCTGGCTGCGCACGGCGGGCGGCGGCGCCAACGGCTGACGGCCGCCGGGGCGCGGAAAAAGCTCAGTAACGAATTTGAGATGTCCATATCGAGACCCGCGTCGGCGCCAGCCGGCGCGGGCGCCTTGCTGCGCCCAGTGACAGGCGCGAACCACGCGGGCCCGCGACAAAATCAAAAAAAAATTGTCTCGCCGATGAAACTATCGTAGAAGTTGTGCGCCTTATGGCAAAGTTCAAGCTTGCGTTGCTCGAATCGCACCCCATCTCCAGAGGGGTTCAAGCGGGAGCGTAGTGGCGCAGGGTGCGCGTTGGCGCACAGCCTCCGGGCTGGGCGTCATGCAAAGAGAGGCAAGACAGGCTGCGCCAGTACGGCCGCAGCCCAGTGCGGCGGGGGGAGCGCCCGCCGGGTCTTTCCGGGAACGCGAGGTCGCAGTCCTTGACTGTGTACATCGTTTGTTCTAGTAAAGTTCTTGTTTCGCTCTGTTTGGCAGGGTGTCATGCGTCGGGACCATAATTTTTCGCCATTAATGATGCGCCGGCCATCGCATGGCCTGTCGCCACGCGGTCAGGAACTCGATTCGCTCGCAGAAGCGAATCTCCTCCAGGGCCGCTTCTTCTCCTGGCGTGGCGTATCGGGACGCCGTTACGTCTGCTCCATCTTCCAGCGAGGCGAGGAAGGTTTCGTCTCCGAAGTGGAAAGCGCGGTCGTCGTCGGCGTGGCCCGTGAGGGCCTTGCGCGGCGCCCGCTCTGCGTCTTTTCGACGCGGGAGCCCGGGGCGAGGCCGCCACTCGCTTCCCTCGCCCACGAACTCGGCGTTTCCGAGTGGCATGTCCATTTCTGCGCCGGAGACGAAACGGCGCGCGATCTTTCGGGCTCGCTTCTCAATTGAAGCGGCTTCCGAATCAACGGGGCGCATAGACGCCCCGGACAACAGGGGCCCGGTCCTGACCGTAATGGATCGGAACGCCCCGGCTGAGTCAGCGTGTGGTCGCGTCCGGGTGACTTGTCGTCAAATAGTCGTTGCGTGAGCCGAGTATTCGTTGCGTTGGCGTTGAGTCGAGTTTCCGGTTTGCGTGGCGTGGGGCAGGCGTGGCGTGAGCGTAGCGTTTGTAGGCGTCGGGCGTCCGCGTGGCGTTGTGGGTCTGATTGCGCGTTGGATGAGTGCTCTAGCAGCCGGGGCTTGCCCCGGCCTTTTTTTCCTACGGTCTGTCAGACATCCTGTCCGGCCTGTCCGGCGGCAGGGCTCATCCGGCAGGACGAGCGGTCGAGACGTCGGACGACTTCCTCGAGTTCCGGGTCGTGAATGTCGAGTTGCAGCAGGTGCTCGTAGGTGTTGCGCACATAGGCCGGATTGTCGCCGTTGAGGCCCACGCCTTCCGCGACGAGGCGGGTCATCTCATCGACAGGCAGGCGGCCGGCGTATTGATGATGGCTGCGGTCGACGACATAGGCCAGGGCGTTGACGCAGCCGCCCTCGGCAAATCGCACACCGATCGTCTTTTCGAGATAGACGGAAGTCACGAGCTCGCGTTCGCGCAGGTAGTGGATCGTGCTGTCGCGGTCGCGCGCCGCGACGCGAAAGGCCACGCCCTGGCAGGACCCGCCCCGGTCGAGACCGAGAACAAGCCCCGGCCGCTCGGGCGTGCCCCTGTGGACGTGGGAGAAAATGCAAAGAGACCGATGATAGCCGTGAACCCAGGCGAGGGCGCTCTCGACGAAGTCGAAGCCCGGCCGCCACATCAGCGAGCCATAGGCGAAAACCCAGAGATCCTCGTCGCGGGAATGCGTCGCCAGCAAACCTGACCTCATCCGAGCTTTTCAGCTCCAGCGGCCGAACGCTGCGCCCGGCACATCGCAGTTTATCAATTCGCAGTTTTTCAATTCGCCTCTCGCAATGCAACAGGAAAGAGGCGCGTTCGCTTGAAACGGCTCGCCGAGCCTGCCGCCTCCACTGGATGCTTCCACAAGATATTGTCGGCCGTTTCTTGCCTTCCCCATGCTTTTGTGGCGCTCTTGACGCATGAAATTCGAACGCCTGCGCATATTGGGGTTCAAGAGCTTCTGCGAGTCGACGGACTTCCTCATTCAGCCCGGCCTCACCGGCGTGGTCGGGCCGAACGGCTGCGGCAAGTCCAACCTCGTCGAGGCCCTGCGCTGGGTCATGGGCGAAAATTCCTATAAAAACATGCGCGCGTCCGGCATGGACGACGTGATCTTTTCCGGCGGCGGGTCGCGCGCCGCGCGCAATTTCGCGGAAGTCGGCCTTGTTCTGGACAATTCCGCCCGCCTCGCGCCCGCCGGCTTCAACGACGCCGATCTCATCGAGGTCACGCGCCGCATCGAGCGCGAGCAGGGCTCGACCTATCGCATCAACGGCAAGGAAGTGCGCGCCCGCGACGTGCAATTGCTCTTCGCCGACGCCGCGACCGGCGCCCGATCGCCCTCGCTCGTGCGTCAGGGCCAGATCGGCGAGATCATTTCGGCCAAGCCGCAGGCGCGCCGCAGAATTCTCGAAGACGCCGCCGGCGTCGCCGGCCTGCATTCCCGCCGCCACGAGGCCGAGCTGAGGCTGAACGCCGCGTCCGAGAATCTGACCCGCCTAGAGGATGTTTTGAAGCAGGTCGAGAGCCAGGGCGACAGTCTGAGACGTCAGGCGCGTCAGGCCGCGCGCTATCGCGAGGTCGCCGCCAAAATCCGGCAGAACGAGGCGCTCGTCGCGCTCGTTTCCTACCAGATCGCCGCCGATCAGCTGCGCGACGCCGCCCGCAAGCTCGAAGCCGACATCCTCAACGTGCAGACGCGCACGCTCGAGCAGGCGGAGGCCGCGAAGCTTCAGGCCATCGCCGCGCATGAGCTGCCGAAGCTGCGCGAGAAGGAGGCCGAAGCCGGCGCCGCCGTGCATCGGCTCGTGGCCGCCCGTCAGGCGCTCGAGGCCGACGAACAGCGCGCCAAGCAGCGCATTTCAGAGCTCGCGCGGCAGATCGAGCAGTTCATGCGCGATCTCGAGCGCGAGCGGGCCTTGATCGAGGACGCCGCCGAAGTTGCGCAGAGGCTGGAGGACGAGCGCGCCGACCTTCTGGGCGCCGATTTGCAGGACGACGACCGGGAAGCCGAGGCGCGCGAGCGTCTTGCCGAGATCGAGGCGAAGCTCGCCGAGACCGAATCGGCCCTTTCCGACGTGCAGCAGCAGCTCGCGGGCGTGAACGCCCGGCGCGGCGCCATCGAATCGGCGCTGCGCGACGAGAACGCCCGCGTGGCGCGCTTCCAGGCGGAGCTCACCCGGCTCGACACCGAATTCGCGCTGATCGCCGGGCAGGGCGGGGGCGTCGAGGAGGCGGCGCGTCTCGCCGAGGCGTTCGAGATGGCCGTCGAGGAGGCGCGCGCCGCCGACGAAGCCGCGCAGATGGCCGAGGAGGGGAGCCGTGAGGCGCGCGAGGCGGAGGCCGCCGCCCGTCAGCCGGTCGAGCAGGCCGCGCTGAGGGCGCAGCGGCTGGAGACCGAGGTCCGCACGCTCGAAAATCTGCTGCAATCCGGCGCTGGCGGCCTGTGGGCCCCGGTCGTCGAGAGCGTGACGGTCGAGAAAGGCTATGAGACGGCGCTCGGCGCCGCGCTCGGCGACGATCTCGACGCCTCCGCCGAGACATCTGCTCCCGCGCATTGGGCCATCACCGCCGACGCGGGCGACCCGTCTCTGCCCCCCGGCGTGCGCCCGCTCCTCGACATGGTCGAGGCGCCGCCGGCGCTGCGCCGTCGGCTCGCCCAGATCGGCGTCGTCCTGCGCACCGAGGGCGAGAGTCTGCGCAAGCTCCTGAGGCCAGGCCAGCGCCTCGTCTCCAGGGAAGGCGATCTGTGGCGCTGGGACGGCTTCACCCAGGCCGCGGAGGCGCCGACGCCGGCCGCGCGCCGGCTTGCCGAAAAGAATCGCCTCGCCGATCTGCGGGCCGAGGCGGCCCGCGCCCGCGCCGAGGCCGACGCCCTCGCCGAGGAGCTCGACGCCGCCCGGGAGGCGACGCGGCTCGCCACCCTTGGCGACGCCGCCGCCCGCGACGCCCAGCGCCGCGCCCGCGCCCGGCTCGAAGAGGCCCGCGAGCGCCACACCGCCGCCGAGCGCCGTCTGGCGCAGATCGGCCAGCGCCTCTCCGCGCTGGAGGAGGCCAAGGCGCAGACCCTCGCCAACCGCGACGAGGCCGCGCAGAAACGCGAATCGCTCGCCGCCGAGCTCGACGCGCTGGACGAGCCGGCCTCGCTCGCCGGCGCCATGGAGAGCCTGCGCGCCCGCGCCATGGTCGAGCGCGCCCAGGCGGGCGAAGCCCGCGCGTCCCTGGCGACGCTGCGCAACGAGGCCAACGCCCGCGCCTCGCGCGTCGCCGCGATCGCCCGTGAAATCGCCTCCTGGGCCGAGCGCCGCGACCGCGCCCAGGATCGGCTCGGCGAATTGGAGGAGCGTCTCGAATCGGCGCGCGAGGAGCAGGAGCGCCTCGCCGAGGCGCCGGACGCCTTCCTCGAGCAGCGCCGGGCCCTGATGAATGCGCTGGAGGACGCCGAGGCCGCCCGCCGCGACGCCTCCGACGCCCGCGCCGCCGCCGAGACGAGCCTCGCGGGCGCCGACCGCGCCGCCCGCGTCGCGCTCGACGCCATGAGCGCCGCGCGCGAGGAAAAGGCGCGCAGCGAGGCCCAGCTCGAGGCCGCGAAACAGCGCGCCGCCGACATCGAGCGCGCGATTGCGCATGATCTCGAAACCACGCCCGCCGCGCTCGCCGGTCTCGCGGGGGTGAAGGAGGGCGACGAACTCCCCGACATCGCCGAGATCGAGAAGCGGCTCGAATCCCTGCGCGCCGACCGCGAGCGCCTGGGCGCGGTCAATCTGCGCGCCGAGGAGGAGCTGACCGAAATCGACGCGCAGCGCGAGAAGATGATCGCCGAGCGCGACGATCTCGCCGAGGCGATCAAGAAGCTGCGCGCCGCCATCGCGAGCCTCAACAAGGAGGGCCGCGAGCGCCTGCTCGCCGCCTTCGACAAGGTCAACGCCCATTTCAGGGAGCTGTTCACGCTGCTGTTCGACGGCGGCTCGGCGGAGCTTCAGCTCGTCGAAAGCGAGGACCCGCTGGAGGCGGGCCTCGACATTCTCGCCCGGCCGCCGGGCAAGAAGCCGCAGACCATGACTCTGCTCTCCGGCGGCGAGCAGGCGCTGACCGCCATGTCGCTGATTTTCGCCGTGTTTCTCACCAACCCGTCGCCGATCTGCGTGCTCGACGAGGTCGACGCCCCCCTGGACGACTCCAACGTCGAGCGCTTCTGCGACCTCATCGACGAAATGCGCAAGAAGACCGACACGCGCTTCGTGACGATCACGCACAACCCCATCACCATGGCCCGCATGGACCGGCTCTTCGGCGTGACCCAGGCCGAGCGCGGCATTTCGCAGCTCGTCTCGGTCGATCTGGAGCAGGCGGAAAAATTCGCGCTCGCCAGCTGAGCGCGAGCGACTGTTCCCGACGCTCAGCGGTTCGCCGTCTTCGCCTGGCCGTCCCGGGCCGGCGGGATCGGCTTGCCGCCCGACTTCTCGATTTCGGCGACGAGCTGCTTCATTTCCGCGATCTGCTGCGTCTGGTCCGTGGCGATGCGCCGCGCCAGCTCGCGCACGCGGGGGTCACGCAAATGCGCCCGTTCCGCGACCAGAATCGCGGCGGAGTGGTGCGGGATCATCGCGCGCATGAATTCGACCTCGTGGACGCCGTCCTGCGTCCGCACCAGCCAGGCTGCGGCGGCAAAGACGGCGACCGCCGCCGCGACGATCACGGAATTCGCCGGCCCGCTGCGGTAAATGTCCGGCGAAAACAGAATGATGACCACCGCAACGGCGGCGCCGGCGGCGACGGCCATCCAGACGCGGCCGGCGCTGAACCAGAGATGATCGGCCTGATAGACGTCGAGATAACTCACGCAGAATATCAGAATGGTCGCGACCGCGATCATGACGGCGAAACGCGCGTAAGGCATCGGCTCCTCCCTGTCCCCGCCGCGCGGCGGGGACGCCCGCCGTTCCGCCCCCATCCCGATTAACAACGCAGCGGCGCGGAAGGTCCGGACGGCGCGGCGCGCGGATTCGGCGCGGGGCCTTTCGCAAATGCACAAACTTTCACCCGCGCAAATCGTCGCAAGCGGATGTTTTCCTTTGAAATCAGTGGATTTGCGCAAAAGCGGCGCGCCTTGACTTCACAATGGCCCGTCAATATGTTGCGCGCGGCTCGAAAGGGTCCGGCCGCAAGCCGGGATCTTTCGATTCCAGCCGCTCCCGAAAGCCGGACCATCCCTCGAACCAAGCCGTCCCGGCCATCGTTCAATTTTGCGCGCGCCAGCCATTCGAGCGCGACGGAGAGAGCCGATGACCGAAGACGACAAGCGGGACGCCGAACAGGACGCGCTCAATGCGCGGCTCGAGAAGCTCAACGCGGCGCTGCGACAGCGCGACGAGGAGCGACTCGCCAAGGAGGCGCCGCCGCCCGAGAGAAAGGGCCTGTCGCGGGCGTTGAGCGTCGGGCTCAACGCTTTTTCCGAGTTTGTGGGCGCGGTGGCGGTGGGCGGGGTTCTCGGCTGGAAGGCCGATGAATGGCTCGGCACCAAGCCCTGGCTGATGATCGTCTTGCTCGGTCTCGGCATAGCGGCTGGCTTTTGGAATATTTATCGCGTGGCGAAGCCCAAGGACTGAGCCGCCGCGAAAGGAAAAGTCACCAGGCGCGGCCTTCGCGCCACCAATCGAGGGCCGGGCGGAGACGCTCGGGCAGAAACGATGAGCACTGAAGCAGCGGCCGCGCCGAATCCGATTGAACAGTTCGAACTGCACCGCTACTTCCCGCATCAGATCGCGGGCGTCGAAACCTCTTTCACCAACGCCTCGCTCTACATGCTCGTCGCCGCGCTGGGCGTCGTGCTGCTGATGGTCCTCGCGACCTCGCGCAAGGCCATCGTGCCGGGCCGCTTTCAGGCGCTCGCCGAAATGCTTTACGAGTTCGTCGCCAATACGGTGCGCCAGACCGCGGGCAAGGAGGGGATGAAGTTCTTCCCCTTCGTCTTCTCGCTCTTTTCCTTCATCCTGATCGCCAATCTGATCGGCCTCATCCCCTATACCTATTCGGTGACGAGCCAGATCGTGGTGACCGGCGCCTTCGCGCTGCTCGTCATCACGCTGGTGACGGCCTATGGCTTCTACCGCCACGGATTCGGCTTCCTCAATCTCTTCGTGCCGCATGGCGTGCCGCTGCCGGTGCTGGTGATCCTCGTGCCGATCGAGGTCATCTCCTTCCTGTCGCGCCCCGTGTCGCTCTCCATTCGTCTGTTCGCCAACATTCTCGCGGGCCACGTGACCCTCGCGGTGTTCGGCGGATTCGTCGTGCTGCTGCTCGCGGCCGGCGGCGTCTATTCGGCGCTCGCGCCGGTGCCGCTGCTCGCGATCGTCGCGCTCTATGCGCTGGAACTGCTCGTCGCCTGTCTGCAGGCCTTCGTGTTCAGCGTCCTCACTTGCGTCTATCTCAACGACGCGATTCATCCGGGCCACTGATAAACACCCAACAATAAAAGTCGCCCATAATGAAAACAGGAGAAGTCTATGGCTACTGAGATGCAACTGGTTGGCGCGGGTCTCGCCGCGATCGGCACCGGCGCTGCGGCGATCGGCGTCGGCCTCATCTTCGGCAACTTTGTCAATGGCGCGCTGCGCAATCCGACGGCCGCCGCCTCCCAGTTCACCAACGCGATCATCGGCGCGGCGCTCGCCGAAGGCCTGGGCATCTTCGCCTTCGTCATCGCGCTGCTTCTGTATCTGAAGGCCTAAAGAGCTTTCTCCTGATCTCGCGGGGCGCGCGCACATGGCGCGCCTCGCAGCCCGTACGCCCCTCGCAGAGGCGCGCCCCGCGTTCCATCCGCGCCGCGTCGAAGACTCTGGATCATCTCCATGGCGATCATCTCTTCCGCCCACGCCGCCGAGGCCGAGCAGGAAACCCAAGGGACCCATGAAACCCAAGGGACCCTCGAAGCTCAAGGGACCCACGAATCCGTGGGCGCGCCGGGTGGCGAAGCCCATCACGAAGGCGGCTTCCCGCCTTTCCAGACCGAGAATTTCGCGCCTCAGCTCGTCTGGCTGATGCTGATCTTCGGCTTTCTCTACGTGCTGATGTCGCGCATCGCGCTGCCGCGCGTCGGCGGCATCATCGAGAACCGCGAATCCAAGATCGCCGCCGACCTCGACGCCTCGCGCGACATGCAGTCGAAGGCCCAGGCCGCCGCGCAGGCGAATGACGAAAACCTTCGCCGCCGCCGCGAGGAGGCCCAGGCGATCGGCCGCGAGGCCCAGCAGAAGATCGCCGCCGAGGCGGCCGCGCAGCGCACGCGCGCCGAGAGCGACGCCGCCGAGAAGATCCGCGCGGCGGAGGAGCGCATCGGCGCGGCCAAGAGCGCGGCGCTCGGCAATGTCGAGCAGATCGCCCTCGACGCCGCCGCCTCGATCGTCGAGAAATTGACCGGCGCCCCCGCCGATCGCGCCCGGCTCGCGGCCGAATATCAGTCCGTGAAGAACTGAGGAGACGCATTCCATGCATTTCGACGCGGAATTCTACGTCGCCGTCGGCTTCACGATCTTCGTGCTCGTGCTGCTGTGGGTCGGCGCCCATTCCAAATTCGCCGCGCTGATCGACGCGCGCATCCATCGCATCAAGGGCGAGCTCGCCGAGGCGGAGCGCCTGCGCGCCGAAGCCGAATCGCTCCTCGCGTCCTTTGAGAAGAAGCGCGAAGAGGCGGAGGCCGAGGCCCGCGCCATCGTCGCCCAGGCGAAGGAAGAGGCCGAGCTGATCGCCGCCGAGGGCAAGCGCCGTCTCGACGAGTTCATGGTCCGCAGCGTCAAGCAGGTGGAGCAGAAAATCGCTCAGGCCGAGGCCCAGGCCGCCGCCGAGGTGCGCGCCGCCGCCGCCGACGCGGCCGTGAAGGTCGCCGAACGCGTTCTCGCAAAGGGCGCGCCGGGCAAGGACTTCGTGACGGCCGGGATCAACGAGGTCAAATCGCTCGCCGAGCGCGCGCGCTACGTCTCGACCTGAAGCGGTTGATCTTTAGGAAGAATTTGGAAAGGCCGGCGTCAGCGCCGGCCTTTTTTGCGTCTGGCCGCGGGCTTCTCTTCCGCATCGGCCGCGCCGCCGGTGAACCCGACGAGGATCTCATATTCTTCCTGCGCCTTGCCATTGGCGGGCACGGTCAGCGGATCGGCGAGCAGCCGGAAATCGGCGCGGGCGCCGCCGGCCGGGATCGAGGCGTTTACGCGATAATTCTTCGTGGAGACGATCGAATCGTCCTTGGTCCGGCGCAGCGCCACGCGAATGGTTCCACCATAAGCGCCAGGGGCGCCGGCCGGGCCGAGCATGGCGTCGCCCTCGACGCCGACCCGGATCACGATCTGATCGCCATTGACGACGCATTCCCGGGCAATGTCCTTGATCGACACCTGATGATGCACGCTCGCGGCCTCGACGCCGGGAGGCGTTCGCAACATCTGCGCGCCGTCTTCCGCCACGATCACCGGACAATCCGCCGTGGCGCCGGGCGTCTGCGGCGCGTCCTTCTTGCCGCCGAGCATTTCCGGCATGCCGAGCTTGGGAAAATCGAAGGCGACGGCCGTCTCGACGCCTGGCGCCGCCAGCAGGGCGAGCGCCGCCAGTCCAGCAAAACCCTTGTTCATCCGCTTGCGCGCTCCTCTCGAAGACCGCCGCCGATCACGGCAGCTTCGCAAAACCTTCCTTGAATCCCTGCAGACTCAGAGGGAGGCCAATTCCCTCCTCGGGAACCTGATGAATGATGAAGGTGGCCATCTTGCCGTTCTTCAGATGGTCGATCAGCTTGTCGTCCATCGTCACTTCCGCCACACAGCCGGTCGGCAGACATTTGACGAAGCCGGCGAGGCCGATGTCCGTCTGGTCGATTTTCAGGCCGAGGCCATTCGGCAACAGCACGCCGAGCGGCGCAATGACACGCAGCAGGCGGCTCTTGCCGTCGCTGGTCTTGAGCACGATCACCACCAGATTGACGTTGTTCTTGTCCTCGGCGACGACGCTCTGAATGAGCGCGCATTGCTCGGCGGAGGCGCCTGCCGGCGTCTCGCAGCGAATCTCCCAGTCGCCATATTTGGACTTGACCACGCCCTGGGCCAAAGCGGCGCTCGCGGCAGTTGTCATCACGACGCCGGCAACGCCCGCGACGAGATGTCGCAAGGGATTGGAGCAAATCGCGGCGCGAAAAGAATTCATGGTCTCTCCAGAAGCAGAGGCGCCGATTATGTGCGGAAAAACGGCCGCTTCGCGGCCGCCGCGCCGTCGCGGGGCGGGCCGCTTTGCCTAGCAAATGGACCCGCGCTGTCAAGCCGCATCCCGCAGCGGCTCCTTGCCTCGCCGGGACCTTGCCCCAGCCTCTCCGGCGCGACCATTTGTCAGCCGAATTATGGCGACGCAGCAATTGCGCAGGAGTTGCGTTTGTGGTTGAACCGGGCCGGAACGGGCGAAGCCTGCCTCGGGCGAGGCGCGCCCGAAATTTGCATGAAAAAAATGACACTGTCTGACGAAAAGGTGCGAAAGGCGACCTGCATGTCCACGGGCAATCGAAACTTCCTTTCTGTCGGGGCGCTTGCGGCGGCTGCCGCGCTTCCGGTCCTCCTCTTCGCTGGCTTTGCCTATGCTCAGGCCGAGGGACAGCCGACTCCGGGCGGCATCGGCCTGCCGGCGACGGTGACGGACATCGGCCGCGAGACGCAGTTCTTCTACAACGGCATCCTTCTGCCGATCATCACCTTCATCGCCCTGTCGGTCCTGGGCCTGCTGCTCTATGTCTCCTGGAGGTACAACGAGCAGGCCAACCCCGTGCCCTCCAAGCTGACCCATCATACGGGTCTCGAGATTGTCTGGACGCTCGTTCCGATCCTGATTCTGGTTGTCATCGCGATTCCCTCGTTCCGCATCCTCGCCCATCAGGTCGAGATCCCGGAGTCGAAGATCACCATCAAGGTGACGGGCAATCAGTGGTACTGGTCCTATAAATATCCCGAGGACCAGGGCGGCGGCTTCGGTTTCGACCAGCTCATGAAGCCCGAGAATGAGCTCAAGGAAGGCGAGCCGAGGCTTCTCGCCGTCGACAACGAGGCCTATGTGCCTGTCAATGAGGTGGTGAAGCTCCAGATCACGGCGGCGGACGTCATTCACTCCTTCGTCATACCGGCGTTCGGCGTCCGCATGGACGCGGTGCCGGGCCGTCTGAACGAGACCTGGTTCCGGGCCGAGAAGGAAGGCGTCTATTACGGCCAGTGCTCGAAGATCTGCGGGAAGGACCACGCCTTCATGCCGATGGCCATCCGGGTCGTGAGCCGCGAGAAATACGACGAGTGGCTCGCCGAGTCGAAAAAGAAGTTTTCCGCCGCCGAGTCGCGGACGCGCCTCGCTTCGAGCGAGCCGGCTCGCTGAACTGGACGCAAGACAACATAAGACATCGAGGACAAAACGATGGCGAGTTCGACTGCCGGAGCGCATGACCATCCGAGAGGCCTGCGCCGCTTTCTCTTCTCAACGAACCACAAGGACATCGGCACGCTTTATCTGATCCTCGCCGTCATCGGCGGCGTGGTCGGCTCGCTGATGTCGGTCGCGATCCGCGCCGAGCTGATGTATCCTGGCATCGGCGTGTTTCCGGGGCTTGCGGCGCTCATCAACCATGCCGATCCGTCGATGGGTGTGGACGCCGCCAAGAACCTCTACAATGTCTTCATCACCGCCCATGGCGTGCTGATGATCTTCTTCCTGGTCATGCCGGCCCTGATGGGCGGATTCGCCAACTGGTTCGTGCCGATCATGATTGGCGCGCCGGACATGGCCTTCCCGCGCCTCAACAATATTTCGTTCTGGTTCCTCGCCGTCTCGCTGATCCTTCTGGTCATGTCGATGTTCGTCGAGGGCGCGCCGGGCATGATGGGCTTTGGCGGCGGCTGGGTCTTCTATCCGCCGCTCTCGTCCAACATCGGCCATCCCGGTCCGGCGATGGACTTCGTCATTCTCTCGCTGCATCTCGCCGGCGCGTCGTCGATCCTGGGCTCGATCAACTTCATCACCACGATCTTCAACATGCGCGCGCCGGGCATGACGCTGCACAAGATGCCGCTCTTCGCCTGGGCCATGCTGGTCACGGCCTTCCTGCTCGTGCTGACGCTTCCGGTTCTCGCCGGCGCTATCACCATGCTGCTGACCGACCGTAATTTCGGCACCATGTTCTATGATCCGGCCGGCGGCGGCGACCCGCTGCTGTTCCAGCATCTGTTCTGGTTCTTCGGCCATCCGGAAGTCTATGTGCTGATCCTGCCGGCCTTCGGCCTCATCAGCCACATCGTGTCGACCTTCTCGAAGAAGCCGGTCTTCGGCTATCTGGGCATGGCCTACGCCATGGTCGCCATCGGCTTCCTGGGCTGCATCGTGTGGGCGCACCACATGTATACGGTCGGCCTGTCGCTGAACGCGCAGCGCTACTTCGTCTTCGCCACCATGGTCATCGCGGTGCCGACCGGCATCAAGGTGTTCTCCTGGATCGCGACGATGTGGGGCGGCTCGATCAGCTTCCGCGCGCCGATGATCTGGGCGATCGGCTTCATCTTCGTCTTCGTCATGGGCGGCGTCACGGGCGTCGTGCTGGCGAACGCCAGCGCCGACCGTCAGCTCCACGAGACCTATTTCGTGGTGGCGCATTTCCACTACACGATGTCGCTCGGCGCCGTCTTCGCCGTCTTCGCGGGCTTCTACTACTGGTTCCCGAAGATGACGGGCTACCTCTACAACGAGACCCTGTCGAAGCTGCACTTCATCGTGTTCTTCATCGGCATCAACCTCACCTTCTTCCCGCAGCACTTCCTCGGCCTCGCCGGCATGCCGCGCCGCTATATCGACTATCCGGACGCCTTCGCGCTCTGGAACTATGTCTCGTCGATCGGCGCGTTCATCGGCGCGATCAGCATGCTGGTCTTCTTCTATACGGTTATCGAGGCCTTCATGAGGAAGCGTGAGGCGGGCGCCAATCCCTGGGGTCCGGGCGCCACGACGCTGGAATGGACGCTGCCTTCGCCGCCGCCCTTCCATCAGTTCGAGGTGCTGCCGCGGATTTCCGGCCCCGGCCACCAGTAAGACGACGCTAGCCGGCGCGGGTCCGCCTGCGCCGGCTGCCGCGAGACGATCGCGGCCTTTCTCGTTCCTGTCAGTTTCAAAGAGCGACGGCGATGAGCGACGCATCCTATCTCGACGACGGCCAGAGCCCGCGCATTCCCGTTGCCGCGCCGTCGGACTATTTCCGGCTCCTCAAGCCGCGCGTCATGTCGCTCGTCGTGCTGACCGCGCTCGCGGGCCTCATGCTTGCGCCGACGCCGCCGCATCCGCTCATCGCCTTCACGGCGCTGCTCGCCATCGCCGTCGGGGCAGGGGCTTCGGGCGCGCTCAACATGTGGTTCGACGCGGACATCGACGCGGTGATGACCCGCACGCAACAGCGTCCGATTCCATCGGGCCGCCTGGAGGCCGACTCGGCGCTGGCCTTTGGTCTCGTGCTGGCGCTGCTTTCCGTATTCACGCTCGGCTTCGCCACCAACTGGCTTGCGGCCGCGCTCCTCGCCTTCACCATCTTCTTCTATGTCGTCATCTACACGATGTGGCTGAAGCGTTCGACGCCGCAGAACATCGTCATCGGCGGCGCCGCGGGCGCGCTGCCGCCGATGGTCGGCTACGCCGCGGCGACCGGGGACCTGTCGCTTGCGAGCCTCGTGCTGTTCGCCATCATCTTCGTCTGGACCCCGCCGCATTTCTGGGCGCTCGCGCTCATCAAGCATGACGACTATGGTCGCGCGGGCGTGCCGATGATGCCCAATGTGCATGGCGCGGACCGCACGCGGCTCGAGATCCTCGTCTATTCCCTGCTGCTCGCGCCGCTCGGCGTCCTGCCCTGGCTGATGGGCTTCGCGACCGCCGTCTATGGCGTCGTTTCGGTCGTTTCCGGCCTTTATCTCGTCTGGCTCGCCGTGCAGGTCTATCGCCGGCGCGAGGGAGACGCGGCGCGGCGCGCGTCGC
Source organism: Hyphomicrobiales bacterium (assembly GCA_003963405.1). Classification (GTDB taxonomy): domain Bacteria; phylum Pseudomonadota; class Alphaproteobacteria; order Rhizobiales; family Beijerinckiaceae; genus Methylocystis. The sequence goes on from RXIY01000022.1 coordinate 99,045, forward strand.
TGCGGCTGTTCCTGTTCTCGATTTCCTATCTCTTCATGCTGTTCCTCATTCTCGTCGCCGAGCGCGCGGCGCATATCGCCGGATACGTCTGAGCGTCGCAAAAGGAAGAAGACATGAGCAGAGAGTCGCAGGAGAGGAGAACTGAGCGCGTCGATGATGGCGTCGTTCTCACGCCGGAGCAGGAGCGCAGCCGGCGGGCGCGCAACATCGCCATCGGCGTTACCGTGGCGCTGCTTGCCGTGCTGTTTTATGCGATCACGGTGGTCAGACTCGGCGGCGCCGTCGCCAATCGGGCGATCTGAAGATGAACGCCCCCGCCAGACACACGGCGCCCCGTCGCCCGCGCGCCATCGCCGCGGCGCTCGTCGTCGGCTCATTGGGAATGCTCGGGCTTTCCTTCGCGTCCGTGCCGCTCTACCGCGCCTTCTGCGCGGCGACGGGGTTCGGCGGCACGCCGCAGGTCGGCAAGACCGCGGCCGCGACGCAGGGCGAACGTCATCTTACCGTGTTGTTCGACGCGAATGTGTCGCGCGACCTTCCCTGGCGTTTCTCGCCGGAGGTCTCCAGGATTTCGCTGCGCACGGGCGAGATGGCGACTGTTTATTACAAGGTCGCCAATCTCTCCGACAAGGCGACGAGCGGCCAGGCTGCCTATAACGTCAGCCCCGATCAGGCGGGCGCCTTTTTCGTCAAGGTGAAGTGTTTCTGCTTCGACGAGCAGCGCCTGGGGCCGGGCGAAACGGCGGAATGGCCCGTAGTTTTCTATCTCGATCCCGCGCTCGAGTCGGATGAAGCGATGCGTCGGGTGCAGGAAATTACTCTTTCCTATTCCTTCTATCCGACCCGATCTCCGGCGAAGACCAGCGACGCAGCCGGACAGAAGCCGAAGTCCTGATCGCCGGAGAAAGCCGGCGGAAACGTTGATCTCAAGAACACGCCGGGCGACCGGCGCATGACGAGGAAAAGTAAAGATGGCCGACGGACACGCGAAACCTCAACACGACTACCATCTCGTCGATCCGAGTCCGTGGCCGATCGCCGGCGCCTTCGCCGCGTTGGCCACCGCCATCGGCGCCATCATGTGGATGGCGCAGCACAAGGGCGCGCCGATCTACGGCCAGACCTGGGGCGGCACGCTGTTCTTCGCGGGTTTCGCGGCGATTCTCGCGGTTATGTACGCCTGGTGGAGCGACGTCGTGCGCGAGGCGCAGGTCGAGCGCCATCACACGCCGGTGGTTCAGCTTCACCACCGCTACGGGATGATCCTCTTCATCCTTTCCGAGGTGATGTTCTTCGTCGCCTGGTTCTGGGCCTTCTTCAATTCCAGCATTTTCCCCGACGACGTCTGGCAGGTGACGCGCACGGAGCTCTTCCAGGGCGTCTGGCCGCCGAAGGGCATGGAGGTGCTCAGTCCCTGGAAGCTGCCGCTGCTCAACACGGTCATTCTTCTGACCTCGGGCGCGACGCTGACCTGGGCGCATCACGGCCTGCTGCACGACGATCGCGGTCAGCTCCAGAAGGGCCTGATGGCGACCATCGCGCTGGGGCTGCTGTTCACCTTCATCCAGGGCTATGAATACGCCCATGCGCCTTTCGCCTTCTCTTTCGATCCGGCGCACCCCGCGGCGACCAATTACGGCTCGACCTTCTTCATGGCGACAGGCTTTCACGGCTTTCACGTCATTGTCGGCACGCTGTTCCTGATCGTGTGCCTGGTTCGCGCCTTCAGGGGCCATTTCGCGCCCAACCAGCATCTCGGCTTCGAATTCGCCGCCTGGTACTGGCACTTCGTCGATGTGGTCTGGCTGTTCCTGTTCCTCTGCATATATGTCTGGGGGAACTGGGGCGGCGCGATGGAGTAAGCGTCCGGCGCGCATCACCCGCGCGCCGACCGAGAGACCGGAAAATCGACGGTCACGGCGCCGCCGTGGCCGTTTTCTTATGGAAGCGAGCTCGCAATGTCCGAAGAGCATGTCTATCCGCCCGCGCAGGTCTATATCGACGGGCTGCTCGGCAGATGTCCCCGCTGCAGCAAGGGGCATATGATCCAGGGTCTTCTAGAGGTCGCGCCGAAATGCGAGGTCTGCGGGCTCGACTTCTCCTTCGCCGACACCGGAGACGGACCGGCGATCTTCGTCATGACGATCGCGGGCTTCATCATCGTCGGCCTCGCCTGGTACATCGAGGTCGCTTACCAGCCGTCCTACTGGATTCACGCGCTGATCTTTCTGCCGCTGTCCGTGATCGTTTGCATCGGGCTGCTGCGGCCGACCAAGGGGCTGCTGGTCGCCCTGCAATATTTCAACAAGGCCGAAGAGGGCCGCCGCGAATCATGAGAAGCGCCGCGCGGGCGCTCGTCTGGCCGGCGGCCGCGGCGGCGCTCGTCGCGGCGCTGCTCGTCGGCCTCGGGGTCTGGCAATTGCGCCGCCTGGCGGAGAAAGAGGCGCTCATCGCCCGCGTCGAGGCGCGCGTCCACCTTGCGGCCAAGCCCGTACCGCCCCCGAGCGAATGGGCCGCCCTCGATCCGGCGGAGTATGAATTCTCCCATGTGACCGCGCGGGGGCGCTACCTCCCCGGCCGCGACGCCCTCGTCTTCATGAAGCCGCCGGAGGGCTTCGGGCTCGAACCCGGCTATATGGTGCTGACGCCCTTCGCCCTCGCCGAGGGAGGCGTGATTTTCGTCGAACGCGGCTTCGTTCCGACATCGCGTGCGGAGGATGCGGCCGGGCGCGCGCCGCCATCGGGCGAGACGACTCTCACCGGTCTCATGCATGGCCCGCAGCGGCGCAACGCCTTTACGCCAGCCGATACGCCGGATCGGTTCATCTGGTTCACGCGCGACGCCGGACCGATCGCGGCGCGGCTGGGCCTCTCCGACGCCGCGCCCTTCACCCTGGCGCTGGAGGCGCCGGCCAGCGCGGGGCCGAACGGCTTTCCCCGGCCCGCGTCGACGGCGCCGGAATTTGCAAACAACCATCTCTCTTACGCGCTCACCTGGTTCTCCCTCGCCGTGGCGCTCGTCGTGATGTTTGCGCTCTTCGCCCGCGCCCGTCTCGCAAGCGGCGCATGAGGCGCGCAGAAGCCGCCTTGCGACGCGCGTGAATGTGCTATGAAAGAGGCTGACGCGCTCGTCCTCGCGTCGCCTGCCCCTATGGATTGAGACAGTTGCGCTACCTTTCGACGCGCGGGGAAGCCCCGCAGCTCGCTTTTGAAGATGTTCTGCTCGCCGGCCTCGCGACCGATGGCGGGCTCTACACGCCGCTCGCCTATCCGCATGTGTCGCCGGGGGAGATCGCGGCGCTCGCCGGCGCGCCCTATGAAGAGGCGGCGGCGCGGCTGATCGCGCCCTTTCTGACCGAAGAGGCCTCGCAGGCGGCGCTGCGGGCCCAGACCGAGGCCGCCTATGCGAGCTTCCGGCACCGCGCCATCGCGCCGCTCACGCAGATCGCCGACAATCTCTTCGTTCTGGAGCTTTTCCACGGTCCGACGCTCGCCTTCAAGGATCTGGCGATGCAGCTCCTCGGCCGCATGATGAACGACCTTTTGGAGAAGCGGAACCTGCGCGCCACGATCGTCGGCGCGACCTCCGGCGACACGGGCGCCGCCGCCATCGAGGCCTTTCGCGGCCTGCCGCGCGTCGACGTCTTCATCCTCTACCCGCATGGCCGCGTCTCGGACGTGCAGCGCAAGCAGATGACGACGGTCGCGGAGGACAACATCCACACGATCGCGCTGCAGGGCACCTTCGACGACGCTCAGAACATTCTGAAGCGACTGTTCCGCAACGCGCCGTTTCGCGAGCGCGTCGGCCTCGCGGGCGTCAATTCGATCAACTGGGCCCGCGTCGTGGCGCAGATGGTCTATTATTTCACGAGCGGCGTGGCGCTCGGCGCGCCGCATCGGCGCATCTCCTACGCCGTGCCGACCGGCAATTTCGGCGACGTGCTGGCGGGCTATATCGCCAAGCGCATGGGTCTGCCGGTCGACCGGCTGATCGTGGCCACCAACGCCAACGACATTCTCGCCCGCGCCCTGGCGACGGGGCGTTACGAGCCGCGCGGTGTGACGCCCACGCAGTCGCCGTCCATGGACATTCAGCTTTCCTCCAATTTCGAGCGCCTCCTGTTCGACGCCGCGGGGCGCGACCATGCGGCAGTGCGCGCGGCCTTCGCCTCGCTGGAGCAGTCGGGCTCCTTCGAGATTCCGGCGGGGCCGCTCGAGGCGATTCGCGCCGAATTCGAGGCGCTCGCGGTGGGCGAGGCGCAGACGACGGCGGAAATCGCCCGCACCTGGCGCGAGGCCGGCTATGTGCTCGATCCGCACACGGCGACCGGCGTGCGCGCCGCGCGGACGCGGCTCGAAAAGGACCCGGCCACGCCGGTCGTGGCGCTCTCCACGGCGCATCCCGCGAAATTCCCGGAGGCAATCGAACGCGCCATCGGCCGCCGGCCGCGCCTGCCCGACGAGATCGCCGCGCGCCTCGAGGGGCCGGAGCGATATACGGTTCTCGAAAACAGCGAGGCCCGCGTCGCCGCCTTCATCGCCGAGCGCGCCCGCGCGGCGCAGATCTGAGCGTCGAGGCTTGCACATGGCTCTCTTTGGCGTCATTGGCCGTCGCGACATGCCGCTCCGGGGGGAGGGCGTCTATCTGCGCCCCTCCGAAATGCGCGATTACGTCGATTGGTCCTCGCTGCGCGAGCAAAGCCGCGCCTTTCTGACGCCCTGGGAGCCGATCTGGCCTGCGGATGATCTCACCCGCGCGAGCTTCCGTTACCGGGTGCGCCGGCACGCGGAGGAAATGGCGCGCGACGAGGCCTATTCCTTTTTCGTTTTTCGGGACGAGGACGACGCGCTGCTCGGCGGTCTTTCCTTCGGCCATGTCCGCCGGGGCGTCTCCCAGGCCGCGACGCTCGGCTACTGGATGGGCGAGCCCTATGCCGGCAAGGGCTATATGACCCGCGCCGTGCGGGTGGCCTGCGCCTATATCTTCGAGCGGCAGGGTCTGCACCGGATCGAGGCCGCCTGCCTGCCCAACAACGAGCCCTCGAAGCGGCTTCTGGAGCGGGTGGGCTTCCGCCAGGAAGGTTATGCGCGGGCCTATCTGAATATCAACGGCGCATGGCGCGACCATCTGCTGTTTGGGCTTCTGGAGTCGGACCCGATCCCGCCCGCGAAACCCCGCTAACCATCCAAAATTTTTATTGCTGAGTTTCAGCCCGGTTCCTGTAGAGTGCCAAAGCTTGGCCATAAGGGGAGCTGGTCGTGACGCTCGAACACATTGAGAAAACCCTCGTGGGGGGCGCCGCCGTCGCCCGGCTCGATCTGATGGAGACCGCGCGGCTGATGCTCGATCTGGCGCAGGCCCCCGCGCGGCCGGAGGGTCCCCTCTATTTCACCTCGGTCAATGGCGAAGTGCTGGCGCGTCGCTTCTTCGACAAGGGTTTCGCCCGTCTGATCGACAGCGCCGACTCGATTGCGGCGGATGGTCAGCCGCTGGTCACGGCCTCGCATCTCTTTTCGAGAAACCCGCTGCCGGAGCGGGTCGCGACGACCGATCTTTATCCGCTCGTCGCGCTGATGGCGCAGCAGACGGGGGCGAGCTTCTATCTTCTCGGCGCCAGCGAGGAGATCAACCGCGCCGCCTTCGAGGCGACCCGGCGGGCGGCGCCCAATCTGCGGATTCTGGGCCGCTCGCATGGATTTCTGACCGGCCGGCGGCTGGAGGAGAAGCTCGACGAGATCAATGCGCTCGCGCCCGATATTCTCTGGCTCGCCATGGGCGTGCCGCTCGAGCAGCAATTCGTGCGCGATCACGCGCATCGGCTGAAGAATGTGAAGATCATCAAGACCTCTGGCGGCCTGTTCGACTTCGTCGCGGGGGCGAAAAAGCGCGCGCCGGAATGGATGCAGCGGGGCGGCTTCGAATGGGCCTTCCGCCTCGCCCTCGAACCCAGGCGGCTCGCGAGGCGTTATCTGACGACCAATCCGGTCGCGGCCTTTCTGTTGTTGACGCAGACGCGATGATCGGGACGGGGCGTTTTCGCCCCGCTCTTTACCCGATCCGCGCCGCGAGCCGTCCCCACAGAGCATTACCGGCGTTGAAGACGTAATCGAGCCGCGCGCTGGTGACGCGCTGGGCGCCCTTGCCGATCAGCCAGTCGGCGAGGGCGGCGACCCGTTTCGTCGGGCACGCGAAGGTCGCCGTCTCGCCGTTGCGCTCGCGCAGGCTGGCGCCGAAGGCGCTCTCCGCCTCGCGCAGCGTCTCGTCGGAGAGCGGCAGGGCGGCGCGCACTTCGCGCGTCGTGCGGGCCGCCTCTTCCGCGGCGATGCGGGAGAGAATCACGCGGGCGGCTTCGCGCGCCGTCTCGCTCCAGGGCGCGGCGAGGGACGCGACGAGATTGGCCTGGGAGCGCAAAATCACGCCGTCGTCGAGCACCTTCAGCGCATTGGCGGCAAGCGTCGCGCCCGTCGTCGTGATGTCGACGATCAGATCGGCAGAGCCCGCCGCGGGCGCGCCTTCCGTGGCGCCGGAGCTTTCGACGATGCGATAGTCGCTCACCCCGTGCCGGGCGAAAAAGCGGCGGGTCGTGTTCACATATTTGGTGGCGACGCGCAGCCCGCGCCCATGACGGGCGCGGAAGCCGTCGGCGACGTCGGCGAGATCGGCCATGGCGCGCACATCGATCCAGGCCTGCGGCGCGGCGACCACCACATTGGCGTGGCCGAAGCCGAGCGGCGCGATGAGCTCCACCTTGCGGTCGGGATCGGCGATTTCCTCGCGCACGAGATCTTCACCCGTGATTCCGAAATGCGCCTCGCCGCGCGCAAGGCGACTCGTGATTTCGGAAGCCGACAGAAAGGCGACCTCGACGCCGTCGAGCCCGGCGATCGCGCCGCGATAATCGCGCGCGCCGCGCCCCTGCGTCAGTTCGAGACCGGCGCGGGCGAAGAAGGCGTTGGCGTTCTCCTGGAGGCGGCCCTTGGAGGGCGTCGCCACGATGAGTTTCTGCGTCATGCCGCGCCTCCCGCCTGCGCGGCCCGCGCCAGCCTGTCGATCCAGATGGCGGCGCCCACCGCCGGAATGTCGGCTTTTGCGCCGAGCGTCTTGAGCAGCCGGTCGTAGCGCCCGCCGCCGATGACCGGCTCGCTCGAGGCCGGATGGCGCGCCTCGAACACGAAGCCGGAGTAATAGTCGAGCTGGCGGGCGAAGCTTGCCGAAAACGCCATCCCGTCGAGATCGAGGCCGCGGGCGGCGATGAAGCTCGCGCGCGTATCGAAGCGGTCGAGCGCCGCCGTGAGGTCGAGCCGGGCATCCTCGGCGAGGCTGCGCAGGGCCGCCGAGGCGATGTCGGGGGCGCCCTCGATGACGAAAAAGGCCTCGGCCAGCGCCCGCTTCTCGGGAGAAATACCTGCGCCCTCGGCCAGCGTCGCCTGATCGAGGAAGCGCTCCGCGATCTCGGCCGCGCTGCGTCCGCCGACCGCGGTGATGCCGGCGATGGAGAGAAGATCCTCGACGAGCCGCCGGGCGTCGGCCGGATCGGCCTTGGTCAGCGCCGCGAGCACGCCGGCCTTTTCGGCGCCGTTGCGCTGCGGGGGCGTGAAGATCGTCGCGAGCGACTGGCCGCGCGCATGGCCCTTCTCGACGCGACGGCGCCACACGGGCGGCAGATCGAGCCCGTCCAGAAAGGCGGCGACGAGGCCGGCGTCGCCGATGCGGACGGAAAGATCGCCGGCGCCGCCGGCGCGCGCCGCATCCAGCGCCGCGCCGAGAATTTCGGCGTCCGCCGCCTCGCTGTCCTCGCGGCCGAAGCTTTCGATGCCGGCCTGCAAAAATTCGCCGTCCCCGCTCGCGCCATGGATGGGCGCCCGGAAGATCGAGCCGCCATAGGCGAAGGCCGCGGCCCGCCCGGCCTGCGGCGACGCAAGATAATCGAGACAGACGGGGATCGTGTATTCCGGCCGCAGGCACTTCTCCGCGCCCGTGGCGTCGGTCGTCAGATAGAGATGGCCGCGAAAATCCTCGCCCGCGCGATCGAGAAAAACGCTCGCCGGCTGCAAAAGCTTCGGCTCGCGGCGGGCGAAGCCCGCGCGTTCGAAATGCGCCAATATGGCCGCAAGTCTGTCGGCGCCTTGCCTCTCGGGGGCTTGTTTCGTCGCGGCGGTCACAATCTTCCTTCCGATTTTTCGGGCTTTCTTTAGCAAGCGGCCCGCGCCCGCGCATCCGCTTTCCGGCGGAAAGGTGAATGGCGCGCGGATTTTTGGGCGCTCGGCGGCGAAAAACCGCAGCCCATGGGCTGCGGCTCGGTTTTCCAGGCGGCATTCCGGGGCGCCTTCAGCGCCGGTGCTCCCACCCTCGGCGGGACGCTTCCGAATGTGCTTTGGGGTCGCCACGCCAGCCTCGGTGCTCGCTTCCCCGCTCCTGGCCTCCCCGCTCTTGGCCTCCCCGCTCTTGGCCGCTCCGGCTTGCGCCGCGCTCTTGCCCGCGAGCCATGGAGCCACGGCCCTCTTCTTTGCGGGACTCGCCGCGCTCCTCTTCGCGGCCGTGCGAAGGGCCGCCGCCGGTCTCGCGCTCTTCCCAGCCGCGCCGCGCGGCCTGCGCGCGCCGGCCGGCCTCGCCATGCCAGCCGTGTTCGCTGTCCTGGCGGCCGTGCGCGGAGCGGCGCTCGTCATAGGCGCCTCCGGCCTCGTCCTCGCGTTCGCCCCAGCCGCGGCCTTCCTCGCCTTCGCTTTCGCTCCCGCTCTCCCATGACGCGCGTTCTTCGCCCCGGCGACCCTCGCCCAAGCGGGCGCCTCTTCTGCTGGCGGGCGGGCTCGCCCAGACCTCTTCATCCTGCGCAAGCGTCACATGGAGCGCCTTGGGCTGCGGCAGCATGAGCTCCTCGGAGAACTGGTCCATGAGCTCCTCGCGCCGCGACGCCATGCGCGCTCCCAGCGCGGCCGTATCGACGCCGCCCTTGCGCGCCTCGTTGAAGATGCTGTCGGCGCCCTTTTCCTCTTCCTGGATGTGGTGGCGCATATATTCGGCGAGGACTTTCACCTTGGCGTCGAAGAAGGGATCGGCCGTCGGCGTTCCCATCGCCACCTCGGCCACGAGGATCTTCGCGGTGTCGTGCTCGATCTGCGCCTCGTCGAGCAGCGGATCGTCGACATGCTCGCGACAGGCCGGGTAGAAGATTTCTTCCTCGAGCTCCGCGTGGATGGTCAGCTCCAGGCATATCTGCTGCGCGAGCTTCGATTTCTCGGCGCGCCGACGCGCCTGGTCATATTTGTCGAAAAGCTGTTCGACGCGGCGATGGTCCGCCTTCAGCATTTCGATGGCGTCGGTCTTGGGTTCGCCGTCGCCGTTCGACCGCTCGCCTTTCGCGGATCTGTTCTGCGTATCCCACTCGCTCTGCTTCGCCATGGGGTTTCCTCGACGTCTTGCTGGAAGCCGCCCCTTCAGCCGGTCACGTCGTAACGCCCACGGCGATTTGCCTGTTCCAGAGCGGCGGGAGCGCCCTATCGACGCGATCAACCATTGGGAAGTTTCTCCAGAAGCTGCTCGAGCGATTCAGAGCCCACCGAATTCGGGGGCGCGTAGGGCTCGGCCACCGATGCGACGAGCGAGATCGCGACAACGGCGGCGGCGGCGAAAATTGCCTGCGCCAGTAGCTGGGGCCGCACGCGCTCCAGATGCGCGACGGCGAGGCTCACCTGGGTGATGAAGGCGATGATGATCACCGCCGCCCATTTCCGGTCGTCCGGATAGGCGGCGGCGACGGCAAGCCGCTGCTCGCGAGCCGAGCGCAGCTTCATGACAGTGTCGACCAGCACGCGCTGATAGGGCGGATCGATCTTCGCGCTGCTCACGGCGCGGGTGAGCGTATTGAGCGCCGATTCGGCCTCGGACGACTCCTCGCCATTCTCCATGGTTTTCCATTCGAGGCCGACGACGGCCTCGACATAATCCCGGATCGCGTGAGGCAGATGGGCGGCGTCGACCCCATGATTCTCGCTCAGCGCGCCGAGGGTGACGAGCTGTTCGCGTTCCTGCGCCAGCGCGCGATAGGCCATGCCGTTCACCTCCCAGACATCATGGGACAGGAAAGTCATCAGCAGGCCGAAGAGCGTCGCCGGCACGCCGACGAAGGGCGGGACGACCCCCCTCAGGGTCTGCACGAAGGGCGTCGCGGGAGAGGCGAAGCTCAGCCAGCAGAGAAAGAGGGCGAAAACCGCGAAGGCGCCGCCGAGAGTCAGCGCCATGAACTCCGTGGATTGCGCCATCCAGTCATGCAGAATTCCAATGTGAACGAGCATCGCGCCCTCTGCGAATCACGTATCCTGCGCGCATTTGGGCCCCCAAAGGGCGATGGCGCCAGCGCTTCCTGCGCGGGGCCCGCCGCGACGGCGGGCGCTCCCCTCTTGCATCGCGGCGCATCCTCTGCCACATAGAGCCCGGGAGGTTGGCGTTGGACGTTTCACTCGCCAACCGGGTCAGGTCCGGAAGGAAGCAGCCCTAACGAGCTTGAGCGGGTCTTCGTCCAGCCTCCTACTTCACAGGCGCGCAATGCAGGGCCTCGCCGCTTCTGCCCGCGCCTTTTGTGTTTCTGGCGGACAGTGTTTCTGGCGGACGCAATGGACCATGAGCACGACCAGCCGGGGCTGGACAACGCCGGGCCGTCGCTCTTTGGCGCCGAGGCCGCGCCGCCGGCCGCCTATCGCGTGCTCGCCCGCAAATACCGGCCCGTCACCTTCGCGGACCTCATCGGCCAGGAGCCGATGGTGCGCACGCTCGAAAACGCCTTCGATCTCGGCCGCATCCATCAGGCCTATCTGCTGACCGGCGTACGCGGCGTCGGCAAGACCACGACCGCCCGCATTCTCGCCCGCGCCTTCAATTACGAACGGCCCGCGACCGACGGCCGCCCCGCGATCGACAAACCCACGATCCACATGGACGGGCTCGGCGTCCATTGCCAGGCGATCATCGATTCGCGCCATGTCGACGTGCTGGAGATGGACGCCGCCTCCCATACCGGCATCGACGACGTGCGCGAGATCATCGACAATGCGCGTTACCGGCCGGTCATGGCGCGCACCAAGGTCTATATCATCGACGAAGTGCACATGCTCTCCAAGGCCGCCTTCAACGGCCTGTTGAAGACGCTCGAGGAGCCGCCCGAGCATGTGAAATTCATCTTCGCGACCACCGAGATCGACAAGGTGCCGGTGACGGTGCGCTCCCGCTGCCAGCGCTTCGATCTGCGCCGCATCGACGCCGGCCTGCTCGCCGGGCATCTGCGCAAGATCTGCGAGCAGGAAGCCGTCGCGATCGAGCCCGACGCGCTCGCCATGATCGCCCGCGCCGCCGAGGGCTCGGTGCGCGACGCACTCTCTCTGCTCGATCAGGCCATCGCCCATGGCGCGGCGCACAGCGCGAGCGGCGCGATCTCGGCCGAGGATTTGCGGCTGATGCTCGGCGTCGCCGACAAGTCGCGGATCATCGACCTGTTCGAGGCCACGATGGCGGGCGATGTGGCGAAAGCCATCGCCCTGCTCGAGGATCTCTACAACGGCGGCGCCGATCCGGCTCAGGCCCTCATCGAAATGGCCGAATTCGCGCATCTCGCCACGCGGCTGAAGCTCGCGCCCGAAACCGCGCAATCCGCGGCCCTCACGCCGGAGGAGCAGCGGCGCGGGCGGGATGCCGCCGAGCGCCTCTCGGTTCCGGCGCTGACGCGGGCGTGGCAAATCCTGATGAAAGGCGTCGACGAGCTGCGCGGCTCGCAGCGTCCGCTTCAGGCGGCCGATATGGTGCTGGTGCGGCTCGCCTACGCCGCCGACCTGCCGACGCCCGGCGAAGCCCTGAGACAATTGGGCTTCGGCGCCCCCGGCGGGGCGCCGGGCTCCCCGCCCCGAGTCACGCCCGTCGCGAGCCGCCCCGCGCCTCAGCCGCAGGGCGCGAGCGCCGCCGCCCGGCCCGCGCTGGCGCAGCCGGCGCCGGCGGCCTCCGGCGTGACGCTCGCGAGCTTCGAGGCGCTCGTCGCCCTGGCCGAGGAGAAGCGCGACATTCGCCTGAAACTCGCGCTGGAATCGGACGTGCGGCTCGTGCGTTTCGAGCCGGGGCGCATCGAATTCGAACTCGCCCCCGGCGGCGCGCGCGATCTTGCGTCGCTTCTGATGCAGCGGTTGCAGCTCTGGACGAATGCGCGCTGGATGGTGTCGGTCGTCGCCTCGGGGGGCGCGCCGAGCCTGAAGGAAAAGCGCGAGGCCGAGGAGCGCAAGCTCCGCTCGGGCCTGGAGGCCGACCCGGTGGTGGCGAGCGTGCTGGCGCATTTTCCGGGGGCGCAGATCGTCGCCGTGCGAAGCCGGGAAGAGAACGCGGGCGTGGGCCGGCCGGAGGCCGAGGAGGCCGCGGACGTGCAATATGACGATTTATCCCCGGCGGACGAAGACTGAGGAGAGACCGCGATGATGGACTTCATGGGCCTGATGAAACAGGCGCAGCAGTTTCAGGCCAAGATGGCCGAGGCGCAGCTCGAACTGGAGAACACCGAGGTCGAGGGCGAGGCGGGCGGCGGTCTCGTCAAGGTGCGGCTCACCGCCAAGGGCGCGATGAAGTCCATTTCCATCGATCCGAGCCTGGTGAAGCCGGAAGAGAGGGAAATTCTCGAGGACCTCATCGTCACCGCCCATATGCAGGCGCGCGGCAAGGCCGACGAGCTGATGGCGGAAAAGATGAAGGCGATGACCGGCGGGCTCCAGCTGCCGGCGGGCTTCAAGCTGCCGTTCTGAGATTCCCTCTCCCCACTGCGGGAGAGGGGCGCGCCCCGCCCCCGCACGAAACAGTAAAAATGGCCGAACGCGTCGCAGGTCCGGAAATCGAACGTCTCGTGCAGTTGCTCGCGCGGCTGCCCGGACTCGGGCCGCGGTCGGCGCGGCGCGCGGCGCTGCATCTCATGCGCAAGCGCGAGGAGCTTCTCGGCCCGCTCGCGGACGCCATGCGGGTCGCGCGGGAGCGCATCGTCGCCTGTTCGATCTGCGGCAATCTCGACACCAGCGACCCCTGCACCGTCTGCCGCGACGCGCGGCGCGACCCCTCGATCGTCATCGTGGTGGAGACGGTCGCCGATCTCTGGGCGCTGGAGCGGGCCGCGCTTCTCGACGCGCGCTATCACGTACTCGGCGGCGTGCTGTCGCCGCTCGACGGCGTGGGGCCGGATGATCTCTCCATCGCCGGACTGATCGAGCGGGTGCGGAGCGGCGGGATTCGGGAGGTGGTGCTCGCCGTCAACGCCACCGTCGACGGCCAGACGACGGCGCATTACATCGCCGATCTGCTGGGCCCCTTCGGCGTCAAGGTGACGCGCCTCGCCCATGGCGTGCCAGTCGGCGGCGAGCTCGACTATCTCGACGAGGGCACGCTCGCCGCGGCGCTGGCGCGGCGAACGGTTTTTTAGAGGGCCTTCCGGCGAAGCGGAAACCTCGCTCCGGCCCGGCCTATTTCGCCGGCGTCTTCGCGGCGATGATCTTGTCGAAATCGGCCGTAGTGATCTCACCCGTATATTTTTCGCCGTTGATGAAGAAGGTCGGAGTCGAATTCACCCCGAACTTGTCGGCGGCGCGGGCGCGCACCTCGTTGACCTTCTTGTAGAGGTCCTGATCCTTGAGAATCGCCTCGAATTTTTCCTGGCTCAGGCCCGCCTGTTTGAGGACATTGGCGAGGCCGTCGAGCGGCTGGTCGACGAAAGCCCAATTCTTCTGCTGCGCGAAGAGAAGATCGACCACGGCGTCGCGCTTGTCGCCCATTTCGCGCGCCAGCATGAAGGCCGCGGTGGCGAGCGGATCGAGCGGGAACTCGCGCAGCGTGAATTTGACCTTGCCCGTGTCGATGTAATTCTTTTTCAGCGTCGGATAGACGTCGTGATGGAAGGCCGCGCAATGGCTGCAGGTCATCGAGGCGTATTCGACGATCGCGACGGGCGCATTGGCGTCGCCCTCGACGATGTCGGGGAGGGCGTTCGGCGCCATGAGCTCCATGAGCGACACCGAGCCCGAGGCCGCCTTTTCGGCCAGGGCGGGCGAGGCGGCGAGGGCGAGCGCGCCGCCGGCGGCGGCAATCAGGCGGCGGCGGGTGATCGCAGAAAGCGGAAAGGACATGGAAGGCCCGTAGCTGGAATGATCGGCGGGCCGAACATAGTCGTTCGGCCCTCGATCGCAACCCCAAACGCTATCGCTTGCCGGTCGGAAGCCCATGCTTGGGCTGGAAGAAGTAATAGACGAGCGCGATCGCGGCGAAGACGCCGCCCGCCCAGAAGACGACGTCGCCGATCTGCAAATCCTGCAAGCTGAAGCTTGCAAGGCTCACGAGCAGCCCCGCGATGGCGAACCACAGCGGCGACTGGCTGCGCTCCTCGGCCTGCGCAGGCCTCCGCCCGTTTGACGCATTATTAGACATAATTCCTCCCTGCCTCGTTTTTTGGGCAGGATAACGCGACGGCCGAGCCAAATGGAAGAGATAACCGGCGAGCCTCGTCTTGCGGCGACGCTCGAAAAGCGGCGGTCCCCGTCACACTTCAGAAGCTTATGAGACCGAATGGATCAGCCAGACGACTTCTCTTCGCCGGCGGGGAATTTGCTCATGTCCATCGCAGAAGAAGGCACGCGGCGTGAGAGAGCCCGGAACCAGTCTCTCATGCAGGCGCAGCTCGCAGCCGCCATTCGCGAGGCGCTCAAGGACACCCTCGCCGAACCCCTTCCCTTCGAAGTGCGTTTTCTGCTCGATCTGCTTTCGGCGAAGGAACAGGCCGCGCGCAGGGCGTCGGGGCGGGAGCGGAACAATTGAGAGGTCGCTTGCGGGCCGCGCCGCCACGGCCCTCCCGCGCAGGCGAAAACGCTAGTTGCCGCAGGCGTAGCTCAGCTCGCTGTGGCTGATCTGGTCGGCGACCCAGTGCACGCCCCTGGCCCGGTTGGCTTCGATGAAGGCGGAGGCCCTGTTCAGCTCGTCGTCCGATAGCGAGAGGTTGCACATGAGCGCGACCTGGCGGCCGATCTCCGCCTTGCGGGCGGCGGGGGTCTGCCGTGACAGCACGGCGCTGATGGCCGCCGCGGGCGAGGGCTTGGCGATCGCCGGAACAGCCGTCGCCGCCAGGATCGCGCCGCCAGCCAGGAGGATGAGCTTCTTCATGCCGTTTCGAGACCTTTCTGATGTTTGTCGCCGCATCGCAGAAGCTTGAAAACACGACGAGATTGTGACGCGGATGCGGCCGTGGGCGACGCCGGCGCGAAGAAAGAGGTTCAAACGGCGTTCTTATGCGCGGGGCTTGTCGGCGCACGCATTCGGGGCGACGCTCGCCAGCAATTGCCGCAGGGCGGTCAGGCTCGCCGGCTTGGTGAGCTGAGCGTCGAAACCGGCCTCCCGCGCCCGGTCCTGAATTTGATCGGGACCCCATCCCGTGAGCGCCACGAGCGTCGCCGCCCGCCCTTCCGGCACGGAGCGAATCCGGCGCGCCGTTTCGTAGCCGTCCATTCCGGGCATGCCGATGTCGAGAAAGATCAGTTCCGGCTGGAAACCGGCAAGCGCCGCGAGCCCTTCGGCGCCGCCATAGGCGACGCGCACCGTGGCGCCGAAGCCGTCGAGGAGGGCCATGAGGCTGTCGGCGACGTCGCGTTCGTCGTCGATCACGAGGATACGGCGGGGGGCCGCCGTCTGCCCGGGCGCCTTTCCGCCGCGCTCCGGCGTCTTTTCCAGGGCGCCCGCGACGCTGACGGGGAGGTGCACGGTGAAGGCGCTTCCCTTGCCGAGTCCGTCGCTTTGCGCCTCGACGGCGCCTCCGTGCAATTCCGCGATGCGGCGCACGAGGGCAAGCCCGACGCCAATTCCGCCCTGGGCGCGACCGAGCGTCCTGTCGACCTGCGTGAAGAGCTCGAAGACATGCGGCAGCATTTCGCTGGGGATGCCAACCCCATTATCGCGCACGACGACGACGGCCGCGCCTTCTTTCGCCTCGGCGGTCAGCGAGATGACCCCGCCGGGGTCGGTGTATTTGGCGGCGTTATTCAGGAGATTGGTGAAAAGCTGCGCGAGGCGCACCGGGTCGCCGTCGACCACGATCGGGTCCGGGGGCAGGGCGATTTCGAGCTTGTGGCCGCCGCGCTCGATCAAGGGCCGCGCCGTCTCCAGCGCATTGCGCAGCACATCGGCGAGGTCGATCGGCTGCTTCTTGAGCTCGATCTTGCCCCTCGTGATGCGGGAGACCTCGAGAAGATCGTCCACGAGGCGATTCAGGTGCTGCGCCTGCCGGTCGGCGATTTCCAGCATGGAGAGATCCCGCGCATCCCAACTGGCCTGCTCGGCGTCCCATTGCAGAACGTGTATGGCGTTGCGGATCGGCGCCAGCGGGTTGCGCAGCTCATGGGCCAGCGTGGCCAGAAACTCGTCCTTGCGTCGGTCCGACTCGCGTAATTTTTCCATCAGCTCGGAGCGGCTTCTCTCCGCCCGGACGCGCTCGGTGATGTCCGTGTGGCTGATGACGACCGCCGCCGGCGCGCAATTGGCCCGCGCCCCATGCATGAGGAACCACCGCTCCGAGCCCGGCGCATGGCAGGGATACTCCATCGAGAATTCGTTGCGCTCTCCCCTCAGCAACTGCTCGATCCCGTCCAGGGCCGTCCTGGCGTGCAGGTCGCCCTCGGCGGCGGCGGCGCGGCTGACGTCCATATAATTTGCGCCCACCGCGACGCAGTGGCGCTCGCCGGGCGCAAAACATTCCCATCGGCTGTTGATTGCGATGATTTCTCCGGAGGCGTCGATCACCGCGATCTCATGGGGCAATGAGTCGAGCACCCCGCTGAGAAATTCTTCGCGCTTCCTGATTTTCTCTTCGGTAAACTCACGATTGCGCGCATTGGCGGCTTTCAGCTGCGCGTCGATCGCCGAAACGATCGCCCGGCGCTTCGCTTCCGTAAGGGCCGCGACGCTGGAGCCGATGGTCAGGAAGGCGATCAGGCGCAGGAGGTCGCCGCCTGAAACCATCAAGGCGCTCGCCGGCTCCATGAAGAAATAGACGCCCAGCGCCGACGAGAGGATCGTGGCGAAGAAGGCGGGTCCGGCCCCCGCAAGGGCGGCGACGAGCAGCACTGCAAAAAAGAAGGAAACGAAAGGCTGGCCATGCACGGCGTTGTTCAGCCAGAACCTGATCGCAAGCGCGGCCAGCACGGCGAACAGCGCAAAGAGATAGCGACCGGACCGAATCATGCGCGCCATTGACCCTGCTCAAGCTTTCGACAACGATCGGCGATCGAGGGGCGACAAATCCACTAGAAGCGCACGCGTCACTAGGCAAGCTGATGCTCGTCGTTTCCAAAGAGGGGAAAGCGTCGGAGTCTGTCAATTGGATCAATACGCGATACGTTGATCTATCTCGCCTTTCGCGTGTGTGGGGTGCGTTGTCGGCGAGAGCCGCGTCAAATGAAAAAGCCCGGCGAGGGGGCCGGGCTCCTTTGAGCAAGAAGGGGCGAGTCGCCCCTTTCAAGACAGGAAGGGGCGACTCGCCCCTTTAAGATCAGTAGGTGGCGACGGCCGGAGCCGAGGCGCCCCAGTTGAAGTGATAATTCACGCCGGCGCGGACCGTGTTGATCTGCGGATGACGATGGTATCCGACCTGGAACCCGAAGGGCCCCGTCGCGCCGCCGCTGTTGAGGTCGGTGTAGAGATATTCGGCCTTGGCCGACCAGTTGGGCAGGAACATCCATTCCACGCCGCCGCCAGCGGTCCAGCCGGTGCGGGTGTTGCTCTGGTTCGCGCCCGCCGAAACGCCGCCATAGGCGAAGCCCGCCGTGCCGTAGGCGAGCAGGGTCGGCGTGATCAGGAAGCCGGCGCGCCCGCGCACCGTGCCGAACCAGTTGAGCGCGACGCCGGCATTGCCCCCCGGCAACAACGGCACGAGGAAGGCGCCAGGGTTGTTCGGGTCGGGATAGACGAAAAAGTTGCTGTTGCCGCCCGAGCGCATGCTCGTGCCCTGGAAGTCCGTCTCGACGCCGACGAGGAAGCTCGATCCGATCTGGTAGTTGTAGCCGATCTGGCCGCCGCCCACGACGCCGCCGGCGTTGGTGCCGCCATTGTTGTTGCCGGGCAGGAGGGAGATGGCGCCGGTCGCCGTGCTCGCATAAGGCGTCAGGGCGTTGGGATTGACGCTGTTGGCGCTCCACCCGCCGCCGAGATTGAGACCCGCGTAGAAGCCGGTCCACATCGGGGGCGGCGGCGGCGGCGGCACATAGGCGGGGGCCGCCTTGCGATACGGCAGGTCGGCCGCGAAGGCGGCGCCGCTGAGCGCGGCGAGGGAGACCGCCGTGAGAAGACCGATTTTTTTCATTAGTGAACCCTTACGCTTTTGCTTCCGGTTCGATGTTTTTGATGCCGAAAGCTTTTTCCACACTGGAGAAATCTGGGCCGTGGGTCGATCCAAATCGCTCCGTAAGGTCAATAATCGGTCAACGGGATTAAGTTTTCCCCAAAAGGCGGCGCTTCGCCGGGGGTGCGCCAGCGCTTCCGCAAATATGAAAGCCCGGCCGCAAGGCCGGGCTCGGGTCTCTCACGCTCATGTCGCTGCGGGGCGCCTGCCATGCAGGCCCCCGGCCGGGCTCCACTTCAGCGGGCGTTCTTCTCGATCGCCTGCATCAGCGGGGATTTCGGCAGCTTCTTGCAGTAGCGCGTGATCTTCTCGGTGTTGCGCTTCACGTAGAGCGTGTCGATGACGGTCAGGTTCTTGGAGGACATCCAATAGCCGCGCATCCAGTTGCCGATGAAGTTCTGGGTCTCGGGATCGTAGCCCGAGAAATCCTTGCAGGTGATCTCGGACATGTCGATCGTGACCTGCGCGGAGGCGGGGGCGGCGATCAGGAGAGCGCCGGCGACGGCGGCGAAAATGACGTTACGGATCATGTGGCTTGCCGTCCTCTTCTTACTTCTTCTCGGTGGCGCGCTCGAGGCCCACCATCACCGACTGGTCCTTGTTGGACTTGCACCAGTCCAGCACGCTCGCCGTGTTCCGCTTGAACAGGCTCATGTCGATGAAGCTGCGGCCGGCCTTCTGAGAGAAGAAGCCGCTCATGAAGGCGGCGAAGTCCGCCTGGTCGTCGGGCGACATGGCGAGCACTTCTCCGCAGGTGACCTTCATCATGTCGATCTTGACCTGCGCCTGCGACAGCGACGGCGCGAGCGCGCCCGCGAGCGCCAGCGCGACGATTAGTTTCTTCATCTAGCTCTCCTTGCAATGATCCCCGTGGCGCGACGTTCCAGTCCCTGCCGGCTTCTTCCAGCGAGACCTCTGCGAGCGCCCGCGCGACCATTGCACAGCCACTGTCATAAGTCCAAGCTCGTACAATGGGAATTCCGCAGCCAGTCCGGTTGCTCCGCAGGCCGCTGTGGACGCCGAAGGAAGACTGTCCTAGTTTCAGCCGCGTCGCCGCCTGATCGCGTCACCCTCCTTTTCGCCCGAGAAACAGTCATGAAGCCAAAGCGATTTCTCGCGAGTCCACAAGCTGTGTGGCTGGGCCTGGGAGGGCTGGCGGTCGCCGCCCTCGTCGCCTTCAGGGTCGTCGCGGGCGCGCAGGATGGCGGGGCGGCCACGTCGCCGCCGCCGCCGCCCAGCGTCACGGTGGCGCATCCGCTTGCCGAGACGGTTCCGCGCTGGGACGAATTCACCGGACGATTCGTCGCCGTGCAGCGCGTGGAGGTGCGTCCGCGCGTCTCGGGCGCCGTGGAGAAGATCCATTTCGCCGACGGGCAGATCGTGAAGGCCGGCGATCTTCTCTTCACCATCGACCCGCGCCCCTATCAGATTGCGGTCGACAGCGCCCGCGCAGAGGTCGCGCGCATGCAGGCGCAGACCACCATGCTGTCCAGGGACGCCGCCCGCGGGGAGTCGCTCGTCGGCGGCGGCACGATCACGCGGCGCGACATGGATCAGCGGCGCGGCGGCTCGGATTCCGCCCGCGCCCAGCTTCTGGGCGCCGAGGCGTCGCTGCGCAACGCCGAGCTCAATCTGGAATGGACGCAGGTGCGGGCGCCGATCGCCGGCCGCGTGTCCGACCGGCGCATCGACACCGGCAATCTGGTGCAGGCGGGCGCAACGCTGCTTACGACCATCGTCACGCTCGACCCGATCTATTTCGAGTTCGACGTGTCGGAATCCGATTACCTGCATTATGCCCGCAGCGGCGCGGGGCATCAGAAGGCGGGGCAGACGCCGGCCTTCGTGCGGCTCGCCGACGAGAGCGACTGGAGGCGCAAGGGAACGATCGACTTCCTCGACAATCAGCTCAATGTCCATTCGGGCACGATCCGCGCCCGCGCCGTCCTCGCCAACAAGGATCTCTTCCTGACGCCCGGCGCCTTCGGCCGCGTGCGCCTTAATGGAGGCGACGCGTCGGCCCTGCTCATTCCCGACGCGGCCGTCTCCTCCGACCAGACGAGCAAGGTCGTGATGACCGTGACGCCGGATCGCAAGGTCGCCGCCAGGCCGGTCGCGCTCGGTCCGCTGCACAAGGGCCTGCGCGTCGTGCTCTCCGGCCTCGACCGCGACGATCTCGTCATCACCGCCGGACTCGCCAATCCCATGGTGCGTCCGGGCGCCGCCGTCGCGCCGGTCGAAGCCGCGATTGCTCCTGCGGGAAACTAGACGACCCATGCGCTTTCCGCATTTCTTCATCGAGCGGCCGATCTTCGCCGCCGTCCTGTCGATGCTGCTCACCATCGCCGGCCTCATCGCCGCGCGGACGCTGCCCGTGTCGGAATATCCCGACATCGCGCCGCCGACGGTGATGATCACCGCGACCTATCCCGGCGCCTCGGCGGAGGTCATCGCGCAGACGGTCGCCTCTCCGATCGAGCAGGAGGTCAATGGCGTCGACGACATGCTCTACATCGCCTCGCAATCGACGGGCGACGGCCTGCTCACGATCAATGTCGTGTTCAAGACGGGCGTCAACATCGATCTGGCGCAGGTGCTGGTGCAAAATCGCGTGGCGATCGCGACGCCGCGCCTGCCGGAAGAGGTGCAGCGTTTCGGCGTCGTGGTGAAGAAGGCCTCGCCCGATCTCATGATGGTCGTGCATCTGCGCTCGCCCGACGGCTCGCGCACGCAGCAGTATATTTCCAACTATGCGACGCTCTATGTGCGCGACGTGCTGGCCCGCCTCGAGGGCGTGGGCGACGTGCGCGTCTTCGGCGCGCGCGATTATTCGATGCGCGTCTGGCTCGATCCCGACAAGATCGCCGCGCGCGGCATGACGGCGGGCGAAGTCGTCATGGCGCTGCGCGCGGCCAATCTTCAGGTGGCGGCCGGCGCGATCAACCAGCCGCCCGCGGCCTCCCCCGGCGCCTTTCAGCTTTCCGTGCGCACGCTCGGGCGCCTCTCCGAGCCCGCCCAGTTCTCCGACATCGTGCTGCGCTCGGACGCCGACGGTCAGGTGCGCCTGCGCGACGTGGCGCGCGTCGAGATCGGCGCGCAGGATTATACGGTCAACGCCTATCTCGACCGCGATCCGGCGACGGCCATCGCCATCTTCCAGAAGCCTGGCTCCAATGCGCTCGCCACCTCGGAGGCGGTCGAGGCGGCGATGGCGGAGGCGAAGAAGCAGTTCCCGGCGGGCATAGATTATTCGATCGTCTATAACCCGACCGAGTTCATCCAGCAGTCGGTCGACCAGGTGGTGCGCACGCTCGGCGAGGCGATCATCCTCGTCGTTCTGGTGGTGATCCTGTTCCTGCAGACCTGGCGCGCCGCGATCATTCCCGTCGTCGCCATTCCGGTCTCGCTCATCGGCAGCTTCGCGGTGATGAAGCTCCTCGGCCTGACCTTCAACACGCTCTCGCTCTTCGGCCTCGTGCTCGCCATCGGCATCGTGGTCGACGACGCCATCGTCGTCGTCGAGAATGTCGAACGCTATCTCGATCACGGGCTCACGCCGAAGGAAGCCGCGCACAAGACGATGGACGAGGTCGGCGGCGCGCTGATCGCCATTGCGCTCGTGCTCTGCGCGGTCTTCGTGCCGGTCGCCTATATCACCGGGCTTCAGGGCGCCTTCTACAAGCAGTTCGCCATCACCATCGCTTCGGCGACGCTCATCTCCGCCTTCGTCTCGCTCACGCTCTCGCCGGCGCTCGCCGCCATTCTTCTGCATCCGAGAGGCGAGGAGAAAGAGCCGGAGGGGCGGCTTGCGGTTTTGCTCCACGCCTTCTTCGCGCGCTTCAATCTACTCTTCGAGCGCCTGTCCGATCGCTATGGGTCGATGACCGCGCGGCTCGTGCGCCTGGGGCTCGTTTCGCTCATCGTCTATGCGGGGCTGATCGGCGTGGCGCTGGAGCTTTTGCGGCGCACGCCCACGGGCCTCGTGCCGACGCTCGACCGCGGCTATCTCATCGCCGCCTTTCAATTGCCGCCGGGCGCGGCGCTCGATCGCACCGACGCGGTGATGCGGCAGGCGACCGACATCATCCTCAAACGGCCGGGCGTCGAATCGAGCGTGGTGTTCACGGGCTTCGACGGCGCGACCTTCACCAATGCGCCCAATTCCGGCGTGATCTTCGTCACGCTGAAACCCTTCGCCGAGCGCCACCGGCAGGGGGTGACGGCGATCGGCGTCCGCGACGATCTGCGCGCGGCCCTGTCGCCGATCAAGGAAGCCTTCGTCTTCGTGCTGGAGCCGCCGGCGGTGCCCGGCATCGGCACGGGCGGCGGCCTCAAGGGCTATGTGCAGGATCGCGGCGGCATGGGCCTTCCGGCGCTGGAGGCGGCGACATGGGGGCTCGCCGGCCCGGCCATGGGCGCGCCCGGCGTGGCTCAGGCCTTCACGCTCTTCAACACGCGCACGCCGCAGATCTTTGCCGACATCGACCGCACCAAGGCCGAGATGATCGGCGTGCCGATCTCGCGCGTCTTCGAGACCCTGTCGGTCTATCTCGGCTCAGTCTTCGTCAACGACTTCAACATTTTGGGCCGCACCTACCGCGTCATGGCTCAGGCCGACAATCCACACCGGCTGACGCTGCGCGACATTTCCGAACTCAAGACCCGCAGTGCGACCGGCGAGATGACGCCGCTCGGCGCCATCGCGACCTTCCGGGACACGACGGGCGCCTTCCGCGTGCCGCGGTACAATCTCTACCCCGCGGCGGAAGTGCAGGTGAACCTCCAGCACGGCGTCTCCTCGGGGCAGGGGATCGCGGTGATCGAAGGGCTCGCCAAACAGACGCTGCCGCGCGGATTCGGCTTCGAATGGACGGAGATCGCGCTGCAGGAGAAGCTTGCCGGCAATACGGCGATGCTCGCCTTCGGCCTTGCGGTCGTCTTCGTCTTTCTGCTGCTCGCGGCGCTCTACGAGAGCCTCGTGCTGCCGCTCGCCGTCATCCTCATCGTGCCCATGTGCGTGCTCGCCGCCATGGCCGGCGTCGCCCTGGAGGGGCTCGATCGGAATATTCTCGTCGAGATCGGCCTGGTCGTGCTGATCGGCCTCGCCGCCAAGAACGCGATTCTCATCGTCGAATTCGCCCGTCAGGGCGAGGACGAGGGCAAGGACCGCTTCGCGGCGGCGATCGAGGCGGCGCGCACCCGGCTGCGGCCCATCCTCATGACCTCCCTCGCCTTCATTCTGGGCGTTCTGCCGCTCGTCGTCTCGCATGGCGCCGGCGCCGAAATGCGCCAGTCGCTCGGCGTCGCGGTGTTCAGCGGCATGATCGGCGTGACCCTGTTCGGGCTCGCCTTCACGCCGATCTTCTATGTGCTGTCGCGCGCGCTCTCCCTGCGGATGCGCGGGCGGGCGCGCTAGTCGGCGGGGGCGCGAAGGAGGACGAGACGCCGCGTCTCGAGCGGCCCTGGTTGTCAATTCCTCTGTTCCAAGGCTAAGCTACGCCGTCACTCAATTTATTTTGGAGGATGCGGCATGACTGCCTTTGCTTCGGTTGATTACACGGCTGCGGAGGCGGCCACTCTGCGCGCCAAATGGGGCTGGATGGTCGCCTTCGGGGCGCTGCTCGCGCTCGCCGGCTTCGTGGCGCTCGGCAGCGTCGTCAGCGCGACGGTCGTCACGGTCTATGTTGTCGGCGTCGCGATGATCGCCTCCGGCATTGTCGAAATGGTTTACGCCATCGTCGTCCGGTCCTGGAAGAAGTTCTTCTTCTGGTCGCTCATCGGCCTCCTCTATTTCATCGGCGGCATAGAGGTCATCAACAATCCGATGCTCGCGGCCGGCTTCCTGACGCTGCTGCTGGGCGCGGGGCTCGTCGCCGCCGGGCTCATCCGCACCTTTCTGGCCTTCCAGCTGCCAAAGGAGGCGCCGCGGGGCTTCGTCGTCTTTTCCGGGATCGTCACCCTCCTGCTCGGCGGGGTCATCCTCGCCCATTGGCCGGTGTCGAGCCTCTGGGTGCTCGGCACGTTTCTGGGCGTCGATCTGATCTTCGCCGGCGCGAGCTGGATGGGATTTGGCCTGTCTCTCAAGCGCGCCGGCGATAGCGGCGCCGTGGGCGCGGTCGGCGGCGAGCGCGTCGCGGTCGATCCGCCGGTCGAGGGGTTCTCGCGGGATTTCGGGCGCAAGCTTTTCGCCGAATTCCTCGGCACCTTCTGGCTCGTCTTCGGCGGCGTCGGCAGCGCGCTGATCTCGGCGGGCTTTCCCCAGCTCGGCATCGGCTTCACCGGCGTTTCGCTCGCCTTCGGCCTCACCGTGCTGACCGGCGCCTATGCCTTCGGCCCCGTCTCGGGCGGCCATTTCAACCCCGCGGTGTCGCTCGGCCTCGCGACGGCCGGCCGCTTCCCCTGGAAGGAGCTCGGCCCCTACTGGATCGCTCAGCTCGTCGGCGCAACCTTCGCGGCGTTCGTGCTGCTCCAGATCATGAAGGGCAATATCGACTTCTCGCTCGCCAACGGCTTCGCCGCCAATGGCTATGAGGATCATTCGCCCGCAGGCTTCACCTGGCAGTCCGGCTTCCTCATCGAAACCGTGCTGACGGCCTTCTTCCTGCTCGTCATTCTCGGCGTGACCGAAGGCCGCGCGCCTGTCGGCTTCGCGCCGATCGCCATCGGCCTCGCTTTGACGCTGATCCATCTTGTCGATATTCCGGTCACCAACGCCTCGGTGAACCCGGCCCGTTCGACCAGCCAGGCGGTCTTCGTCGGCGGCTGGGCGCTGGAGCAGCTCTGGCTGTTCTGGGTGGCGCCGCTACTCGGCGGCGTCATCGGCGGCCTCATCCATCGCTTCGCGCTGGCCGACGAGGCCACGGGCTAAAAGGCGATAGAGTCTTAACGATTGTCTCGCGGGTCCGGCCGTTGCGGCTGGACCCGTTTTTTTTTTGTCGTTGACGCGGGGATCAGGCCCTTGCGACGGGAGCGCCCGGCGCCTGGAAGAGCGGGCCTCGAACCTGAGCGGGCTCGAGGGTTTGCGGCGCGCCGAAATAGGCGCGCACCTCGGGGGGCACTTCCGCAAGTTTCTCGCTCAGCAGCGAAATCAGGAGGCTGACGCTTTCGGCGATATCGAGCCCCGGCTGATCGAGCCACTCGGTTCCCAGAAAGGCGGAGAGTTCGTCGAGTTCGACCCGCTCGCTCTCCTGATCCATCAGCTCCGGCGGAAGATCATCCAGCCCGACGCCGAGCGCGCGGGCGAGGGCGGCGAGGGGCGACTCGCCGTTTCGCCACCCGCCGACGTGATAGGCCAAAATGGCGCGTTTGGAGCCGCGCCAGTCGCAGTCGATACGGCTCCAATCCTGGTCGAGCATGGTAAACTCCTACACGCTGCATGCTTCATCTGCGGACCGCCCCCTCCTTTGGGAGCGGCTGGATCAGGGCTGGAAGGGCGGCAGCGATTCGATGTGCTGGCCGAGACCCACGTAGTTCTGGCTCCCGATCTGACCGACGGCCGCATCGTTGCCGAGCTTGCCGCCCGCCTTGCCGATGGCGACCTGCTGAACGCCGAAGAAATTCACGACGCTGCGCTGATCGGCGTTGACGCTGTTATTTTGTCCGAGCTGCACGCCCGCGGTGGCGCTCAGGAGCGGATTGCGAATGACGACGCCGATGAAATTCGGGTTCAGGCTCAGGAAACCACCCGCCTGCGCCTGGGCGGCTCCGGCGCAGAGAAGAACGGGGACAATCCAGTATTTCATTTCCGCTCCGCTTTTTTTGGCGCCCACCCCTCTCGACGAGGGGCAGGGGCGCAATCTCGTTCCGGGCCGTGACCGACGCGGGCCACGACCCGTCAGCATCCCGCTAGAGCGGTTCTCAGTTGGCGCCGAAGCTCAGCGGAACCTGCCCCTGAATCACGACGGCCTTGTTGACCGCCTCGCCGCCCTTGGCCGTGTTGCCGATCGACTGGCTGACGTCCATCTTCTGCGCCAGCGCGGACTTGTCGCCGGCGTTGACCGGAAGCTGCACCTGGAGGCCGAGGAACTTGTTGGTCGCGACGCCGCCCTTGGCGGTATTGCCGATCGACTGGCTGAGATTGGCCACCTGGCTGAGATCGATCGCGAAGGCGAAGGTCGTCGAAAGAGCGACGGCGGCCGAGGCGAGAAGCAGCTTTTTCATTTTGATATTCCTTCGAGAATAAGGACGAAGCCCGGACCGGTCCGAACCTCGACGGAGACTTATCCAATCCTGGGAACCTGTTACTAGTCACCAATATGGCTGATCTTGTAACGCAAGAATCGAAACAAAAGGTTATAACAAGTTACATATTGGGCAGGTTATTCTACCCAAAAGTCGTACGTAATTATACGTAGTCCCGGAGGCGCGACCATGCCGGGCGCGCCCTGTAGGCTCCGGGTCGATCCTCGGCTAGGATCAACCGGAGCAGGGGCTCCGGCGGAGACCTGCGTGCAAGTGAAGAGTTGAGAGGAGGGCTAACATGCGTTCCGCCGTTCTTGGCGCCCTTCTGTCGGCGGCGTTTTGCGGCTCGGCCGTGTTGGTCACCCTAAATGCCTTGGCCGCGCCCGCGCTGACGGGCAAATGGCGAATCCTCACGGTGGCCGGCGTCGATGGGCTGGACGCCGGGAAGAGCCGCGCCGAATTCGCCGGAAACGGCCGATTCGCCTCCACCGTCGGCTGCAACCGAATCGCCGGGGCGCCGTCGACCTCCGGCGGCCGGCTGAGCTTCGGGCCGATGATGACGACGCGCATGGCCTGCCCGCCACCGCTCGACCGGGTGGAGCAGAATTATCTCGCCGCACTGCAAGCGGCGCGCGGCTACAGGCTCGACGGAGAGCGGCTCCTTTTCCTTGACGAAAACGGCGAAACGCTCGTTGCGCTGGAGCGCGAGAGGGAGCGCCCCTAAGCCGTGGGCGCCGTCTCCAGCCGATGCGCCGCGAGCCGCGCGGCCTCTGCGCCCGAGAGCATGGCGCCATTGAAGCCATGTTCGCCGCCGAAGGCCGACGCGAGGAACAGCCCGCCAATGGGGGTCGCCGGCGTGCGCGGGAAGCCCATGAAGATCGGCTCCTCCGGAGGCAGCGGGGCAAAGCCGTAGACCGCGCCTTCCGGCGTGTTGAGATAGCTCGACATGGAGAAGGCGTTGAGCAGCATGCGCGAGGTCACGAGCCCCGAGATGCCGGGGTGGTCCTGCTCCAGCCGCGCCTGAATGGCGTCGAGCCAGGCCTCGCGGCGGGAGATCGCCTCTTCTTTCGTCAGCCCCTTCCAATTGTCGAAGCGGTCGAGGCCGAGGACGCTGAGAAGAATGGGCGGCTCGTCCCAGAGCCCCGAATCGACCGCGGTGAAATTGGAGACGGCGTGCAGCGGCAATTCGCCCTTCGGCATGTCCGCCATGGCCGTGGCGCCGTCGCCATACTGGTCGAACCGCCCCATGGTCGAGGGCAGGTCGATCGTGAGGAAACTCGTCAGGCCGACCGTGGCCGGCTTCGCGCTCAGGCCGAAATTTGCGGAGAAGAGCGAAGTCGAGAGCGGCCGGCGGCCGAAGGCCTCCTCCATCTTCGCGCGGGCCGGCGCTTCCATCATGGCGGCCGCCGTTGCGGGCGCGCAATTGGCGAGCACGATGCGCGCCTCGATTCGCTCCTCATTGTCGCCCGCCCGCCGCGCGACGTGACGGACGGCGACGGCCGCGCCGTCGGCGTCCGTCTCGATCTGCGAGACGAGCCGGCCCATGCGCACCTGTCCGCCGGCCCTGGTGATGCATTTGGCGAGCTTGAGGCTCAACTGCCGCGAACCGCCCTTGATGTAGGCCCCGCCCGACGCGATGTAACCGCCCTGCGCCAGCGCATAATAAATCCACCATAGCCGGCGCGGATCGTCGCCATAATAGAGAAGATTGGCCCCGAGCGCGCATTTGAGCCCCTCGGCGCCGGCGAAGTCGCGCGTGAAGATTTCGTCGAGCGAGCTCATCCAGCCGTCCGCGGCGGGCTGGACCTCCCACAGGCCGCGAGAGAATTTCGCGAGCGAGCCCTCCTCGCGCGCCTGTTTGAGGTTCCACAAAGCGTCGTGGATGTGCTCGACTTCCCCCAGAAAGCGTTTGATGGCGGCGTTCTTGTCGGGGAAGCGCGCGGCGAGCGCGTCATGCGCCGCCTCGAAACCGACCGGCAGTTCGAAGGGCTCGCCGAGAGGGCCGCCGCGCACCTTATAGAGCGGGCCGGTCGGCTGCCACTCGATCTCGTCGAGAATGCCGAGCCGGCTGAGGATATGATGT
Organism: Hyphomicrobiales bacterium; assembly: GCA_003963405.1. Lineage (GTDB taxonomy): Bacteria > Pseudomonadota > Alphaproteobacteria > Rhizobiales > Beijerinckiaceae > Methylocystis. The sequence goes on from RXIY01000022.1 coordinate 127,701, forward strand.
TTCACGTCGCGCGGATTGCGCGCGTCCGAGGTCTGGTGCAGCGAAGCCTCGACCCAGAGATCGCCGACCCGGTAGACCGAGGCCGCGCCGCCGATGCTGAAATTGCGCTCCAGAAGGCAAACGCTGTAACCGGCTTGCGCAAGCAGCGCGCCCGCCGTGAGGCCCCCGAGCCCGGAGCCGATCACCACGGCGTCGAATTTCCTGTCGCTCATTTTCTGGCGTCGCCTCTTTATCGTAAGTCGCCCAACTCGACGGGCGCGGTCTGGCCAAAGCCGGATTCGCCCCCAACATAACATGGCGTCGCGCGCGGGCGCGGCCCGTTCGAGGAAGCGTCAATGACAGAAGAAAGCTTTCCGGTCACGCGCAGCGAGGAGGAGTGGCGCGCGCGCCTCACGCGCGAGCAATATGAAGTGATGCGCGGCCATGGCACGGAGCGGCCGGGAAGTTGCGCGCTCAATCACGAGAAAAGGCGCGGCGTCTTTTGTTGCGCGGGCTGCGACCAGCCGCTCTTCCGCTCGGGGGAGAAGTTCGAGAGCGGCACAGGCTGGCCGAGCTTCTTCGACCCCCTGCCGGGCGCGCTCGGCTCAACGGTGGACCGCGGCTACGGCATGGTGCGCACAGAGGTGCATTGCAGCCGGTGCGGGTCCCATCTCGGCCATGTGTTCCCCGATGGCCCCCCGCCGACCGGGCTGCGCTATTGCATCAACGGGGTCGCCCTGAATTTCATCCCCGAAAACGAGCCCGCATGATAAGGCTTTCTGATCGACCGATAGGGCCGGCGCTGCGACAGGCGGGTGCGACAAAAATTTTTTCGACCTGCCTGTTTCCCGCCAAATGGCGCCCCATGGCCTCCCGTAGCGGATAGGGAAGGGCGGGGCCAACCTGGCCGCGAGACGCCGCTGTCGACATTCTGGCGCCTGCCGATTAGGCGCGATCCCGACATTGGCCTTCGAAGCGTTTCCCTAGAAAATACCGGGGGAAACGCGAATTCTTGTTGATAGTCGTCTTACCTGCCTGTTTGGATAGGCAAAGGGTAGATGGCTCGCCCCGCTCGAAGAATATGCGGCGCCCTCGATTCGCATCGTCGCGCGAGCGGGAAAGGCCGAATTGCTGCATTGCAGCGTTGCACGCGCGCGCGTGATCGGCTGCTTGACGGGCAATTTTTATTGCCGTCATACGAAGCCTGCACTCAAGGACGTTCGATGGGCTCATTGCGCGCGGCGGGCGGTCCGGGCGCGAGCCGGGCCTCGATGGGCCGAGGGCGAACTTAAGCGACGGTCGTTTGACAAGGCCGCGGACGCCAAGGCGGCGGGAGCCCCGCCGCACGCGCACCGGGGCCGATAATTTCCGGGGCCTGGCACAACGGGCTCGAGAGGGAGTGGAGCTATATGTCGTCATCTACGTCAGCCGCCGCGTCGGGCGCGAGCGGGAAAGACAACCAGCACCTTTCGCCCAAGTCCGACATCGAGATTTCGCAGGCCGCCAACATGCGGCCGATCGTCGACGTGGCGCGCGACAAGCTCGGCATTCCGGCGGAGCACATTCAGCCCTATGGCCACTACAAGGGCAAGATTTCCCTCGACTACATCTCGTCGCTCGAGGGCAAGCCGGATGGCAAGCTCATTCTCGTGACGGCGATCACGCCGACGCCCGCCGGCGAAGGCAAGACCACGACCACGGTCGGCCTCACCGACGGTCTGAACCATATCGGCAAGAAGGCGCTCTGCTGCCTGCGCGAGCCTTCGCTCGGCCCCTGCTTCGGGGTGAAGGGCGGCGCGGCCGGCGGCGGCTATGCGCAGGTCGTGCCGATGGAGGACATCAACCTTCACTTCACGGGCGATTTCCACGCCATCGGCGCGGCCAATAATCTGCTCGCCGCGCTCATCGACAATCACGTCTATTGGGGCAATTCCCTCGGCCTCGACACCCGCCGCATCTCCTGGCGCCGCGTCGTCGACATGAACGACCGCGCGCTGCGCTCGATCGTCTCCTCGCTCGGCGGCGTGTCGAACGGCTTCTCCCGCGAGGACGGCTTCGACATTACGGTGGCTTCCGAGGTCATGGCGATCTTCTGCCTCGCGTCGAATTTCGCCGATCTCCAGAAGCGTCTCGGCAATATCGTCGTCGGCCAGACGCGCGAGAAGAAGAACATTCGCGCCTCCGAGCTGAAGGCTGCGGGCTCCATGGCCGCGCTGCTCAAAGACGCGATCGCGCCCAATCTCGTGCAGACGCTCGAGAACAATCCGGCGATCATCCACGGCGGCCCCTTCGCCAACATCGCGCATGGCTGCAACTCGGTCATCGCCACGAAGTCGGGCCTGAAACTTGCTGATTACGTGGTGACGGAAGCGGGCTTCGGCGCCGATCTCGGAGCCGAGAAGTTCTTCGACATCAAGTGCCGCAAGGCGGGCCTCAAGCCCGACATCACCGTGATCGTCGCGACCATTCGCGCGCTCAAGATGCATGGCGGCGTCGCCAAGGAAGATCTGAAGGGTGAAAACGTCGAGGCGGTCGAGAAGGGCTTCGCCAATCTCAAGCGCCATATCGGCAACGTCCGCAAGTTCGGCGTGCCGGTGCTCGTCACGGTCAACAAATTCTCCTCCGACACGCCGGCCGAGATGGAGGCGCTCTATCGCCTGTGCAAGGCGGAAGGCGTCGACTGCGTCGTCGCGGACAACTGGGGCTCGGGCGGCGCCGGCGCCGCCGACCTGGCGCGCGCTGTCGTGCAGACGATCGAGTCGCAGCCCTCGAACTTCAAGCCGCTCTATCCCGACGACATGCCGCTCGCCGAGAAGGTGCGCACCATCGCCAAGGAGCTCTACGGCGCCGCCGACATCTCCTATGATTCGAGCGTCAAGGCGCGCTTCGCGGAACTGGAGAAGGAGGGCTTCGGCCACCTGCCGGTCTGCATCGCCAAGACGCAGTACAGCTTCTCGACCGATCAGAACGCCAAGGGCGCGCCCTCGGGCTTCGTGATTCCGATTCGCGAGCTGCGTCTCTCCGCGGGCGCCGAATTCGTCGTGGTGGTCTGCGGCGACATCATGACCATGCCCGGCCTGCCGAAGGTTCCGGCCGCCAACAACATCGAAGTGGGCGCGGACGGCCGCATCAGCGGCCTGTTCTGATCGTCGAGCGCCGGGGTTTCCGGCGCCTTCGAACGCCAGCCGGCGCGCTGCGCTGGCGATATCCGTTGAAACCAGGAAAGCTCGAAGGGAGCTCAAAAATGTCCAATTCCAGAATTCCGGGCCGCAATTTCCTGTTCGTCCCGGGTCCGACCAATCTTCCCGACCGCGTCCTGCGCGCGATGATGGTCGCCTCGGAAGATCATCGTTCGCCGATTTTCCCCGATCTCGTGAAGCCGCTGTTCCCGCAGCTCAAGAAGGTCTTCGAGACGGAGAAGGGCCACGCCTTCATTTTCCCGGCGTCGGGCACGGGCGGCTGGGAAGCGGCCATCACCAACACGCTGTCCCCCGGCGACAAGGTTCTCGCCCAGCGCTTCGGCCAGTTCTCCCATCTGTGGATCGACCTCGCCAACCGCCTCGGCCTCGAGGTCATCAAGCAGGAGCTTCCCTGGGGCACGGGCAATGATCCGGCGCTGATCGAAGAGACGCTGAAGGCCGACAAGAATCACGAGATCAAGGCCGTCTTCGCCACGCACAACGAGACCGCGACGGGCGTGACCTCGGACATCGGCGCGGTGCGCAAGGCGATCGACGCCGCGAAGCATCCGGCGCTGCTCTTCGTCGACGGCGTGTCCTCGGTCGCGTCGCTGCCCTTCCACATGGACGAATGGGGCGTCGACGTCATCGTGTCGGGTTCGCAGAAGGGCTTCATGCTGCCGGCCGGCCTGCTGCTGATGGCGGCGAGCCAGAAGGCGATCGAAGCGGGCAAGACCAACAAGTCGCGCCGCGCCTACTTCGAATTCCAGGACATGATCAAGAACAACGAGACCGGCTACTTCCCCTATACGCCGTCGATCCCGTTGCTGCATGGCCTCAAGGAAGCGCTGTCGATCCTCTTCGAAGAGGGTCTCGATCAGGTCTACAAGCGCCACCACCACCTCGCCGAGGGCGTTCGCGCCGCTGTTTCGGCCTGGGGCCTCCAGACCTGCGCCAAGGAGCCGAAGTGGAATTCGGACACCGTCACCGCCATCGTGGTGCCGGAAGGCTACAATGCCGCCAAGGTCATCGAGACCGCCTACAAGCGCTATAACCTCGCGCTCGGCGCCGGCCTCTCGGAAGTCGCCGGCAAGGTGTTCCGCATCGGCCATCTCGGCGACCTCAACGAGCTGATGCTGCTCGGCGCCATCGCGGGCGCGGAAATGGCGATGCTCGACAACGGCATCAAGATCGAGGCCGGCTCCGGCGTCGCGGCCGCTCAGGCGGTCTATCGCGCCAATCCGCTCCTCAAGATGTAATTTGACGAAGCCCTCTCCCCGCACGCGGGGAGAGGGTCTCTCCCGAAACGGGAGAGCGCTGCAAGAAGAGTGAAGAACGGGGGAAGTTCATGTCGCACAAAATCGTCTTTCTGGATCGCGAAACGCTCGACGCCAATGTGCGCAAACCCAATTTCCCGCATGAATACACGGAATACGCCCAGACCTCGCCCGATCAGATCGTCGAGCGCGCGAAGGACTGCGACATCATCATCACCAACAAGGTTCCGCTGCGCGAAGCGACGCTGAAGCAGCTGCCGAAGCTGAAGCTCATCGCCGTCGCCGCGACCGGCACCGACGTGATCGACAAGGCCTATACGACGGCCAACGGGATCACCGTCTCCAACATCCGCAATTACGCCTACAACACGCTGCCCGAGCATGTCTTCGCGCTGCTCTTCGCGCTGCGCCGCAATCTCGTGAACTATGTCGACAGCGTGCGCCACGGCCGCTGGGGCTACGCCAACCAGTTCTGCTATTTCGACTATCCGATTTATGACATCGCCGGATCGACGCTCGGCATCATCGGTTATGGCGCGCTCGGCAAGCAGGTCGAGAGCCGCGCCAAGGCGCTCGGCATGAAGGTTCTCATCAACGATGTGACGGACCTTCCCGGCAAGGTGGATGTGGCGACCATCCTGCGCGAGGCGGATGTCGTGACGCTGAACATTCCGCTGACGCCGGAAACGAAGAACATGATCGGCGCGAAAGAGCTCGCCTCGATGAAGAAGTCCGCCTGCATCATCAATACGGCGCGCGGCGGCATCATCGACGAAGCCGCGCTCGCCGACGCGCTGCGCAAGGGGGTCATCGCCGGCGCCGGCCTCGACGTCCTCACGGTCGAGCCGCCGAAGAACGGCAATGTCCTGCTCGATCCGACGATCCCCAATCTGATCATCACGCCCCATGTCGCCTGGGCGTCGAAGGAAGCCATGCAGGTGCTCGCCGATCAGCTGATCGACAACATCGACGCCTTCGTCGCGGGCGACCCGCGCAATGTGGTGACGGCGTAAGAGGCAGGAATGGGCGCGGCTGTCACCCCGTCATGCCCGCGCCCGTCGCGGGCGTCCACGCGGCGCCGCCACTCAGAAGGGTTGCGAAGAGCGCCCGCAAGTTTTGCAACGTCGCGGCGTGAATGGCCGGGACGGGCTCGGGCCACGACGCGCGTGGCGGGCCTTGCCGAGGATCGCAAATGACCAAGAAACTTCTTTTCCTTTTCGACACCGACCCCGTCGCCAGCGTTTTCGACACGGTCGTGGGCTATGACGGCGGCGCCGACCACATCATCGGCTATGGCGGCGTGACGCCCGAAAGCGTCGGCGCGCTCGTCGACGGCTGCATCTACACGCGCGGCCCCAAGGAGAAGCAATATACGGCGATCTTCGTCGGCGGCGGCTCGATGGTCGCGGGCGAAGCGGTGTTCAAGGCGGTGAAGAAGCGCTTCTTCTCCAATTTCCGCGTCTCCGCCATGCTCGACTCCAACGGCTCCAACACCACGGCGGCCGCAGGCGTGGCGCTGCTCGCCAAGGCCGGCAATCTCAAGGGCAAGAAGGCCGTCGTGCTCGCCGGCACCGGCCCCGTCGGCATGCGCGCCGCCGCCATGCTGAACATCGAGGGCGCCGAAGTCGCCATCACCTCGCGCGAGAAGTCGCGCGCCGACGCCGCCGTCAAGGCCATTCAGGAGCGTTTCGGCTTCACGCCGACGGCGATCGAGGCGCCTGACAACGCGGCCCGCGCGAGCGCGATCAAGGGCGCGCAGATCGTCTTCGCGGCCGGCGCCATCGGCGTGCCGCTCCTCGACGAGAAGGACTGGCAGAACGATCCGACGGTCGAACTCATCGCCGACTGCAACGCCCAGCCGCCGCTCGGCGTCGGCGGCGTCGAGGCCATCGACAAGGCCAAGGAGCGCCACGGCAAGATCGTCATCGGCGCGCTGGGGCTCGGCGGCCTCAAGCTGAAGCTGCATCGTGAATGCGTGGGCAAGCTCTTCGAGAGCGCCGACAAGGTGTTCGATTGCGAAAACATTTACGCCCAAGCGAAAGAGCTGGCCTGACATGAGCGCGAAGACTGAAACGATTGGCAAATTCCTCGACGAACTCGCCAGCGACGCGCCGACCCCCGGCGGCGGCGGCGCGGCGGCGCTCTCGGGCGCCATGGGCGCGGCGCTCGTCTCGATGGTCTGCAATCTGACCATCGGCAAGAAGAACTACGAGGCCGTCTCCGAGGATCTGAAGAAGACCCTCGCCCGCGCCGAAGAGCTGCGCGCCGAACTGACGAAGGGCATCGACGAGGACGTCGTCGCCTTCAACACGCTGATGGGCGCCTATGGCCTGCCGCGCGGCACGGACGACGAGAAGGCGAAACGCTCGGACGCGATCCAGCAGGCGCTCAAGGCCGCGACGCTCGCGCCGCTTTCCACCTGCAAGGTCTGCTACGAGGTGATCGCCCTCTCCAAGGACGCCGCCGACAAGGGCAACCTCAACGTCATCAGCGACGCCGGCGTCGCCGTGCTCGCCGCCAACGCCGGCCTGCGCAGCTGCGCGCTCAACGTCTTCATCAACGCCAAGTCGATCAAGGACCGCGACTTCGCCGAGAAGCAGCTCGCCGAGGTGAACGCGCTGCTCGCCAAGGCGAGCGCGGAGACCGAAGCGGTCTACGACGTCGTCAAAGGCAAGATCGGCGGCTGACGTGAAAAGCGCCGCCGCCCAATAAACCGCGACAAGAACGCGAGGAAGGAACGGGGAAATGGACGTCCACGAGTACCAAGCGAAGGAAATTCTGGCGGCGCATGGCGTGGCCATTCCGCCGGGCACCGTGGCTTTCAGCCCGGACCAGGCCGTTTACGCGGCGACCGAACTCGGCGGTTCGCATTGGGTGGTGAAGGCGCAGATCCACGCCGGCGCGCGCGGCAAGGCGGGCGGCGTCAAGCTCTGCCGCACCTATCACGAGGTGCAGCAGGCGGCGCGCGATCTTCTGGGCAAGCGGCTGGTGACGTCGCAGACGGGCCCCGAGGGCAAGCCCGTCCAGCGCGTCTATGTCGAGGTCGCCGATCCCTTCGAGCGCGAGATTTATCTGGGCTTCGTGCTCGACCGCAAACTCGAGCGCGTGCGCGTCATCGCCTCGAAGCATGGCGGCATGGACATCGAGGAGATCGCCCGCACCGCGCCGCACGAGATTCTTCAGGTGATCGTCGAGCCGGCGGTCGGGCTGCTGCAATTCCAGGCGCGCGAACTGGCCTTCCAGCTCGGCCTCAATCTCAAGCAGGTCTCGCGCGCCGTGCAGACCATCATGGGCGCCTATCGCGCCTTCCGCGACAATGACGCGACCATGCTCGAGATCAACCCGCTCGTCATCACCAAGGACGACAAGGTTCTCGCGCTCGACGCCAAAATGTCCTTCGACGACAATGCGCTGTTCCGCCGCCGCAACATCGTCGACATGAACGACCCCTCGCAGAGCGATCCGCGCGAGGCGCAGGCGCATGAGCACAGCCTCAATTACATCGGACTCGACGGCGAGATCGGCTGCATCGTCAACGGCGCCGGCCTCGCCATGGCGACGATGGACATGATCAAGCACGCGGGCGGCAATCCGGCGAACTTCCTCGACGTCGGCGGCGGCGCCTCGCCCGAACGCGTGGCCACCGCCTTCCGGCTCGTGCTCTCCGACCGCCGCGTCAAGGTGGTGCTCGTCAACATCTTCGCCGGCATCAATCGCTGCGACTGGGTCGCGCAGGGCGTCGTCGACGCGGTGCGCGCCGAGCGCATCGAGGACGTGCCGCTCGTCGTGCGCCTCGCCGGCACCAATGTCGAGGCCGGCAAGAAGATCATCTCCGAGAGCGGCATTCCGATCATCCAGGCCGATACGCTCGCCGAGGCCGCCGAGAAGGCCGTCGCCGCTTACAAAAGCGTCAAGTAAGGGCGGGGGAAGGACATCATGAGCATTCTCATCGACGAAAAGACGCCGATCCTCGTCCAGGGCATCACCGGCGACAAGGGCAGCTTCCACACCAAGGAGATGATCGACTACGGCAGCAATGTCGTGGCCGGCGTCACGCCCGGCAAGGGCGGCAAGACCCATCACGGCGTGCCGGTGTTCAACACGGTCAAGGAAGCCGTGCGCGAGACCGGCGCCCAGGCGTCGATCACCTTCGTCGCGCCGGCCTTCGCGGCGGACGCCATCATGGAGGCGGCGGACGCGGGCATCCGCCTCATCTGCTCCATCACCGACGGCATTCCGGCGCAGGACATGATGCGCGTGAAGCGCTATTTCCTGCGCTTCCCCAAGGATCGCCGGCCGATGATGGTCGGGCCGAACTGCGCGGGCATCATCTCGCCCGGCAAGGCCATGCTCGGCATCATGCCGGGGCACATCTACAGCCGCGGGCCGGTGGGACTGATTTCGCGCTCGGGCACGCTCGGTTACGAGGCCGCCTCGCAGCTCAAGGCGCTCGGGCTCGGCATTTCGACCTCGGTCGGCATCGGCGGCGATCCGATCAACGGCTCGTCCTTCCTCGATCACCTGGTTCTCTTCGACAAGGACCCGGAGACCGAGGCCGTGCTGATCATCGGCGAGATCGGCGGGCCGCAGGAGGCCGAGGCCGCCGCCTGGATCAAGGAAAACTTCTCCAAGCCGGTGATCGGCTTCGTCGCCGGCCTCACGGCGCCGAAGGGACGCCGCATGGGCCATGCGGGCGCCATCATTTCGGCGGCCGGCGACAGCGCGGCCGAGAAGACCGAGATCATGAAGTCCTATGGCCTGACCGTCGCCCCCAATCCGGCGGAGTTCGGCACGACCGTCGCGAAGGTGCTGAAACGCGCCTGACGCGCCGCCGTCGCCGGGCCTGCGCGACGCGCGCGCCCGGCCGGCTCACACGCAGGGTCTGCGGCGACGCCGTTTCCGCGAGGGGGAACGCGCCGGCGCGGCCATCCCGCCGCCCGAGGGGCGCTTTGCGAACGCGCAGGGAGTTTTCATGACCGAGACAGAGAACACGAGCCGCGCGATCAGCCTCCCGTCGGCCTTTGCGACGCGGTCTGTCACGGAAGCGTCGGCCTTTCTGCGCGAGCAATTGCTGGCGGTCATCCGCCGCCACATGCCGGAGATCGAGCCGGTCGTGCGCGACAACAAGGCCGGAGCGGGGCTCGCGCCGCGTCAGATGGCGCGCGCGCTCCAGGCGCAGGGCATTCTCTTCCAGCTCGTCTCCATCGCCGAACAGGCCTACGCCATGCGTCGGCGTCGCCGCATCGAGCGCGAGAAGGGCCACGACAAGCTGCTCGGCACCTTCGATTACGTGCTCTCCAGCGCCGCCAGCGCCGGGGTGAGCGCGGCCGACGTGCATGCGCAATTGCAGACGCTGCGCATCCGGCCCGTCATCACCGCCCACCCGACCGAGGCGAAGCGCGTTTCCATTCTCGAGAAATATCGCCGCATCTATCTGCTGATGCGCGATCTCGAATCCACCCGCTGGACGGACCGTGAGCGCGAGGCGCTGGTCAAGGCGATTTACGATCAGGTCGAACTCGTCTGGCTGACGGGCGAACTGCATCTCGAAAAGCCGACTGTCGAGCACGAAGTCGCCTGGGGCCAGCACTTCTTCCAGGAGAGCATTTTCGACCTCGCGCCGGAACTGCTCTCTTCCTTCGAGCGGGCGCTGAAGCGCCACTATCCGCGCGAGAAATTCGAGGTCACGCCCTTCTTCCAGTTCGGCTCCTGGATCGGCGGCGACCGCGACGGCAATCCCTTCGTCACCAATGAGGTGACGCGCCGCACCATGCGCCAGAACGCGACCGCGAGCCTCAATTACTACCGCACGCGCGTCGTCGATCTCGTGCGAATGCTGTCGATCAGCGAACGCGCCGCCATCATCCCGCCGGCCTTCAAGGAGGAGCTGACGCGCCGCCTCGCCGCTCTTTCCGACGGCGCGGCCATCGCGCAGCGCAACCACAACGAGCCCTATCGCCAGTTCGTCACCACGATCCTGCGCAAGATCGACAATACGCTGGCGGCGACCAATGACGAGCCCGTCTCGGGGCCGCGCTACACCAGCGCCGACAAGCTCATCGGCGATCTGCTGATGCTCGAGGCGGCGCTCATGGAGGCCAAGAGCGAGGCGCTGGCGACGGATCTCGTGCGGCCGCTGCGGCGCGCGGTGGAGATCTTCCGCTTCAGCACCGTGCGTCTCGACATCCGCCAGAACACGACGCGCACCACCGCGGCCCTGCAGGAATTGTGGCGGCTGAAGACCGAAGGCGAGACGCCGCCCGACGTGCGGTCGGACGCGTGGCGCGCCTGGCTGCTCAGTGAGCTCGACGCCCCGCGCGCCGCGCCGATCCCGCGCGACACGCTGACCCCCGACACGCGCGACGTCATCGAAATGTTCGAGGTCGTCGCCGACATGCGGGCGCGGCTCGACCGCGAGGCCTTCGGCAGCTTCATCCTGTCGATGACCTCCTCCGCCTCGGACGTTCTCGGCGTCTATCTGCTCGCCAAGGAGGCGGGGCTCTTCGCCGACGCCGCCGGGGTCGATCACCTCACCTTGCCGATCGTGCCGCTTTTCGAGACGATTTCAGACCTTCAGGACGCGCCGGCGATCATGCGCGACCTTCTGGCCGTTCCCGTCGTTCGCCGCAGCACGCAGGCCCAGGGCGATCTCCAGGAAGTGATGATCGGCTATTCGGACTCCAACAAGGACGGCGGCTTCCTGTCGTCGAACTGGGAGCTCTTCAAGGCGCAGGCGCGGCTCACCGAGGTCGGGCAGGAGATGGGCGTCGCCATCGCCTTCTTCCACGGCCGCGGCGGCTCGGTCTCGCGCGGCGGCGCTCCGACTGGCCACGCCATCGCGGCGCAGCCGGCGGGCTCGATTCGCGGCCGTTTCCGCGTCACCGAACAGGGCGAGGTCGTCTCCTTCAAATACGCCAATCGGGGCACGGCGGCCTATCAGATGGAGCTTCTGGCTTCGTCTGTCTTCGCCCATGCGCTGCGCTCGGAGCGTGAAGAGGCGCTGGTGCCGCGCAAGGAGTTCGACGAGGCGATGGAGGAGATTTCCGCCGCTTCCTTCGGAAAATATGACGAACTCGTCGCCGACCCGGACCTCGTCGCTTATTTTCAGGCGGCGAGCCCGCTCGAAGAGATTTCGCTGCTCAACATCGGCTCGCGGCCGGCGCGCCGTTTCGGCGCCAAGAGCCTCGCCGATCTGCGCGCCATCCCCTGGGTCTTCGCATGGGCGCAGAACCGCCATTCGATCACCGGCTGGTATGGCGTCGGCTCAGGCCTCAAGGCCTTCCTCGACGCGCGCGGCGACCGCGGCCTCGAATTGCTGCGCTGGATGTTCGAGGATTCGCGCCTGTTCCGGCTCATTCTCGACGAGGTCGAGAAGACGCTGGCGCTCGTCGATCTGCCGATTGCCCGGCAATACGCCAGCCTCGTCGCCGACGAGGCGGTGCGCGAGAAGATATTCAAGCTCATCGAGGACGAATACGCCTTGACGCGCGAGATGGTCCTGCGCGTCACCGGCGACCGCGAGCTGACCGAGCGCTTCAAGGAATACGCGGCGCGGCTCACGCACCGCCTCTCGGTCATCAACGAGGTCAATCGCGAGCAGGTCGAGCTTTTGCGCCGTTTCCGCTCGGCGCAGGACGAAACCGTGAAGGAGGACGTGAAAGTGCCTCTGCTCATCTCCATCAGCTGCATCGCCGCGGGCCTCGGGGCCACCGGCTAAATGCATCCTGGCGCGCCTCAGAGGGTCTGTTTTCGATCCGGGCGCATCTTTGAAACGAGAGAAGAAGGAAGGAAATCGTTATGAGCTTTACGCTGATCGAACAGGCCACGCCGCGCCTGCACCGCTCCGAGCTGGCCGTTCCGGGCTCTGCGCCGGGCATGTTCGAAAAGGCCGCCCAGTCGAAGGCCGACGTTGTGTTCCTCGACCTTGAGGACGCGGTCGCGCCGGACGACAAGGAGCAGGCGCGCAAGAACATCATCCAGGGCCTCAACGACATCGATTGGGGCAAGAAGACCATGACGCTGCGCATCAATGGTCTCGACACGCATTACTGCTACCGCGACGTGGTCGACGTTCTCGAGAACTGCCCGCGCCTCGACGTGGTGCTGATCCCCAAGGTCGGCGTGCCGCAGGACGTCTACGCGATCGACATGATGATCACGCAGATCGAGCAGTACAAGAAGCGCACCAAGAAGATCGGCATCGAGGTGCTGATCGAGACCGCGCTCGGCATGGCCAATGTCGAAGCGATCGCCCAGTCGTCGAAGCGTCTCGAGGCCATGTCCTTCGGCGTCGCCGACTACGCCGCCTCGACCCGCGCCCGCACGACCGTCATCGGCGGCGTGAACCCGGACTACGGCGTTCTGACCGACAAGGACGAGAAGGGCGAGCGCGATTATTACTGGATGGATCAGTGGCACGCCGCCCAGACCCGCATGATGGTCGCCTGCCGCGCCTATGGCCTGCGTCCGATCGACGGCCCGTTCGGCGACTTCAACGATCCGGAAGGCTACAAGGCCGCCGCCAAGCGCGCCGCGGTGCTGGGCTATGAGGGCAAGTGGGCGATCCATCCCTCGCAGATCGAGCTGGCCAATGAGGTCTACACGCCCTCGGAAGCCGAAGTGACCAAGGCCCGCCGCATCCTCGCGGCGATGGAAGAGGCCGCCAAGCAGGGCAAGGGCGCCGTGTCGCTCGACGGCCGCCTCATCGACATCGCCTCGATTCGCATGGCCGAGGCGCTGATCGAGAAGGCCAACGCCATCAGCGGCTCGTAAGGACCGGGACGGCCCCTTCCCATCCCTCCCCCGCTCACGCGGGAGAGGGAGCGGGGCGGGGCCGTCGCCAAGAAAGCCGATCGCGAGCGTCCCCTCTCCCCAAAGCGGGGGAGGGTCAGGGAGGGGGCGACCCCTGCGCATTTCCGGAAGAAAGCCATCCATGTCCGACGATCACCGCCAGCTTCTCCGCGCCATGTTCGACGCCGCTGTCGGCGCCGCGCATCCGTCCCGTTGCCTGCCGCAGCATCTGGCCAGGATCGCGCCGCCCAAGGGCCGCACGGTCGTCATCGGCGCCGGCAAGGCGGCTGCCTCCATGGCCGCGGCGGTCGAGGAACATTGGAGGGGCGGGCCGCTCGACGGGCTGGTCGTCACCCGCTACGAACATGGCGCGCCCACGAAGCAGATCGAGGTGATCGAAGCCTCGCATCCCGTGCCGGACGCCGCCGGCCGCGAGGCGGCGAAGCGCATCCTGCAGAAGGTGCAGGGACTCACCGAGGACGATCTCGTGCTGGCGCTGATTTCCGGCGGCGGTTCGGCGCTGATGGCTTTGCCGGCCGAGGGCGTGACGCTCGAGGAGAAGCAGGCCGTCAACAAGGCGCTTCTGAAGAGCGGCGCCAATATTTCCGAGATGAATTGCGTGCGCAAACATCTCTCCGCGATCAAGGGCGGCCGTCTCGCCCGCGCCGCTGCGCCCGCGCGCGTCGTCGCGCTGATGATCTCCGACGTGCCGAACGACGATCTTTCCGTCATCGCCTCCGGCCCCACGGTTCCCGATCCGACGACGCGCGAGGACGCGCTCGCCGTCATCGCAAAATATAAAATCGACGCGCCGGCGGCGGTGCTCAAACATCTCTCCAGCCCGGATTGCGAGACGCCGAAGCCCGGCGACGCCATCTTCGAGCGGGTCGAGAACATCCTCATCGCGACGCCGCAGGGCTCGCTCGACGCCGCCGCCGCCGTGGCGAAGGCGGCGGGCTACACGCCCTGCATCCTCGGCGATCTCGAAGGAGAGTCGCGCGACGTGGCGCTGGTGCACGCCGGCATCGCCAAGCAGATCGCCAATCACGGCCAGCCCTTCGAGCCGCCCGTCGCCCTCATATCGGGCGGCGAGACGACGGTCACCGTGCGCGGCAATGGCAAGGGCGGCCGCGACGCCGAATTTCTCCTGGGCCTGACGCTGGCGCTCGAAGGTTTCGGCGGCATTTCCGCCATCGCCTGCGATACGGACGGCATCGACGGGGTCGAGACCAACGCCGGCGCCATGATGCTCCCCGACAGCTTCGCCCGCGCGCAGGCCAAGGGCGTCGATCTCAAGGCGCTCTTCGCCAACAACGACGCCTTCACCGCCTTCGAGGCCCTGGGCGATCTCGTCGTCACCGGCCCGACGCGCACGAACGTCAACGACTTCCGCGCCATCCTGGTGCCGAAGCGCGTCGGCGAGGGCCGTCGCGCCGAGGGAGCCGGCGGCGGCGCGAAAGCCGCGGAGGCTTCGTCCGGCTCCAATCTGCTGCGCTGGCTCGGCCTCGCGCGGTGACGGCGCGGCGCGCGTCGCCTGCGCAAGGGCCTTGGACCGAAGCGCCCGGCTTGCTAGACTGAGGACGAAAAGCGCCGGGCTTTCGAGGCCCGGCGCAGTCACGTACGGCTCGAGCGCCGACCATTCCCGAAAAGAAGATGAACAAGCCCGTGAGCCCCGAAAATTTTGACGCGCGCGCCGCCGCCGCCATGTTCGAACGCTATCGCCGCGAGGATTCGCCCCGGCCCGCGATGTGGAACGACACGCTCGACCTCATCCTCGCCCATCGCTCGCACCGCAATTATCTCGACCAGCCGCTGCCCGAGGGCGCGCTGGAGACCATCGTCGCCGCGGCGCAATCGGCCTCGACCTCCTCCAATCTCCAGGTGTGGAGCGTCGTCGCGGTCGAGGACGAGGCGCGCAAGACCCGCCTCGCCGATCTCGCCGGCGGGCAGAAGCACATTCGCGACTGCAAGCTGCTGCTCATCTGGCTCTGCGACCTCGCGCGGCTCGACGCCCTCGCCAGGGACAAGGGCCGCGAGGCGGCGGCGCTCCCTTATCTCGAAATCTTCATGACCGGCGTGGTCGACGCGGCGCTCGCGGCGCAAAACGCCGTCGTCGCGCTCGAATCGCTCGGCCTTGGCTGCTGCTATATCGGCGCCATGCGCAACAAGCCCGAAGAGGTGGCCAAGGAGTTGAACCTGCCGCAAAACGTCTTCGCCGTCTTCGGCATGACGGTCGGCGTGCCGGATCCCGCCGCCAACGCCGGCGTCAAGCCGCGCCTCGGTCCGGCGGCCGTGCTGCATCGCGAGCAATATCAGTGGGGCGACGCCCAGCGCGAGGCGGTCGAAAAGCTCGACGTGGTCTTCAAGGACTTTCAGAAAGAGCAGGGCCTGCCCGAACAGGGCTGGATCCGGCAGGTGCTCTCGCGCGTGCGCGGCCCGGACGCCATGAGCGGCCGCGATCACATTCGCGCGGCGCTGAAGGCGCTCGGCTTCGAACTGCGCTGAAGGCGGAAAACGCGGGTGGGAGTTTCCGGCTTCTTACGAGATATCGGGGCGCGGTCCCCCACCCGTCGCCGCTGCGCGGCGCCACCCTCCCCGCAAGGGGGAGGGATTGCCGTCCCCGGTTCACCATCGAGGCGATGCGGCGTGGAAACGCGAGTGTCCGAAGATGATGGGCGACCGCGCCGCGGCTCCATCCCTCTATTTTACGGGAAGGGTGGCCAGCCAAGCCGGCCGGATGGGGCGCGCGCGTGACCCAGACCCTCGAGCGGCCGGCGCGGATCGATGTCGACGGCCAGCACGTCGTCGCCAAGATCGGCTGGCGGCTGATCCCGCTCCTGACCGCCGGTTTCTTCATCGCCTATCTCGATCGCGTGAACGTCGGCTTCGCCGCGCTCACCATGAACGAGGAAATGGGCTTCACGCCAGCCTTTTACGGTTGGGCGGCCGGGATCTTCTTCATCACTTATTGCCTCTTCGAGGCGCCCAGCAATCATGTGATGCACCGCGTCGGCGCGCGCCGCTGGATCGCGCGCATCATGGTGAGCTGGGGCCTCGTCGCGGCGGCCACGGCCTTCGTGTGGAGCGAAACGAGCTTCGTCGTGCTGCGGCTGCTGCTCGGCGCGGCGGAGGCCGGCTTCGCGCCGGGCGCCATCCTTTACCTCACTTATTGGGTTCCGGCCGCGCAACGGGCGCGCCTGCTCTCGGGCTTCCTGATGGCGGTTCCGCTCGGCAGCGCCATCGGCGCGCCGATCTCGGGCGTGATCCTCACCGTGATGGACGGGGTCGCGGGCGTCTCGGGCTGGCGCTGGCTCTTTCTGATCGAGGCGCTGCCCTCGATCGCCCTCGGGTTCGTCTGTTTCTTTTATCTGCCCGACCGGCCGGTCGACGCGAAATGGCTCACCGACCGCGAGCGCGATTGGCTTGAGGGCGAGCTCGGGCGCGAAGAGCCGGCCCATGATGAAAACTACTGGCGCGCGCTCGCCGACCGCCGCGTGCTGACGCTCGGCGTCGCCTATTTCGGCGTCGTCATGGCGCTCTACGGCTTGAGCTTCTGGCTGCCGCAGATCGTCAGGGGCTTCGGCGCGAGCCTTCTCGCGGCGGGCGTCCTGACGGCGGTCCCTTACGCCTTCGGCGCGCTCGCCATGCGGCTGTGGAGCGCGAGTTCCGACCGTCGGGGCGAAACCGTGCTGCATACGGCGATCGTCTGCGCCGTCGGCAGTCTCGGCCTCGTCGGTGCGGCTTTCGCGTCCTCGCCCGTCGTCGCGATGATCGCGCTGACGCTTGCGGCGGTGGGCGCCGTCGGCGCGCTGCCGACTTTCTGGAGTTTCTCGACGCTCGCGCTCGGCCCCGCCGACGCGGTGGTGGGGCTCGCGGTCATCAATTCCATCGGCAATCTGTCGGGTTTCGCGGGGCCGTGGCTCGTCGGCCTTATAAAAGGCGCGACCGGAGAGTTTTCTGACGCCCTGCTGGTTCTCGCTCTGGGGCCGGCGCTGACGGCGGCGCTCATCCTGCGCCTTGCGCCCCGGCGGCGCTGACGGCTAGTTGGAGTTTGGAGAGAAGCGCGCGTCGCTCGAAAAACCGGTTTCCCCTTTTCTGCCGCGCACTCTAGAATCGCCGTTCCTGAATCGGAAAAGATCGAAATGTCGGATTTTTATCGGATCAAGCGCCTGCCGCCCTACGTCTTCGAGCAGGTGAACCGCCTGAAGGCCAAGGCGCGCGCCTCCGGCGCCGACATCATCGACATGGGGATGGGCAATCCCGATCTCCCGGCGCCGAAGCATGTCGTCGAGAAGCTCGTCGAGACCGCGGGGCGCCCGCGCACGGATCGTTATTCCGCCTCCAAGGGCATCGCCGGGCTGCGCCGCGCCCAGGCGGGCTATTATCAGCGCCGTTTCGGAGTCACGCTCGATCCCGAGACCCAGGTCGTCGCGACGCTCGGCTCCAAGGAAGGCTTCGCCAATATGGCGCAGGCCATCACCGCGCCGGGCGACGTGGTGCTCGTGCCCAATCCGTCCTATCCGATCCACGCCTTCGGCTTTCTGATGGCGGGGGGCGTCATCCGCTCCGTGCCGTCGGCGCCGGGCCCGGCCTATTTCGCGGCGCTCGAACGCGCGATGATCCATTCGATCCCCAAGCCCATCGCCGTCATCGTCTGCTATCCGTCCAATCCGACGGCGGAAGTGGCGTCGCTCGATTTTTACAAGGACCTCGTCGCCTTCGCCAAGAAGCACGACATCTTCATTCTCTCGGACCTCGCCTATGCGGAGGTCTTCTTCGACGACGCGCCGCCGCCGTCCGTGCTTCAGGTGCCGGGCGCGATCGACGTGACGGTGGAATTCACCTCCATGTCGAAGACCTTCTCCATGGCGGGCTGGCGCATCGGCTTCGCGGTCGGCAATGAGCGGCTCTGCGCGGCGCTCGCGCGCGTGAAAAGCTATCTCGATTACGGCGCCTTCACGCCCATTCAGGTCGCGGCGACGGCGGCGCTCAACGGCCCCGACGATTGCGTGCGGGAGATGCGCGCGATCTACAAGAAGCGTCGCGACGTGATGGTGGAGAGCTTCGCGCAGGCCGGCTGGCCGATCCCGGCCCCTTCCGCCTCCATGTTCGCCTGGGCGCCTGTGCCGGAGCGGTTCCGCGGCATGTCGAGCCTGGATTTCTCCAAGCTCCTCATCGAGAAGGCGGATGTCGCCGTGGCGCCGGGCGAGGGCTTCGGCGAAAATGGCGAGGGCTATCTGCGTCTGGCGCTGGTCGAAAACGAGCAGCGCATCCGCCAGGCCGCGCGCAATCTGCGCCGCTTCTTCGAGACGGCCGATCAGCTACACAATGTCGTGCCGCTCGCGGCGCGGGGGTGATTGCGTTCGGCGCGCACGCCACATCGCTTGCTGGGATTAGCGTGCGCACGCCATGGGAACGCGCTCAAGGTTTGGCGGGCAGAACGAGATTGATCTTCTCGCCCGGCCTGATGCCGAATATGTCGAAATACTCGTCTTCCGACAAAAGCTTCGCCGCTTCATCGAGAAAGTTCTGATTTCGCGCATTGAGTTCGTCAACGGTCGGTAGAACCAACGAATGCGCTTGAGCCGCAGCTGACGCTTGAAACTGAGCGCGTAGATGAAGCAGTTGCGCCGCGACGTCGAGCTTGGAGCCGAGCACCTGACCGACTTGCGCCGCAAATTCGTCTGGCTGGGGGCTGGGAGTCGTCATCGATGGTCCGGTGGTTAACGGATGGCCTCCGCCTGTGCATCCAGCGATCTTGCTTTGCCATGCAGCATGCTGGAGTCCATAGGTCCCGTAGATTGCAATGCTGACCGGGTAGCCTTTGGCCCCCGCGACGGTAAGCGCGGCGCCGCTTACGCCTGTCGCGTAAAGCACCTGGTTGGCGAGTTGGTGGCACACGCCGTCGACGCCGTAAGTGAATATAGTGCCTCGCGCGGCGTAGACAGCGACGCTGTCAGAATTTGGCGTGACGAGGCATCTGGCAAGGTTGAGGTCGCCGTTTCTGGATCCGAGCGCGCGCCCTTGCGAATGAAAGCCGCCCCAGCAGTACCAGAAATCTTCATGCGCGGCGATGACTGCCTGGATGTCAGGAAACGGATTTAATCTGCTATCGTAACTTGTTACCCACGTGTGGTCCACCGGCGCGCCGGATACGAAAGCAGGCGTAGCCCATGTAAAAAGGGTCATGGCAATATTCCATAAAATGTTTTTTGCGCATCGAGCTTGGCGCCAATTCAATTCCGAGTGAAGCGCAACTTTCCGAATCGAGCCCTGATGTGAGCGTAGGCATTGATCGCGCCCGAAAATCAGAGGCGCGGGAGATCGAGTCGAGAGGCGAGTCTACCCCTGTCCGCTGATGCGCTCGATTTGTGCGCCGCAGTCGGAAAGTTTCTTTTCGAGGCGTTCGAAGCCGCGGTCGAGGTGATAGACGCGGTTGATCGTCGTCTCGCCGCGCGCCGCGAGCGCCGCGATCACGAGCGACACCGAGGCGCGCAGATCCGTCGCCATCACCGGCGCGCCGTCGAGATGATCGGCGCCCGTGACCACCGCCGTATCGCCATCGAGCTTGATGTGGGCGCCGAGCCGCGCAAGCTCCTGCACATGCATGAAGCGGTTCTCGAAGATCGTCTCGGTGATGCGCGAGACGCCCTTGGCGCGCGTCATCAGCGCCATGAACTGCGCCTGAAGATCGGTGGGGAAAGCCGGGAAGGGCGCCGTCACGATATCGACAGGCGAAATCCCTGAGCCGTTGCGCGTGACGCGCAGGCCCTCATTGGTCTCGATCACATGCGCGCCGGCGGCGACGAGCGCGTCGAGCGCCGCCTGCAAAATATCGGCGCGGGCGCCGGCGAGCAGCACGTCGCCGCCGGTCATCGCCACAGCCATGGCGTAGGTGCCGGCCTCGATGCGATCGGGCATGACGGCGTGACGCGCGCCCGACAGCGAAGTGACGCCCTCGATCTCGATCGTGGGCGAGCCGGCGCCGGAGATGCGCGCGCCCATCTTTTGCAGGCATTCGGCGAGATCGACGATCTCGGGCTCGCGCGCGGCGTTGCGGATGACCGTCGTCCCCCGCGCGAGCGAAGCCGCCATCAGCGCCGTATGGGTGCCGCCGACCGTGACTTTGGGAAAGTCGATTTCTCCGCCGACGAGGCCGTCCCTGGCCGAGCCGACGACATAGCCGTTTTCGATCTCGATCCGGGCGCCGAGTTTTTGGAGCGCCATCAGCAGGAGATCGACGGGCCGCGTGCCGATGGCGCAGCCGCCGGGAAGCGAGACGCGGCATTCGCCCATGCGGGCGAGGAGCGGCGCCAAGACCCAGAAGCTCGCGCGCATCCGCGAGACGAGCTCATAGGGGGCGGTCGTGTCGACAATCTCGCGGGCGGTGAAATGAACCGTGCGGCCGGCGTTCTCCGTATCGCCCCGGCGCTTGCCGGAGATGGTGCAGTCGACGCCGTGATTGCCCAGAATGCGCTCGAGTTGCGTCACATCCGCAAGCAGCGGCATGTTTTCGAGCGTCAGCGTCTCCCTGGTGAGCAGCGAGGCGATCATCAGCGGCAGGGCGGCGTTCTTGGCGCCGGAAATGGGGATGACGCCGTTGAGCGGCGCGCCGCCGACAATCCTGATCTTGTCCATTACGCCTCGCTGTCGTCTTTCTGCGCGCCGGCCCGCAGCGCCCGTTCACGGACCTTGCGGCGCGCCAGATTGGCCCGCAGCGCAGCCGAAAGCGCGGCCGCGTTTTTCTTTCCCGCCGTCTTTGAAGGTTTCTCGCCCGAATCCGACGCTTTTGCGGCGGGAGGGGGCTCCTGTCCTCGTTCCGTCATCGCCTCGTCAACCGGGATAGAGCGTGAGCGTCTTCCTAGGGCGTCGCGGCAGGGGTGGCAAGCGCGGGCGCCTTCCGCTCTCAAAGCGCCCGCACGACGAGCGTCGCATTGATCCCGCCAAAGGCGAAGGAGTTGGAGAGCGCCACGCGGATCGGCATTTTGCGGGCCTCGTTGGGGATCGCGTCGACCGCGCATTTGGGGTCGGACTCGACGAAGTTGATCGTCGGCGGGGCAATCTGCTCGCGCAGCGCGTTGATCGTCACGGTGAGTTCGAGCCCCCCGCTCGCCCCGAGCGCATGGCCGTGAATGGGCTTCGTGGAGGAAACGGGCGGCGGCCTGTCGCCGAAGACCGCGCGCATCGCTTCGGATTCGGTGATGTCGTTGGCGTAGGTCGCGGTGCCGTGGGCGTTGAGGTAATCGACGGCCGAGGGCGCAAGTCCGGCGCTCTCCAGCGCGAGCCGCATGCAGCGCGCCGGACCTTCGACATCGGCGCGCAGCGGATCGAAGGCGTCGCTCGTCGTGCCATAGCCCGCGAGTTCGCACAGCGGCGTCGCGCCCCGGGCGAGGGCGGTCTCCAGAGTCTCGAGGATGAAGACCGCGGCGCCCTCGCCGAGCGTCATGCCGTTGCGCCGGGCCGAAAAGGGCCGGCAGAGATCGGGGGTGAGCACGCGCAGCGCCTCCCAGGCGCGCATCGAGCCATTCGTCACGCAGGCCTCCGCGCCGCCGGCGATGGCGCGGTCGGCGCGGCCGGCGCGCAGCATTTCGAAGGCCTCGCCGATCGCCTGGGTCGCCGAGGAGCAGGCCGAGGCGAGGGCGAAGGTCGGCCCCTTGGCGCCGTAGCGCATGCCGAGCGTCGTCGGCGCGGCGCTCGGGATCAGGCGCGGCACCGCAAGCGTGTCGGGGCGCTTGCCCTCCGCATATTCGCTGTAGGAGGTGTCGTCGATGGTTGTGGCGCCGCCGATGCCCGTGCCGATGACGACCGCCGTGCGCGCGCCGCCGACCTCCTTGCGCGCAAAGCCCGCCTGCGCCAGCGCCTCGTCAGCGGCGACGATCGAAAACTGGGTGAAGGGATCGCAATAGGGCAGGAGCTCCGGCTCGATATGCCCGGCCGGGTCGAAGTCGGGAACCTGCGCCGCGATCTTGATGCGCCCCGGATAGGGGCGCGCGAGCGTCAGCGGCCGGATGCAGGAGACGCCGCCCTTCGCCGCGGCCCAGAGGGGCGCCGCGCCGACGCCCGCCGCCGAGACGGCGCCCATGCCCGTGATGACGAGCCTGCGGGAAGAAAGCTTTGTCGTCATACGGTTCGTCCCCTCGCAAGAACCATCGCGGCGGGCGCCGCCCAATCAAGAATTCTCTCAATACTCCTGTTAAAGGCGCGGGGCCTCGAAACGCAAGCGGGGTCATGCGTTCCAGCGCCGACGCGCCGCCTTGCCTCGCCCGGCCCTGTCCCCTATAAGCTCGCGCTCGGCGCCTGCGTTTCCGACACCCCTGGAGGCGAGCGGCGCTTTTTCTTTTTTGAAAGGACACCGACATGGCCGAGATGAAGACGCTCGCGGCCACGGTGCGCAGCGGGACCGGCAAGGGGGCCGCCCGCAGCGTTCGCCGTGAGGGCCGTATTCCAGCAGTACTGTATGGCGGCGGCGAAGCGCCCTTGCCGATTTCGCTCGACAAGAAGGCGACGACCCAGCTGATCTTCGCGGGCCACTTCCTCACGACGATCTTCGAGCTCGAGATCGACGGCAAGAAGGAGCGCGCCATTCCGCGCGACTACCAGCTCGACGTCGTGCGCGACTTCCCGCTCCACGTGGATTTCCTGCGCCTGAAGCCCGGTTCGCGCCTCAAGGTGAACGTGCCGGTCCACTTCATCAATCAGGACCAGTCGCCCGGCCTCAAGCGCGGCGGCGCGCTCAACATCGTCTACCACACCATCGAAATGACGGTGCCGGCGGACGCCATTCCCGAGGCGGTCACGGCCGATCTCTCGGGCATGGACTTCAACGATTCGCTGCACATCTCGGCGATCCCGTTGCCCGAGGGCTGCAAGCCCACCAATCCCGACAAGAACTTCACCGTGGCGAGCCTCGCCCCGCCGGCTGGCGGCGGCGAAGAGGCGGCCCCCGCAGCCGCTGCGGAAAAGAAGAAGTAAGAATGACGAGACCCTCTCCCGCGCGCGGGAGAGGGTTCTTCTTCACGGATCGGCGCCGTCATGCTGCTCTTCGTCGGCCTCGGCAATCCCGGCCGCCAATACGCCAGAAATCGCCACAACATCGGCTTCATGGCTCTCGAGGCCATCGCCCGCCGCCATGGCTTCGCGCAAGCGCGGTCGCGTTTTCAGGGCCTCGCCAGCGAGGGAACGATCGCGGGCGAGAAAGTTCTGCTGCTCCAGCCGCAAACCTATATGAACGAGAGCGGCCGCTCGGTCGGCGAGGCCGCGCGCTTCCACAAGATTCCGGTTGGCGACATCGTCGTCTTTCACGACGAGCTCGACCTCGCGCCTGCCAAATGCCGAATCAAGATCGGCGGTGGCGTCGCGGGCCACAATGGCCTGCGCTCCATCACCGCCCATGTCGGCAACGACTACAAGCGCGTGCGCATGGGCATCGGCCATCCCGGCGACAAGGCGCTGGTGCACGGCTATGTGCTGAATGATTTCGGCAGGAGCGAGGAGCCCTGGGTCGAGGCGCTCTGCGACGCCCTCGCCGACAATGCGCCGCTTCTCGTCAAGGGCGACGACGCCGGGCTCCAGAACAGGCTTCACCTCGCCATGGAGGCGAAGGGCTTCGACGTCGTGAAGCGGGTCGGGGAAAAGTAACCTCTCTAAACGGCGCATGAACGCCGCTCTCAGCAGCTGTTCAGCACGGATACGCGATGCTCCTCTTCATCGAGACGCGGTCTCGATAGAGCCGAGGAGCCGAAAGATGATTCGCACGCTTGTTCTCGCCGTCGCCCTTCTCGCCGCCGCGCCGGCCTTCGCCGAGGGTCCGGCAACGAAAGCCTCTCCCGCCGCGGCGCCGTCAACCAAAATGGCCCCGGAGGCGCAGCGCCTCGATCTCAACTCCGCGACGATGGAGCAGCTTCTGTCCGTCAGGGGGTTCAACAAGAGCGTCGCCGAGGCGATCGTGAAGGCGCGTCCCTTCAAGAGCGTCGAGGACCTCACAGCGAAAAAAATCGTTTCGAGCGACGTTCTCGGCCCTGTGAAGGATCAGCTCATCGTCCGCTGAGCGCGGCTGCAAAACGAAGCGCCCGCCCGCGCCGGCGGGCGTTTCCGCCTGTCCACCGAGACCTTTGACGGCCGCGCTTCGCCCCCTTTCACAAATTCCGGGGAGCGCCTATATTCGGTTTGCCGCTTCACGGCGGCTATGGCGATAAACGAACATCGGAATAAACCATTCGGACCCGGGGGCGGTACCCGGCGCCTCCACCAGAGCCCGTCATGGCGGGCTGCGGCGGGGGCGAAATAGGATCGACGAGGGTGTAAAGGGTGCTTTTTCGCTCGGCATGATACCGCCGTTATCGGGTCAAACCTTATAGTTGCCAACGACAACTATGCTCCGGTGGCCGTCGCCGCGTAATGCGGCGCCCACACCGGGATCAAAGCCCTAGGGGTTAGCACTTCTAGGCGGGGCTCGGAGGCGCCTGGCAACAGAAGCCTCCACTTCATTTTTCCCGTCTCCGCGGCGGGGCGGAGTGCGAGACGATCGGCTCCAGGGACAAGCGCATGGCGACCGATCTCATTCGTTACGACCTTCTCGTTCAGGACGCGATGCGCGGCGTGGTGCGCAAGGTTTTGGGGGACGTGGCCGAGAGCGGCTATCTTCCCGGCGACCATCATTTCACCATCAGCTTCCGGACGGACGCGCCGGACGTGAAGATTTCCCGCCGCCTGGCCGAGCAGTGGCCCCAGGAGCTGACGATCATCCTTCAGCACCAATATTCCAATTTGGTGGTGGACGAAGAGGGGTTCGGCGTCACGCTCTCCTTCCGCTCGATTCCCGAACATCTCTACATCCCCTACGCGGCGATCACAGGCTTCTATGATCCGTCCGTCGAATTCGGCCTGCGCTTCGAGACCGCCGATTTCGAGGAAGAGGAAGACGAGGACGCAGAAGAAGCGCCGCGCCGCCCGAGCCTCGTGACCGCGGAAAAGGCCGAGGCGAAGGCCGCGCCCGCCAAAGCGGAGAAGCTTGCGCCCTCGAAATCCCGAGCGGCCGACAGGGCCGAGCCGCCCGCCGCGCAAGAAGCCGAGGGCCAGGGCGAGGGCGACGCCAAGGTCGTGTCCATCGACGCCTTCCGCAAAAAGACCTGATGGGCGAGATCGTCAATCTGCGCCGCGCCCGCAAGGAGCGCGCCCGGCGCGAGAAAGACGCGCAGGCGCAGCAGAACCGCGCCGTCTTCGGGCGCAGCAACGCCGAGCGGACGCTGGCGACCGCGCAAGAGCGCCTGGAGGCGCGACGGCTCGACGCGCACAAGCGCGAGCCCGGAGAAGAGCCGGCGTGAACGACAGGGCCGAGCCGGGCGCCCGCTCCGGCCGCGTCGTCAAACATTCGGTCGTCATTGCGGGCCATCGGACCAGCATATCGCTCGAAGACGCGTTTTGGCGCGCCTTGAAGGACATTGCGGCTCAGGAGGGCGTCTCTCTCGCGGCGCTCGTCGCGCGGGTCGACGCGGGACGGGGCGACGCGAATCTTTCTTCGGCGCTGAGGGTTTTCGTTCTGGAGCGGGCGATGTCGGCGGCGCGCTGAGGCGTCAGAAGGGCTCGATGAAATCCGCCATGTTGGGCACGAGGCGGACCCGGTAGCGCGCATTCTCACAGACGAGGATCCACACGGCTTCGTCGGGCCGCGACGCCGCCGCGTCGCGCTTTGCGCTCTTGGGCGCGTCGCAGGGATACCCCTGCAGCCGCACATGCGCGGCAATGACGTTGCGGGGCGTTTCCTGCGCCTGCGCCGGCGCTCCGCCGGCCAGCAACAGCGCGCCGATCGAAAACCAAATTCTCCGCATCCCATCCGCTCCCGCGCCGCTCGAAAAAGAGTCGCCGTCAAAATGACAGGGCTGATCCACGGCGTCGAGTGGCGCGCCAGCGGCGATCAGGGCGCGGCGCCCGAGAAAAGGCCCCGCAGGAACAGAAGCGACGCGCCCGCAAGGATCACGAGGCGCAAGAGCAGGGAAATGGCTCGGTTGCTGTGGTTCTGTCGCATGGTGGCGTCGGCGTCAAAGGCCGCTCCGATAACGACGCCCATTGAGACACAGCCACCCTTTTGGCCGCGTGAACGCAGTCTTAAAGATTGTTAAGCTCGCGCGAACCTTTAGCCTTCGATCTCCTCGCGCTTGATTTCGAGCTCCAGCCATTCCTCCTCTGCGGCGGCGAGCGCCGCCTCGACGCTTGCGAACATCTCGCTCGCCCGGGCGAATTTGGCGGGGTCTTTCGCATAAAGCTCCGGATCGTCGAGAAGCCCCTGCAATTTGGCGCGTTTTTCCTTGAGCTCCTCCATTTTGGCGGGGAGGGTCTGGAGCGCGTGCTGCTCCTTGAAGGAGAGCTTCGCTTTTGCCGGCTGCCGCTCGGCGGGCTTCTCCTTCGACGCCTTCTCTTTCGGGGCCTCCCGCAAGGCGGCGCTTCCGCGCGCCTCGACGCCGCGGCCGCGCTGCGCGACCATGTCGCTGTAGCCGCCGGCATATTCCACCCAGCGCCCGTCGCCCTCGCTCACCAGCACGCTCGTCGCGACCCGGTCGAGAAAATCGCGGTCGTGCGACACGACGATCAGTGTGCCGGGATAATCGGCCAGCATCTCCTCGAGGAGGTCGAGGGTTTCGAGGTCGAGGTCGTTCGTCGGCTCGTCGAGCACGAGAAGATTGGAGGGCTTGGCCAGCGCCCGGGCGAGCATGAGGCGGCCCCGCTCCCCGCCCGAGAGCTTGCCGATGGGCGTGCGCGCCTGTTCGGGCTTGAAGAGAAAGTCCTTCATGTAGCCGACGACGTGGCGCCGCTCGCCGTTGATTTCGACCGTATCCGAGCCGCCGCCGGTGAGGGCGTCCTGCAGCGTCGTCTCGGGCTTCAGGCTGGCGCGGCTCTGGTCGAGGGTCGCCATTTCGAGCCCGGCGCCGAGCTTCAGCCGGCCGCTGTCGGGCGGGAGGGCGCCGGTCAGGAGAGAGATGAGCGTCGTCTTGCCCGCGCCATTGGCGCCGACGACGCCGAGTCGGTCGCCGCGCAGGATGCGCGTCGTGAAATTGTCGACGATGACGCGCTCGCCATAGCTTTTGCGCAGCTTCACCGCCTCGATGACGAGCTTGCCGGACAGCTGCGCCTCGCTCGCTTCGAGCTTCACTTCGCCCGTCGGCATGACGCGGTTGCGCCGTTCGGCGCGCAGCGTCTGGAGCCCGGCCAGCCGCTTCACATTGCGCTTGCGCCGGCCCGAGACGCCGTGGCGCAGCCAATGCTCCTCATTGACGATCTTGCGCTCGAGCTTGTGCGCCTGTTTCTCCTCCTCCTCGAGCTCGCGGTCGCGCCAGGCCTCGAAGTCGGCGAAGCCGCGCGAGAGATGGCGGGCGCGGCCGCGGTCGATCCAGACGGTCTCGCGGGTGAGATCCTGAAGGAATCGCCGGTCGTGGCTGATGATGACCATCGCCGAGCGCAGCGCGTCGAGCCGTTCTTCCAGCCACAGGATGGTGGGGAGGTCGAGATGGTTCGTCGGCTCGTCGAGCAGCAGAATGTCGGGCTCCGGCGCCAGCGCGCGGGCGAGCGCCGCCCGGCGTGCTTCGCCGCCCGAGACCTTCGAGGGGTCTTCGTCGCCCGTCAGGCCGAGGTCGTCGAGCAGCGTCCGTGCGGCATGCGGATCGTCGAGCGGGCCGAGCCCCGCCTCGACATAGGCCGCCGTGGTCGAAAAGCCCGAGAAATCCGGCTCCTGCGGCAGATAGCGCAAGGAGGCGCCGGGCTGGAGAAACCGGACGCCGGCGTCCGCCTCGATCTCGCCGGCGGCGATCTTGAGCAAAGTGGATTTGCCGGAGCCGTTGCGGCCGACGAGGCAGATGCGCGCGCCGGGGGCGACCGAAAGCTCGGCCCCCTCCAGCAAGGGCTTGCCGCCGAGGGTGAGCATGACGCCCTGCAGGGCGAGGAGGGGGGGCGGGGCCATTGCGCGGGAACCGTGTCTCGTGTCTCTCTTGGGGTTGGAGCCTTTTTCCACGGCCCGGCGCGGTTTGCCACCCCTCGCGCGGCCAAATCTGCAAGGGAGGCAAAATGTCCTTCACGCCTGAGGAGATCGCCGCCGGCCAGGCGATCTACACGCCCGGAATGCTGAATTTCTACGACCTGCGCGTGCTGTGGGTTTCGAACCGCCTCATCTGGAAATGCCCGACGCCCCGGCTGCTCGCCCATTACGACCGCCATGTCACGGCCAATCACCTCGATGTCGGCGTCGGAAGCGGCTATTACCTCGACAAATGCCGCTTTCCCGCCGCCCATCCGCGCCTTGCGCTGATGGATCTGAACCCGAATTCGCTGGCCTTCGCCGCCCGGCGCATCGCCCGCTACCGGCCCGAAACGCACATCCTCAACGTGCTGGAGCCGATCTCTTTCGACGGCGCGCCCTTCGACTCGGTCGCCGTCAATTATCTGCTTCACTGCCTGCCGGGCGACATGGCCGCCAAGGCGATCGTCTTCGACCATCTCGCGCCGCTGATGGCGCCCGGCGCCGTGATCTTCGGCTCGACCCTGCTGCAGGGCGGCGTGGAGAGAAGCGCGGCGGCGCGCTGGCTCATGGACTATTACAATTCCGACGGCGTCTTCTCGAACACGCGCGACGATCTTGCGGCGCTGCGCCGCGAGCTGGAGAGGCGTTTCGCCGAGGTCTCGGTCGAGGTCGTGGGCTGCGCCGCCCTGTTTTCGGGACGGCGGGCGTGATTCAGCTCGAAAAACCCAGCGCCTTCCGCACCCGCGCCGAATAACCATAGAGGTCGGGGCGCTGCACCAGCCGGCCCGCGTCGTCCACGTAAGCGGTGAAATAGACGATGTGCACGGGCAGGGGTTTCGAGAGATTGATATAGCGCTCGCTGTCGCCCACGAGCCGCTTCACCCGCTCCTGCGACCAGCCGCTTCCCGGTCCGAGCACGGCTTCGGCCAGAGCGAAGGGCTGATCGACGCGCATGCAGCCATGGCTGAAGGCGCGATGCGACTGGGCGAAGAGTCCCCGCGACGGCGTGTCGTGCATATAGACGGCGTAATCGTTGGGGAAGACGAATTTCACTCGGCCGAGCGCGTTCTTCTCGCCCGGCGGCTGGCGCACGACCATCTGCCCGTTGCGGTAGGAAACCTCGTAACCCGCGCCGACGCCGCCACGCCATTCCTTCTGGATGATGGATTGCGGCACATACCACGACGGATTGACGATGATCTCGACCATCTCGTCGGAGAAGATTGGCGTCGGCGTCTGCTCCTTGCCGACGATCACGCGGGTGCGATGAGCCACCGCGCCGTTGCGAATGACCGCGAGTTCGAAATCGGGGATGTTCACCTCGATCCGGTTGTCGCCCATGTCGCGCGGCAGCCAGCGCCAGCGCTCCATATTGGCGACGATCTCGGCCTCGAGATGCGAGGTCGACGGGCCGCCCAGCGTCTCCATGCGCCGCCGCTTCGCCTTGGCGGGCGGCAGGGCGTCGGTCTGGGCCACGCCCGCCTCGGCGGCGGCGAGACGGTCGTCGAACTCCGGCAGGCCGGCGCGGTTGGTTCGCAACTCCACGAGTTTCTCGCGCAGTTGCTGATAGCCGAAATGGGGCGGGTTGAAGTTTTGCAGGGTCTCGCCCGCGCGCTCCTTCGCGTCCGCGACCTCGGCCACGGCCCGGGCGGGATCGGGAAGGGCAGTCTTTGCGCCGATGAGGCGGGAGAGCCGCTCGGGCTGGAGACGGCCGCCGCGCGCCTGATGGGCATAGAGGGCGACAGCCTCGGAAAGGGCAAGCTCGCCGGCGACGCTGGCGCCCGTCTCCGTGGAGGGAATCGTCGCGCCGCGCAGGTCGAGCCCGTCTTCATTCGCCGCGCGCAGGCGCGCAATGGCGGAGCCGGCGGCCTCGCGCCAGCCGGCGCCCTCCGTCCAGAAGGGCGCGAAATGGCGCGCGGCATAGGCGCGCGCGAGTTTGGCGCGCAGGGCGCGGCGCGCGGCGTCGCGGGCGACCTCGGGCGCGGCGCTCCAGTCCGATAGCGCCAGCGCCAGCCCGCGCTGATCGTCGGGAAGCAGGCTCCAGGCGAGATCGAGTTCGTCCGGCGCGGCGGGCACGACGCGCAGCTTGGCGGCGGTGAGAGCGACGAGAGGCGGCGCGTCTATGGCGGGAAGCGCGTCGGCCGCGAGCGGGGCGACGGTCGGGGCCTTGTCGAGCCCGCTAAGCGCGACGGTGGCGGGCGGGGCCAGGAGATCCGGACGGCGCGGCGTCGCGGCCTGAGCCGAGCTCAGCGCCGCCGCGAGCGCGACGCCGGAAAGTCCGAACCGAACAATATACGCAAGCATGGCTGCCCCCGAAGGAAAGCGACGCACGGCGCGAAGATTGGGAACTGTCAAGGATATGGCGCGTCGCCGCCGGCGCGCGAGCCCTTCATGGAAAAAACTAGCGCGCGTCGGCATCCCTGTGAATCCCGCGCCGCCCAGCCTGGGCGCAGGCCGCGAGAATTTCCGCGACTGTGGCGCAAGGGCAACATGGCGGCGGGCGGCAGGGAACGCGCAGGCTTTCCAAGCGCGAAGGCCGGGCGGCGCCTTCGCCGCGGGGACCTCAGGCGGCGTGACGCAAGGGCCTCAAGGGGATCAGCGCCACCATGTAGCGGGCAAGGTCCTCCGCGATCTCCGGAACGCGCTTGAGCTCGGTGAGGCTGCGCGGCGCCGGGACAGGACAATTGTTTTCTTCCGCGACCTCGATCCATAGCGCAAGCGCCTCTGCGGCGTTGGCCATGGCTTCGTCGACCGTGTCCCCCGCCGAGACGCAGCCCGCAAGATCGGGAAACCAGACCCCGACGGCCTTTCCCTCTTCTTCCTCGACGATGGCGACGTGATGGGTCATGCGCACGTCAATCCTTCGGCCACCCTGCCGCTTTGTAGATTGTCCAGACGAGACCGGAGCCAAGGTCTTTCTTCGGGTGAGACAGGGAGATTATGGGGCCTGTCTTCGGGTTGCGAAAGACATGGTGCGAGCCGGAGACGCGCAGGAGACTCCAACCTCCTGTCCGAGACGGAAGCGGGATCCCGTCACTCACCCCGCCTGCAGAAAACTCTCCAGCACCATCTTGCGCCCGGCCTTGTCGAAATCGACCGTGCATTTGTTGCCGTCGACCGCCGCCACGGTGCCGGGGCCGAATTTGAGGTGAAACACGCGCGCGCCCGCGCGATAGTTCGAGGCCGTCGATGCGCGCGCGATGATTTCGCCCTCGATCGTCAGCGGCGGCTTCGAGCGCGCCGGCTTGTCGCTGGCCGGCTCTCTCCGCGCGGCCTGGGCGCGTTTCCAGCCGGGGGTCGAATAGTCGGAGCCATAGACGTCGAGATTGGCAAAGCGCGAGACGCCATAGCCGCCATAGTGCGAACCGTTCGGCGCCTCGACGACCTCCACATGGGTCGGGGGCAGATTGTCGACGAAGCGCGAGGGGACGGTCGGCTGCCAGAGGCCGCGAATGCGGCGATTGCTCGCGAAGAAGATCCGGGCGCGGCGCTTCGCCCGCGTGAGGCCGACATAAGCGAGCCTCCGCTCCTCTTCGAGACCCGCGCGGCCCTGTTCGTCCAGCGAGCGCTGATGCGGGAACAACCCCTCCTCCCAGCCGGGGAGATAGACGGTCTCGAATTCGAGGCCCTTGGCGGCGTGCAGCGTCATGATCGAGACGCGCGCCTGCTCCTTGCCTTCTTCCGCTTCCATGACGAGCGAGACATGTTCGAGGAACGCGGCGAGGTCGGGGAAGTCCTCCATCGCGCGCACGAGTTCTTTCAGGTTTTCGAGCCTCCCGGCGGCTTCCGGCGTCTTGTCCTCGCGCCACATCTGCGTATAGCCGGACTCGTCCAGCACCATCTCGGCGAGTTCGTTCTGCGGCTTTGCGTCGATCAGGCCGCGCCAGCGGTCGAAGTCGGCGATGAGGCTTTTGAGCGCGCCGCGCGGTTTCGCTTTCAGTTCCTCGCTCTCGACGAGGACGCGGGCGGCCTGCATCAGGGGAACGCGCTCGCGGCGGCCGTATTCGTGCAGCACTTGCAGCGTGGCGTCTCCGAGCCCCCGCTTCGGCGTATTGACGACGCGCTCGAAGGCCAGATCGTCGGCGGGCTGGGCGACACAGCGCAGATAGGCGAGCGCGTCGCGGATTTCCGCCCGCTCGTAGAAGCGCGGGCCGCCGATGATGCGATAGGGCAGGCCGATCTCGACGAAACGCTCCTCGAATTCGCGCATCTGGAAGGAGGCGCGCACGAGGATCGCGACGTCCTCGAGCGAATGGCCCCGGCGCTGGAGCTGCTCGATGTCCTCGCCGATGATTCGGGCTTCCTCCTCGCTGTCCCAGACGCCGGTGAGCGTCGGCTTCTCGCCTTCTTCGCCGTCGGTGAAGAGCGTCTTGCCGAGGCGGCCTTCATTGTGCGCGATGAGATGCGAGGCGGCGGCGAGAATATGGCCCGTCGAGCGGTAATTGCGTTCGAGCCGCACGATCTTTGCGCCCGGAAAATCCTGCTCGAAGCGCAGGATGTTTTCCACTTCCGCGCCGCGCCAGCCGTAGATGCTCTGATCGTCGTCGCCCACGCAGCAGACATTGCGCCGCCCCTGCGACATCAGCCGCAGCCAGAGATATTGGACGGTGTTGGTGTCCTGATATTCATCGACCAGAATATATCGGAACCGCTTCTGATAATCGGCGAGAACGTCGGGATTGTCGCGCATGAGGCGCAGCGACTCGAGCAGCAGATCGCCGAAATCGACGGCGTTGAGAATCTTGAGCCGCTCCTGATAGAGCGCGTAAAGCGCCGCCCCCTTGCCATTGGCGAAGCTCTCGGCTTCGCCGGCCGGAACCTGGTTCGGCGAAAGGCCCCGGTTCTTCCAACCGTCGATGCGCGTCGCGAGAGCGCGGGCCGGCCAGCGCTTGTCGTCGACGTTCTCCGCCTGCAAAACCTGCTTCAGCAGCCGGATCTGGTCGTCCGTGTCGAGAATGGTGAAATTGGGCTTGAGCCCCACGAGCTCGGCGTGGCGGCGCAGGATCTTGGCGCTGATGGCGTGAAAGGTGCCGAGCCATTGCATGGCCTGCGCGCCCTCGCCGACGAGCATTTCCACACGCTCGCGCATTTCGCGCGCGGCCTTGTTGGTGAAGGTGACGGCGAGGATCTCGTGGGCGCGCGCCTTGCCGAGCGCAAGGAGGTGCGCAATGCGCGTGGTGAGCGCCCGCGTCTTGCCCGTGCCGGCGCCGGCGAGCACCAGCACCGGCCCGTCGAGCGTCTCGACCGCCGCGCGCTGCTCCGGATTGAGCCCGTCGAGATAGCGCGGCCGCTGCGCCGCCGCCGCGGCGCGGGCGGCGAGCCCGCCGGCCTGCGGCGTGTAATCGTCTAGATCGGACAACCGTTTCTCCCCGATGATTCACTTTTCAGCATATAGGAGAACGGAACGCGAATCACGATCTGCCGCCCGCGTGGCCGGCGCCGACTCTGTTACTTGACCGATTCGAACTGTTGCAGCGCGAGCTCCGCCTGTTCCGTCGCTTTGGCGACGCGCTTGTCGTAGCTCGTGCCCTTGGCGAGCTTCACGGCCTTGCGCAGATATTTGATGCCCTTGCGGATCGGATCGACGGGCGTCTGCCAGACGGCGCTGCGGGCGCGGTCGATCGCGTCTTCGGCATGTTCGACGAAGGAGCCGGCCTGAAGCTGCTTGCCCGCGTCGATGGCGGCGCGCGTCTCCGTGATCGCCTCCTCGAGATAATTCGGGTCCGCAACGGCGGGCCGGGCGAAAAGGCCGAGGCCAAGGCCGATGCCGAGCCCCATGCTCAAAGCGACAATCATCAATCGACGCGACGTCATTTTTGCGCTCTCCCTGAAAACGGCCAGGCCGAAACTGACGCCCATGTTGCGCATTTTTGCGCTGGCCTCAACTTTTGGCCCCGGATCGCCTATCAGCTGTCCCGCGTGGAGGGTCACAAGGAGCGGCGTCATGCGCATATTCGTGCTGACCGGGGCGGGCGTCTCGGCTGAAAGCGGGCTGGGCACATTTCGCGACGCATCGGGGACGGGCCTCTGGGCGCGCTTCGAT
This sequence comes from Hyphomicrobiales bacterium, assembly GCA_003963405.1. Taxonomy (GTDB): domain Bacteria; phylum Pseudomonadota; class Alphaproteobacteria; order Rhizobiales; family Beijerinckiaceae; genus Methylocystis. The sequence continues at coordinate 161,976 of RXIY01000022.1, forward strand.
CCGATGACGCTCGCGACGCCCGAAGCCTTCGCGCGGACGCCCGAGGCCGTTCACGAATTCTATAATTTCCGCCGTCGCAACCTGCTGTCGGCGCGCCCCAACGCGGCCCATGACGCGCTGGCCCGGTTGCAGCGGGAGATGGCCGCGAGGGGCGGCGCGGCGACGCTCGTCACGCAGAATATCGACGATCTGCTCGAACGCGGCGGCGCGCGGGAGGTGATCCATATGCATGGGGAGTTGCTGAAAGCGCGTTGCGCCGCCTGCGGCGGCCTGCGCGACCAGCGCGCGGACCTCTCCACAGCGGATCGCTGCGGCGACTGCGGCCGCATCGGCGCCATGCGGCCGCATGTGGTCTGGTTCGGCGAGACGCCGCTCCACATGGAGGAGATCACAGCAGCCCTCGCTGCGGCGAGCCTCTTCGTCTCCATCGGAACCTCGGGCTCCGTCTATCCGGCGGCGGGCTTCGTCTCGCTGGCGCGCCGGCTCGGCGTCGCCACATGCGAAATCAATCTCGAGCCTTCCGACAACGCCGGGCAATTCGATCAGACGCGCTATGGCGCAGCGAGCGAGCTGGTTCCGGCTTGGGTCGAGGAGATGTTGCGATAGCCGGGAAAGGTCAGTTGTCGCCGGGCAGTTCGGGCAGGGGGAGGATCTCTATGCCGTCCTCGAGCAGCGCCTTCGCCTCCTCGAACGTGGCGCGGCCCCTTATGGGCCGGCGCTCGATCTCGCCGTCCTCCATTCCGCGCGCCTCCTGCGGGAAGCGCTCGCCGACATCCTCTGTCCCGGCGACGACCTTCTCGCGCAGTTTGCGGATCATTCCGCGCAGTCGCGCCGCTTCGGCGTCGCGGCCGCCGCGGGCCACATGGGGCGCCATCACGGCGCGGGTGACGCTCGTCGAGGCGCAGTAGGGGCAGGAAACCAGGCGCTGGGACGATTGGGTCTCAAAAGTCTCGCTGTCCCGGAACCAGCCGTCGAAATTGTGCCCTTCCTCGCAGACGAGCGCGTAGCGGATCATGCCGGCGCCCCCGCCGAAAGCAGCGGGTCGAGCCCGCCGGCGCCATCGAGCGCATGAAGATCGTCACAGCCGCCGATATGCCTGCCATTGATGAAGATCTGCGGCACGGTCGTGCGGCCGCCGGCGCGTTCGCTCATCGCCCGGCGTCCGGCCGGATCGCCGGCGACGCTGATCTCCACGAAGGCCACGCCCTTGTTTGTGAGCAGTCTTTTTGCGGCGATGCAGTAGGGACAGGTGGGGGTCGTGTAGATCTCGATATGCGCCATTGGGATTTGAGCCCTCGTCCGGCGATTTCATTGCACCGCTTATACGCCCGAAGTCACGCGCTTGTCACGGCCCGGGCGAAGACCAGCAGATCGACGCGCGCCGCGCCGGCGCGAAGCAGCGCGCGCGCCGCGGCGTTGGCTGTCGCCCCGGTCGTCAGAACGTCGTCGACGAGGAGAATGTTTCGGCCTTCCAGACGGGACGCCCGCTCGGGGTCGATGCGGAACGCTCCGGAAAGATTGGCGGCGCGCTGGGCGCGGGAAAGCCCGACCTGTGGGGCCGTCGCCTTCACGCGCAGGAGCGCCAGCGTTTCGACTGGCACGCCGCTTTCGCGCGACACGATTCGGGCGAGTTCGGCCGACTGATTGAACCGCCTGGCCGCGAGCCGCAGGCGATGCAGGGGAATGGGCGCCAGGAGATCGGCCTCGGCGAGGAGGTCGGCCCCGGCGCGGGCCATCCAGCGTCCCATCGGTCCCGCGAGCTCCAGGCGGTCATGATATTTCAGCCGATGCGCGAGCGAGCGCGCCTTGTCGCTGTCGTAGCGCGCGACGGCCCGCGCCCGCGAGAAGACGGGCGGATTGGCGGCGGCTTCGGGCGAGATCAACCCGGCCTGTCCGAGATCCTGCTCGAAGGGCGTGCCGAGCCTTTCGCAAAAGGGTCGCTCGATGAAGGCGACCTCGCGCCAGCAGTCGGCGCAGAGCGCGCCATGTTCGGCGACGGCGCGGCGGCAGGCGAGACAGGCCGGCGGATAGACCAGGTCGAGCAGCGCGGCGCCCGCGCGTCTGGCCACGGCGGCGAGGGGACCAAGGCTGACGGGACGAAGCGGCATCTTTGCTTTTTAACGCGGGGCCTCGTCCCTGTCCGCCCCCGAAAGCGGGAGAAGGGCTCTCCAGATCGTCGGGAAGGGTTGGGGACGGGGCGCTATCCGAGCAGCCCGCCCCGCGCCGGCGCGAGCGGATTATTCGTCAGTGCCTCGGCGTCGGGCGTATCGACCGCCGGCCGGGAGATGAGCGCCGCATAGAGGCCCTCGACGAAGGAGCGGTCGAGGTCCTTCACGATGAAGACGATGCGGGTGCGGCGATCCGCGTCGGGCCAGGCCTCGAGACGGTGCGGCGGATGGAAGACGTGCTGCACGCCATGGATGACCACCGGGCGCTCGGGCGCATCGGAGAGAGCGACGATTCCCTTCACGCGCAGCAGGCGCGGTCCATGGGTGTGGCGCAGCAGATCGATGAAAATATCGAAGGAGGGCGGGGTGAAGGGCGTGTCGCCGGTCAGGCAGAAGGCCTGGATATGGTCGTCGTGGCGGTTGACGTCGTGATGGTGATGGCCGTGGCCCGCATGGTCGTGACCGTGATGCTCCTGCGCCTCCACGGCCTCGGCGTTGAGCCAGTCGCGCACCCGAGGGGTCTTGGCGCCGAGATCGTAGAGGCCGCAGTCGAGCAGCGCCTGCGGCGTGGCCTCGCCTCTCGCCGCGACGAGGATGCGGGCCGTCGGATTGAGGGCGCGCAGACGCGCGGTCAGGCGCTCCTCATGCGCCGCGCCTTCGGGCAGATCGGTCTTCGTGACGACCAGACGGTCGGCGACGGCCGCCTGCTTCACGGCCTCCTCATGCGCATCGAGCGTCGACTCGCCATTGACCGCGTCCACCACGGCGATGACGCCGTCGAGGCGGAAACGCATCACGAGATAGGGGTGGCTCATGATCGTGTGGAGGATCGGGGCCGGATCGGCCAGCCCCGTCGTCTCCAGCACGACGCGGCGGAATGGCGCGATCCGCCCGTTGTCGAGCCGGCGCAGCAGGTCCTCGAGCGTATGGACGAGATCGCCGCGGATCGTGCAGCAGACGCAGCCCGAACTCATCATCACCATGTCGCCGTCGATCTTCTCGATGAAGAGATGGTCGAGGCCGACCTCGCCGAACTCATTGATGAGGACGAGCGTGTCGGAAAGCTCGGGCGCGGCGAGAAGCTCATTGAGCAGCGTCGTCTTTCCTGCGCCGAGAAATCCGGTGAGGATGGTCAGGGGAAGAGGCGGCGGCGGCCGGCGGGCCGCCGCTGGGGCGCTGTCGCTCACGGAGTCTTGACCTGCGGTTTGGCGGCGGTCTGCGTCTTGGTCGGCGCCGGCTTGGCGGCGGCGGCGGCGGCTTTCGCGGGCTGGGCGGGCTTGCCCGTGGCGTTGGCTTTGGCGCCGGCCTTGGCGGCGGCTTTGCCGGCGGGTTTGGCGGCGGCCTTTGCCGGCTTCTCCGGCTTTTCGTCGCCCGCCGCCTTGTCGTCCACGGCGATATCGTCGACGGGCGCCGGCGTGGCGACGGGCGAGACGCGCTTGGCGGCGCGCTTCGCGCCCCGTTTGGCCTGGCGCATGTTCACGGCGTCGGGCGCCGCCCGGCTGATCGGCGAGGCTTCGCCGCCCGCGGGCTCGGGGTTGTTGGCGTAGGCGGAATAATCGGTCTGCTCGCCGATCGGCGCGCCGGGCGCGCGGGCGCGCGCCACGGGACCGGCATAGCCCGGCGCGCGGCCGGCGTAGACGGGCACCGGATCGAAATGCGGACGCGGCAGGCGCGCGAGATCCTTGGCGCTGATCCGCTGCTGGGCCGAGGCGGCGTCGAGCAGCGGGACGCCGGTCGATCCGCCGCCGATCGGAATGGAGACGTCCTCGACCTCGTTCATGAATTCGGCCATGGCCGGACCGCGGTTGCGGCAGACGCTGTCGCGCAGATCGGGGGCCGGGCCGGGACCAGGAGCGGCGATCGAGGCGAGCGATCCGGAGGCGCTCGACTGGAAGCCGCGATCGAGCAGGGCGGCGGCCTTGGCCGTGCGCGCGGCGGCGGACGGCGCGCCGAGCACGACGGCGATCAGCCGCTGATTGCCATGGCTGGCGGAGGCGACGACATTGAAGCCGGCAGGGCAGGTGAAGCCCGTCTTCATGCCGTCGGCGCCGGGATAGCGTCCGAGCAGGCCGTTGTGCGTGGGATGGATCTGCCGGCCGAACTGCATGGCCCCGATGTTCCAGAGGTTGGCGTATTCGGGAAATTGCAGATAGAGCGCCCGGCCCAGGATCGCGAGATCGCGCGCTGAGGTGACCTGCCGCGTATCCGGCAGGCCGTTGGGATTGACCCAGGTGGACTGCGTCATGCCGAGCTTTTGCGAGGCGTGGTTCATCTCCTCGGCGAAGGCCTCGACCGAGCCCGAGACGCCCTCCGCGATGGCGACAGCGATGTCATTGGCCGATTTCACCATCAGCATGATCAGCGCGTTCTGCAGCGTCACCTCGGAGCCCGGCCGAAAGCCCATCTTCGAGGGCGCCATGCGGGCGGCGCGCGGCGACATCATCAGCGGCGTGTCCATCGTGATGCGGCCGGCGCGCACCGCGTCGAGGGCCACATAGGCGGTCATCAGCTTGGTCAGCGACGCGGGATACCAGGAGGCGGTCGGCTGGTCCTGCGAGAGCACCGCGCCCGAGGATACGTCGATGACGAGCGAAGGCGAGCCCTGCGCGGCGGGAATGGCGAGGGTCGCGAGGACGGACGCAAATGCGCCGAGACGTGCCAGTCTCCTCAACGTCGTCATTGGCAAATGCCTCTCGTAGGTCGCGCCGGCCGGCGGCAGCAGGTGGGAAAATAAAGTTAATCCGAAACGCACCAATTGGGGGGAAATTGTGGCGCGGCCAGCCTGCCGGGGGCCCGGCGGGCCGCTCGGCGCCCGCCCCGCCGGCCAACCGGCCGATCTATTCGCGGTAGCCTTTGCGGCCTGCGCGCCGGCGGCGTCTGTCGCTCTCCCGCGATTTTTCGGGCGTTCCGCGCCGGGATGTGCTAGCGGATGTCACGAGCGAAACAAGAAAAAGGGCGTTCGGCGCCGCCCCTTCCAAGAGCGGCTCCGCCTTTTTCGCCAAGGAACGGCTTTCGCCAAGGGACGGCGCGGCCAGGCGCCGAAACGCTTCGACGTGATCGACAAACTCGAATTTCTCATCACCGTCGCCAGCGAAAAGAGCTTTTCGCGCGCGGCGGAACTCTGCGGCGTCACTCAGCCGACGCTCTCCGCAGGCATCAAGCAGCTCGAGGATTCGCTCGGGGTGCTGCTCGTCAACCGCTCATCCCGCTTCCACGGGCTGACGGCCGAGGGCGAGCGCGTGCTGGAATGGGCCAAGCGGATCGTGGGCGACGCCCGCGCCATGCGCCAGGAAGTGCGGACCCTGCGGGAGGGCCTCTCCGGCCAGCTCAAGATCGCCGTCATTCCCACGGCCGAGGGCATCGTCTCGGCGTTGACGACCCCCTATCGCGAGAAGCACCCGCATGTGCGCTTCAAGGTCGTCTCGGCGTCCAGCGCGGAGGTGCTGGCCATGCTCGACAATCTCGAGATCGACGCGGGCGTCACCTATCTCGACAACGAGCCTCTGGGCCGCGTGCGGACCGTGCCGCTCTGTTCGGAGCGCTACAGGCTGTTGACGACGGCGGGCAATCCGCTCGGCGACCGCGACCGCGTCACCTGGGCCGAGGTCGGGCGCATCGATCTGTGCCTTCTGACGCCCGACATGCAGAATCGCCGGATCATCGAGCGACTCATTGGCGCAGGCGGCGCGGAGCCGACGCCGATCCTGGAGTCGAACTCGGTCATTCTCCTTTACGACCATGTGAAATCCGGCCGGTGGGCGACCATCCTTCCGGAAAAACTCGCGAAAACAATGGGCGCCTCGCCGCCCTTGCGCTCCATTCCGATCGTCGAGCCCGAGGCGGGGCATGAAATTGGACTGGTCGCGCCTCTGCGCGATCCGGTCATTCCGCTCGTCGGCGCGCTCGTCGCGGAGGCGAAGACGCTCGCCGAAAGTGGCAGGCTGGATGATTGATAGGCAGACCCTATGGCCTGACGGCGCGGACGCTATTGATCAAGTCGGGGATTTCCGGCACTGTCCTTGGAACAAAACCAATCAAGGGCGCTTGTCTTGAGCTCGACGCCCGAAGCGAGGGAAGAAATGGCTGGCGCTGCTCCTTATAGCGACGAGCGGGCGCGGGAGATCATTGCGGCCCATATGGGCCTCGAAGGTCCTGCATTGCCCATATTGCATGCGCTTCAGGCTGAATTCGGCTGCGTTCCGGAATCCGCCGTGCGCGAGATGGCGAGCGCGCTGAACATCAGCCGCGCCGAAATGCATGGCGTCGTCACCTTCTATCACGACTTCCATTCCTCGCCCCATGGCCGGCATACGCTGAAAATCTGCCGCGCCGAATCGTGTCAGTCGATGGGCGCCGAGAAGCAGGCGAATGAATTCCTCGCCCGCAACAAGCTCGAATGGCACCAGACGACGCCCGACGGCTCCCTGACGGTCGAGCCGGTCTATTGCCTGGGCCTGTGCGCCCACAGCCCCGCCGCCCTTTACGACAACGAGCCGATCGGGATGGTCGACGCCGAGACGCTGGACGGTCTCGTCGAGGAGGCGAAGGGCAAATGACCAAGATTTACATTCCCCTGGACATGGCCGCCGTGGCGATGGGCGCCGACCGCCTGGCCGCCGCCGTCGCCAAGGAGGCCGCCGCGCGCGGCCTCGACGTCGAGATCGTGCGCAACGGCTCGCGTGGCATGCTCTGGCTCGAGCCCCTGATCGAGGTGGAGACGCCCGCGGGCCGCGTCGGCTACGGGCCGGCCAAGGTCAAGGACGTGGCCTCGCTGTTCGAATCGGGCTTCCTGACCGGCGGCGCGCATCGGCTGAACATCGGGGTCGTCGACGAGCACCTCTGGATGAAGCGCCAGAACCGCGTCACCTTCGTGCGCTGCGGGGTCATCGACCCGCTCTCCGTCGCCGACTATGAGGCGCATGGCGGCTTCGCCGGCCTCAAGCGCGCCTTCGAGATGGGCGCCCCTGCGGTCGTCGAGGAAGTGACCAAGTCCGGTCTGCGCGGCCGCGGCGGCGCGGGCTTCCCGACCGGCATCAAATGGAAGACCGTCGCGGATTGCGCGCCCGGCCAGAAATATGTCGTCGTCAACGCCGACGAGGGCGATAGCGGCACTTTCGCCGACCGCATGATCATGGAGGGCGATCCGCTCTCGCTCATCGAGGGCATGATCATTTGCGGCTACGCCATCGGCGGCTCCAAGGGCTATGTCTATCTGCGCTCGGAATATCCGGTCGTCGCCAAGGTCTTCCAGGCCGCGATCGAGAAGGCGCGCGAAGCCGGCTGGCTCGGCAGGAACATCAAGGGCTCGGGCTTCGACTTCGACATGGAGCTACGCATCGGCGCGGGCGCCTATGTCTGCGGCGAGGAGACCTCGCTGCTCGAGAGCCTCGAGGGCAAGCGCGGCATCGTGCGCGCCAAGCCGCCGCTGCCGGCCCATGTCGGCCTCTTCGGCAAGCCGACGGTGGTCAACAACGTGCTCTCCATGGCGACCGTCCCGATGATTCTGGAGAAGGGCGCGAAGCACTACGCCGATCTCGGCGTCGGCCGCTCGCGCGGCACCATGCCGCTCCAGATCGCCGGCAATGTGAAATACGGCGGTCTGTTCGAGACTGATTTCGGCATTCCGCTCGGCGAGATCGTCAATGACATCGCCGGCGGCACGCGGACGGGACGCCCGGTCAAGGCGGTCCAGGTCGGCGGCCCGCTCGGCGCCTATCTGCCTGTGTCGCTTTTCGATCTGCCATTCGATTATGAGGCCTTCGCCGCGAAGGACAGTCTGATCGGCCATGGCGGCCTCGTCATTTTCGACGACACGGTCGACATGGTTTGGATGGCGCGCTTCGGCATGGAGTTCTGCGCGATCGAGAGCTGTGGAAAGTGCACGCCTTGCCGCATCGGTTCGACGCGCGGCGTCGAAACGATCGACAAGATTCGTAATGGTCAGGACGTCGAGAAGAACATCGAGCTTCTCAAGGACCTGTGCCACACGATGAAGTTTGGCTCATTGTGTGCGCTCGGCGGTTTCGCGCCTTATCCGGTCGAAAGCGCTCTTCGTCATTTCCCAGAGGACTTCCGCAAGCCGGCCCTTGAAGCCGCCGAGTGAGGTAGCCGCCATGACTCTTATCAAAGAAACAGATTACGGAACGCCGGCTTCGAAATCCGAGGACATGGTCACGCTGACCATCGACGGCAAGAGCGTCACCGTTCCGGAAGGCACCTCCATCATGCGGGCGGCGATGGAGGCGGGGACCGAGATCCCCAAGCTCTGCGCCACCGACAGCATCAAGGCCTTCGGCTCCTGCCGTCTCTGCGTGATCGAGGTCGAAGGCCGCAACGGCACGCCGGCCTCCTGCACCACGCCGGTCGCGCCGGGCATTTCGGTCAAGACCCAGACCCCGCGCCTCGCGGCGATCCGCCGCGGCGTGATGGAGCTCTATATTTCCGACCATCCGCTGGACTGCCTCACCTGCGCCGCCAATGGCGACTGCGAATTGCAGGACATGGCGGGCGCGGTGGGTCTGCGCGACGTGCGCTACGGCTATGACGGCTCCAACCACGTCTTTGCGCGCAACAATGGCGAGGCGAATTTCGCCTGGAAGCCCAAGGACGAGTCGAACCCCTATTTCACCTATGATCCGTCCAAGTGCATCGTCTGCAATCGCTGCGTGCGCGCCTGCGAGGAAGTGCAGGGCACTTTCGCGCTGACGATTTCGGGACGCGGCTTCGATTCGCGCGTTTCGGCCGGCATGGACGAGGCCTTCATGGAGTCGGAGTGCGTGTCCTGCGGCGCTTGCGTCCAGGCCTGTCCGACCGCGACGCTGACCGAAAAATCGGTGATCGCCATCGGCCAGCCGGAGCATTCCGAGATCACCACCTGCGCCTATTGCGGCGTCGGCTGCACCTTCAAGGCGGAGATGCGCGGCGAGGAAGTCGTCCGCATGATCCCCTGGAAGGACGGCAAGGCCAATCACGGACACAGCTGCATCAAGGGCCGCTTCGCCTATGGCTATGCCCATCATGGCGACCGCGTCCTCGACCCGATGATCCGCGAGTCCATCGATGAGCCCTGGCGCGTCGTCTCCTGGGACGAGGCGCTGACCTTCGCGGCCGACCGGCTGAAGGCCGTTCAGGCGAAATATGGCAAGGGATCCGTCGGCGCCATCACCTCCTCGCGCTGCTCGAACGAAGAGACCTATCTCGTTCAGAAGCTCGTGCGCGCCGGCTTCGGCAACAACAATGTCGACACCTGCGCCCGCGTCTGTCATTCGCCGACGGGCTACGGCCTGAACCAGGCCTTCGGCACCTCGGCCGGCACGCAGGACTTCGACTCGGTCGACGAGGCCGACGTCATTCTGGTCATCGGCGCCAATCCGACGGACGCCCATCCGGTGTTCGGCTCGCGCATGAAGAAGCGCCTGCGCGAAGGCGCCAAGCTGATCGTCATCGATCCGCGCCGCATCGACCTCGTCCGCTCGCCCCATATTCAGGCGGACTATCATCTGGCGCTGCAGCCTGGCACCAATGTCGCGATGATCACGGCGCTCGCGCATGTGATCGTCAAGGAAGGGCTCGTCAACGAATCCTTCGTGCGCCATCGCTGCGACTGGGACGAGTTCCAGGCCTGGGCCGACTTCGTCGCGCTCGACCGCAACAGCCCGGAGGCTCTCGAGTCGGTTCTCGGCGTCAAGGCCGAGGACATTCGCGGCGCCGCGCGCCTGTATGCGCGGGGCGGCAATGCGGCCATCTATTACGGCCTCGGCGTGACGGAGCATTCGCAGGGCTCCACGACGGTCATGGGCATCGCCAATCTCGCCATGGCGACGGGCAATCTCGGCCGCCGCGGCGTCGGCGTGAACCCGCTCCGTGGCCAGAACAATGTGCAGGGCTCCTGCGACATGGGCTCGTTCCCCCATGAGCTGCCGGGCTACCAGCATATTTCGGGCGCGGCGGCGCGGTCGGTCTTCGAAGCCGACTGGGGCGTCAAGCTCGACCCCGAGCCGGGCCTGCGCATCCCGAACATGTTCGACGCGGCGATCGAGGGCCGGTTCAAGGGCCTCTATCTGCAGGGCGAGGACATTCTCCAGTCCGATCCCGACACGCGCCATGTTTCGGCGGCCCTCGCCAATATGGAAATCGTGATCGTGCAGGACCTGTTCCTGGTCGAGTCGGCGCATTACGCCCACGTCTTCCTGCCGGGGTCCTCCTTCCTCGAGAAGGACGGCACCTTCACCAACGCCGAGCGCCGCATCCAGCGCATCCGCAAGGTGATGACGCCGAAGAACGGCTATGGCGACTGGGAGATCACCCAGCATCTCGCCAACAAGCTCGGCATGAACTGGAACTACAAGAACCCGTCCGAGATCATGGACGAGATCGCGCGCCTGACGCCCTCCTTCCACAACGTCTCCTATGAGTTGCTCGACGAGGTGGGGTCGGTGCAGTGGCCGTGCAACGACGAGGCGCCGGAAGGCATGCCGATCATGCACATCGACGGCTTTGCGCGCGGCAAGGGCAAATTCGTCATCACCGAATATGTGCCCACGGACGAGAAGGTGGGGCCGCGCTTCCCGCTGCTGCTGACGACGGGCCGCATCCTGTCGCAGTACAACGTCGGCGCGCAGACCCGCCGCACCGAGAACAGCCGCTGGCATGAAGAGGACGTGCTCGAAATCCATCCGCACGATGCGGAGGAGCGCGGCGTGCGCGACGGCGATTGGGTGCGCGTCCAGAGCCGCGCGGGCGACACCGCGCTGCGCGCCCTGGTCACGGACCGCGTCGCCCCCGGCGTCGTCTACACGACCTTCCACCATCCGATGACCCAGGCCAATGTCGTGACCACCGACAATTCGGACTGGGCCACCAACTGCCCCGAATACAAGGTCACCGCCGTTCAGGTGTCTCCGTCGAACGGCCCGACCCAGTGGCAGGAGCAGTATCGCGAGCTCTCCGAGAACGCTCGGCGCATTGCGACGACCATCGACGCGGCGGAATGAACGACATTCCGTCGCCTGCTCTTCGGGTAGAATGCCTGGCGCGCCGTCACGATGTGACGGCGCGTTCTTCACGCGTGATCCCCGAAGAGACGCCGGTCGCCTTCACTTATGGCGGCTCCACCCATGCGGTGATGATGGCGACGCCCGCCGATCTCGAGGATTTCGCGGTCGGTTTCGCGATCACCGAGGGGTTGGTTGACCGTCCTCAGGACGCGGGCGAGGTGGAGGTGGTGACCTCGGACCTTGGAATCGAGCTGCGCACATGGCTCGTCGGCGACCGCCAGGACGCCTATGCGGCGCGCCGCCGGTCGATGGCCGGCCCGACGGGCTGCGGCCTCTGCGGCATCGAAAGCCTCGAGGCGGCGACGCGCAGCCTGCCGACGCTCGACAATGCTTTGATCGTGCGGGCGGAGGCGCTCATCGACGCCATGGACCGGATGCCGGCCGCGCAGAAGATCAATCAGGAGACGCGCGCAGTGCATGCGGCGGCCTTCTGGAACCCCGATTCCGGCGCGCTGATCGTCCGCGAGGACGTCGGCCGCCACAATGCCCTCGACAAGCTCGCGGGCGCGCTCGCGCGCCAGGGCCTGGCCGCCTCGCAGGGCGTCGTGCTGATGACCAGCCGCGTCTCCGTCGAGCTCGTGCAGAAAGCCGCCCGCATCGGGGCGCCGATCATCGCCGCCGTCTCGGCGCCGACCGCGCTCGCGGTTCGCAGCGCCGAAAAATGCGGTATGACCCTCGTGGCCGTGATGCGGGGCCGCGATTTCGAAGTCTTCACCCATCCAGGACGCATCCTCGAACAGGTCTCCGCCCATGTCGCATGATTCAGTTGAGAAGCTCGTGAAAATGGCCAATCAGATCGGCTCGTTTTTTGGCGCGCAAAAAATCGGGGCCGCCGCCGGCATGGCCGAGCATCTGCGCAAGTTCTGGGCGCCCCATATGCGCGAGTCGATCTGCGAACATGTCAAACATGGCGGCGCCGGACTCGAACCCATCGCCATCGAGGCCGTCAAGATTCTCGACGCCGAGAAGAAGGGCGCGGCCTGACGCGCGCCTGCCTGTCGCGCACAAAAAGCGGTTTTCAAGAATCGATTTTTCCGGCGCGGCGGCCTTTTTCTTTTCAACTCCAAGTGAAGACGCGCCTCCCGCCGCGCTTTTTTCAGTCCGCGCGCGGCCGGCGATCGAGTGAGAGACGATGACCGACGCCCTCTGCCCCTGCCGCGTGATCGACGCCGAGAAGCGCGACTACGCAGATTGCTGCAAGCCCTATCTCGAAGAGGGCAAGACGCCCCCGACGGCGGAGGCGCTCATGCGCTCGCGCTATACGGCTTTCGCGCGCGGCGACATCGACTATCTCGAAGAGACGCTGGCCCCTGGCACGCGCGAGGATTTCGACCGCAAGGCGATCACCCATTGGGCCAGGCAGTCTCAGTGGCTCGGCCTCGACGTGATTTCCACGGAGAACGGGCTCGAGACCGACGACGAGGGCCATGTCGAGTTCATCGCCCATTTCAGCCTCGAGGGTGAAAACTACGCGCATCGCGAGCGCTCGCTGTTCCGCAAGACTGATGGTCGCTGGTATTTTCAGGAAGAGGCCAATCGAAAGAGCCAGCCGATCGTGAAGGGCGCGCAGCCAGGCCGCAACGATCCCTGCCCCTGCGGCTCTGGCAAGAAATACAAGAAATGCTGCGGCGCAGCCGCCTGAGGCTTTGCCGTTAACTGGCCATTAGGCGCTTTCGGGCATTCTCCTTTTCAAGGTCGCGGCTTCGGCTAAACTGGCTCCGTCGACCAACGAAACGCGCGCCGCGTTTCCAAAAGTCGATAGTCGCTTCGGACGGGCCCAAACCCGTGGCATGACGCCTCATCCGTCGAGCCGGCGCAACACCGGCATGTCCCTTACTTGTTCTCAGTCCAACAAGGGACAACGCAAATGGCTAGTATTCTCGTCAACCCCTCCGCCATTACCGCGCTTCAGTCGCTGCGCGCGACCCAAGCGTCGTTGAACACGACGCAGAAGGAAATCTCGACCGGCCTCAAAATTGCGAGCGCCGCCGACAACGCCTCGACTTGGTCGATCGCCGAGACGATGAAGTCGGACAAGATGGTGCTGTCGACGATCAGCGACTCGCTGTCGGGCGCGAATTCGGTGCTCAATGTCGCCGCCGCGGCGGTGAAAAGCGCCATCGGCGTGATGAATGACATCAAGAACGGCGTCACCCAGGCCCAGCAGCCGGGCGCCGACACGGCGAAGATCCTGACGAATCTGCAGCAGCTCGGCAAGCAGCTCTCCAGCATCGTGTCCTCGGCCACCTTCACCGGCCTCAATGTCATCGACGGCTCACAGACCTCGGTGAAGTTCATCGCGTCCTACGCCGACAAATCGGGCGCCTCCGATTCGGCCGTCGGGACGATCGACCTCACCCCCACGACGCTGATCGACAGCGCCGGCGGCGGCACGGGCATTCTGGAAGCGGCGCAGGGCGGCACCGCCGCGGCGGCGACGGATTTCACCAGCATGACGTCCGGCGATCTTGCCGCGGCGACCATCGCCGACACGCTGACCAACGCCGACAAGGCGCTCGCCGATCTCACGACCTACGCCTCCGAGATCGGCGCGACGCAGACGCGCGTGACGCAGCAGAACGAGTTCATCAAGACGATGGCCGAGGCGCTGACGAGCGGCGTTTCCTCGCTCGTCGACGCCGACATGAACGAAACCTCGACCCGTCTGCAGGCGCTTCAGACCCAGCAGCAGCTCGGCATTCAGTCGCTGTCGATCGCGAACCAGAATGCTCAGATGATCCTGAAGCTCTTCCAGTAACGCATGCGCGCGGCGGGGACCGCGGCCCTGTGGGTCGCGGCCCTCGCAGGCGTTTACGCATAGCTGCTTCGGACGGGCCCAGACCCGTGGCATGACGCCTTATCCGTCGAGCCGGTGCGACACCGGTATGTCCCTTGTTTTTTCTCGTACCCGAAGGGACACATCAAATGGCCAGCATCCTCGTCAATCCTTCCGCAATCACCGCCCTTCAGTCGCTGCGCACGACCCAGGCGTCGCTGAACACGACGCAGAAGGAAATCTCTACCGGTCTCAAGATCGCGAGCGCCGCCGACAACGCCTCGACCTGGTCGATCGCCGAGACCATGAAATCGGACAGCAAGGTTCTGGGGACGGTCAGCGACTCGCTCTCCGGCGCCAACTCCGTTCTCAATGTGGCGGCCGCTGCTGTGAAGAGCGCGATCAATGTGGTGAACGACATCAAGAACGGCGTCACCCAGGCTCAGCAGCCGGGCGCCGACACCGCGAAGATCCTGACCAATCTTCAGCAGCTCGGCAAGCAATTGACCAGCATCGTGTCGTCGGCGACCTTCACCGGCCTCAACGTCCTCGACGGCTCCCAGGGGAGCCCCGTGAAATTCATCGCCTCCTACTCCGATGGCACGGGCTCCAGCAACTCGGCTGTCGGCACCATTGATCTCACGCTCACCACGCTCATCGACAGCGCGGGCGGCGGGACCGGCGTGCTGGAGGCGGCGCAGGGCGGCACGGCGGCGGCGGCCACGGATTTCACCAATCTGACCTCCGGAGATCTCGCCGCGGCGACCATCGCCGATACGCTGACCAACGCCGACAAGGCGCTTGCCGATCTCACGACCTACGCCTCGCAGATCGGCGCGACGCAGACTCGCGTGACGCAGCAGAACGAGTTCATCAAGACGATGGCCGAGGCGCTGACGACCGGCGTGTCGTCGCTCGTCGACGCCGACATGAATGAAACCTCGACGCGCCTGCAGGCGCTTCAGACGCAGCAGCAGCTCGGCATTCAGTCGCTCTCGATCTCGAACCAGAACGCCCAGATGATCCTGAAGCTGTTCCAGTAAGCTTCACGCCGGGCGGGCCAGCCGAAAGAGCTTGGTCCGCCTGGGCTCAATTTGTTATTAACCTTTTGTTAGTGTTTGGATTAAGGGCGCGGCGCAACGCTCGCACAAGCCCCTGCGCCGACTCTTGGCGTCACAGGAACAGGGAGCGCCTGCTTCGGACGCCATGGACCATCTCACGAAACTTTTCGATAATCTCAAAGCCCTCGGCGGCAGGAAACTCGCCGCGCTCGGGCTGATCTTCGCGCTCGTCGTCGGGATGGTGTCGCTTGCGGCCTACTATCTCTCGCGGCCTTCTTTCGAGGTGCTTTACGCGGGCCTCGATCGTGAGGATGTGAGCCGCATCGGCGCCGCTCTGAAATCGAGCGGCGTCGCCTTCGACGTCAATCCGGAAGGGAACGCCGTTTCGGTTCCCTACGGCCAGACCGCGCAGGCGCGCATGCTGCTCGCCGAACGCGGCCTGCCGCAGAGCGCCAACGCCGGTTATGAGCTCTTCGACAAGGTCGGCGCGCTCGGCCTCACCTCCTTCATGCAGGAGGTGACGCGGGTGCGCGCGCTCGAAGGCGAACTGGCGCGCACGATTCAACTCATCCGCGGCGTCAAGGCGGCGCGGGTGCACATCGTCATGCCGGACGAAGGATCGTTTCGCCGCGCCAAGCAACCGCCGTCGGCCTCCGTCATCATCCGCACGGAAGGTCCCGACGATTCGAGCGCCGCGCAGGCGATCCGCCATCTCGTCGCCTCGTCGCTGCCTGGCATGACGGTCGATCAGGTGACGGTTCTCAATACGGACGGCATGATCCTTTCGTCCTCGGACGGAGAGGCGACCGACGCCGTTCCAGTGAAGACGCTTGCCCTCGAAAAGAGCATCTCGAAAGACATACAGGACAACATCAGACGCACGCTCACGCCCTATCTGAGGTTGCCGAATTTTCAGGTGAGCGTGCGCGCTCGGGTCAACACCGACCGCAAGCAGACGAATGAAACGATCTTCGACCCCGACTCGCGCATCGAACGCTCCATCCGCACGGTGAAGGAGACGGCCCAGTCGCAAAACAACAGCGGCGCGCAATCCACGAGCGTGGAGCGCAACATTCCGCAGAACGCCGCCAACAATGGCGACGCCAAGCAGTCGAACGACGAGAGCCGCAAGAGCGAGGAGCTCACCAATTACGAGCTCTCCTCCAAGACGGTGACGACGGTGAGCGGCGGCTACACAGTCGAGCGGCTCTCTGTCGCGGTGCTCATCAACCGTTCCGCCTTCGCCGAGCCCGGCAAGGAGCCGCCCAAGCCCGAAATCGTCGATAAGCAGCTCAAGGAAATCGAGCAGCTCGTCTCGTCCGCCGCTGGCTTGAGCAAGGAGCGCGGCGACGCGCTGAAAGTGACGGCGGTGGATTTCATGTTCAACGAGCATGAAATGACGCCGGAGGAAAATCCGGGCTTCGTCGCCATGCTCGGCAGCCATCTCGGCGCAATCATCAACGCCCTGACGGCCGTCGGCATTGCGGCGATCATCGTCGCCTTTGGCCTGGCGCCGGCGCGGCGCGCGCTTCTCGCCGAAGCGCAGCCGGCGTCGCAGGAGAGAGTCGAGCCGCCGCCATTGGCCTCGCCCGCGGCGCCATCTCTCGCGCCGGCTGAACTTCCGCTCGCCCTCGAACCGGCTTTCCCCAATTTGGCGCCAATTCTCGACATTCCAGAGGAGGGATTGCTGCCCGGCGCCGCGCTGTTCGATGGCATCGTCGAAGTGGCGAGAGGAAGCGCGCGCAAGAAACTCGAGCGGCTGATCGAGCAGGACGACGCTCATGCCGCTGCGATCATGAAACAATGGATGAGGTCCTAAGGCCACGCCATGAACATTCACGACGTTTCCACTTATCTGCTGCGTTTCGACGAGGCCCCCCGCCTTCCGCCGCAATCGCCGCTCCCTGCGCCGCTTCCTCCGCCCTCGCCGATCCTCGAAACGCTCTTCGAGGCGTCGGCGGAAATTCCGGACGAAGACTTCGCGCCGGATATCGTCGCGCGGGAAGCGCGCGATGACGCCGCGCTGCTGCGCCGGGCTTTCGACGAAGAGCTCGCCGCCGCGCTCGAAAAGCAACAGGCTGCGCATGAAGAGGATTTGCGCCTGCTGCGGACGCAATGGATCGAGGAGCAGGGCGAACTTCTGGCGAGGCGTCTTTCGGAGAGTCTCGCCGAGGCGCTGGAGGCGCTGAGAACCGATGTGGCGCGCATACTCGCGCCCTTTGTGGCGAGGGAAGTCGAGCAGACGACCTCGCAGGAACTGATCGACGCCATCCGACGCGCTGTCGCCGGCGAGAATGGACCGGCGATCCGCCTCCAGGGCCCGAGAGAGCTGATCGAAAAGATGGCCGAGGCGCTCGTGGAGCAGCAGGCTGCGGTGAGTTTGACCGAAACGGACGGCGTCGACGTCACGGTCGATTTCGACCTGACGCGGATCGAGACGCGGCTCGACGCCTGGATGCGGCGTCTGCGCGACAGCAGGAGTGAAGGTCTATGAGCAACGGCCCCCCGATCATTATCAAGAAAAAGGTCGAAGGCGAAGAGGACCATCACGGCGGCGTCTGGAAGCTCGCCTTCGCCGATTTCATGACCGCGATGATGGCCTTCTTTCTTGTGATGTGGCTCATCAACTCCACCTCCAAGGAAACGAAGGCGGTCATCGTTCAATATTTCAACCCCGTGCAGCTCGTCGACACGACCAAGGCGCACAAGGGGCTGCGCGATCCCGCCACCGGCTCGGAAGGGAAAAGCGCCATCAATCCGCCGGTGCCCAAGAAGGGGGGCGCAAGCGAGTCGAAGGATACGGAGGCGGCGCTGCAGAGCGAGCCCCTGAAGACGCTCGACGCAATCGCAAGGGAGGAGCCGCGCGCCGGCGAGCCGCCGGCCTCCGAGGTCTTGCGCGATCCCTTCGAACGCACCCTGAAAAAGGAGATGCGGCCCCCGCCCGAGTCGGCGGCGGAGCCGCCGCCCGCGCACGACAAGGCTGGTCTCAAGCAAGGTCCGACGGCCGCGGGAGAGAAGGCCGCGATGGCGAGCGACTTGCAGGCGGAGATCGAAAAGATCGCCGCGCAGGAGGCGCGCGCGCCCAAGGTCGAGGTCCGGCAGACCGAGGAAGGCCTGTTGATCAGCCTCACCGACGACGCGAATTTCTCGATGTTCGATGTCGGCTCGATCAAGCCGAAGCCGCAACTCGTGCGCATCATCGGCGAAGTGGGCAAGATTCTCGCCGGCAAACCCGGCGCGGTGGAGCTCAGGGGCCATACGGACGGCCGCTCCTATAGTGGAAAGAACTACGACAACTGGCGGCTCTCCAGCGACCGCGCGACAATCGTCAATTACATGCTGATCCGCGGCGGCCTGCCGGCCACGCGCATG
Organism: Hyphomicrobiales bacterium; assembly: GCA_003963405.1. GTDB lineage: Bacteria > Pseudomonadota > Alphaproteobacteria > Rhizobiales > Beijerinckiaceae > Methylocystis. Next base: position 180,409 of record RXIY01000022.1, read on the forward strand.
GAGAGAGTCGTCGGCTTCGCCGACAGGCGCCCCAGGAACGCGAAGGATCCATTGTCGCCGGTCAACCGGCGGATCGAAATTCTGCTGCGTGGAGTCGAGCCATGACAATCGCAGGAAGGGCGATCGCTTTCGCCGCCTTGTTGCAGATGAGCGGGGCGGCGCAGGCGGAGGAATTCGCGGCGATGGTGCGCGATCTCAACGCCATGCAAAATCTCATGGCGGCCGGAAACGCCGGGGCGCGCGACCGGGCGGCGCGGCAGTTCGATCTCATCGAGAAGCAGATCGATTCCGTCGAGCCCGACGGTTGGCGCGACGAGCGCAATATTCGCGCGGCGATCGTCTATCTCCTGTGCGGCGGCGCGCCGGCGAAACTGCGGGAAATCTACGAGGCTCAATTCGTCGATCCGAAAGACGCAGGATTATTCGCCGCGAGCGTCGAATATGCGGAAGGGCGCGAGGGCGGCATTCCCAAGGCGCTGCAGGAGATCAGCGCGCGTGACGCTCCGGCGCTGCTCGGCGGCCATCTCGCGCTGGTGCAGGGCGGCGCGCTGATCGGCAAGGACAATGCGCGGGCGGTCTCCCTTCTCGATCTCGCGCGCCTGCTGATGCCGGGCTCGCTCGTCGAGGAAGCGGCGCTCCGCCGTGAGATCGCCCTTCTCGACCCAGCGCGGGAAAGCGGCAAGCTGGCGATGCTGGCCGCGCGCTATACCGCCAAATACGCCGCCTCGCCCTATGCGCAGAATTTCTGGGAGGCGTTTCGTCAGGCGACGGTCGGGCAGGAGACGTTTGTCGATCGCTCCGAACCCTTCGAACCGCTCTTCGACAAGGCCGCCCCAAATCAGCGCCTCTCGCTTTATCTCGCCCTCGCGCGCCAAGCGTTGCAGGCGGGCCGGTTCGACTTCGCCGGCAAGACGATCGAGAAGGCGGCGCCTTCGGCGACGACTCCTTCCGCCAGAAAGCGCATCGAGGCCTATCGCAGCGTCGTCGCCGCTTTGACCGATGAGAGAAGCGGCGACGATCTGAAGGCGCTCGACCAAAAACAGCTCGAGCGGGAGGACGCCCGGCTGATTGCGCTCGCGTCCGGGGTCGTGTCGAGGCTTGCGGCAAGAGAGGAGCCGGAGACAAGGCCGGACGACCCCCCCCAACGAAATGCTCGAGACCGCGCGGCAGGCGATCGCCCGGAGCGACGAGCTTCTCGAAAGGTCGGCCCGCCGATGACGACGAGCCCCCTGAGCGATCCTTTGGGAGCGGGCGGCCTGCTGTTGCTGCTCGCGGGGCGCGCGGCCCCGGATGCGCCTGCGGCCGCGCCGCCGTCCGCCGATTTCAGCCGCATCCTCGATACGCTGGCCGAGACGGCGGACGCGTCGCCCGATAAGGGCGACGCCGGGGAGGCGCCGGCCCCCGTCGCCGTCTCGGGCGCGGCATTCTCCTTCGCTTTCCTCGGGCTGGCCGCGCCGGCGAAAGCGGCCGACGCCCCGCCGCAAAAGGCGCCCGATGCGGCCCCCGAAACGGCCACGGTCACGGACCCGCTCGCGAACGCCGCGCCGCCGCCTGCAAAAGCCCCGGATGAACGGCGACGCGGCGAAGCGGATGCGGCGCAAGCTCCGGCGGCCAATGCGCCGCCCGCCGCGATGCAGGCGCCGCCCGCCGACATGCAAGCGCCGCCTCCGCCGATCCAGCCTTCTGCGCCTGCGCCATCCGCGCTGGCGCCCGCGCAGGCGCCCGCGGCGGCGCAGGTCGCGCAGCCGGCCCCGTCTCCGTCCCGCCGGTCCGTGGCGCTCACCCAACCGCCAGCGGCGCGCGTCGCTGGGGGCGAGGAGAATGGCGTCGCATTGGTGGAGCCGAAAGCCGGCCGCCTGCGGCAGGCGGTCGCTCCCGCGCCCCAGGCGCATGCGCCCCAATCGAGCCGCGCCGGCGGCGTCGAGAAGACGCCGGGCGGGCCGCCGTCCGTGACCGCGGAGGATGCGCCGCGGGAACGAATTCCCGCGGCTCCCCTCTCGTCCGCCTCCGCGACATCAGAAGCGCCCCCCGAAGCGTCCGCGCCGCTGCAAATCCGCGTCTCGGAGATCGTCACCCATCTGCCGACCGTGGTCGCGCAGACATTGACCGCCGCGCGCGATGCGGAGGCGCCCGGCCGCCCCGCCGCGCCGATCCTGAGCGGCGCGATCGCGCCGCCCCCGGAAAAGCCTGTCGAACCCCTGAAGATTCTCAAATTCCAGGTCGAGCCGGCTTCGCTCGGCGCGATCACGGTGCGCATGCGCGTGAGCCGCGCCAGGGTCGAGATCGCCCTCGACGCGGACTCCCCGAAAACCTCGGCGCTTCTGCTGGAGGCGCGAGACCATCTCGCCTCGGCGATCGGCGAGAAAGGGATGACGCTCGAGTCCTTCCATGTCGGCGTGAGCCCGCCCCCCGCGGCGCTTGCGGCGGGACAGGAGGGGGCCGGCGCCGACGACCGGCCGCGGCAATATGGCGGGGAGCGCGGATTCGCCAATGAGGAACGACCAGACCAGCGGCAGAACTCTCAAACGCCGCCGCGCGACCGGCAAGGACGCGGCGAGAAGCCTGCTGCGGCTGGCGCTCCTGGCGTCCTTTTGTAGCGGGGCGCAGGCCGCGGAGAACGTCTGCGAAGCCGAAATGATTCGTGCCGCGCGGGAAAACGACGTGCCGGTCGCCGTTCTCTATGCGGTCGCGCTCACAGAAACGGGCCAGCGCGGCGCGCTTCATGCCTATGCGATGAACATACACGGGCGCGCGGTCTTCAACGCGACGCTCGCCGACGCGCTCGCGACGTTCGGTCAGGCCCGCCGGCAGGGCGAGAGCCTCGTCGACATCGGCTGCATGCAGATCAACTGGCGCTATCACGGAAAGCAGTTCGCCTCGCTGGAGGAGATGTTCGATCCCGCGAGGAATGTCGACTATGCGGCGCGCTTTTTGAAGTCGCTGCACGAACGGGAAGGAAGCTGGACGGCGACGGTCGCGCGCTACCACGCCGGGCCCGGCAATGCGCCCGCGCAGCGCACTTATGTCTGCGCCGTCATTCGCAACATGGTGGCGAGCGGCTTCGGCGCCTGGACCGATGCGGCCATTGCCTTCTGCGGCGTGTCGCCATGACCCATCAGGCTCGGGCAAGTCCCACAACTTATCCAGAGCTTGTCAAACGGCAAGAAAGAGCGTGATGAAATGAGCTTCGTCATTGGTCTCATCGTAACGATGGGTTGCATGCTCGGCGGCTTCGCCGCGCTCGGCGGCCATCTGATCGTCCTTTGGCAGCCCTGGGAATTCGTCATCATCATGGGCTCCGCGCTTGGCACCTTCATCGTGGCGAATCCGATCAAGGTCATCAAGGACACGGGCAAGGCGATCGTTCAGGCGATCCTCGAAAAGACGCCCAAGCGGCGCGATTATCTCGACATTCTCGGCCTTCTGCACGCCCTGATGCGCGAGTTGCGCAGCAAGTCCCGCACCGAGGTCGAAGGCCATATCGACGCGCCAAACGAATCGCCGCTCTTCACAGCCTTTCCGAATGTTCTCAAGAACCCGGAGATCACCACCTTCATCTGCGACTATTGCCGCCTCTACATTATCGGCAATGTGAAGACATTCGAGATCGAGGCGCTGATCGACGAGGAGATTTCCTTTCTTTGCTCCTCCGTCATAGTTCGCCTGCGTCCGCAGACCCCAATGATTTAGGGCGTTTTTACGGCTCAGCCTTCCTTGCACGTTCGCCCTGGTTCGCTACAATCCGAGACCTTTTGGCGGACTAGATGGCGGACCATGACTGATAGAGGAAAGTTGACGGCGCGGCGCGTCGCGACCGCGCCCGCCGGTGAATATGGGGATGGCGCTGGGCTGATCCTCCGCGTCTCCGAATCTCTGAGCCGAAAATGGGTCTACCGTTACTCCCTCAACGGCCGACGCCGCGAAATGGGCTTAGGAACCGTCCAGGATGGCATTGGGCTGGCCGATGCTCGCCTGCGCGCCGCAGAAGCCCGCCGTCTCGTCAAAGACCGCATTGACCCCATCGACGCGCGTCGCTCTAAAAAGTCCGCCAGCGAGGCTCGCAAGACGTTCGGCGAGTGTGCCGACGCTTTTATTGAAGCCAAGAGAGCTGAGTGGCGCAGCGATAGGCACGTCTACCAGTGGCGCCTCTCGATGGGTCGTCACGCCGCGCCGCTGCGCGACATGCCCGTCGATAGTGTCGACACGTCGGCCGTTTTGAGTGTTCTCTCGCCTCTCTGGCAGCGAGCGCCGGAAACCGCTTCCAGAGTTCGCGGTCGCATCGAATTAGTTTTGGACGCTGCCCGTGTTCAAGGGATGCGTGTCGGCGATAACCCAGCCAGATGGCGCGGCCATCTTTCGCACATTCTGCCAAAACGTCAGCGGATTGCGAAGCAGCACTATTCCGCTATGCCCTATGCCGAGCTCCCGTCCTTCATTGCACGCCTGCGAGAACGAGAGAGCGTCGCACGCCTTGCCTTAGAATTCACCATTGCATGCTCCGCCCGATCCGGGGAGGTTCTCGGCGCGACATGGAGCGAGATCGACATTGACGGCCGCACGTGGACGCTGGCGCCCAGCCGCATGAAAAGTGGCCGCGGCCATATCGTTCCACTGTCCGGGAGGGCGCTGGAAATCCTCAACCGCGTCAAGGTCGCACGCACCGGAAACATCGTCTTCCCCGGACGCGTACATGGTCGTCCCTTGGCCCCTGCAACATTCGGGCGCGTGCTGAGCGACATGGGGATTGATGCGACCGCTCACGGATTTCGCGCCGCCTTCGCGACATGGTGCCAGGATCGGGGCTTTCCAGCCGACGTTATCGAGACGGCGCTAGCACACCAGATCGGGACGGAGACGACTCGCGCCTATAGCAGATCGGACCTTCTACAGCGGCGTCGTGATTTGATGGACGCATGGGCGCGATTCCTCGAAGGCAAGGCCGAGGGCGGCGCGGACGTTCTGGCGTTCAAACGGCCGTGATCGAAATTTTACGAGTAGGACAAACTCTAGGCAATACTTGGCGTGAACGTCGTTTCGCGTTAGGGATAAACCCACGACCTCCACTTGCGGATCAATTTGAATAACGCAACCTTCCTTTGCGTAGCGTGAAAGACCGCAGGCAAAGGAACCTCGAAATGGCTTATTACGAAAAGTCCCTGAAAATTCCGGTAGCGGAGCGGCTCATAGAGGGCTGCTATCTGACCGTCGCGGAGCTATGCGCGCTCAAAAGCGTCGGAAAGACCACGGTCTATCTCGACATAAAGCAAGGTCTTCTTCCGATCGAGAAGATGAGCGGGCGCATGGTCCGCATTGCTGGGCCGATTGCCAGGGATTACCGCCCCCGCGTTGGGATCGTGAAGGCGGCTTAGAGCCGCCTTTTTCACAATAAGTCGCGTGGGTAATCCCGGCAGTTGTGCTGGCTCAAACCGTAGCGATACGAGATGGAACGTGGAACGAAAAAAGCCCCCGGCGCTGGACAAAAGCGCCAAGGGGCCAAACAAGATTGCTTCGCTTGCGAGATGGAAGCTAGTTCACCCGGGACAGGAGCGCAAGGGGCGCTCGCCGCCAGCGCCGCTAAGAGGCCAGGAGACCGGTTCGACTTCATCCGGCAAGTGCAGGGTCACACCAATTCAACATGCGAAGACGTGGCGACGGCGGCTATTATCGCCAGCTTCGTCAATTCCAAAGCCGGGGCGACGTTCGTCCGGTTCGATGTGCTGGCCCGCATCATGCGGGTGTCGCGACGAACGCTCTTATGGCGCCTCGCGCGCCTGAAAGAGCGGGGGCATATAACGATCAAAAGACGCGGGCAGAGCGCTCCCGAGATTGTCGCCCACCTCCTGCCAGATAGCGTTCCGTATGACGCGCCAGAGGTGCAACCGCATTGCACATCTGATGAATGGCCAGAGGTGCAACCGCAGTGCACCTCTGAGGGGTGCCCAGAGGTGCAATCCCCCCGCACCTCAGAAACAATCCCAGAGGTGCAATCCCATTGCGCGCAGAGGTGCAATGACGAATTTGTAAGTCATTCAAAACTAACGGTTCCAGAAGACCCTAACACGGGAATAACACGGGAATACGGAGAGATTGCCCTAGAACGAGAGGCCGGCGAGACGGCGCCTTCAGGCGCGCCGCCGAAGCCGCCTGCACAGTCTGTCAGTGCTGAGACAGGGGAGGAACCTTCCGCCGGCTCGCTCGCGCACCTGACGGTGCGCTCTCCGGCGAAAGAACCCTCCCCATCGCCAGACATCGACGAATGGAGCGACGGGGGCGACTTGGATCCGGAAGAGCACCAAAGCCAGCTTGAAAGGGAATTGCGCGATGACCGGCGAGACGAGCGCCTTTTGAGGGAATGGCGCGATCCTGCCGATCTCGATCCGGTGGATCAGGATAATCTCCTGTGACGACGCTCCTCGACCCCCGGCCCCAGAACGCGCCAAAGGATGCGCAGGGAAGGCCGCTCGCGCGTGATGAGAGGATCGCACCTACCGAGGTAGCTGCGAACCTAAAAATCGCACGTGCTGCCCTCGATGCCTTTATGTCGGGCCATGAGACGCGCGACGACCTCGGCGTGCTCCGCAACGCCGCGCTGTCAGGGAATTTGCGGTTCGTGCAACGGCGAGGCGGAAAGAAGGCGATCGATGATCGGATACCGCTGCTTGAGGTCGCCTTGCACGTCGAAAGCGGCGCCAGCGCAGAACGTGCGGGGCTTCTGGTCGGCAGGTCGATCGCGGGGCATAGTCCCGAAGCGAATGGGCGACGGCTTGCTCGAAAATACCGAGATCAAATCCGAGCTCAAATTAGTTCGCACAAAAACGATTAAAGTCCTGGCGTGTTACCTCCCTCGCGTTCACCTTCTCATGGTGAGCGACGAGGACACGATGGCAGCGACCAAAAAACTACCGGAATTTAACGCCGACATCGGCCCCGAGAGCGCGCGGCATTTTCGCGCGGAGGCGCTGTCTCGCCGGCTTATGGAACAGATCGAAAGGAACACCGGGGAACATAAGGAGCTGCTTGCTCGCAATCCCGCAATACGGGACGCATTCGTCAGAGAAAACGTGAGAACCTCAAAGCGAGAACCTACGCTCGCTGATAGGATGCTGGCCGAGGTGGAGGGCGACGGAGAGCCCCAAGCCGAAGAATCCCGGCCGGTAGGTCCGAGCGACGCGGAGCGCGACGCCCTCGGGGGCTCGCGCGAACTCAATGCATCTTGGCAAGAAATAAACGACGCGCTGCACGAACTCGGAGACAAGCAGCTTTGGTGGCACAGCAAGAGTTGCCGCGAATACTGCGAGAAGATTCGCAGCGAGCATTATGCGCCGCTCGCCACGGAAGTCGCGAAGAAGATTTTGGAGCTGGCTCACGCTATCGACCGGCATGACAGCTTCACAGGCGAGCTGCACAGAATGGGCGTGACGGCGCAATCTAATCTCCTGATGCTCGAGCTCCCCAGATGGCGTCACATTCTGCGCGCGCTTAATTCTGCGGTTGAGCACAACTACATCGACAAAAGCGCAATCCCCGAAACATGGAGGCAGAAGTGAGGTATCAGAACTACGCAGACCGCGTGCGCGTTCTCAACAAGCGCCAAGATGAAAGCCTCGACTATCAGACGCGGGAGTTGCGGGCTGAGAAGCACAGGGTCATGGCGCGAAAACTCTATGACGAACAAGGCGTCATAGCCGCCGAAGCGCGCCGCCGGAGCGAGTCGCTCGACGATGGCGTTTTCGGTCTATCGCGCCGCCGCAAGGAGGCGGCTTCCGCCCGCCCTTTCAGGGAGATGCGGAGGGCGCAGCGATGACCACGGCTTCGAAGACCATCGCAACCACGAACACAGATCGCCCCGGTCTTAGCTTTTCAGCCGGGGCGGTGCCCGCCTTCGGCATTGAGCCTTCGCCAGCGCACAAGCGCGCCTTGGTGATGGTGAATGCCGAGGGCGGTCTGGCGTTTGCGATGGCCTTTCGGGCGTCCGTCAAGGCCGGGGCAATCCGGCGCGTGGGGCGCTGATGGCGGCGTTCCTGATCGCCGGAGTCGGCCGGACGCCGATGCTTGAACGCGCGTTGAATCGCGCGTTCAAAAGTATCTTCAGGCTCAGTGAGAGCACATGGCTCGTCTCCACGCCTGGAGAGGCAAAGGTCAGCGAGGTTGTCGGGGCCATCGGTCTTAAAGCCGGCAGCGACGACGCAATTATTATCCAACTGGAAGCCACTACCGTGCATGGGGTCGCGGATACCAAGGTCTGGCGGTTCATCGATCATGGGTTGGGTGAACGAATGGTCTGCGCAAAGCAATACAAATCAAGCGTTTATGATTAGCGAAGGGGGGTAGGGTCGAAAGTCATAGACGAAGGGGGGCACCAACCGAACTGGGGCGCATGCACGCAAAATTTTCCGCCGGCCATAAATATCGAGGGCCATTTTTTCCCCCTTAAACGTGCGCGGGCGCGCGCGATCCACCTGGGGTTCACATGGCGCTCACATCGACCGACCCCTGGGCGACCTGAAACGGAATAGCGACGAGCTGGAACGATCTGGCGATGACCTCTCGAAGACCTCGGATGACCTCGGCGAAGCGACAAATGGGCGGCGATCTTCCGGCGCCGCGAGAGCTCCTAATCGACCTAACGCCCTCCGATCGCTGGGGCGGTGCTTGGTGGCGCGCCTCGTGGCAAGGGCTAGATTTGGCGCACTCGAGAGACCCGCTGCACGCTGCAGGGCGGCTGCTGGTAGGCGTCAGGCAGGCGACGCCAGCCGACGTCGTGGTCTGCTATGTCGCTGGCGTTGAGGTTGCGAGAGAGTCTGTTTCCTCCGTCATGAAGAGGCGGGCGCGGCGGGATGCGCTGTCGTCCTTCTGGAAGAAGCCGGAGGCGCTGGCGGCGGCTGTGGCGGCGCTCGATCCGCCACCAGATCCTGGCCACGATCTCGATCAGCTGTCTGGTCTTGAGCTTCCGTACCGGGCGCTCGACCTTCCGCCTTTCGATATTCCTGAAATCGATCTTCGTCAGATGGGCAGGGATATCCTAGGCAAGCACAAAAAGGCACGGTCAAATGGCAAATGAGCAAGCTGTCTCCGAAATTGTCATTCGGGCGAAATCAGAAGGCATCGCCGCCGTCGCGCGCGATCTCGATAAGCTCGTCGGGTCTGAGGAAGCCGCAGTTCGAGCGACAGAGCAGGCAAACCGTGTGCGCGAGAGTTCCGCCAATGCGCTCGACCGCCTCGCCCGCCGCTACGATACGACCTACAAAATATCACAGGAGGTCGAAAGGGCGGAGCGCGCTATCCAACGCGCTCGCGAGGCCGGCCTCGGCGCGACGAACGCATACGAGCGCGCCGTCGCCGGACTTGCGAAGCGCCAGGAAGAATTGTCGAAGCTGACTAACGACAATACCAAGGCAACGGGCCTTGCGCGTCATGAGCTGATCAATCTGGGTCGCCAAGCGCAGGACGTGGCCGTATCGCTGGCGGGCGGACAAAGCCCCTTCACCGTCCTTGCACAGCAGGGATCTCAGGTCTTCGACGTTCTCTCGACCCACAAGGGCGGCGTTAGTGCGGCTCTGAGAAGCCTCGGCGACAATCTCCTCGGGCTTATCACGCCAGCGCGCCTCATGGGCGCTGGCGTCGTGGGGAGCATCGTCGGAATTGAGCTAGCTGCATCCAAGGCGCAAAGCTCATTATCGGCCCTTGGCGCGCAATCGGCGCGCAGCGGCCTTTCAGCCTCGACCATCATGCGGGCGCGCACGGTTGGCGCTGGGCGGGGCCTCGAGACAAGTGAGACCGACTCCGCGCTCGGTGCGGCCTCGGCGCAATTCGAATCCTTCAAGCGCAATTCCGGTGATGTGCTGGACTTCCTGAAAAAGTTCGACGCGTCGGCGCTCCCGGCGATCGACAAGGCCAAGAGCCTTCAGGAATTCATCGGCCTCGTCGGGCAAGAGGCGAAAAAACTCGGCGGCGAGCAAGGCCTCGACCTTACCCAGCGCCTTCTCGGACAGGATGCGGGTCGATCCTTGGTCGGAGAAGTCGACAAGCTGGTGGACGGGGTGAGTTCGCTTTCCGCGCCGATCGATAAGGCGGCGAGTGCGGCATACGAGCTGCAAAAACAGGTGGCCGAGGCAGGCCGGGTTGCCGACGACAAGATGCTCGCCGCCTTCTCTGACTTGAAGACCGTCTCCAGCGACATCGCATTCGCCTGGATCAGCGTTAAGAGCGCGATTGCAGACGCGGCGGCGTCGGCCGGCCGAACCTACAATTATATGCGGTCATGGATTCCGGACTGGACGTCTCCGACCGGATTTTTGGGCGGGAACGAAGCCAACCGGATCACGCTGCCCGACATCAATGTCGGCGGTTCGGCGGGTGCTTCACGGCGGCTTTATCCCGAAAGCGGCAGGAGCCGGGGCGGCGGCCGAAGCGCCACCGATGACGCCAAGCGGGAGGCCGAGCGATATGAGAAGATCGTGACCGACCTTCAGCAGCAAATCCGGCTCGTCAGCGCGATCGGGGAGGAGCATAAACGCGTTCAATTCGAGATCGAGAAGGAAAATGTGCTCGAGAAGCTCGGCAACGATCACAACTCCGAGCATCGAAAGCGCGTTGGAGCTTTGGCCGAGGAGCTGAGAAAGGCCCGCGAAGAACAGGACAAATTAACGAAGGCGACCGAGGCCACGAACGAGGCCTATGGCGCAATTTCGCAAACGCTGGCGGGCGGCATCAAGTCCGTGATCCACGGCGGGAAGCTGAAGGACTCGCTTCAAACCGCGCTGAACTCGTTCGGCGACAACGCCCTCGATGCCGCGCTGACCGGGAGCGGCCCCTTTGCGAAAATCCTCAATCTTCAGGGGAAGGATGGCGGAGTCGGCGGGCTCTTCGGCGGCCTGGCGAGCCTATTCAGTCCAGGCGGCAAGACCGTGGGGCAGATGGCGGTCCAGGCGACCAGCGTGGTCGTAAATGGTCCGCTGAACGGGCTTGGCGGGTCTCAGGGCGGCCTCGCCTCGTGGTTCGAGAGTTTATTCAGCGGCGCCTCTATGGGCCGTCCGACGCCCGTTGTAGGCGGCGCTGGGCCTATGGCCGTTCCGACCTTCGCGGGCGGCGGCATCATGACGGATCGAGGCCCCTTGCCTCTGCGCGCTTATGCCGGGGGCGGTATCGCAAACTCGCCGCAACTGGCTCTATTTGGCGAGGGCTCGAGCCCAGAGGCTTACGTCCCGGTCCCGTCTGGCCGCATTCCGGTTGAGATGCGCGGCGGCGGCAGTCATGCCGCCCCTGTGACCGTGAATCTGATCGGCGCGCCACAAGGGACGCAGGTTAAGCAGGAGACGGACAGTCGCGGCCATCGACGCATCGACATCGTTATGGCCGAAGCGGTGGCGGGGAGCATGAGCAATCCGTCCGTTCGGCAATCGCTCCGCACCTCCAGCAGCATCATTCAGCGCTAAGAGCGGCAGCGCGCCACGGCGGCGCGCTGGCGTGTGATGCATCGTGGCTTATCGCCGGCTTCGAGCTTTTGATTGAGGGTCTGGCGGACAATGCCAGGGGAGGCTTTCTCCGCGTCACGGATTTGGCGCGCTTCGTGGATGTCTTTGTAGGTTAACCCGATGTCCTTCGGTCCTGGCAATTCTTCCGTCTTGGAAGAATTGGGATTGCCCGCGCGCCTGATCTCTTTGCGCTCCTGCGCCGCGTCGTATTCGTCCGCGAGCCGGCGCTTGGCGAGCGCCTCGATTTCCAGCGCATCAACGCCTCCGAAATCGCCGCAGGAACCGCGTCGAGAGCTCTCTGAGAAGAGTGTCGCGGTGAGCAATACGAAGGAGCCGCGCAATCAGGAGCTCCGCAAATAGGTCCGACTCCTGCTTTCCCGCCTCCGGCGCGGCCGCCAGCGAGCTCTGCTCTTCCACGGATTTTTCGGCCGCCCCAATGCTCGCCACCGCTTTGGCAAGCTGGCTCTCGATCTCCGCCCGATCCACCTCGGGTGCCATGGTATCATCTGCCTCCGCGGACGCTACTGGCTCGCTCCGTCCCCGCGGGCCTCTCCGCTTCTTCCTGCTTGTGTCCTCGACTCTCTTGTCGCTTCTGAATTGCGGCTCTTTCGAGCGGTCCCGGAGGAAGGACAGAGCCGTGTCTTCGTCGGAACGCCTTCACGCGCATTGGCCACCCATCTGGCTGTTGCGTCCCCCCACTAAGTAGAAACCCCATTTCGCCTGAAATTGTTTCCGACGAATTTATATTTATCCGTGGTTATCGTCGCTCCCGAGCCCAGCTTAAGAGGGCGCGCAGGCACCCGGCTGGGGGTGGGGGAACCCTCAACTCAAGCCCGAATTCTCTACTGAGTTCGAGGGGACAAAGGACGAGGCGCTCGCCTTCGTCATCAGCAAGAACCTCGCGCGCCGACATTTGAACGAGTCGCAGCGATCAATGGTCGCGGAGAGTCTGGCGAATATGCGGGTTGGTGGGAAGGAAGCCAATTCTGC
>RXIY01000006.1 GCA_003963405.1 Hyphomicrobiales bacterium
ATCTTTCCGCCGCAGAACAATTTTATTCATTGGCCGCCTGAAATACCCCGAGGGGCAACCGGGCCACGCTCTAATGAAATTAACGCAACAGAACCCATAATCGCGCACCGGCTGGAGCGCCATGAGCCTCGGCAGCAGCAGCGGCGTGAGGCGCGTGCGCATCAGATCGGCGACGCGTCCCTCCGCGGTCGCGAAACTGAAGACGCGATCGGTCGTCGCCACGAGCCGCCGCGCGAAGCCGATCCGCTCCGCCTCGTAACTGTCGAGCAGGCTGTCGGGCGCGAAGCCGCCGAGCGTCGCGGCGAATTTCCAGGCGAGATTGATCGCGTCGCCGATGCCGGTGTTCATGCCCTGGCCGCCGGCGGGGCTGTGAATATGCGCGGCGTCGCCAAGCAGGAACACGCGGCCGAAGCGGAAATGCTCCGCGACCCGGTGATGCACGCGATAGGTCGAGAACCAGTTGAGCGTCTCGACCGCGACCTTCATGTGCGCGATGGCGCGCGCGCCGACGTCCGTGAATGTCAGCGTCTCCGCGCGCGCGGCCCGCTCGTCGCGCACTGTGCCGATGAGCCGCGCGCGTCCCGCGCCGGCCAGCGGAAACACCGCGAGAAAATCGGCCTCGTCGAGGTCGATGTGCAGCTCGCCGTCGAGCGCCGGCCCGGACGCCTCGACATCGGCGACATAGAACACGCGCCCATAGGTTCCGCCCGGAAAGCCCGCCTGCAACAGCCCGCGCACGGTCGAATGCGCGCCGTCGCATCCGGCGAGATAGGTCGCCTCGCAGATTTCCTCCGTTCCGTCCGGGCCGCGCAGCCTGGCGCCGACGCCGTCGCCTTCGTCGAAAAAACCGATCAGTTCGGTGTTGCGCTCGACGGCGACGCCGAATGTCGCGAGGCGGTCGATCAGCAGGCGCTCATGTTCGTCCTGCGGAAAGATTTCCAGAAAGGGGAAGGCGGTGAGGCCCGCGCCGACCGCGTCGAAGGAAATGCGCGCGGCCTTTTCGCCGCGCGCCCAGAGATTGACCGCCGGCACGCGCCGGCCGCGCGCCAGCACCGCCTCGGCGAGGTCGAGCTGGCGATAAAGCTCAAGAGTGCGCGCATGGATGGCGAGCGCCCGGGAGGTTTCGCCGGGCCCCGCGTCGCGGTCGACGATCCTGACGGCGACGCCCAGTCTCGAAAGCCACAGCGCCAGCGCGAGGCCTGTCGGTCCGGCGCCGACGACGAGAACGCCCGTGCGGTTCATTCCGATCCTCCAGCGGCGGTCATTTCGGCCCTTCGGGGCGCGCGTGCGTTTACATCACGCCCGAAGGTTCGCGCAGACTCTCGGCCTGGTCCAGATGCTTCTGGAGCATGGCGATGGAATTCTGCGCGAAGCTGCGCAGCCCGGCGTCGTCGCCGTTCGAGGCGTAGCTCTGGAAGAGTCTCAGCGCCTCCTGATGGCCCTTGATCTGCTGCATGCGGAAGGTCTTGTCGAAGTTGCGCTCGGCGCTCGCCTTGAGCTGGTTGAGCTCCGCCTGCCGCTCATTGTCGAGCGCGCCGGGAAGCTGCATTCCGCCCGCCTTCTGAACGAGCGACTTCAGCTCGTCGTTCATCTTGGTGTGATCGTTGATGATCATCTGGGCGAATTGCTTGAAGCCCTGTCCGGTCGCCTTGTTTTCGGCCTCCTGTCCGGCCTGGATTTCGAACTGGCCGATGTTCCACGCCTGGGTGATGAACTGATCCGTCGTGAGCCGCTCGGCCTGGGTCAGGGGCGCCGTGGCGGCGGGATTTTTCTGGCTCTGCTGGCGCATCGTCTGGGCCTGCAGCGGCGTCGAGAGAGCGATGGCGAGGACGGCGCTGGATGCGATTGCCAGTTTCATGTGGGACTCCCTTGTCGCCCCCCGCGCTCAACGCGCCATGCGCCCCGCCGTTCCTGTCCGATCCGATCGACGACGGGCCGCGAGGGCAAATTGCCCGGCCGCGCCGGGGCGTTCCGCCCTAGGCGCGGCGCGCCCGCCTGCGCCAGTCTCGACCGCGCAGGACGCTTCGAGACAGTGGAGATGAACATATGACCGCCTTCGCCTTCGACGATCGACATGTCAGATGGAAAGAGATCGAGGGAATCGACCATCTGGCGCTGTCCGTTCTCGACATGGACGAGACGAACCGCGTCAGTCACGTCCTGTTCAAATTCGCCGCCGGGCGGAAGATCCTTCTCCACCGGCATCTGACGATGAACAAGACGATGACGCTGCGCGGCGAACATCGCATCTACGAGCCGGACGGGCGGCTGAAGGAAATCCGGCCGGCGGGACGCTTCACGGTCGCGCCGCCCTCGGACGAACCCCATCGCGAGGGCGGCGGCGCGGAAGGCGCGATCGTTCTCTTCGCGATCCACGGCGACGGCGCGCTCTATGAGGCGCTGGATGACAGGCTGAACGTCCTGCGCACGCTCTGCGCGCAGGATTTCGCGCGCCTCTTCGACCGGGAGGGAAACTAGCGCCATGCCGCTCTCCGCCTTCGCCCTATGCGGCGCCCTCTGCCTGTCGATGGCGCTGATCGAAGCCTGGCTGCTCGTCGCGCTGCGCGCCCCCGGCGACGCGCTGGCGCGGCTCCTGCCGAACCGGGCCGATCTCGTGCGCTCCCATATCGATTATCTGATGATGGCGCTCTTTCTCTTCGTCTTCTACGGCCTGTGCCGCGCGACGGGCGCGGCGCCCGCCGGCTGGCTGATCGCCGCAGCCTGCCTCGGCGCCGTCTTCAACCCCTTCGCCTTTCTCGTCCATGCGGCGCGGCCAGCCTTCAAGGAGGCGCCGCCCGCGCCCTTCTTCGCCGCCATCGTCGCAAGCTGCGTCGCCACGACGATCGGCTTCGCGGCGACGGCGTGGACGCTCGCGGCGGCCGCCGTCCTACCGTGATGAGGACGCGAGAGCGGGACCGGCCGCGCGCCTCACCCCTCGGCCTCCGTCTCGTCGAAGGCGGCGTCTTCCGTCTCGTGGACTCCGAGCGCATCGTCGAGCGCGGCTTCGATCGCCGCGTCGGCCGCCTGTCCGAGCGCGCCGTCGAGCGCGTCCATGTCGGGCAGATCGGACAGGCTCGCGAGCGCGAAGACCTCGAGGAAGCGCGGCGTCGTCACCCAGGCGACCGGCGCGCCGGGCGCGGGCGCGCGCGGACCGGGCGCGATGACGCCGGCGCGGCTCAGGCGGCCGAGAATGTCGCGGGAAATCTCGCAGCCGAGCAGGCGCGAGAGTTCGGCGCGGGTGACGGGCTGCTGATAGGCGACGCCGGAGAGCGCCAGCATTTCGAGCCTGGTGAAGGCGGGCGGCCCGGCGTCTTTCGCCTCGCCGAGCGCGCGCAGCGCCTCGGCGTGGCGCGGGCGCGTGCGAAACTGAAAGCCCCCGGCGACGGCTACGATCTCATAGGGACGCCCGCCCAGTTCGGCGCGGATGTCGGCGAGAAGATCGTCGAGCCGGCAGGCGTCGCCGACGAGGGCCGCGAGCGTCTCGCGCGACGCCGGGCCCGAAGAGGCGAAGATCGCCGCCTCGACGCGCCCCATCCATTCGCGCCAGCGCAGGCCCTCCGGCAGGTCGGCGAGGTCGCGGTCGAGGCCCCTGGCGGGTTTCGCGGGACGGCGGCTCACAGGCCGTAAATCCGGAAGGCCGCGCGCCCGGTGAGTTCGCGCGCGGCCCCGAGCGCCACCAGGCGGTCGAAGAGGCGCCGCGCCGCGCGGTCGGACATGCCGCTCGCGCGCGCCGCGGCCAGGGGCGTCGCGCCGTCGTCGGCGAGCAGCATCTCGACGACGCGGCCCGCGCCCCTGGCCCGCAACCCCGGCGCGACGCGCAGGAGCCTGTCCGCCCGCCGCGCCAGATCGGCGGCGCGCGCATGGGCCTGCGCGGCGGCGAGTCCATAAGCGCGGGCGACCGCCTCCGGCCAGTCGGCGTCGGCCGGGCGCGGCCGTCTGGCGATGGGCCCGCGCCGCGGCGACGCCTGCGCGACGGCGACGGCCAGCAAGGGGACCGGCCGCGCCCAGCCGAGCCGGGCGGCCAGGGCGAGATCGGCGACGAACAGGGCGAAAATCTCCGCCTCGACGCCGCCGCCCGCGGCGCAGAGCGCCGGCGCCGCCGCGCTGGCGCGGGCCGCGGCGGCGAGCGGATCGGGCGCGGCGGCCACGCTCTCCCGCAAGGCCGCGGCGGCCGCGTCGGCCGCGTCGGCGTCGAAAAGCGGCCCGAGCAGCGCGCCGGCGCGCGCCAGCGTCTGCGCGTCGAGACCGGCGGGGCGCGCCGCGCAGAGCCGGAACAGCCGGTGCAGCCGCCCCGCCGGGCTCGTCGCCCCGCCTTCCGCCGTCGCCAGATGCTCGGCGTCGCGCAGGGCGCCCGCATCCTCGCGCAGCCGCGCAAAGCCCGCGCAGGCGGCGGCGGCCGAAAGCGCGAGCCGCTGGCGCAGGACCCCCGCGAAAGGCGGCTCGGCGCCCGCCGCGCCGCCGTGCAGGACGGCGTCGAAACGGGCGAGGCCCGCCCCGGCGAAAAACGCCGTCGCGCCGTCGCCCGCGTCCGGAACCCGCGCCCATTGCGGAAAGGGCTGAGGCTCGGCCAGCTCCGCCGGCGCGGCCGCGGCCCGGCGCGCGTGGCCGCGTCGCCGGGCAGGGGTAGAGGTTTGGGCAGGGGTTGGGGCAGGGGCGGGGGCAGAGGTTGGGGCGCCGGTTGGGGCCGCCGTCGAATCAAGGCAGCTCATGGGCGGATCGTAGCCGCCGGCGGCGCTTTGTCATATGATTTCGGCGCCGATCCGCCGTCAGCCGCCGCGCCCCAACTCCTCGATCCGAACCAGACGATCGTTCTGGAAGGTCAGTCTTCTGAGGAATTTCTCGGCCCGAAGTCATAGATCCACGCCTCCTGCTCGATCGGATTGGCGGGGGCGCTGATCCAGGCCGGCGGCCCGCAGATCTTGAGCACCTCATAGGCGCTCAGCCCCTCGGTCACGAGCCGGGCGCCGCAAGTGAAAGCGAAGGCCGGACAGGCCGACGCGGCGCAGGCGAGCGCCCCCGCGGCCAGCCTGCCCGCCGCTTTTGCCGCCAGCCTGCCCGTCATGTCGTTCTCCGCGCCGAATGCCGCTCAACGGGCGAGGAGGCGGGATGTTCCGCGGCGCTTTGGGGACGCCCGCCGCTTGGTTGCAACCCTTGCGGCGCTTGGACGTTGTCTTGCGTGGAGCGTTTGGACGCGAGCGAAGAGGGGGAATTGCAATGCTCGATTTTCTCAGGGATTTTCTCGCCGCCCTTCTGGGCTGGTTCTGACCGCGCCCGGCCGGGGCGGCGCGCGCGGGCGTCCCCTGTCGCGCGACGCGCCGCCCCGAAACGACGCGCGCCGGAGCGCAAGCGGGGCCGGGCGCCCAAACAATACGCGTTCGACAAGCGATCCGCGTTCTGTTGCCGTTACATTCGAAGATCGCTAGGTTTCGCAAGGGTCGCCGGCGCGTCCAACCGGATCGGGGCGCCGTCGAGCGGAGCGTTTCATTGCCTGAATACAAAGTCGTCGGATTGCTCTACACGCGCGCCTGTCCGCTCGCGTGCGCCCATTGCATCACGGAGTCGTCGCCGCAGGCGAAGGAGCGGATGCGTCTGCGCGAGGCGCGCGACTATTTGCCGGCCATCGCCGGTTTCGGCGCGCAACTGTGTTTCACCGGCGGCGAGCCCTTCCTGCATTACAAGGACATCGCCGAGCTGATCCGCGAGGCGAAACGCCTCGGCCTGCACGTGTCGCTCGTCACCGGAGCCGGCTGGGCGCGGACGGAAGCGACGATGCGCGCGAGGCTCCAAACGCTGGTCGACGCCGGACTCGACGGGCTGTGCATTTCATGGGACCGCTATCACGAAGCCTTTGCGAAGGCCGACGGCGCGGCGACGCTTGCGAGGATTGCCGTCGATCTCGGCGTCAAGGTCAATGTGCGCGCCGTCGTCGCCGCAAAGGGCGACATGGAGGCCTATCACAGGACCTTCGACGGCCTGCCCGTCTCGCCGGACGGACATGAGGTCATCCGGTTGGGACGCGCGACCTCCCTTCCCGAGGACCATTTCAGTTTCGAGGAGGAGCCGCCGCGCGGGGTCTGCAACACGGTGTTTTCGCCGGTGGTGGAGCCGGACGGAAACGTCTATGTCTGCTGCGGGCCGGCGCGGTTCTGCCGCAGGCCGTCGCCTCTGCTGCTGGGAAACGCCAGGCAAGAGCCGCTCGAACGGATATTGTCGCGCGCGCTCGAGGATCCAATCCTGGAGATCATCTATAATCTCGGCCCCTACGGACTCTACCACCTGCTGAAAAGCCATGGGGCCGACATGAGCGCATTCACGCGCCGGGCGGAATATACGGGCATCTGCGAATTGTGCCTCGACATCACCGACTCCCCCGAACTGGTGAGCGCGCTTCGCGAGATCCTCAGCGGGCGGGACGCCTCGCGGCTTCTCGCGGTGTCGAGATTGTGGAGAACCGCCGCCTTCGGCGCGGCGCAGCAGCTTGCGCCGGGATGAGCCGATCCCGGACCGGCGCCTTAAAGGATCAGACCGCTCGTGCGCAACAATTGCAGGATCGAGAGAAGCAAGCCTCCATCCAGGCTTCCCGCTGTGCTCAAGGTGAGGGTTATCTCCTTGAGGTCGCCATATTCCCTGAGTTCGGGCGTAGTGTAGACCTGCTTTTGCACCCGCTTTGGCGCCGCATCCGGACCGCCCGGACCGCTTGCGGAAAAACTGTCCATGCCGGCTATCTCCGCATGATTTCCCGAGCAGATCGAACCGCGTGACTGTCTGCTTAAAATCACGCTGAATATGACATATGACTTGCTTGCTCTCAACTGCAAGGGGAAGAATTGGCCGCGGCGCTCCCGTTCCGTTACAGTGTTTACGGCGTGACGCTCGACTCCGACGTCAGCTTCGCCTTGCCCGCGGCGCGCGACGGAGCGACGGGGGACAGGATCAGGATCGCGCGCGGACGGGGCCGCGAATTCGACACCCGTCTGGCCGGTCTCGCCCTCGACGCCGACGCGCCCGTCCACCAGCTTCTTCTCGAAGACGGCGGCCTCTACATGCGTTGGTCGGGCGTCTTCGACCTTCTCGTCGCGCCCGACGGCGGCCGCATCTCGTGCCGAAGCTTCGGCGCGCATGCGCTGGACTATGTCGAAGCCTATCTGCTCAATTACGCCGTCAGCGCGGCGCTTCTCCTGCGCGGCGAGGAAACCTTGCACGCCACCGCCGTCGATATCGGCGGACGCGTCGTCGGCCTGCTGGGGGCGAGCGGCTCGGGCAAGTCCACGCTGGCCTCGTTCCTGAGAACCAAGGGCGCGCGCATCGTCACCGACGACGTTCTGCGCATCGGCGGCGCCGACGCGCCGCGCGCTTATCCGGGGCCGCATCGGCTGAAGCTCTTCGACGAATCCGCGACGCGTTTCCTCGCCGGCGCGTCGCCGTCCGGGCGATGGAGCCCGATGCGGGACAAGTTCGTTTACGATCTCGGCCTCGAGGAGCCCGCCCTTGATCCGCAGCCCCTTGTCGCCCTCTATCATCTGCGGGCGCCGCAGAGCGGCGGCGACGGCCGGATCGCGCTCACGCGCCTGCGCGGCCTGGAGCTGTTTCGCACGATCGGAGGATCGACGATGAACAATGCGCTGCGCACGCCCGGCCGGCTCGAACGTCATTTCCGCTTCGTCGAACGCCTGGCGAGACGCCTGCCCGTCCATGCGCTCGCCTATCCGCGCGATTTCGTTTCGCTCGAAGAGGTCGCCGCCGCGATCTTCCGCACGGCGGACGCAGGCGGGGTGGGGGCATGAGGGCCGCGGCTTTGGCCCGGCGCCGGAGCGCATCGGACTGGCGGCTCTTCACGGAGGCGGCGGCGACGATCGTGATCTGCCGCCTTTCCCTGCGGCGGCGAGACTTCACCAAGACGGGCGCCTGGGCCGTCCGGCCGACGCGGCGCGTCGGAGCGGCGCCAGTCGAGCGGCTCGTTTGGGCGGTCGAAGCCGCGGCGCGCAGGCTGGGCGGCGTGACCTGCCTGTGCAAGGCGCTCGCGCTTCAGCGCATGATGACGCGCGCCGGCCATGTCTCTGAGCTGAGGATCGGCGTCGATAAATCGGGTGGCGCGCTCCTCGCCCATGCGTGGCTCGTCCACGACGGCGCCGCTCTGGTCGGCGGCCCAGAGGCGGCCGGCTACACGGTGCTCGCCGCCTGGCGGTCCGACCGGAGCGAGGACGAATGGCGTTTCTCGTAATCTTCAACGAAGACGGCGCGCCGGTCGATGACGACCTGCGCGGCCTCTGGCCGGCGTGCGCCGGGCGCGTCGAGCGCGCATCGGCCGGCGCGCCGCAGCTCGCCATGTTCCTGTCGAACCCCGCGGAGGCCGGCGACGCCGGCCGCGCCCGCCATGAACAGGCGGGCAAGGACGACGCCCACGACGCCTCCCTGCACGGGCTCGAGCTCATTGGCCGGATCAGGCTCGACCGGCGCGACGACATTCGCGCGGCGCTGGGGGCGCCGGCGTCGGCGTCCGACGCCGCGCTGTGTCTGCGCGCCTATGGCCGATGGGGCGACGACTGCGTCGATCATTTGCGCGGGGATTTCTGCTTCGTCCTGTGGGACGCGCCGCGCCGACGCCTGTTCTGCGCGCGCGATCAGCTCGGCGTGCGGCCGCTGTTTCACGCGCAGGCGAATGGGAGATGGGTCATCGGCGATTCGCTCGACGTCGTCGCGCGCGCGTCGCGCCTCACGAACGAACTCGACGACGCGTGGATCGCGGATTTCCTGCTCGAACCTTTCTGTCAGGATTTCGAGCGGACGGTGTACAGCCATGTGAAGCGCCTGCCGCAGGCGCATCTGCTCATCGCGTCGCGCGACGGCGGCGCCATACGGCGATACTGGTCGCTCGAAATCGAAACGCCGCTTTTTCTGCAAAGGCCGCAGGAGTATCTCGATCGCTTCCACGAGACGCTGGCGCGCGCCGTCAGGGATCGCCTTCCGCCGGGAACGGTCGGCGTGACGATGAGCGGCGGCCTCGATTCGACGACGCTCGCGGCGAAGGCCGTCGAGGTCGCGGGCGACGCGGCGCGCGTCGTCGCCTTCACGAGCCATTACGAACGGCTCATTCAGGACGATGAAGCGCGTTTCAGCGCGCTCGTCGCGGCGCGGCTGGGACTCTCGCAAAAATTCGCCGCCATGGACCACATCTGCGAGCTGCACGCCGAGGCGCCGCATCTCCCCACGGCGGAGCCCGGCGGCCCCACGGCGAAGGCGCCCGCGCGGCAGGCGATCGAGACCGACATGGCGCGGCAGACGACGGTCTGGCTCTTCGGCGAAGGGCCGGACAATGCGCTGACATTCGAATGGCTGTCATATCTGCGCTGGCTCGCCGGCCAGGGCGACTGGCGCCGATTCGCCGGCGCCGTGGGGCGTTACATTCGAGACAAGCCGCCGCGCGACTGGATGCGCGTCCTCGAGGCGCCGGGACGTCTCGCGCGGCGGATCGACGGCGCGCCGCCAAACGATCCGCCGCCGTGGATCGACGCGGATTTCGCGCGGCGCGCCGGTCTTGCCGAACGCCGGACGCAAAGGCTCGCGACAGCGTCTCACCCCTGGCGGCCGGCCGCCATGCGGTCCTTCGCCAGCCCGGTCTGGCAAAGGCTTTTCGAACACATCGACCCCGTGATCGCGGGCTCGGCGCTCGATTATCGCCACCCCTATCTCGACCTCGACGTTTTGACCTTCATGCTGGCGACGCCGCCGATCCCCTGGGCAAGGCGCAAGCGCCTGATCCGGGACGCCATGCGCGGCAGGCTTCCCGACGAAATTCTTGCGCGCGACAAAACGCCCCTCGCCGTCGATCCTCTCGCGGTCGCCGCGCGCGCCGCGACGCCGCGGCCCCTTTCTGCAAACGCGGCGCTGTCGCGCTACGTGGACGCGGCGCGATTGCAGATCGACGACGCGGCGCCGCCGGCGGTCCAGTCCCTCGAGAAAGTCAGACTGCTCGACGCCTGGCTCCGCGACCGGCCGCGATGAGAAAGAACGAGACGCAACGCGCCGCTTCGGTTAGGAGACGAAAGCGCAAGGCCGTAACCTGCGCCACAGGAGGTGAACTCAATGGATTCAGCCGCCCGCATTCGGCAGGCGAACAATCAGGTCTCCTGCGATCTGGATGAGGAAACCGTGATCCTCCACCTCGAGAATTCTCTCTATTACGGAACCGATCGCGTCGGCGCCTGCATCTGGGAGGCGTTGCGCCGGCCCGCCCGCATCGACGACATATGCGCGGCGGTCATGGAGCGCTTCGAGGTCGACGAAGACCGCTGCCGCGCCGATGTGGCGAAATTTCTGGACCGGTTGCGCGCGGCGGGCCTGCTCGACGTGATCGCGTGAAAAGCGTCAGGCCATATTTGCGCGCCAGCCGCAGATAACGCAGCAGCGCATACAGAAAAAAGAGACGATCCGGCAGAAGGACGGCGTCGAGCTCCAGCGGAGTCGGCCGCAGGACGGCCGCCGCGAGATAGCGCAGCCTGTCGCCGCGCGGCATGACGGCAAGATAGGTCCACGGTTCGAAAAGCGTCGCCGGCAGGTCGCGACGCGCGCGAATCCGGCGCGCGATCGCGCAAACGCGTCGATCCGATTCCGCCCACGCCGCCACGGCCGGCGGAAGAGGCGCGGCGAGAGAGGCGCGCGCGAGGACAAGTCCGAGCTGGAGCATCCGGGGCGCGCCGATCGGCAATCGGCCCGACATCAGCCGCTCCCAGTCGAGATCGGGACGCCGGCGAATGAAATCGGCGACGTCGCTCATGTGACGAAACGCCGCCCATCCATGCTTGGACCCATGGAAACAGAGATAGCACAGGGTCTCCTCGGGGCTGAAGGTGAGGATGGAACGGCCGCCGAGTTCGATCGCGCATGTCGCGAGCGGCGCGCGCGCGGCGAAGGAATAATCATTCTCGGTCAGCGCCCAGTGCAGATCGACGCAGACGCCGGAGACCGGATTCACGAAGCAGAGTTCGTTCGATAGTCTCCGCAGCAGGCGCTCATGGCGCGAAGACGCAAGCGCATGGACCGGTTCATAGCCACAGGCCTTCAGCGCGCGCGTCGCGCATCCGAGGCGATCGGGCGGCGCGAAAAGGTCGAGGTCCGAAAATTCCCGCATGAGAACATTGGCGTAAATCTGTTGCGCCAGAACCGGACCCTTGAACCAGACCGGCCGGAGTCCTTTCGCGGCGAAGGCGCGATCCAGCCGGAGAAGTTCGCCCGTGAGCCAGAGATTGCGGAAAGCGACCGCCTTGTTGCGGGTTTCAAGCTCGCCGCGAAGCGGGGCCGGCATGTTTCCGCAGGCGAGCGCGTCGATGTGGGCGTGCGCGAGCGGCGCGACGCCGTGCCGGATCGCGAGCGCGACAAAACGGCTCCAGTCGAGGTCGCGGCGCGCCGCAAGCTCCTGCGCGCAACGTCGCGCATGGGCGTCGAGACGCGTTCTGATGCAAAACAGAAGGAGGCGTTGTTCTGGCAGAATATCCAAACCGGCCCATGCGCTCATTAATATCGGCGGCGTCCAAGCTCGCTTACATGAGCTGTAGGATTACATGAGAGCTTGACGGGGACGAGATAAAAATTAAACGATAAACTGTAGTTTTGCTGTGCGTCTCCTCGGCGCGGGGCAGGATGGATGTAAAGCGTAAGCGTAACCTCTTGTCCTTGTCCTCACGGGAGCGTTCGACGCGCTTCCTTTACACGGCGACGACTTGACCTTCACCAAGCGAGTCTCATGGCGAAGCTGCGGCTTCTTGTTGCGATCGAACGATCGGACGAGCCCTTGAGCGGCGGACACGAATTTCTGTCGCCTGTCCCGTTACAGCAGCGGCCGCAAGGCTCGTCACGAAAGGCAAGATGCGCGCGAACGGAAACCGCGAGATGAGCGATGAGCCTCGCCGCCAACCGCCGGCCGAACGCGACGCGCCCGCGCGCGGCCTGACGGTGGGCGGGTCCTACAGCCCGCGGGAGGGATATCGTTACGCCGACATCGCCGCCTCGCTCGTGGAAGGCCCCGCCGCCGATCTGCGCAAGCTTCTGCGCCTGCTCAAAAAGCGGAAATGGCTGATCTGCGGGATCGCCGTCGTCGTCGGCCTCGCGGGACTCATGCGGGCGCTCATGCAGGAGCCGCTCTACGCATCGACGGTTCGGCTGCAACTGAACCGCGGCATTTCCACTTTCGGCAAGAACGGCGGGTTCCAGCTCCTCGAAATCGACGAGTCCTGGTTCGACACCGAAGTGGAGCTCCTCAAGAGTCGCGATCTCGCCGAACGGGTGGCCGCCATGACGCAGACGCGAGGCGGCGGCGGCGTGACGTCCGGCGGCCCGCGCCGCGCGGTACGCACAGCCGAACCATCCGAGCAGGAGCTTTCGACCGAGACGATCCTCGCCCATGTCGCGGTCGCGGCGCTCAAGCCGACGCATCTCGTGGACATCACCGTCACCGATCGCGATCCGGCGCGCGCGCAAGGGATCGCCCGCGCCTATGGCGAGGCGTCCCTCGCGGTCAATCGCGACAAGCGGCTCGAGGCCAACGCCGACGCCAAGACCCTGCTCGAAGATCAGATCAAGCAGCTCAAGCATCGGCTCGAGGACGCCGACAAGGCCGTGCTCGCCTTTGCGGAAAAGGAACGCATCGTCAGCACCAACGACAAGGTTTCGGTCGCCGAGAGCAATCTCTCCGCCGCCAGCGCCGCGCTGAGCGGCCTCATCGCCGAGCGCATCAGAAACGGGGAGCTCTGGCGCCAGGTCGAAGACGAATCGAAGGACCTGCCGCAAATCCTCGCCAACAAGGCCGTCGAGGAGCTGCGCAGCCAGCGCCGCCAGATTCTCGCCGAGTATCGCGAAAAGTCCGAGACCTTTCGCTCGGACTATCCGACCATGATCCAGCTCAGGGGCAAGCTCCAGGAAATCGACCGCCAGCTCGCCGCCGAGGTGAAAACCGTCAGAGCCTCGCTGAAAGCCGCCTATGAAGCCTCGCTGCATCAGGAAGGCGAGATGCGGCAGAGAGTCGACAAGCTGCGCGGCGAGATGCTCGAACTGCAAAGACACGGCATTCAGTACAACATCCTGAAACACGACGCGGACGCGACGCGCTCGCTCTACGACAGTCTGCTCGAGCAGTACAAGCAGCTCGACATCGGCGGCGGCGGCGCGAGCCGGGTGCTTGTCGTGGGCAAGGCGCGGCTCCCGCGCGCGCCGATCCGGCCCGATCCCCTGAAATGGTTTCTGATCGGCCTTTCGCTCGGGCTCGGCGTCGGCGTCGCCCTCGCGTGGGCTCTGGATCATGCCGACGACCGCGTCCATCTGCCGCCCGATGCGGAACAGGCGTCGGGCCTGCCTCTGCTCGGCGTCATTCCGAGGCCGAGCCGCAAGCACAGTTTCGAAACCGAAGCCGAGAATCCCGCGTCCGCCGTCTCCGACGCCTTTCGCGCCGTCTGCCTGTTGCTGCGCTTCTCGACGCAACACGGCGTGCCGAAAACGCTGATGGTCACGAGCGCCAATCCGGCCGAGGGAAAATCGAGCGCCTCGCTCGGCATCGCGCGCGAATTCGCCGCCATGGGCCTCAAGGCGCTCGTCATCGACGCCGATCTGCGCAAGCCGTCCCTGCATGTCAAAACCGGGCTCGGCAACAGCGTCGGGCTCACCACCTATCTGTCGCGCAATTGCGGGGTCAACGACGCCATTCAGCCGTCCGGACGCGACAATCTCTTCGTCATGACCTCGGGCCCGACGGCGCCCAATCCGGTGGAGCTTCTCAGCGGCCCCCGCTTCGCCTCGCTGCTTACGGGAAGCGGCGAGGTCTTCGATCTCGTGGTCGTCGACGCGCCGCCGGTGATGGGGCCGGCGGAGACGCTTCTGCTGTCCAACACGGTGGCGGCCACGGTGCTGATCGTCGCCGCCGGAGAAACGAGGATCGACCAGGCGCATAATGCGGTCAGATTGCTGCAACAGGCCCGCGCAACGACGCTCGGCGTGGTGCTCACCAAATTCGACGCCAGCGCGGGCTATGGTTACGGCTATGGCTATGGCTATGGATACGGATACGGGCGCGAGGACAGGGAAGAGGCTGGCGCGGACGCGCCGGAGGAACTCGCTTCCCCGGCGCGGCCGTCGTCCGACGCGCCGCCCCTCATGGGATGAGCGCGCCTTGCGCCCGTGCGGAGATGTCGGCGGGCGCAGCCCTCTCGAAGAGAGAGAGGTGCAACCTTCTCGAAGAGAAAATCGTTTCCTTCACTGTCTTCGAAAGAGCGGACGACCGGACGCCGCCTTGATCGACTTCTGGCGCGTCGCATGCTTCGGCCGAGCGCCGAACCAGCCGCAGGAGGAAGAATTGTCCGATGGCTCCACGCCCCGCCCCGCCGAGGACGCGCACGAGAAACTCGATCGCGACGAGTTGCTCACGCGCCTGCGCGACGTGACCGACCAGCGCGACAAGCTGCTGTCGCAATTCGAGGCCATGGCGCTGCAGGTGGACGAATCCGTCAGGGAAATAGACGACGCCCAGCTCGACGCGCAGCACAATGCGCAGCAGGCGCATGACAGCGCGCGCCGGGCGGAGGCGGAGGCGGCGCGGGCCGAAGATCTCGTGCGCCAGCTCGACGAAGAGCGCCGCAGGCGGGACGAGCTCGCCGCGGAATTCGACAGATTTCGCGACACGGCCGCGCATCGGATCGAGGAGGACCCATGGGGTCTGCTGTGGGCCGCCCTCGCCCAGATCCTTCACGACGCCGTCGCCTGGCTGCGCGCGAAACTCCCGCCCGACAGCGCGCTGCTGCCCTGGTTCGACCGGACGGTGGAGGGGGCGAAGACGGCGTTTCGCCTGGCGGTGAAGGCGATGGCCGCGTTTTTCGACTGGGCGAAGCCGCACGCGCTCGCCATCTGGGCGCGGCTGCGCGCCGAAGCCGCGCGGCTCATGGGCGGGAGCCAATCCGGCCCGCGCTAGCGTCCCGGCCCGCCCATGGCGCGCGAAAGCCAGAGCGCGAGGCGCACGAGGCGGCTGTTCGCCGCCAGAAACAAGGTGGCCCGCGCCCACAGGCGGCGGATGCGCCCCAAAGCCATATCGGCCCCTTCCGTTGCGTGCAGAAACATTTTCGTCACTTGTAACGCGACAGGACGCGCGTCTTGAGTTAGCCTCCGGGCGCGCCCGCCCGCTCGCGCGGCAGGCGCTGGAGGACGGCGAGACGTTCCCGATCGTTTTTGGAGAAGCCCATGCTGACCCGTCTTCGCGGCGGCCATGTCGTCGACCCGGCCACTGAACGCGACGCCGTCGAAGACCTCTGGATCGAGGATGGACGCATCGTCGCGCGGCCGCAAGGCCGAAAGGCCGACGCCGAATATGATCTCTCGGGACACGTCGTCATGGCCGGCGCCATCGACGTTCATTCCCACATCGCCGGCGGCGGCGTGAACACGGCGCGGCTGCTTCTGCCCGAGACCCATCCGGGGCATCGTCCGCGCCCGGCGAGCACGCCGCTGTCAGAAGCGGGCTGGACCGCTTTCGAGACGGGCCGCCTCTATGCGGGCATGGGTTTCACCACCGTCATCGAGCCGGCGGTGCTGCCGCATCACGCCCTGCACGCCCATCTCGAAATGGCCGACATTCCGATCATCGACAAGGGCTTTCTGACGGTTCTGGGCAATGACGACATTCTGCTCGGCGCGCTGCGCGGCCGCGAGAGCGACAGCGCGCTCGCCGATTATGTCGGCGCGACGCTCGCCGCGACCCGAGGGATCGGCGTCAAATGCGCCAATCCCGGCGGCGTCTGCGGATGCAAGCAGAACATGCGCTCGTTTTCGCTCGACGACGAGGTTCCCGAATATGGCGTCTCGGGTCGCGACATCTTCACGCGTCTCCAGCGCGCCGTCGTCGCGAGCGGCATTCCGCATCCGCTGCATCTGCACATGAGCAATCTCGGGCTCGGCGGCAATATCGACACCGCGCTCGACACCATCGACGCCGCAGAGGGCCTCCCCCTGCATCTCGCGCACGCCCAGTTCTACGCCTATGGCAAGGAGGGCGCGCACGGCTTCTCCTCGGCGGCCGCGCGACTCGCCGAGAAAATAAATGCAAACAGGAATGTCACGCTCGACGTGGGGCAGGTGATGTTCGCCGAGACGGTGACGATTTCCACCGACGTGATGAAACAGCTCAACAGCCTGCCGAGCGCAAGGCCGAAGAAGGGCGTCATCTACGACGGCGACAGCAGCGGCCTCGGCGTCGTCCCTTATTCCTATCGCATCTCGGATTACTATAACGCCGTGCAATGGGCGGCGGGCCTCGAACTGTTCCTGCTCACGCATGATCCGATGCGCGTCTTCTTCACGACCGATCATCCCAACGGCGCGCCGTTCACGACCTATCCGGAAGTCTTCGCCCTCCTGATGAGCGCGGACAAGCGGGCGCAATGGATGTCGCGGCTCCCGGCGCAGGTGCTGGAGATGACGACGCTGCCCTCGATCAAGCGCGAATATACGCTCTACGAGATCGCTGCGATGACGCGCGCCGCGCCGCGCAAGCTCTATGGTCTCGAGGATCGCGGGACGCTCGGGGAGGGCGCCGTCGCCGACATTGCGGTTTACAGGACGCAGAAGGACAAGGCGGCGATGTTTCGCGATGCGGCCTATGTCTTCAAGGACGGCGCCCTGGTCGTGCGCGACGGCGAGGCGCTCCGCTTCACGCGCGGCCGGACGCTCTTCGTGCGGCCCGGTTACGACGACCAGATGGACAGGCGCCTCGACGCCTGGTACGCCGACGCCTACGGTCTTCCGCGCGCCATGTTCGGCGTCTGTGACGCGGCGCTGCCGAACCGGGACTTTTTCGAGGAAGTTCCCTCCCGCCGGCGCGCCTGACGCGCGCCGAAACCTTCAAAACGACCAGGACCGAAAAGCCTCATGTTTCTCGTGCACAATTCGCCCGAGCAGGCGCCCCTGCTGGCCGCCGCGATCGTTTCCGCCTGCCGAACGCCCGACGGCTGGCCCGCGCCCGCCCAGCCGCAGGTCTTGCAGGTTCTCTTCGACAGGCTGCTCGGCTTCCATGCGGATTTCGAGCAGCTTGCCCCGGCGGAGCCCGCCGAGGCCGCGGCCCTGCTGCCCGACCCGGAGCAACGCCGCGAACTCATCGAGCTGATGGCGACGATGGAGATGATGTGCCGGCCCATCCCGCCCGCCTTGCAGGCGTCGGTGGACGGCTGGGCGAGGGCGCTCGGCGTGGAGGACAGGACGCTCACCCTCGCGCGCGATCTCGCCTGCGACGCGCGGCAGCGCGCCACGGCGGATTTCTACCGGCTGAACTGGATCGGCGACGCCGATCCGCAGCAGGACGAAAGCTTCCGCCAGTCTCTCGAACGCCATGGCGCGCCGGCCTACGCCCTGACCTTCGAGGAGAACCCGCAGGAGCGGGCGCGCTGGGCGCGGCTCGCGGACTGTCCCGAGGCGAGCCTGGGACGGGCGCTCTCGCAATTCTATCAACAGCGCGGCTTCAAGCTTCCCGGAGAGATCGGCGGCGCCAATGCGGCGCTCGCGCAGCACGACTGGGTGCATGTGATCGCCGATTACGACACGACCGCCATCGGCGAGCTCGAGGTGACCGCCTTCATCGCGAGCGCCAGCCGCTCTCCGGGCGCGGTGCTCGGATTCGTCGGCGCGGTCAGTCTCTATGAAACGGGCCTGCTCGAAAGCGTCGTCACGCACAGCTATTCCGCAACGCTGTCGGCGCCCGGCGGCGCGGAGCGCGTCGCGGCGGCCATTTTGAACGGGAAGAGATGCCGCATCGATCCGCTCGTCGGGATCGATTATTTCACCATCGCCGACGAGCCGCTCGACGCCGTTCGCCGCCGCTTCGGCCTCGCGCCCTAGCCCCTCCGACGCCGTCGCCGCATTCTAGCGCTTGGCGCTCATCGAGCCGGTCCCCGTCGATTCATTGCGCGACGATTGGCCGTTGGCGGGCGTCGCCGTGAACATTGCGATGGAATTCGGGCCGATGATCAGGTTCTGTTGCGTTAATTTCATTAGAGCGTGGCCCGGTTGCCCCTCGGGGTATTTCAGGCGGCCAATGAATAAAATTGTTCTGCGGCGGAAAGAT
>RXIY01000007.1 GCA_003963405.1 Hyphomicrobiales bacterium
CAGCCAGGCGCTGAAGCTGAACCAGTCCATCGGCGACACCTCGAAGGGCGGCTTCGCGCTGAACAAGGCGTTCGTCGTCCAGGCTCAGGTTCCGGTCAATGCCGGCAAGTCTTCCGACCTGTCGCAGAAGGCCGACATCAGCCAGTCGATCGGCAACACCAGCAAGGGCGGCGAAGCCATCAACAAGGCGACCGTGATCCAGGCCCAGGTTCCGCTGAGCTTCGGCTCGCACTGAGCATAGACGGGCTGAATAGCTCGGAGTGAATGGATCGTGGCCGTTATCGGCCACGATCCCTCGTCGGAGGGAATTGCGTCCCTGCCCGTCGCGCCGCGAAGGTCGACGGAATAAGCGGAGCGGGAAAATGAAATATTGGATTATTCCGGTTCTTTTGTGCGCCAGCGCAGCCCAGGCGCACGCAGATGGTTTGCTTGGCCTTGGCACGTCTCCTGGCCTCATCGGCGTCAAAATCAACAATCCGCTGGTGAGCGCCACCGCCGGAGTGCAGCTCGGCCAGCATAATACCCTTGACTCACAGCAGCACAGTGTCGTCAACTTTGTTGGCGTCCAGCAGGTGGCGATCGGCAAAGCAGGCAGCTCGCTGAGCAATGATGCGACGGTCGGTCAATATGGCCCCCAAAGCTACACGGGCCTTGGCCAACACATCGAGTCTCTGCCCCCCTTCCCGTCTTTCGGTCATCCTTGATCGGGCGTCAAAAAATGGGCCCGCTGACGTGAAGCTCCGCGCCACACTGCTAATAGTGATCCTGATCAGCATGAAGCAGCACACCTTCGCGAATGAGATCAACGTCGTCAGCGAGTCCAACAACTCGCGCAGCTCCGTTACGGTCATCCAGACGAGCCCGGGGGATGGCAAAACCGAAACCCAAATCGAGTCGGGCCCTGGACGTGTGGTCGTCAAGCAGCAGGGGAGAAATAGCAGCGCGGTAATCATTCAACGCACGCGCTCCCAGGAAACTGAGAAGTAGCAAAAACGCCGAGCGCCGTAGAACTTCAGAAGTTTCCTGCCCTCATTGTGCTCCTGCCGACTTTTCTTCGAAATCTACCTCCCAGGCTGCTGCGTAGAGCGCAGCCATACCCGTTAATTCGCGCCAGCCCGATCGAAAGTGCTCAGCCTCGTGTTTCATGAACATGAAACGCGGGCTGCGGCAGTGTGGAATTTGTCGGACGCCTGCCCGTCTCAATGCAGGATTGTCTGATATTTTTTCTGATTGCGCGGCGCAGCTAACACATTTCTAGCGGGCGACACCAGCATGAACCCGCGCGGCAATCCCTTCCGGGCCGAGGGAGCGAGCACGGTCGGATTTATTGTTTGTCCAGAAGCAATTGTTGTAAATCCATCCGTCTGCAGAAGTACGTTCGCCGGAAACGCGGCCTGATACTGCGGAGAAACTGCCGGCGGCTCCAAGGGCGAAGATGCCTGCTTGATTGTGGCCTGTGCAGGCGTACGAAGTAACGGGGATAAAACCTGACCGCACGCAATGTCATAGCTGAACGACAAACCGCATGACAACAGGATAACCACGCGCCACCGAATTTGAACACTGCTGGTCATGACCAGCTTTCCTTCTGAGAGAAGTTAGGCCAGATGCGGCCTTCCCGCGGAAAGCGACGCTTACGTATAAAACGCTATCGACCCTAGTTTAGTTCCTTGGCTAGCAAAACAAATCCACTGACCCGCCGCCACCCTTCAAAATACAGATTTCCCGTGGGAAAGGATAAATTTTTAAGTTCCTGGGAAATCCTTATTTGAAACTCCTCCACCTATTCTCCACGCACACGCGGGGAATAGCATGACAAAGGCGCTGACAAGAACCGGGGAAAATGGGGAAAAGGATCTCGCGCCTTCGTCTCAATCTCACATGATCGCCATCATCGATCCCCGGACGCTCATCCGGGAGTGTCTGGCTCTGAGCCTCCAGGAAAAACTCGCGCTGCCGATCGCGACCTATCCGGATATCACGAGCTGGAGTGCGGCCCAGGAACGTTTTTCAGCCTGCGCGTTGGTTCTCCTCTGGATGGAAGGCGAAAACGCCGCAAGATGCTACGACGCCCTCCGAGAGCTTTCTTCCAGCCGACACGCATGTCTCCCCGTCATTATCCTCTGCGACAACCCCAGCATGCAAAGCGTTGTCGATGCGCTGCGTCACGGCGCCAAGGGGTTCATCCCCACCGGGATGGCGCTGGAGGTCGCTTCCGAAGCAATCGGGCTGGTGCTCGCTGGAGGCTGCTTCGTCCCGGCGCATATCCTGGATTTGGGTGAAACAGACGATGCCGATGTCAGCGCGCAGAGTGTCGCACCGAAAGATTTCACTACTCGGGAAAACCAAATCGTGGCAGCACTGCTAAAAGGCAAATCCAATAAGGTGATCGCCTATGATATCGGCTTGGCCGAAAGCAGCGTAAAATATCACATTCGCAGCGTCTTGCGTAAGCTTCATGCGCGCAACCGCACTGAGGCGGTCACCAAGTTATCTGAAATTATTACCATCTCTCTCTCGAAATAACTGACGGCATGCCCTGAGTCCGATGTTTGCATCGTCCGGCTCTTGGAAATAGCGCTCTGAATAATCCTCTTTCAAAGCGCCTCCCGACCAGCCCTGCACCGGCGCTGCGACATCACTGCCATGCAGGCGTAGCGCCCCCTCCCGAGACCAAGCTTAACCTTCACAATATAACTAAAGCTACACCGTAAGCCGGCCTACTGTGACCTGGAAAACACGACTGGATGGAATGTTTACGAAAGAGGTGAATCAGGTTTGCTTTTATAGCATCAATCTGTAACGATTAATCAGAAGTCATTGTACATCTGCGGATAAGTAAGGATGGGTTTTCGAACAATGAGAAAGACGCTTCTCTCCGCCACGGTTTTCGCGCTGACAGCCGCATCTGCGCTTGCCGCCGACCTGCCCTCCCGAAAGGCCCCGCCGGTTCTTCCCCCGCCCCCGCCGCCGCCCCCGACATGGACCGGCTTTTACGTCGGCCTTAACGCCGGCGGCACGTGGGCCAACAGCAACAATCAGACCATTGCTGTTTCCCCTCTTGGCGCCGGTCCGTTCTGGGCGCTGCCTTCCGCTTTCATTTTTGATCAGGGCAACTACCTCGCCGCTTTCAGCACGGCCGCGTCCGCCGGAGGCTTCAACTCCGGTAACAACGGCGGCTTCATCGGCGGCGGTCAGATTGGCTACAACTGGCAATTTTACAATAACTTCGTTGTTGGCATGGAAGCCGACTTCCAGGGTGTGGCTGCGAGCAGCGCCTCCCGGAGCGTCGTCACCAACGTCGCCGTTCCTGGCCTGCTTGGCCCCCTTGTTGGCGATTCCTTCTCCGGCCTCACCAGCGTGCGCGGGAGCCTCAATTACCTCGGAACCGTGCGTGGCCGCATTGGCTGGGCCGTTATTCCCACGCTGCTCGTCTACGGCACTGGCGGCTTCGCCTATGGCGGGGTGACGCTGAACACACTCACGGCCGTGTCATCGACTGGCCCCACTCCCCTCAGCCCGGCTAACCTCTTCACAGGGCCTGGCGTGGGCGGCGTAAACATCTCGACGGTTGCGACCGGCTGGACGGCCGGCGGCGGGCTTGAGTGGATGTTCTTGCCGAACTGGTCAGCCAAGGTCGAGTATCTGTATTATGACCTTGGCTCCGTTTCGGACGACTTCACGATGAGCTCCGTCAACCCTGCTTCGCTCCTTCCGGACCCCGCCATCTTCGGCGGTCAGGTGCGAGCCCGTCTCAATGGCAATGTCGTCCGGGCCGGAGTGAATTATCACTTCAACTGGGGCGCCCCTGCGCCGATCGTCGCCAAATACTGAATTGTAGCGATACGCCCAGCTGGGCGTATGTTTTGAGATCGTGGCCAAATGCCACGATCCTCAACGAATTACAGCGTTATGCGTCTTCTCTGTGCCAAACGTGTGGAGTTGTAGAAATGAGATACTGGCTGGTTCCCATTCTCGTCTGCGCCGGAAGCGCTCCGTCTCATGCGCTTGACTTGATCTACAACTACAGCACCCCCTTCGTGTCGGTTACCACCGGCGTGCAGACGGGGCAGAATAATACGCTAACCACTCAGCAGAATGGTCCGGTTAACATCTATGTTGTTCAACAACTCGCTCTGGGCAAACCGAGTGACAAGCTGAGCAATGATGCGACGGTCTATCAGGCGGGGAAGGTAGATATTGTAAATCTGGGCCAGCACATCATGACCTCACCGGTTAAGCCGCTGGCGCCGCTTTCGTTCTCGCAACCATGATCCATGTGGGTCAGGGGCGTGATAACGATGCGGTTGATTAAATTTCTGCTCGTTGAACGCTCCTTTGTCCCGCACGAGGTTGCTCGACACGATCCTGCAGACAGTCATGGCGAGTAAGCGTCTGATCTCCAACGGTCGAGATGCTTCCTTCCTATCAGCTTCCCATAACTTTCCGCGCCTCATCCTGGTTGGCAAAGCCGCTTCGACAGGGCAATCTAGCCTCTCGGCACAATCCGCCGATGGATGGGGAGGGGCAATGAGGCGCAGGATTACGGGAGCGATTCTAGCAGCGATGGCGGCTAGCGTGGGCTACGGCGGCGCACGGGCGCAGACCATCGATCTCGCCGCCTCGAAGGTTATCGACCTCAGCCACCCCTACGACGTCAATACTGTTTACTGGCCGACGGAGCCCACTGGCTTCCAGCTCAAGCAAGAGCACAAGGGTCTGACCAAAGGCGGCTTTTTCTACTATTCGAACACATTCTGCTCACCCGAGCATGGCGGCACACATATAGACGCGCCGATGCATTTCGCTGAGAATCATTGGACGAATGCCGAGATTCCGCTCGACAGGCTCATACGTCCCGCCGTTGTAATCGACATTTCGGAAAAGGCGTCGAAGAACAGAGACTATGCGCTGAGCCCTGCCGATGTGCAGGAGTGGGAAAAAAACAACGGTCGCATCCCGGACGGAGCGATCGTCCTGCTCCGAACAGGCTGGAGCGCACGCTGGCCGGACCGCAAGGCCTATCTCGGCGATGACACACCCGGAGTGGCCACGAACCTCCATTTTCCCGCCTTCGGACCCGAGGCCGCGACGCTCCTCGTCAGCGACCGTCATGTTTCGATGATTGGACTCGATACAGCGAGCATCGATATCGGCCCCTCACAGGATTTCATGGTTCACCGCATTGTCGGCGCCGCCAATGTCCCCGGGCTCGAGAATCTCGCAAATCTCGACCAGCTGCCGGCGACAGGCGCGGTCGTCATGGCCATGCCAATGAAGATCGCCCAAGGTTCTGGCGCGCCGGCGCGGGTCATCGCCTTTGCGCCTCGCTAGAGTCTCTTCCTTCACTTCTCTCGAAAATTCTCGATCAATACGTGTATCGGATGCCGATCGACGGAAACGTCTCCGCTAAATGGATGATCGTAGGACAGGATCTCGAATAGTCCGAGTAAAATGATGAAGGAGATAGCCCCATCATCACAGACTGAGCGCGCAGATTTTCCATGCCGAAGAAGTAAGTGAAGCCTATTGTCACGAGTGCTCCACAGAGCAGCATGATCCAAAGCGCGGGCGGAACGGCACCCGTTGCAAGATGAAGACGACCGCGCCGGGCCTCTGTGATGGCTCCGAGCTCCTTCATGGCTTCCACGTCGATCGCCGGCCGCTTGTCGGCCACGAATCGAACGCAAGCGACATAGAGAGCTTCCAGATCCCTGGTCGCATCCGAGCTTTCTCCGCCTCGCGCCATCCGCAGCCATTCATCATCTACGACGCTGGAGAGATAGTGCTGTAACGCGGCGCGTGTCGCGACGGTGTCTGCCTCTCCCCCACTCGCAAGACGAAAACGAGTGTGCCGCTCCTGATTCCTCTAACACACGCAATTCCGCCTCGTCGAATTTCTCCCAGACTGACACAATCGCAAAGGCAAGGATCACCGCGTAAATCACTCCGATGGTCGCAAATTTGAAGCCGGCAATCTCGCTGTTCTTCGACAGGACGGAGAGCGTGAAGCGCTGCGAACGAGGAAGGGGCCCATCATTGCAAGGGCTGTCGGCGCTAAAATAGTAACAAACGCCCCGAGCCAGAGCGGGAGGGAACATAAGGATAGCAACGCGCCTCTCCATATGGTTTCGCGAGGGTATAAGAATCGCTCAGGGACCAGAGACCGGGCCCAAAAGACGAAGGACCTAAAATCTTTCACGGTTAATTAACGTATTCACGATTACCTAAACAATCGCATGAGCGTTCGCTCAGGATTCCAATTATTGGCCCTGCGCAAGAGACTCGAGGCGCCCGATGAATCTCCTGGAATTTGGCAAACCGCGTGGCCCGAATGATCTCGTCGCTCCCCAAGTCACGAAGGGGCCGGGATCCATCAAATCCTATGATAGCCTGGCTGGTTCTGCGTTGCTTCGGCGGGCAGGCAAAGCCGCTGGGGCGAAAACGCCCCTGCGCGGCGATCAGGCGTCGAATCTCATCGCATCGCGCCGAAAGGAAGCACCGCTCGACCAGCTTGGGCGCGAGCTTTCCAATTACTATGAGTTCTTGCTGAGCCAGCCGATTCCCGAGCGTCTTGTTGCGCTTGTTGAAGCATTGGACGCTCGTCCGGGCCGCTAAGGCATCGCAGCAACAATGTCTTGACCGTGTCGCAACCCCGTTCGCGGCGCTCGCACGCACGACGAAGCGAGAGAGCATATTCGTCGTTTAGGCTCACGAAGCTGCAAACAGCCACCTCATCGCTCCGCCTTAGGGCTGATGCATGAGACCAAGAGTGCGCGCCACGAAAGGCCCGTCCGGCAGAAGCTTAGCCTGATCGAGAAGCCCCTCTGGGCCGAGTGATCCAGCCCCCCCCGTGGCTGCCTGCAGCGTTTGCGCTGAATTATCCAAATCCCCACGAACCACAAGGATTTAATATGTTGCAAGGTCGCAACATGCGGACCAGAACATTGTTCAAGACGTGATGCTTTCTTGGCAGGACACCAAAATAGAAGGTAACGTAAGAACGTTACAATAGAGACATTTCACAGGCCCATCATAGGAACTTGAAGATAGCTTTTCAGTCCAACGCCTACTGTTTGAACACGTGAAAATTACACTACAGAGGCGTAGGCCCAAAGGGGGATTAGATGATCGCAGAGGCTCAGGAACAGATTCGCCTGAACGAGGTAGGCAGCCTTGAACTGACGATGACGGCGACTACCCCCTCCGTCGTCATCGTAGAGGCGAGATCCCTCATCCGGGAATGCATCGCGCTTAGCCTGCAGAAGAAACTGGCTCTGCCAGTTCTCGCTTATCCGACCGTGCAGAGTTGGACACAGGACCCCGCGGGCTCTTCCGCCTGCATCGTGATTCTCAGTGGAATAGACAGAGAAATCGAGATCACGGGGTCTGATATTTCGCACGACGCGGAGCAAAAACCCGTTCCGCTCGTCATCCTCTCAGACAATTTCAACCTGGACCAGATGAGCCACGTCATTCGCAATGGGGCAAAAGGATATATCCCAAGCAACACCCCTCTAGAGGTGGCGGCTCAAGCCATAAGGTTGGTTTTGTCTGGCGGCGTCTTCCTCCCAGCACAGGCCGCCAAGGAAATGTGGCAAAGCGCTCGCGCCGATCCGACCCGAAAAGACGCGAAACTGGATTTCACCGCCCGCGAAAACGAAGTGGTGAAAGCCTTGTTGAAGGGAAAATCCAACAAAGTAATCGCACATGAACTTGGCATGAGCGCAAGCAGCGTGAAGGTGCATATCCGTAACGTCATGCGCAAGCTGCAGGTTCGCAATCGCACTGAAGCGGTGGTCAAAATTGCTGACATCATCGCCCGGCCTGAGCGACAGTAAAGAGGGCACAGCTTTCGCTAAGTCGGAGACGGCCCTTTTTTCAGATGGTTAGTTGGCAGCCCACGCAAACGAAACAAAGCTCTTGAAGCTAAACTATGCCAATGAAACTCGTTTACATCTTATGAGATAGCTCCCAGTTACGACATGATTTCGGCGAGCTTCAGGACTGCCTCGGTGCGGGTGTGCACGTTGAGCTTCCTCATTACATTGCTGACATGCACCTTCACGCTGCTCGCGCTCAAGCCGAGCTCATGGGCTATAACCTTATTGGACATTCCTTTTAACAGCGCTTTTACCACCTCATTCTCACGTGCGGTGAAATTCGGCCCGCGCTGAGCTCGCGCCAATTCCGGCGAATTACTCTCCCACATCTCCAAGGCTGCATCGGCTGGTATGAAAACGCCACCCACAAGGACAAGCTTGATCGCTCGCGCCACAATTTCTAGCGGCGTATCGCTCGGAATATAGCCTTTCGCTCCGCTGCGAAGAATATTGGCGACATTGTTCGGGCTCGTCTTGTTTGAAAAGACGATGACCGGGACCTCGAGGTCATCGGTGAACAGGTCGGACAATACGAATGATTCTTTCGCATCAATATTGCCAAGCAATATGGCGCCGACCGGAACTGTCTGTCGGGCCTGCTCCCAGTTATCGATATCTGGAAACGTCAGCACGGGATGCCCCAGCTTTTCACGCAGGCACAAGGCCAAACAATCGCGAATGAAGGCCCTCGTTTCGATTATGACGATGGTCGGAAGGAGGACCTCGACGGTCGAATCGGCGGGAAGGGTTTCGCCGAAGTAATCACCTCGAATTTGTCTGGCCACGGAATCCTCTCGGAATCGCCTGAAATGATTGACCTGAAACTAAACGAGACGATCACGCCATTCACTTTGTCAGAATGTCGCAGAATCTTGGTTCCCTCGCGCGTCCTGAGCAACGCACTCGAACTCTCACCGCGACGCTCCCAGTTAGAGGTCGATTTCCCAGGGCCAGTCGAACGGAGATCTCTCGTCCTCGGAGAGCCTCTTTGGTGCGACGCTGGAACGCCTCTGTTTGGCGTTTTGGAAACCGCCTTGCTGAGATGTGACCTTGATCTCTCCCCTGGGAAGCACGAACCGAGCGGCAGGCGCAAGCACAACCGGGTTTATCACTTGTTGCGCGGAAGCGACACCGGCATACAACGCGCCACAAGCTAAGCAGAAAACTCCTATCCGCATCGGCTGCCCCACATCCTGACTGCAAGGCGTCCGCAATAGCACGACAGCTCCATAGAAACCAGAGCCTCAGCCTCTGCTGCCGTCTCTCGCCGCGCTCAAGCATCAGCGTAGCCGTTCGTCGGCGGGCCCAGCCGTGCTCGCCAACTGACGAAACAGCTCCTCCAAAGCCCCAGCAGGGCCGGTCCACCGGCGTCCGCTCGTCGTGCCCTACCCGCTCATGTTCCGCAAAATGCCCTTCAATCGTTCGACAATCGTCGTCGGTTCTCTCCGACTTTGACGACGACGACGCCTTTTTTCACTCGGCTGACGATGCGGCGAAGGAGCAAGCTGCTCCCACTTATTAGAAGGTCTGTCATCCAGCCTTTTGTTCGAAATTTCCGGAGGAAGCGGGGGCGGCGTCGAATGCCCCTGATCCAATAGATCGGCGTGTCCGAGATCCAGGATGTCGCCATGTGCTGCTTGAGATTGAATGAGTTTATACATCAGAAAGAATAGCAAGGCGCCAATTGGACCACCGATATATGCCTGAGGTCCATTGCCGAGCAGTTGCGCGGCAATGTCTACGCCGAAAAGAACCGTGATGAAGGCTCCGACATAAAACAGCATGACTGCGCCAGATTAAACGTAACTTCGCTTGTTAATCCCAAGGCCAAAAGGGTCCCTCGCCATCTGCGATGGGAGGCCTGGGGGGAGCGGGCCTCACACGTCGCAGTTTCCCCGATCGGGGTGCGCCCCGCATCACGCCATGCGGAACCGCGCGCTGTGGAGGCTCACTGACCACCTCTCCCCTGGGCAAGGCCTGGCGCGCCGCAGGAGCCAGAACATTCGGGTTTATCTCCTGCGCAAGAGCGCCCGCCACGCAGCTCGTGAAAATCAGACAAACAACCAAAATCCGCATGAGCCCGCCAGTCTTGAGGTTTCCTACGCAAGGGATAGCACAGGCTGTAGAGATAAACTACAGCCGCAGTCGCAAGCCCCTCTCTCCAGAGCAGGCGAGCAGCGGCGCCATCAACCTCCGCCGCTATTCACGGGCGTGTAAAGAAACGGCCGGCGAAACATGCCGCCCATGTGATGCGTATTGTGGCAACGTAGCGCGATCGTATTGTCGCCTGCGTTCAGTTCGTTAATGAGCGGCACGTCCCACTCGAAGCGGTAATCGTTCACCCACCATGGCTCGACCTGCTGACGTTTCGCAACCTCTGCGCCATTGATGAAAAGCTCACATGCGTTGAACAGGCCGGGAAAAAGGATATGCGGATTGGCGACGGCCTGCCGTGCAGAAAGACGAATCTGAGTACGGTACCAGATGTCGCCCGTGAAGCTCTGTTGGTCAGGATGCCGTATCCCTTGCGCCTGCACATAAAGGTCGGTTCGGATCATCTCCCACTCGGTCGGAGGGTAATCTTTCAACTTTTCCAGGTCATAGTCCTGACGATGCGCGCGCCAATATGACAGATCGACAGGGTCGCTCAGAAACCCGCGGTCCTTGCCTGTTCGATCTGGGTCCCGGTGGAAGCTCCACTCCAGAGGTAACGGCGCAAGAATGCGCCCTTTTTCGCCATTCGTCCAGGAAAGCAATTCCTGATAATGCTGGACCTCACCGCTCCAAAATGCAGTTCCCGATTCGAGCCGGGAGGCAGTGAACGCCTTGTTCATTTCCGTGAGCGCATCCCGCGCCCGAAGCCCCTCCTGACCTGCAGCAACGGCCTTCTGGAAGTCTAAATCGCTCGCGGCGGCTTTCACCATCTCCGCATATTTCCTCATTGTCTCGTATCCAAGACGAACGAAACGCAGCCGCTCTACATAAAGCTCTCCGTTTTTGGAGAGGGGCTGTTTCTGGACCGCTTTCTCCGCTTCTTGAAGAAAGGGGCCAAGGCGCTCTACAAGCTCCGGCGTGTAGATCGCGGGAGCAACAAAATACTCGTGTTCGGTGACGATGGTTTTTTCCCAGGCGTCGAAAATCTCGGACCAGTAAGCCCGCATCGGCTCCCGCGCCGGCCCGAAAAATCGCGCGTAGAAATCTTCAAGCAATTCGTGAACGTCGGCGTCCGGATTCCACATCAGACGCGCACGCAAGTAAAGATTGGTGAACGTGGTCGCGAGAGCCATCCGGCTTTCCGTTGCTATTCCGAGCACGCCCGCGTCGCGATACGCCTTTACATCCTCCTCAAACGCCTGATGGCTTGGGTTTGGAAGATCCCGCCAGACGAGCATCGATTGATCATAATCATAAATTGTCAGACGACCATGCGTTATATCGGCCCATTTTTTAAGTATGCCGAGATATTCCTGCTTTGGAGGAGAGCGTGGGTCTTGTACGGAATGGATCGGATCGATGTCGATCGGCGCCAGCATTCCATATAGCGCCGGCTCCAGCATGATAGTGCGTACTGGAGGCAGGAACATATTCGAATAAGCGAGAAATCCGATCTTTGATCGGCTTTCCGGATGGCTCTCACGGAGGCGCCGGGCGACGCCATTGAGAAGCGCGAGCATTGCGTCGCTGACGGAAGGCCGAAGAGAATACTTGTCCCATTGCAGCTTGTTGAGTTCGGCGTCGCTCGCGGCCGTAGCGGTATACAGCCCATCCTCCATACTGAGGGAGAAGTCTTTGCCAGCCGCGTACAGCTTCTCGGTCGCCTTCGCGACATGGTCGGCTGTATTGGAATCAGTCAGGGGAATCTCGAAGACGCTCTTTCCAAGTCCTGCTGTGTACTGGCCGAGAGCGTGGCCCGCAGGCGGCACGTTTG
Organism: Hyphomicrobiales bacterium; assembly: GCA_003963405.1. GTDB lineage: Bacteria > Pseudomonadota > Alphaproteobacteria > Rhizobiales > Beijerinckiaceae > Methylocystis. The sequence continues at coordinate 11,812 of RXIY01000007.1, forward strand.
CGTTGTTGTCCACCATCATATTGCGAAGCTGGAAGTCCGTTACTCCGCTGGATTCTCCCAACCACGACACCCAGAAGGAACGCAACTCGAAGGGAGGCGCGTAGAAGATTTTCAGATTGTCGACTACGAGCCTTGTTTCCTGCGGCACGCATTCCCCAAACTGTCCGGGCATGAACCACCGGACCCCCCAGGCGCGCAGGAGCTCGGCGACAGCGAAGTAATGGCTTTCATCGTTGGCGCCGGCGAGAAATATTTTATTGCCATCCCTTAGCATTCCGATCCCATCCGCCCTGATATGAGGATCGGATTTGACGACGGCCGCGAGCTTCGCCTTGAAAGATGCGTTGTTTTCCACGGCTGCCTGTCCAACGATCAGTAATGGACGTGCGCTCGCAAGAGCCTTCTCGATCGACTCGGGCGTATTGACGATCGGCAAGGCGACGCCCGTCATCAGCGCGATGTATTTCTGCAAATCGTTAACGGCCTGGGATTCGAAGCGCCCGGCTTTTGGCGAAGCGATGATCGCGGTGGCGCTCTTCCCGCTATCGACGATATTAAGCGGCTGAGAGCCGCGCAATCCAGCCGTCGCCCCAAGCGCCTCATGCGTCGGACCGCCTGTGATCGCAAGAGCGGTGATGAATAGAAACGCAATGATCCGCCCAATCAGCATGGGAAATCCTCCTGAAAGCGAACGATCTGGCAAAGGTGAAATACGGACGCCTTCGCTGCGGGCGTCTCTCCGGCTCCGTTGCATCCGTCTGTCTAAACGTGAAAAATAGGAAGGCCTCCTAAAGTGTAGATTTTGAGGCGTCTGATTATCTGAGAGACTGCGTCATTGGTTGATTGATCGGAGTCTTAGCTGAGACTGAGCACGGCGCGATCCGGGGGAGGAGAATGAGAAGCATCAAGGCCGCGATGCTCGCGGCGGCAATAACGTCTGCGGCGAACGCAGGCGAGATTTCGTGCAACTCGATCAGTGGCGAACTCAACCGCTGCGCTCTGCCGGACGCCAACAAAATGAAGGTGAAACTCAAGCTAGACCGTGAAGGCGCCTGCCAAAAGGGCGATACCTGGGGCGTCGACAGCGAGGGGGTTTGGGTCGACATGGGGTGCCGGGCGGTTTTTACCTACAAGGACCCCCATGCCCGCCCTTGGTGGCGGAGCTTGCTGGCGAAGCCGGGTCGATGACAGGCCGGCGCGCCGGCTCGGGACTGGGACCGAAATTCTTCGAGCCGGTTCGCCTACTTTACTGCGCGAACGCCATAACCGGCGATCGGCGCTCCCTTCACAAAAAGCGACAGACCCACCTTGGCGGCATTTTCCCCCACCACGATCAGGTCTCCAGGAGCGACCTCCGGATCCTCAGCCTGGCCACCGCGGATTGCCCCGAGATCGTAGGAGATCTTTCTCCGGGAGCCATCCACGAGCCTGAAGACCGTCACACTGTCGGATGCGGCATCGCGGTCCACGCCCCCCGCCTTGGCGATCGCCTGTTCGAGTGTGTCCCGCCCACGCAACGGAAAGACCCCGGGATTCGCCACCGCGCCTTCGACTGTCACACGTTGGCTGTTGAATTCCTTCACGATTACGTTCACCTGCGGAGAACGCATATATCCCGCGTCGAGGCGCCTCTGGATGTCGCGTTCCAGTTCGGCTGTGCTCTTGCCAGCTGCCGGCACTCCCCCAAGCAATGGCAGGTTGATGACGCCATCTTCAGAGACGGGGACGGATTTCGAAAGGTCCGGAGCCTTGAAAACATTGATTTCGAGGACATCCATGGGCCCAATCAGATAACTCGGGCCAGCTCTTGTCGAGGCGGCGTATTTGTTTTCCACTCTCGCGGCGGCGGCCTCCGGCTGCTCGGGCGCGGCCATGGTCGCTCCGTCGCCTGGCACCCCGTTGCAGCCTCCCAAACCCGATATGAAAACGCCTGAAAGCACGATGGCCCCCACGGCTTTGGCAAGCTGCGCGAAAAGCGGCATTTTCAAACCACCGATCTGAACCAACGAACCATCAGGCAATACTCCTCATACCGGAAATTTGAAAGCGACAGCTTGAGAGGAGCCTCTGCGTCGCCGCGCCCTGGCCTTGGCAACGGCTTTTGATTCGTTTGGTTTTTTTGATTTCAATGGCGCGCCCGAAAGGATTCGAACCTCTGACCCCCAGATTCGTAGTCTGGTGCTCTATCCAGCTGAGCTACGGGCGCCCGCCGCTGCGCTGAAGGGGCCCGCTTGGGGCCGCTGCGCTGCGGATGGCCACCGTTTAGCGACAAGCGAGGCGAATGGCAAGGCCGTTATTTTTGGCCGCTCGCGCCTTGCGCGGCCTTCGCGAGCCTTTAAGTAAAATGCTGCCAGACAGGATTTGCGATGGAAACTTTCGTCTCGAACGGCGTCGAGATTGCCTATTCGGATTTCGAGCCCCTTAGCGAAGACCGGCGGGAGCCGATTGTTCTCATTCACGGTTTCGCCTCGACTCATGCCGTCAACTGGCTCTTTACCCAATGGGTCAAGACGCTGACGGAAGACGGTCGCCGCGTGATCGCCTTCGACAATCGTGGTCACGGTCGCTCACAAAAGCTCTACGACCCGGCGCAGTATGCGCTCGATCTGATGGCGCAGGACGCCGCCAATCTTCTCGACCACCTTTCGATCGCCCGAGCCGACGTCATGGGCTACTCGCTGGGAGGCCGAATCGGAACCGTGCTGACTCTCGCCCGGCCGGAACGGGTGCGCTCGCTGATTCTCGGCGGGATAGGCCAATATCTTGTGCAGGAGGCCGGACTTCCCGGCGGTCTCGCGGAGGCGATGGAGGCCGAGCGAATCGAGGATGTCGACAATTCGATGCTCAAGATTTTCCGTGGCTTCGCCGAGTCGACGCGTAGCGATCTCAGGGCGCTCGCGGCTTGCGTGCGGGGCGCGCGCAAGGCCATCGACCCCGCCCTCCTCGCCGGAATCGAGTGTCCTGTGCTGATCTGCGTCGGCACGCGGGACGACGTCGCCGGCGATCCCTCCCCGCTCGAGCCCCTGTTTCGCAATGCGCGGATCGTCGATATCCCCGGCCGCGACCACAACAGGGCCGTCGGGGACCGCATCTATAAGCAGGCGGCGCTCGAATTCCTCGCAGAACGGCCCTGATGCGCGAACGTGGCAGAAACGCTATATAGCCGCCGCAGGAGAAGCATGATGGCCGCCGACCCGCGGGAACAGACCGCGTCCGTGATCGAATTCGACCCCTTGCTCGGACGGCTCCGGCTCGAGGCCGAGGATGTGCTGCGGCGCGAGCCGGAGCTTGGCGGCTTCATCTATCCGGCGATTCTCGCGCAGGATTCGACAGCGGGGGTCGTCGTGCACCGGGTCGCCCAGCGCCTCGACCGGCCCGAAGCGCCTTATGCCGCCATCAAACAAGCCTTCGACGCCTGCCTTGCCCGGGACCCGTCCATTGTCGAGGCGTTCCGCGCCGATCTTCTGGCCGTTGTCGAGCGCGACCCCGCCTGCACGCGACTTCTGGAGCCGGCGCTCTATTTCAAGGGCTTCCACGCCCTGCAGACCTACCGGCTGGCGCATTGGCTGTGGATGAACGGACGCAGCGACTTCGCCTTGACCCTCCAGAGCCTGTCCTCGCAGATTTTCCAGACCGACATCCACCCCGCCGCGCGAATCGGCAAGGGCGTTTTCATCGATCACGCCACGGGCGTCGTCATCGGCGCGACCAGCGTCATCGAGGACGACGTTTCCATGCTCCATGGCGTGACGCTCGGCGGCACGGGCAAGTCGCGCGGCGACCGGCATCCGAAGATCCGGCGCGGCGTCCTCATCGGCGCTGGAGCCAAGGTTCTGGGCAATATCGAGATCGGGCGCTGCGCGATGATTGCGGCAGGCTCGGTGGTGCTCGATTCGGTGCCCGCCAACAAGACCGTGGCCGGGGTTCCGGCGCGGGTCGTTGGAGATTCAAAATGCGCGGAACCGGCTCTGGCCATGGACCAGATGCTCGCGGTATTGGATGCGGCGTCGGATACGAGGACGGGGCTTTGAAGGTGAAGAAACGACTGATCGGCGCGGCTTTTGCCCTCCTTTTGGCCGCGGGCGTCTCCCCGCGCGACGCGCGGGCCGCGGGCTGGCACTATTACGATCCCGAATGCCCCATTACAGTGGGCGCCAAGTCGATGAAATTCGTGGCGATGCAGCCCAAGAAGAGCATCGACCGCGAATGCGACGCCCTTCCCGACATCGGTCCTTCGGTGATCGTGCTCGACGCCGCCGACAATGAGCTGCGCGACATGACGTGGGACATCCGCGTTCTGCGCGCGAAGGACCAAAATGGCGCCGCCGATCCCGAGGCCGACGCCGTGGGCCGCCTGCCCTTGCAGAAATTTCGCAATGGCATGGTCAATTTCGATCAGGAATTCCGGCAGCCCGGCAATTACGTGCTTTACGTGAAGCTCACGAGCGACGACGGCGCCAGGAGCTTCGAGGGCCGCCACCCCTTCTCCGTGGGCCTCATGACAGATGAGGAATTCTACCTCTACATCGGCTTCGGCGCTTTCGCCGTCGTGGCCGGCGCGGCGGCTTTCACGCTCTGGCGGCAGGGGAAGCTCGGGTTCAAAATTCCGAACTTCTCGAAACCGTCTTGACCTCCTCCCTTTCCCTACCCCGCTGATGCGGGAGAGGGCTCGGGTGGGGCCCTGCGACCTCACCCGAATCGATTGTTCTTCGGGAACCCTCGCGGCGGCAGCCGCCCCGCTTCGGCGCGGTGCCCCATCCATTCGGACAGTTCCGCCGCCGCGACAGTGAAGACGCGGCCTGCGGAATCGGTCCATGTGAGGCCATCCGCAAGGGCGAAAACCTTCGCATCCGACACGCCGCCATCCTTGTAGCGCTGCATCCGGACGCCCTTTCCGCGCGCCATGCGCGGCGCCTCCTCGAGCGGGAAGACCAGAAGTTTCCTGTTCTCGCCGATGACCGCAACGTGATCGCCCTCGGCCTCGGCGACGACTTTCAGCTTCGCAGGCGGATCGACGGAGAGAGCGGCGCGGCCTTTCTTCGTCGATGAGAGCAAATCGTCCTGCGTCACGACGAAACCGCGCCCGTCGTCGGCGACGAGCAGGAGCGATCCTCCGCTGTGCGGCATGACGCGCACGAGGTCCGCGCCTTCGTCGATATCGGCGAAGAGACGGACCGGCTCGCCATGGCCGCGGCCGCCGGGAAGCTTCGATGCGTCGAGCGTATAGGCCTTGCCATTGGACGCCAGGGCGAGAATCTTCGTCGTCGTCTGCGCAAAGAAGGACGTATCGAGTTCGTCGTCGCTCTTGAATTGCATCGATGACAGATCCTGCACATGGCCCTTGAGCGCGCGAATCCACCCCTTCTTCGAAACCACAACCGTGATCGGCTCCCGCTCGATCATCGCTTCGGCGAGGTCGAGATCGACGGTCGCGGGAGCGTCCTCGAAGGTCGTGCGGCGCTTGCCGATCGCAGTCGTCGGGCCGTAGAGCTTCTTCAAGTCGCGCACCTGGCTGGCGATCGCCTTCCACTGCCTGCCTTCATCGGCGAGCAGCTCCTCGAGATCGGCGCGCTCCTTCGTCAAATCGTCGAGTTCGCGACGCAGCTCCATCTCTTCGAGCCTGCGCAAGGACCGCAGCCGCGTGTCGAGAATATAATCGACCTGAAGGTCGGTGAGCTTGAACGCTTTCTTCAGCTCGCCCTTGGCGTCGTCCTCCTCGCGGATGATGCGAATCACCTCGTCGAGATTGAGGAAGACGATGATCATGCCTTCCAATTGCTCGATGCGGCGCAGGATCGCGGCGAGCCGGTGGCGGGAGCGGCGTTGCAAGACCGCCCGGCGGTGATCGAGCCATTGACGCAGCGCCTCGTCGAGCGAGACGACGCGCGGCGTCACGCCGTCGACCAGCACATTCATGTTGAGGCTGAAGCGGGCCTCGAGTTCGGAGAGCTTGAAAAGGGTCTCCATCATCAGCGCCGGGTCGATGTTGCGTGTGCGCGGCTCGAAGACGATGCGCACGTCTTCGGCGGATTCGTCGCGCACATCGGCGACCAGCGGCAATTTCCGCTCGGCGATCAGCTCGGCGAGCTTCTCGATGAGCCGCGACTTCTGAACGCCGTATGGAATTTCGGTGACGACGGCGACCCAGCCGCCGCGCTGGCCCTCCTCCTTTGTCCAGCGGGCGCGCACGCGGAAGGAGCCACGGCCCGTACGATAGGCCTCGACGATGTCCTCGCGCCTGTCGACGATCACGCCGCCCGTTGGAAAGTCCGGTCCCTGAACGAAGGTGAGAAGCTGCTCGCTGGTCGCGCCACGGTGCGAGATGAGATAGAGCGCGGCGTCGCACAGCTCGGCGAGATTGTGCGGCGGGACCGACGTCGCCATGCCGACCGCGATACCCTGCGCGCCATTCGCCAGGAGATTGGGCAAGGCGGCGGGAAGAACGATCGGCTCCTTCTCCTCGCCGGAATAATTCGGCTTGAAGTCGATCGCATCCTCGTCGATGCCGTCGAGCAGCGCGCGCGCCACGGCGGTCATGCGCGCTTCCGTGTAGCGATAGGCGGCGGCCGAATCGCCGTCGATATTGCCGAAGTTCCCTTGCCCGTCCACGAGCGGATAGCGCGAGGAGAAATCCTGAGCGAGCCGCACGAGCGCGTCATAGATCGCCTGGTCGCCATGTGGATGGTAGGAACCCATCACGTCGCCGACGATCTTGGCGCATTTCTTGAACGGGGCGCCGGGGTCCAGCCGCAACACGTGCATTCCATAGAGAATGCGCCGATGAACGGGCTTCAAGCCGTCGCGCGCATCGGGGAGCGCGCGGTCGGTGATCGTCGAGAGCGCATAGCGGAGATAACGTTCTTCGAGCGCCTCGCGCAAATCGACGGGCGTCACGACGCTCTCGCCGCCGCCATCCTTGCTCTTCCCCGCCGAACCGCCTTTTTGCGCCATTCAATGCGTTCCTGTTTCCTTCGCTTCGAGTTTTCCTATGGGCTCCGGGCGCGCGGCGCAAGCGCGGCCCCGCCGATCCCGATGTTACAATGTAAACAATAATTTTTAAGTCGAATTGCTACGATTAGAGCTTGCGATGATTCACGACGCTACTTACAAAGACAACATCACGGCGCCGTTTCTGCTCAAGCGCTTTTCTCTGACATTGGTACGGTTTTTGGACATGCCATCAACCCTCAGAATTCTTGCGGTTATTGGCGCGGCGCTCGTTGCGAGCCCCGCTCTGGCGCTGGAGAGCAAGAAGGTTGCGAACAATAATTTCGTCCCCTCGCACGCTCCCCATCAGGCGCAATCCCGTGACGAAACCGCCATGCAGGCGATGTGCCGGGAGATCCTCGTCGATACGGACGAAGGATATGGCGTAACGAATCGCGAGCCGCGGATCATCTGCGACGAACTGCGCTGAGCCACTATCCGAGAGCTTCGAGGTAAAGCGCTCGCGCCGCGGGCATGGAAACGCCGCGCGGCGCAAGAACGTCTCGTGTGAGAAAATAGCCAGTCAGACGGAAGGCGTCCGCAATTTCCGTTTGCGACGCCTCGTCAGACGCTTCCCGTAAAAATTCCGGAAAAGGCAGGAGCCGCGCGCTCCAGGGCGCGCCGGCGCAACGCGCGACCGCACGGCCGGATTTCGGCGACACGAAGGCGAGATCGTCGCGCGTCCCGGTGAGGGCGCAGCAGCTCAGGTCGAGGCCAAAGCCCAGCGCAGCCAGCAAGGCGAGTTCGAATCGCGCCAGCAAGGGCCCCGCGGCGTCCATTGCGTCGAGACGCGCTGCAATGGCGTTGGCCGTGTGGAAAAGCTCCGGCTGCGGATCGCGCTCGGGGAGCAGTCGCAGAAGCGCGGAAAGCAGGGCGACGCCATGCAGCGCCGCGGCGCGATCGAGATAGCGCGCCGCCCGCCACGAGACGGGCTCCACGGAAAAGGCGCCGAGATGATCCTCAAGCCGCGCGCGCCAACTGGCGGCCACGAGATTGCCGGGCTGCAAGACCGGGCGCAGGGTCTTGGATCGGCCACCGCGCACGACGCCGAGATGGCGACCATGCGCGCGCGTCATCAACTCCAGGATCACGGAGGTCTCGCCGTGTTTCCTGGCTCCGATGACGAGGCCCTCATCCTGCCATTCCATGAGGCTCTGTCTTAATTCAACCCCTTGCAGCACGAACAATCCAAGTCCCCTCCCCCTTGCGGGGCGGGGCCAGGGGTGGCGCCGCCGCAGACGCCGTTACTGCTCCGACAGCTTCATGTCCGGATGATATTCCGCCCCCTCCACTTCCTTGACCACCGCCTGGCCACAGATCACGCGGTTCTGCGTCGGGTCGAAGGTCAGCGTCGGTCCGCCATGGAGGCTCCAGCCCTTGCTCAGCGCCTCAGTGACGCGGTGGCAGAAGCTCGAGTCGTCCGGCCCCGTGAGATAGCGATAAACGGTCAGCGTCTTCTGCTTCTTCGCCATGATCGGTCCTATTGGCCCTTGGGAAATTCCAGCCGCATCTCCCGATACCGCTCGGGGTCCTCCGCCCAGTTTTCCCTCACCTTCACGAAAAGGAAGAGATGCACGGGCTGTTCCGCGGCCTCGGCGATCTCGCGCCGCGCCGCCTGTCCGATCGCCTTGATGGTGCGCCCGCCCTCGCCGATCACGATCCGCTTCTGCCCTTCGCGTGCGACATAGATCGTCTGCTCGATGCGCGCGGAGCCGTCTTTCTGATTCGTCCAGGAATCGGTCTCGACCGTGGACTGATAAGGCAATTCGTCGTGGAGGCGTTCGTAGATCTGCTCGCGGGTGATTTCGGCGGCGAGCAGGCGCAGCGGCGCGTCGGAAAGCTGATCCTCCGGATAGAGCCAGGGAGAGGGCTTCATCCGCTTCGCCAGCGCATGGCGCAGCGCCTCGACCCCGTCGCCCGTGAGCGCGGAGACCATGAAGGTTTCCTCGAATTTTTCCCGCTCGTTGAGCTTTGCAGTCAGCGCCAGCAGCTTTTCGCGCGCGACGATGTCGACCTTGTTCAGCACCAGGATTTTCGGCGCCTTCGCCTCGGCGAGCTGCGCGAGGATCGCCTCGACCTCTTCGTCGAGACCTTTGCGCGCGTCGACGAGCAGCACCACCACATCGGCGTCCGCCGCGCCGGAGAGCGCGCTCGCGACCATGGCGCGATCGAGCCTGCGCTTCGGCTTGAAGATGCCGGGCGTGTCGACGAGCACGATCTGCGCCGGCCCGTCGATGGCGATGCCGCGCACGAGGGCGCGCGTCGTCTGCGCCTTGCGCGAAACAATGGAGACCTTGGCGCCAACGAGCTGATTGAGCAGCGTCGACTTGCCGGCGTTGGGCGCGCCGACGAGCGCCGCAAAGCCGCAGCGCGTTTCCTGTTGCATGTCGTCAGCGTCGCTCACTGGCTTTTTCCGTTTTGATACTCTCTCTCCCTCGTCCCACTGCGGGAAGAGGGCCGGGGCGGCAGCCTACCCCTCCACGCCCTCGCGCGCCATGAAGGCCGCTGCGGCCGCCTGCTCGGCGATGCGTTTCGACGAGCCCGCCCCCATCGCCGCCTCGAATCCCTCGATCTCCACCGCGAGCTCGAAAGACGGCGCGTGATCCGGCCCGCTGCGCGAAACCAGGCGATAGCGCGGCGGGGCGAGACGCCGCGCCTGCGCCCATTCCTGCAGCGCGGTCTTGGCGTCGCGCAGATTGCGGCCCGCCTCCAGCATTTTAGGGCTGAAAGCGGCGCGCACCACGCGCTCTGCCGCCTCTGTCCCGCCGTCGAGGAAAACGGCGCCGATGATCGCCTCGCACACGTCTCCCAAGATCGCGCGCTTCTTGCGCCCGCCGGTCTGGGCCTCGCCCTCGCCGAGGCGCATGTAGGGGCCGACGCCCCAGAGCTCGGCGACCTCGGCGCAGGTTTCCTTGCGCACGAGCGCCGCGAGACGCCGCGAGAGTTCGCCCTCGCTGTCGTCGGGAAAGCTCTCGTAGATCATATGGGCGACGGCGAGGCCGAGCACGCGGTCGCCCAGAAATTCCAGCCGTTCATAGGAATCAGGCCGGCGCGCCGCGGCGCTGACATGAGTCAGCGCCCAGCACAGCAGGTCCCGGTCGGAAAACTCGTGCCCGATGCGCGCCTCGAGCGCGGCCAGGTCAGGCTTGCCCCGCGCCATGGCGCGCCGCTCAATGCGCGGACTTGAACAGGCGGCCCCAACGCACGGACCAGGGCCAGCGCCAGAACGCCAGAGCCGACTCATCCTTCTTCACCGAGAAGAAAATGATTTCCGCGCGGCCGACCAGATTGACGAAGGGCACATAGCCGACGCCGCCGATCTCCGGCGCGATGCGGGAGTCCGTCGAGTTGTCGCGGTTGTCGCCCATCATGAAGTAATGATCCGGGGGCACGACGAAGAGTTCAGTATTGTCGTTCACGCCATGGTCGCCCTCGATCTCGATGATCGTGTGCTCCACGCCCGGATGCTGGCCGTCGCCCGGCAGCGTTTCCTTGTAGGTCGCGACCGGAACCTCGCGGCCTTCCCGGTTCTCCGTCTCCGCCTTTTCGATCGGCTCGCGCGGCACGACGACGCCGTTGAGATAGAGGCGCCCCTCGATCATCTGGATGCGGTCGCCGGGCAGGCCAATGACGCGCTTGATATAGTCCGTCTCATTGTCGCGCGGCAGCTTGAACACGACCACGTCGCCCCGCTTGGGGGTCGAGGCCAGCACGCGGCCCGGAAAGACATTGGGGCCGAAGGGCATGGAATAATTCGAATAGCCATAGGCGTATTTCGAGACGAACACATAGTCGCCGATCAGCAGCGTCGGAATCATCGACCCCGAGGGGATGTTGAAGGGCTGAAACAGCAGCGTGCGGATGACCAGGGCGATGGCCAGCGCCTGGATGATGACCTTGATGGTCTCGAGAACTCCGCCCTCTTCCTGCTTCTGCGCCACCGGGACGTTCCTGCTCAAGCCACTGCTCCTTGACCTTGGGGGCGTGCGAAATCCCACCCGACGATCCGCTTAGCACGGCGTCGCCTCAATGAGAACCAGCCGAGGGCGCTTAGGGGGCGAGAGCCGCCGCCCGCCCCGCGTCCATAGCTTTCCGCATATTGCGGATCGATTCGGCCAGGCCGACGAAGACCGACTCGCCGATGAGGAAATGGCCGATATTCAGCTCGACGATCTGCGGCAGCGCCGCGACCCTGCGGGCGGTGTCATAATCCAGGCCATGGCCGGCGTGGACTTCGAGCCCGCGCGCGCCGGCATAGGCGGCGGCTTCCCGCACGCGCGCGAATTCGCGTTCGGCGAGCGCCTCATCCCCCACCTCCACCGCATGGCACCAGGCGCCGGTATGCAGCTCGACGACCGGGGCCTTGATCGAGACGGCGGCGTCGATCGACTCCGGCGACGGCTCGATGAAGAGCGAGACTCTGATCCCGCCGCGCGTCAGCTGGTCGACATAGGGCGCGAGATAATCATGCCCGCCGATGACGTCGAGCCCGCCTTCCGTCGTGCGCTCGGTGCGCTTCTCCGGCACGAGGCAGACGGCGTGTGGGGCGGTGGCGAGGGCGATGTCGAGCATCTGCCCGGTCGCCGCCATTTCAAAATTCAGCGGCTTGCCGATCGAGGCCTTCAGCCGCGCCATGTCGGCGTCGGTGATGTGCCGCCGATCCTCCCGCAGATGCGCGGTGATCCCGTCCGCGCCGGCGTCGATGGCGAGGAGCGCCGCGCGCACCGGATCGGGCCTGGGGCCGCCGCGCGCATTGCGGATGGTGGCGACGTGATCGACGTTGACGCCGAGGCGAAGAGGCATTGATGTCATGCGCTCTCTTAGCGCGGAGCCGATCCGCTTGTCATCCGCGCGCCCTACCCGATCACCCGCTCCACCTTGCTGATCAGGGGGCTGGCGCGCAGCTTGGTCAGCACGTTGGTGAGATGCTTGAGGTCCGCGACCTCGAGATCGAAGGTCATTTCCCGGAAATCGGGGGACTGCGCCTTGAAGCCGATGTTGTCGATATTGGCGCCCGTCTCCCCGATCAGCGTCGCCAGCGCGCCGAGCGTGCCGGGCTCGTTGATGGCGGTGGCGACGATCCGCGCCGGGAACAAAGCGCGGTTTTCCGGGTCGATGTCCCAGCGCACGTCGAGCCAGCGTTCGGGCTGGTCGTCGAAGGCGGTGAGCGAGGGCGACTGGATGGGGTAGATGGTGATCCCCTCGCCCGGCGTGAAAATGCCGACGATGCGATCGCCCGGCACGGCGCCGCCCTCCGGCGCGAAGCGCACCGGCGCGTCGCCGCGCAGTCCACGGATGGGAATGGCCCCGGCGTCCCCGTCGCCAGAGGCGCCCGGCGCCTTGAAAACGACATTGGCGTTGGCCTTGACGCCGAACCAGCCGGGCTCGCCCGGCGCCATCGGCGCCTGCGGGGTTTTGCGCTCTTCGGTGAAATCCGGATAGACCGCCTTCACGACGTCGCCCGAATAGATTTCGCCGCGCCCCACCGCGGCCAGAACGTCGTCGATCGACGGCCGCGCGAGCCGCTTCAGCGCCGCCTTCAGCCTGTCGTCAGAGTAAACGCGGACGGCCCGCTCGAAGGCGCGCTCGACGATCTGGCGGCCGAGTCCTGCATATTGCTGGCGCACGGCCTCGCGCGTCGCGCGGCGGATGGCGGCGCGCGCCTTGCCGGTCGCGACGGCGGCCTCCCAGGCGGTCGGCGGCACATGGCCCTCGGCGCGGATGATCTCCACCTCGTCGCCATTCTGCAAATGCGACAGCACCGGCGCGACGCGGCCGTTGATCTTGGCGCCCACCGCCGAGTCGCCGAGCTTGGTGTGCACGGCATAGGCGAAATCGATCGGAGTCGCGCCGCGCGGCAGGGCGATGAGCCCGCCCTTGGGCGTGAAGCAGAACACCTGATCCTGGAAAAGCTCCAGCCGCGTGTGTTCGAGGAACTCCTCGGGGCTGTCGCCATGGGCGAGGAGGTCGAGCGTCTCCTGCAACCAGCGGAAGGCGCGGCTTTCCTTGGCAAGCTCCTCGCGCCCCTCGTCGCCCGTCGCATCCTTGTAGAGCGCATGGGCGGCGATGCCGAAGCGGGCGATTTCGTGCATCTCCGCCGTGCGGATCTGAAGCTCGACGCGCTGATGGCCGGGGCCGATCACCGTCGTGTGAATGGAGCGGTAGTCGTTCTGCTTCGGGGTCGAGATATAGTCCTTGAAGCGGCCGGGCACATTCGGCCATTTGGCGTGCACCACGCCGAGCGCGCGGTAGCAGTCCTCGACCGTGCCGACGAGGATGCGAAAACCGAAAATATCGGAGAGCTGCTCGAAGGAGATGGATTTGCGCTCCATCTTGCGCCAGACGGAATAGGCCGTCTTCTGGCGTCCCGTCACCGCCGCCTCGATGCCGCGGTCCGAGAACTCGCGCTTCAGATCATCTTCGATCTTCTTGATGATCCGGCCGTTCTTGGCGCGCAGGTCGTGCAGCCGCTGCTCGATCGTCTGGTGCGCCTCCGGCATCAGATGACGGAAGGCGAGCCCCTCCAGTTCCTCGCGCAGGCGCTGCATGCCCATGCGCCCGGCGAGCGGCGCGTAAATGTCCAGCGTCTCCTGCGAGATGCGGGCGCGCTTTTCTGGCGGCACGAAGTGCAATGTGCGCATGTTGTGCAGCCTGTCGGCAAGCTTGACGAGCAGCACACGCACGTCCTCGGCGACGGCGAGGAGCAGCTTGCGGAAGTTCTCGCCCTGCCGGGCCTGTTTGGAGACGAGGTCGAGCTTCTCGATCTTGGTGAGGCCGTCCACCAGCCTGCCGATCTGCTCGCCGAAGAGGCGATCGATCTCCTCGCGCGTCGTCTCCGTATCCTCGATCGTATCGTGCAGCACGGCCGCGACGATGGTCGCATCGTCGAGCTTGAGGTCCGTCAGTATGGCCGCGACTTCGAGAGGATGGGAAAAATAGGGATCGCCGGAGGCGCGCGTCTGCTGACCATGCGCCTTCATCGCATATACATAAGCGCGGTTCAGCAAATCCTCGTCGACATTCGGGTTGTATTTGCGAACCCGTTCGACAAGCTCATATTGACGCATCATGCGCTAGACGCCACGACAAGGCAGCGCGGCCTGCCGCCCGTTGACCGGCGCCGGGGGACGCGCGGCGGGCGGCGTCAGCCGCTGGAAAGGAACCCGAATTGTAGCGCAGCTTTGCCGCTGTCTCCAAGAGAAGACAGCGACGCAGGGAGCCTTTACTCGCCGTCTTCCTCGACCTCGGCCGGCGGCACCAGGCCTTCCAGCCCGCGCAGAAGGTCTTCCTCGGTCATACGGTCGAACTGCGCCTCGCCCTCGATGTCGCCGCCCGCGGCGGGAGTCAGCGCCGGCGCGGCCTCGGCCTCCGGCTCGTCGACCTCGACGTGCCGCTGCAAGGAATGGATGAAGTCTTCCGAAAGATCGCCGGGCGACAGAGCCGTCTCGGCAATCTCGCGGAGGGCGACCACCGGGTTCTTGTCCCGATCCCGATCGACGAGAATCGGCTGGCCGGAAGAAATCAACCGCGCACGATGCGCCGCCAGGAGAACCAGATCGAATCGGTTCTCGATCTTGTCGATGCAATCTTCGACGGTGACGCGCGCCATCTGTCCGCAGCTCCTGTCTGTGGGGAAAGTGGGCAGTTACACCAATACGGTTGACAGATCAATCGCAGCCTGAGCTTCTCTCACGCCCATAGCGGGTTAAGGGCGCCCACATTGAGCGCCAAAACACCCGATTCTTGGAAATTTTACAAAGTACTGCGCGCCTGACGCCGTAGTTCCTCTTGACGTTGCGTCACAACGGCGCAAATTACCAGCCGTGACGCTGCGGCGTCCAAATTTCGACAAAGGCGCCCTACCGAAATGAGTGCGACGGCGGTTTGTCGACAATCAAGGCCGCTTCAACAGGGTTGAATGCGCGGAAAGCCCGGCCGACCTGGAGCCTTGGAAAGGCGACCGTTACAGAACCGAATGCGAGAATAAAATGGCTGATATCGAACGTATTGCGTTATTTATTGACGGCGCCAACCTCTACGCCACCGCCAAGTCGCTTGGCTTCGACATCGACTATAAGCGCCTGCTGCGTGAGTTCCAAGCCAAGGGCCGCCTGATACGCGCATTCTATTACACGGCACTGATCGAGGATCAGGAATATTCTTCCATTCGCCCGCTGATCGACTGGCTGGACTACAACGGCTACGCTGTCGTGACGAAGCCCACGAAGGAATTCGTCGACTCGCTCGGCCGCCGCAAGGTCAAGGGGAATATGGACATCGAACTCGCGGTCGACGCGATGGAGATGGCCGAGCACATCGACCATATGGTTCTGTTCTCGGGCGACGGCGATTTCCGCTCGCTCGTCGAGGCCGTGCAGCGCAAGGGCGTGCGCGTCTCCGTCATCTCGACGATCACCACTCAGCCGCCGATGATCGCCGACGAGCTGCGCCGCCAGGCGGACGAGTTCATCGATCTCATCCACCTCGTCGGCAAGATCGGCCGTGATCCGGGCGAGCGCGCAGAGCGCATGCAGCGTTATCAGGAGCGTCGCCCCATGCCCGCGCCCGTCACTGCGGGCCACGAGGACGACGAAGGCTGACGCGCTTCACCGACTTTCCGAGACACGAGCCCGGCCCCGCGCCGGGCTTTCTTTTTTGGTGCGGGCGATCATGACCGAGCGCCGCGACCTTGCCAGCGTGGATGGCGGGGACAGCCCCGCCATGAGGGAACGCGCGGCTGGATCACTAACCTTTTTCCCGCATGAGCCGGCCTTTTTCGCGGCTCCAGTCGCGCTTCTTCTCGACCTCGCGCTTGTCGTGGATCTTCTTGCCCCGCCCGAGGGCGATCTGCAGCTTCGCGCGGCCCTTGTCGTTGAAATAGAGCTTCAGCGGCACGATGGTCATGCCCTCACGCTCCACCGCCTGCGCGAGCTTGGCGATCTCGCGCGACTTCAACAGAAGCTTGCGCGGCCGCTTGGGCTCGTGGTTGAAGCGGTTGCCGGAGAGATACTCCGGAATATTGGCGTTCACGAGCCAAGCCTCGCCATGCCGGTCGACATGGGCGTAGCTCTCGGCGATGGTCGCCTTGCCGGTGCGCAGCGACTTCACCTCCGTTCCGGTCAGGGCGAGGCCCGCCTCGAAGGTTTCGCCAATCTCGTAATTGAAGCGCGCCCTGCGGTTGTCCGCGACGACCTTGTGATTTGGCTCCTGCTTTGCGGCCACGACCCGTCCTTAAGCCGGCAGAACGCCGGCGCGGATCATGGCGGCGCGAATGCGGTCCCTGGTCGCCTGGGTGGAGGGCACCAGCGGCAGCCGCACCTCCTCGCGCGCCTTGCCGAGCAGCGACAGGCCATATTTCGCGCCGGTCACGCCCGCCTCGAGGAAGGTCGCGACATGGAGCGGCACGAGCCGGTCCTGGATCTCCAGCGCCTTGGCGTAATCTCCTGCAAGGCAGGCGTTTTGCAAGTCGGCGCAGAGGCGCGGCGCGATGTTGGAGACGACGGAGATGCAGCCATGGGCGCCGGCGGCCATGCAGGCGAGCGCGGTGAGATCGTCGCCCGAAAGCTGGATGAAATCCGGTCCCATCGCCTCGCGCTGGAGCGAAATGCGGCCGATATTGCCGGTCGCGTCCTTCACGCCCACGATGTTCTTGAGTTCGGAAAGCCGCTTCATCGTATCGACGCTCATGTCGATCACCGAGCGCGGCGGAATGTTGTAGATGACGATCGGAATCGACACGGCGTCGTTGATCGCCTTGAAATGCAGGTAAAGCCCTTCCTGATTGGGCTTGTTGTAATAAGGCGTGACGATCAGGAGCCCGTCGGCGCCGGCGCGCTCCGCATGGCCGGCAAGGGCGATCGCCTCGCGCGTATTGTTCGAGCCCGCGCCGGCGATGACCGGCACGCGCCCCTTGGCCGCGCGAATGGTTTCCGTAACGACCCGGCCATGTTCCTCATGGCTCAGCGTCGGGCTCTCGCCCGTCGTTCCGACGGGAACGAGGCCGTGCGTTCCCTGCTCGATCTGCCAGCCGACGAGCGCGTGAAGCGCCTCATAATCGACCTCTCCATTGGCGAAAGGCGTGACGAGAGCCGTGATCGACCCATGAAAAATCGGCTTTTTGCTCATAGATTCAGCAACTTCCTCGCGCCTCACAGCCGCCGTATTCGCGTCCGAATGATACTCGCGTCTTTCATAGCGGCTGGGCGCTTGTGAGAAAAGCCCCACCTGAAGCCAGTTGGGCGTGCGCAGGCGCCGGCGACACGGCGACGCTCATGGTTGAGAATTCGTAAACCATTAGGGTCCAGCCTCTGAAGACGGAAGCGAAACGCGATGACTTTGCCTCCACGGGTTTCGATGCGCCTCAAGCTCCTCGCCACTACCGCCGCGATCGCCCTGATCACGCCCGCCTTCACCGGCCTCGACGATCTGAGCGATCGCCAAGCGCGGCCCGAATATTCGAACGTCGTCCCCTATGTTCCGTTCAGCGTCGGCGCCTGGCGCGCCCGCGTCGGCAACCTCGAGGAAGCGGTGCGCGGATTTGTCACGGGCGAGCCGCCTCATACCGAGGCCGCGCATCCGCCCCAGGCCACGCTCTTTGGACAGGACGAGGCGACCCTTTCGCCGCTCGCCCGTTACGCGCCGCCGGAGGGCTGGCCCCGCGCCAGCGCGCCGGGCGCCGTCGATCCGGCGAAGCTGCTGGGGGCTGATTTCGAGAATTTCTACCCGGCCCTCGCCGCCTTCCGCGCCGGGGACTTCGCCAGCGGCGAGGAGGCTGCGGCCAATCTCCAGACCAATCTCGCGGACACGGCCGCGCGCTGGGTGGGCCTGAAGCTGCATTCTCACGAGGCGGGCTTCAAGCGCATCACGGCCTTCATCGCCGCCCATCCGGATTGGCCGGCGGCCGATTGGCTGCGCCGCCGCGCGGAAGAGGCGCTCGTCGCGGAGCACCAGCCCGACCGCATCGTCAGGGGCTGGTTCGCCGAAACAAAGCCGCAGACGGCCTATGGCAAGTTCGCCCTCGCCCGCGCCCTCGCGCGCGAGGGAGATTTCGAGACGGCCGCGCAACTCGCGAAAGAGGCGTGGCGCGAAGAGGATCTCGGTCAGAGTTTCGAGACCCAGTTCTACAAGGAGCTGGGCGCGCTGCTCACGATCGAAGATCATAAATATCGCGCCGACCGCCTGCTTTACGCGGGCAAGAATGTGCTCGGCCTGCGCGCCGCCGAACTCGCCGGCAAGGATGTCGCGCTGCTCGCCCGCGCGCGCGCCGCGGCGAACAACGGCGCCGGCGGCGAGAAGCTCTTCGCCGCCGTGCCGCCATCGCTGCAAAACGACCCCGGCCTGCTCTTCTCGCGCATTCGCAGCCTCAACAACGCCAAGAAGTTCACCGACGCCGGCGCGCTCTTCCGCAAGGCGCCGACCGACCCCGGGAAGGTGATCGACGGCGACGCCTGGTGGGCGGAGCGGCGCCAGACCTCCCGCAAATTGCTCGACATGGGCGACGCCGACACCGCCTATCTGATTGCATCGCAGCATTGCGCGGAATCGACCAGCAACAAGGTCGAAGCGGAATTCATGGCGGGCTGGATCGCGCTGCGCTTCCTGGACGATCCGTCGCGCGCGGCGCGCCATTTCGCGGCGCTCGATCAGGTCGCGGAGACGCCGCTGCAAAAGTCGCGAGCGCTCTATTGGCGCGGCCGGGCCGCCGAGGCCTATCACACTGCCGACGACGACGCGAAGGCGCGCGACTTCTATCGGCAGGCCGCCGCCCATTCGACGACCTTCTACGGTCAGCTCGCGAGCGCCAAGCTCGGAGCGGAAGACCAGCCGCTGCGCCCCGCCCCGGCGGCCGCGCGGGATCACGAGCGCCACGAGGCCGTGCGCGTCGTGGAGCTGTTGCTCGCGACCGGCGACAGGGACGTCGCCGCGCCGCTCGCGCTCGACTCGACGAAAAACATGCCGGACACCCGGCAGATCGCGGCGCTGGGCGAAGCCATCGCCAGCCAGCGCGACGCCAAGCTGTCGCTCGTCTTCGGCAAGAGCGCCTCCTATCGCGGCGTGCCGCTCGACGACGTGGCCTTCCCCTCCTATGGCGTGCCGAATTTCGACGCGCTTCCCAACTCCGCCTCGCGCTCGGTCGTCTATGCGATCGCGCGGCAGGAGAGCGCCTTCGATCCGAAGGCGGTTTCTTCCGCCGGCGCGATGGGGCTGATGCAAATGATCGCCTCGACGGCGCGCCACACCGCCTATCAGCACGGCCTCCCCTTCGATCCCGCGCGCATGATCAAGGAGCCCGCCTTCAACGCCAGGCTCGGCGCGGCGCATCTCGGCACGCTGCTCGGCGAATACAGGGGCGCCTATCTCCTGACCTTCGCGGCCTATAACGCCGGCGGCGGGCGCGTAAAGCAATGGATCGACGCCTATGGCGATCCGCGCAAGCCCAATGTCGATCCGATCGACTGGGTGGAGCGCATCCCCATCACCGAAACGCGCAATTACGTGCAGCGCGTGATGGAGAACTTTGTGGTCTATCGCGCCAAATTCGGCGACACCGGCACCCCCGCGCCGCAGGTGCAGCTCGCGCGCTTCGGGACGTGAGGCTTACAGGCGCACGAGCGAGCCCCGCCGCGGCATGCCGCGCGCACCCTTTTCATTGAGCTCCTCCCAACGTTTTTCTCCAATCAGCATCGTGGTTGCGTTGGTTTGCGGATCGAGGTCGATGACAAGAACGCGTTTCTCGAATTGACTCGCCAGGCTCTCCGCGAGCGCGACGGTGGTCGTCGTCTTCGCGACGCCGCCTTTCAAATTGATCAGTGAAATGACACGCGCCATCAGAAACCTTCCTGTTCGTCGGGACAGGTTTTCTTACCGAAGTTTTCCCCCGAGCCGACCCGCATCCGCATCTTCGACCAGACCGCCCTGTAGTCGCCTCGCTTTAGCAAATCCCAGAAGCTCAGGCTACGCTTGCGAGGCGGTTTGGCGTCGAGTGCGCCCGGTCAGGAGAGGGTCGCGCGGTCGAGTTGGTCCGGAGTCATGCAGCGCCAGCCGAGTTCGTCCTGTATCCGCCGCCGTAGCGTGTCGGCGGCGGTCGGTTCGCCGTGCGTCACGAAAGTCATGCGGGGCGTCTGCTTGAAATTGCGCAGCCAGCGCATGATTCCGTCGGCGTCGGCGTGCGCCGAGAGCATGGTGAGATTTTCGACCTCGGCGCGCACCTGCACATATTCGCCATGGATCTTGATCGTCTGCGCGCCAGAGACCAGCGCCGCGCCGCGCGTTCCCGCCGCTTGAAATCCCGAGAACAGGATCGTATTGCGGGGATCGGGCGCAAATTTCTTCAAGTGATGCAGCACCCGGCCGCCGGTCGCCATGCCGCTCGCCGAGATGATCACCTTGGGCGTCTCGTCCTCGTTGAGCGCCTTCGACTCCTCCACAGTGTCAACATATTTCGCCACCGCGCAGGCGCGCCGGCGCTCGTCGTCGGAAAGCTTCTGGTCGTCGCGATGGCGCAGGAACAACTCGCTCGCCTCGGCCGCCATGGGGCTGTTGAGATAAACGGGGACATCGGCGAGGCGGCCCGAGGCTTTCAGCTGCTCGAGATAATAAAGCAGCAGTTGCGCGCGTCCGACAGCGAAGGCCGGAATGATGACCGTGCCGCCGCGCTGGATCGTCCTTTCGATCACGCGCGCGATCGCGTCCTTGGGATCGCGCGGGTCGTGCAACCGGTCGCCATAGGTCGATTCGACCACGATATAATGCGCGCCGTCGATCGGCTCGGGATCGACGTTGAGCGGATCGTCATATCGGCCGAGATCGCCGGAGAAAACGATCCGCCGGCCTTTCCAGTTCACCTCGAGCGAGGCGGCGCCAAGGATGTGCCCGGCGCGATGCAGCCGGATGACCGGCCCTTCCCGGAGTTCGTGACTGTCGCCGAAGGAGAGCGAGGAGAAGGCCCGTATCGCGCGCCGTGCGTCCTGCGAGTCATAGAGCGGCAGGGCAGGATGATGTTTCGAGAAGCCGCGCCGGTTTGCGTATTCCGCGTCCTGCTCCTGAAGCCGCGCGCTGTCGGCGAGCAGGATCTTGCACAGTTCGCGCGTGGCCTTGGAACAATAGACGGGACCGTCGAAGCCGTCGCGAACCAAGGCCGGCAGATAGCCCGAATGGTCGAGATGCGCATGAGTGAGCAGCACAGCAGAGATGCTTTTCGGCTTGACCGGAAAAGGCGCCCAGTTGCGCAGGCGAAGATTTTTCAGGCCCTGGAACAGGCCACAATCGACGAGAATGCGCGTGTCCTTGCTCTCCAGAAGATATCTGGAGCCGGTGACGGTTCCCGCCGCGCCGAGAAAGTGGATTTGCACGATTGAAGTCTCGCCGGAAACATAAAAGCGGCGATATCAGAAAACCAGCGCGCCCGCCGCCGCCGCGCCGAGCAGAATAACATCGTGCAGCGCGAGCGCCAGGCGCGACGGGCGCACATCTTCATGCAGGAGCCGCAGCGCCGCGACGTTGACCGCGCCCCAGCCGACGCCGATGGCGATCAAGCCGACCGTCACGCTCGCAATCGAGAGACCGAGAAAAACCGCGCTCGCCCCGAGAAGCATGACGGCGAGACCGACGGCGAGCGCCGGGACAGGCGGAAAGAGGCCGGGGAGCGACGCGGCGAGCGCGGCCGGGCCATACATCGAGAACAGATGCCACCCCATGGCCCCGCCAATGAAGGCGGGTCCCGCCGCGCAGACGGCGAGGGTGAGCGGCCCGTGCAACATGCCTGCCGACATGATGAACCAGGCCGCCGCGCCGACGAGGGTCGCCAGCGCGAAGCCCCGCGTCACCCGCGACGACGCCGGGGCTGGAACCGGGACCGGGACCGTCGTCGCGACGGCGTGCGGCATGCGCACCGACAGGCCGAGCGCCAGCACATGGAGACCGGCCGCCATGAGCAGCGTCGCGCCGGGACCCGGCGCGACGGAAAGAAAGAGCGGCGCCGCGAGCGCCGCGCCGCCGCCGCCGGCCAGCACGACGAGCCCGCCCCGCGCCGACCCCTGCGCGGCGATATGGCGGTAAAACAGGGCGAAGCCCTGCGCCAGACCGAGCCAGAAAGCGCCGAGACACAGGCCGAAGAAATTGCCCTTGGCGACGGCGAAGGCCGAGAGCGCGCCGCCCGCTGCGCCGAGACTGGCGCCGAGCCCGAAGGCCGCGCGCCGCCCGAAGGAATCGACGAGCAGCGCCGCCGGAAAGCTCGCGACCGCCGCGCCGACGAGCAGCAGCGCGAAGGGCCAGCCGATGCGTTCGACGCTCGGCGCCATCAGCCGGCTTTGCTCCGGCAGGACGGTGAGAACCAGCGCCTGCGCCAGCACCGCGAGCGCGAAGCCGAGCGCGAGCATCCCGCGATTGTCGGTCACATTCGCGCGCTGCATCGCGGCCGGACAGGCGCAGTGGAGCGCGCCGACGCGCATCGTCGCCTCTTCCTCGACGCTCATTCTTTCTCCTCGTCCACGTCGTCGTCCATCAGCACGCGATGCGCCGCACCGTCGAGATCGTCGAACTGCCCGCTTCGCAGCGACCACATGAAGGCGATGAGGGCCACGAGGCCCAACGCCAATGCGAGCGGAATGAGAAACAGCAGCACCGTCATTCGGCCGGCCCCATGACGGAGCGAGGCGACAGGCTGTCCACGGCCCCGCTGGCCTCCGGCGCGGTCTGGTCCGAGTTCGCGAGCGTTGCGCCGCGTCCGGCGCGCAGCGCATTCAGCGTCACGAGGATCGACGAGCCCGACATCGCCGCCGCCGCAATCAGCGGCGTCAACATCCCCGCCATCGCCAGCGGAACGGCGAAGACGTTATAGGCCACCGACAGCGCCAGATTCTGCCGCATCAGGCCGCGCGCCCTGCGGGCGAGATCGAGCATTGCGAGAACAGGCGCGAGACGCTCGCCCAGAAAAACGGCGTCGGCGGCCGCCTGGGTGATCTGCGTGGCGTCGATGGGCGACACGGAAACATACGCGGCGGCGAGGGCCGGCGCGTCGTTCAGCCCGTCGCCGACCATCATGGCCTTGCGCCCCTGCGCCCGCAACGCCTCGAGCCGCGCGACCTTGTCGGCGGGCTTCAGCGCCCCGGCAAAGGTCGCGACATCGAGCGCGCGCGCAATCTTCTCCACCGCTTCGACGCGGTCGCCCGAAAGGATTTCCACGGCGACGCCGCGCGCCTTCAAGGCGGAGATCGTCTCGGCCGCGTCGCTGCGCAACGTCTGCCGGATCTGGAACAGCGCCGACGCCGCGCCGTGCCGGAACGCGACGATGGACACGTCGGCGTCGAGCGCCCCGAGCCGCGCCGCCTCTTCCTCCAGACCGCAAAAGCGCGGCGCGCCGAGCCGCGCTTCGACGCCGTCGACCATGGCGCAGACGCCCTGCCCATGCGCCTCGCGCGCCTCCAGCGCCGCGGCGCCCGGACGCTCCTCTGCGACCGCGCGCGCCAGCGGATGGCTGCTCGCGCGCGCCAGCCGCGCGGCGAGATCGACGAGGCCCGCGTCGAATTCGGCGGCGTTGACGAGGCGCGGCTCCGGCGTCGTCAGCGTGCCGGTCTTGTCGAAGACGACCGTATCGGCTTCGGCGAGCCGTTCGATCGCATCGGCGCTGTTGAGCAAGACGCCCGAGCGAAACAGCGCCCCGCTCGCCACCACCTGCACCGCCGGCACGGCAAGCGCCAGCGCGCAGGGACAGGTGATGATGAGCACGCAGATCGCCGTCACCAGCGCATCGTGCAGGCTCGCGCCGCGCCAGAGCCAGAACAGCGCGGTCGACAACGCCGCCACATGTACCATGGGCGCGTAAAGCCGCGACACGCGATCGGCGAGGCGCACATAGCGCGAGCGGGCGCTGGTCGCCTTTTCGAGCAGCCGCTCGATGTCGTCGAGCAGCGTCGCGCCGCTCGCCGCCGCGACGCGAATGACGAGCGCGCCGTCGTAATTCATGCTGCCGGCGTAAACCTGATCGCCCGGCCCCACGGCGCGGCGCTTCGTCTCGCCGGTGATGAGGCTTTCATCGAGCTCTGAGGCGCCGCGCTCGATAACGCCATCGACCGGGAGCCGCTCGCCGGGGCGCGCCAGCACGAGGTCGCCGGGCTCGATTTTGGCGAGCGGGGTGAGCGTCTCGGCGCCGTCGGGGCCGAGACGGCAGGCGAGCGGCGCGCGCAAGGCGGCGAGATTGGCCGCGACGGCGCGGGTCTTGCGGCGCATGGCGTGATCGAGGAAGCGGCCGAGCAGCAGAAACGTCAGCAGCATGATCGCGCTGTCGAAATAGGCGTGCTCGGCGTGTGTGATGGTTTCATGGACCGACATGGCGAGCGCGAGCAGCACGCCGAGCGAAATCGGCACGTCCATATTGAGCCGCCCCGCGCGCAGCGCGGCGAAGGCGCTTTTGAAAAACGGCTGCCCCGCAAAAGCCGCCGCCGGCAGGGCGATCAGCGCGGAGACCCCATGGAAAAGATCTCGCGTCGCCGGATCGATGTCGCCGCCGCCCTCGCCCACCCATATTCCGACGGACAGCAGCATGATGTTCATCGCGGCGAAACCGGCGATGGCGAGGCAGCGCAACAGCCAGCGTGAAGTTTCGATCTCGGCGCGCTCGCTCTCGGCGAGTTCGAAGGGATGCAGAGTATAACCCATGCGCCGCAGACGTTCGAAGGCGGCGGAAAGATCGAAAGAGCCGTCGCGCCATTCGAGGAGCAGGCGGCGATTGGTGTAATTCACGCGCGCCCGCTCGAGGCCGGGGAGATCGGAAAGCCCCTGCTCGATCTCGCCGATGCAGGCCGCGCAGGTCATGCCGTCGATCGCCGCCTCGAACCGTCGCGCACCGTCGTCGCTCTGCGAGACGAGAGCCTCGTAATCGAAAGCGGCTGTCATGCGAGCCCCCTTTGCGGCGCCTTACTCTATGTCGATCCGGTTTTTCGAGCGAAAGATGTCCTGCCCCCCGCGCGCGGCCGTCAAGACGAGATCGCGCTGACCCCTGGGCAGCGCAGCCCTCCCGACGTAACGTCCGGGTGCGACGGGCGCGAGCTTCACGCTCACATCCTTCGACAGGCTGGCGGGCGCGGCGAAGAGCGCGGTCATCTCCACGCCGGACACGTCCGCGCCGCCTCCGTCGCGGGCGCTCACGCGGATTTCGCTCTCGCCCGGCGAGAGGCGCGACAGACGCACATCGACCTTCCAGTCGAGCGCCGCCTGTTCGCGCGCCTGCGCTATTTCCCGATTATAGGCGAGGCCCCGCTCATAGGGATGCGCGATGACTTCGCCCGAGAAGGTCTTCACCGCCTTGTAGATCATCATGCCGTCGACGGCGAAGACGAAGAGGAAGAAGCCGACGATCATCGCCAGCACTCTGAGCCCCGTCAGCGGCTTGCCGCCCGCGACATAATCGGAGAAGCCCTCGGGGTCGCGCGATTTTCTGCTCATGATCATGCTCATCGTCGAAAACCTCACGGCGAGATGAAGACGTCCTTCGTCTCCAGGACGGCGCCAGTGCCGGCGTCCGTCACGGTGAAGACGACGGGGGTCTGCCCTTTGCCGGCGGCCGGGCCGTGGGTCGAGACGAGAACGCGCGCTTCGCGGGTTTGATCCGGCCCGACCTCGATCGCAACCTTGCCCTTGGCGTCCGGGGCGACGCCCACGACTTCGGTCTGCGCGCCCGCGACGCCCGAGACCGCGAGGGTGAAGCGCCGCGTCTCGGGCTTCTTGTTCGAGAAGCGAACAGTATAGCCGTTTCGCACGCCGCCGTCCTTGAGCCGCACGGCGAGCGGATTGCGATCGTGCAGCACGCTGACATGCATGTCGCCGCGCGTGGCGAGCGTCGCCGACATGAAGCCGCCGATGGCGATGATGAGCACGGCGTAGAGAATGGTGCGCACGCGCAGCGGCTTGTAGATCGGCTGCTCACCGCATTCGCGCCGCTTGATGTTCATCTCCGTGTCGTAGCCGATGAGCCGCGTCGGGCGATGAATCTTCTCCATGACGCTGTCACAGGCGTCGATGCAGAGGCCGCACTGGATGCAGCCGAGCTGCGCGCCCTTGCGAATATCGACGCCCGTCGGGCAGACGGCGACGCACTGGCCGCAATCGACGCAATCGCCGGAGGGCTTGTGCTCCGCGCGCGCCACGCTCGCCTGTTTCAGAGACATGCGCGGCTCGCCGCGATCGTAGCGGTACGTCACGTTCAGCGCATATTCGTCGGTAAGCGCGGCCTGAATGCGCGGCCACGGGCAAGCGTGCAGGCAAAGCTTCTCACGCATCCAGCCGGCGAAGATATAGGTCGTGAAAGTGAGGATGCCGATCCAGAGATAGGCCTCGCCCGCGCCGGGCTGGAAGGTCGCGAGATCATAGACGAGCGTCGGCGCGTCGGCGAAATAGAGCACCCAGGCGCCGCCCGTCCACCAGGCGATCAGCAGCCAGACGAAATGCTTGGAAATCTTCTTGCGGATTTTCTCGAAGGTCAGCGGACCGTTGTCGAGCTTCATGCGGTCGCGGGCGTCGCCCTCGATCCAGCGCTCGGTCGTCATGTAGAAATCGGTCCACACCGTCTGCGGACACATATAGCCGCACCAGATGCGCCCCGCGACGGCGTTCATGAGGAAGAGCGCCAGGGCCGCGAGGATCAGCAGGCCCGTGACGTAATAGACTTCCTGCGGCCAGATTTCGATGAAGAAGAAATAGAAGCGCCGATGCGGGAAATCGACGAGCACGGCCTGGCTCGGCGCGTCCGGTCCGCGATGCCAGCGCACGAAGGGCAGGAAGTAATAAATCGCCAGCGTCGCGAACTGAATGCCCCATTTGATGCGGCGAAAATGTCCATCGACCTTCTTGGGGTAGATGCGATGCGCCGCTTCGACGAGAGGCTCGTCCAAAAGCGTCTGATGAGCGTCTGCGCTGGACATTGTCGTTCCTCTTCGAACTGCCCCTCCCCCGCCTGCGCGGGAGAGGGAGAACGCCTGAGCCGCTGCTTTACTGACCGCCGCCGAGCGAATGCACATAAACGGCGAGCGCCTTGATCGTGGTGTCGTCGAGCCTGCCCTTCCAGGCCGGCATCACCGCGCCGCCGCCATTGACGATCCGCGCGACGACCGAGGGCTTGTCCGAGCCATAGAGCCACACCTGATCATAGAGGGCCGGCGCGCCGAGCTGCGGATTGCCCTTGCCGTCGACGCCGTGACAGGCCGCGCAATTCTCGGCGTAGAGCTTCTCGCCCTCCGCCGTCGGCGCGTCGGAGTCGGGCGTTTCCGCATAGGTGCGCACATGGTCGGCGACGACGGAAATCTGCTCCGGCGTGAGCAGGCCGTCACGGCCGAAGGCCGGCATGGCCGAGACATGCGTCTCCTTGTCGGCGTCCCAGCGCACGCCGTGCTCGATCGTCTGCTTGATGTCGGCGAGCTTGCCGCCCCAGATCCAGTCGTCGTCGTTGAGATTGGCGTAGCCCTTCGCGCCCTGCCCGCCCGCGCCGTGGCAGGAGGCGCAATTGGTCGCAAAGGCGACCTTGCCGACCGTGCGCGCCGCGGCGAGAAGCTCCGGATCGGACTCGATCTTGTCGAGCGGCGCGTCCTTGATCTTGTCGAGCACGGGCCCGCGCAGCGTTTGCAGATCGGCGAGTTGGTTCGCCACCTCATCGCGCGCATGCCAGGCCGTGACGCCCTGCGTGCCGCCGGAGAAAGTCGGCCAGGCGGGATAAACGATCGTATAGCCGACGCCCCAGAGCACCGTGATCCAGAAAGTCCAGACCCACCAGCGCGGCAGCGGCGTGTTCAGCTCCTCGATGCCGTCCCACTCGTGCCCTGTGGTCGGCGTGCCGCTGACCTCGTCTATTCTGACCTTGTCTTTTCCAAACGTGTCCTCAGACATCGTCGTCCTCCCGAAGGGGAATTTGTGCGTTGCGCTCGAACTGCTTCCGGCGCGAGGGCCAGAAGACGTAAGCGACGACGCTGATGAAGATGAAGCCGAAGAAGATCAGACCCCATGAGGCCGCAAGGGCGCGCATGTTTTCGTAGGTCGATACGGCCTCGGCCGTGGCGGCGTTCATGCGGTCACCTGATATTGGCCTTGTCGTCGTAGAGTTTGAAATCCACGGAGACGCCGAGATGCTGGAGATAGGCGATGAGCGCGTCCTCCTCCGTCACGCCGGTCTTGCCGGACGAGTCGTTGAGCACGGCGTTCGGATAGCGCTTCTGCATCTCCGCCGCCTCGGCGGAGTCTCCGCCGTTCTGCGCCAGGAGATCGGCCTGCGCCATCTCGATCTGCGCGTCGCTGTAGGGCACGCCGACAGTGCGCAGCGTCCGCATCTGCTCGGCGATATGCTCGGCCTTGAGCGGCGCCGTCGCCAGGAAGGGATAACCCGGCATGATCGAGGACGGCACCACCGCCCGCGGGCTGCGCAGATGATCGCGCTGCCAGTCGTTGGAGTATTTTCCGCCGACGCGCGCGAGATCCGGGCCATTGCGCTTCGAGCCCCACTGGAAGGGGTGGTCGTACATGCTCTCGGCGGCGAGCGAATAATGGCCGTAACGCTCCACCTCGTCGCGCAGAGGACGGATCATCTGCGAATGACAGGTGTAGCAGCCCTCGCGGACGTAGATATTGTAGCCCGCGAGTTCGAGCGGCGCATAGGGGCGAACGCCCTCCACCTTCTCGATCGTGTTCTTCAGATAGAAGAGCGGCACGATCTCGACGATTCCGCCGATCGCCACGAGCAGCAGAATACCGACGACGAGCAGGATGGAGTTGGTTTCGAAGAGCTTCTGGAGCCCGCCGCCGGCGGGCGCGTGTTGGGAGGATTGCGACATGGTTTCGTGCTCCTCACTCGGCAGGCAGGGGGGACGGGGCGAGCGCGCTTTCGACGGCGGGCGACGCGAGCGTCCTGTAGATGTTGTAGACCATGATCAGCGCGCCGATCACGAAGAGCCCGCCGCCGATGGCGCGGATGACATATTCCGGATGCAGCGCCTCGGTGGTTTCCACGAAGGAATATTCGAGGAAGCCCTGCGGCGTGTAGGCGCGCCACATCAGGCCCTGCATGATGCCCGCGACCCACATCGAGGTGATGTAGAAGACGATGCCGATCGTCGAGATCCAGAAGTGCCAGTTGACGAGCTTCAGCGAGTAGAGCTGCCGGTTGAAGACCCAGGGAATGAGGCAGTAGAGCGCGCCGAAGGACACGAAGGCCACCCAGCCGAGACCGCCCGAATGCACATGGCCGATGCCCCAGTCGGTGTAGTGGGACAGGGCGTTCACGGCCTTCACCGACAAGAGCGGCCCCTCGAAGGTCGACATGCCGTAGAAGGCGACCGACACGACCAGCATGCGCAGCACGGGATCGGTGCGCAGCTTATCCCAGGCGCCGGAAAGCGTCATCAGGCCGTTGATCATGCCGCCCCAGGAAGGCATCCACAGAATGACCGAGAACACCATGCCGAGCGTCTGCGCCCAGTCGGGCAGCGCCGTATAGAGCAGATGGTGCGGTCCGGCCCAGATGTAGAGGAAGATCAGCGACCAGAAGTGCACGATCGACAGTCGATAGGAATAAATCGGCCGCCCGGTGCGTTTCGGGATGAAGTAATACATGATGCCCAGAAAGCCGGTCGTGAGGAAGAATCCGACGGCGTTGTGGCCATACCACCACTGGATCAGCGCATCCTGCACGCCGGCCCAGACGATGACCGAGTGCGGCGAGAAGATCGAGATCGGGATTTCGGCGTTGTTGCCGAGAACCAGAACGGCGATCGTGACGATGAAGGAGAGATAGAACCAGTTCGCCACATAGATATGCGGCTCCTGGCGGCGCGCGAGGGTGACGAGATAAACCAGCAGATAGGTCACCCAGACGACGACGAGCCAGAGGATCGCATACCATTCCGGCTCGGCGTATTCATGCCCGCGCGTGACGCCGAGCAGATAGCCCGTGCCGGCGATGACGATGAAGAAATTATAGCCGAGCACCACGAACCAGGGCGCGAGATCGCCGGCGATGCGGGCCCGGCTCGTTCGCTGCATCACGTAAAAGGACGTGGAGAGCAGCGCGTTGCCGCCGAAGGCGAAAATCACGGCCGAGGTGTGCAACGGCCGCAGGCGCCCGAAGTTGATCCAGGGCAGATCCAGATTGAAGGCCGGAAACGCGAGCTCCAGCGCCAGATACAGCCCGACGAGGAACCCCGCGACGCCCCAGAAGAGCGAGGCGATCGACGCGAATTTGATGGGTCCGTAATTGTAATTCGGCCGCCCGTCGATGACGGCGGCCGCGAGCTGCGGCCCGCGCGCACGATAACGCAGCAGAATCGCGACGACGGCGCCGATCGATCCGAGCGAGAAGAGCGCCGCGTGGAAGGCGTAGGCCGGCGTGTAGGCCCTGGACGCGATGTAGCCCGTCGCGATGGCAAGGGCGACGAAGATCGCGCTCAGCGATCTCTCGCCGAAGGTCATTTGTTTCGCGATGAGAGGGGGACGCTCCATGATCACTGTCCTCTGGAGGTTTCCATTTTCTTGCAGAGCGAAGAGTCTCGCTGGCGCCGGAAAAAACGGACAAAGTCGCTCGAGCGCGGCTTTGATCGACGCTCTCCATAGTACAGCGCAACAGTAACAGTCATTTGACATGAATCAATAAATCGGGCGCGCGGCGGCCTGTGCGCGCAATTGTCACAGATCAAATAAACCGAACGCGGATCACCCTAGACGAAACCGGCCTTTACGAGCGTCGTCGCAAAATTTTGCAACAAGTTGGCGCAAGTGCAAAAGCTGTTTCGCGCCCATATGTCGCAGGGGCCGGCGTGTGCGGCGGCCCTTGTCAGCAGGGATAGAATCGGTGCGTCCCGAGCAGGAATCCGAAAGCTCCGTGGCGGAGTTGCGCGAGCGGGCGCGCGAAGAACAGACCGCTGCCGGAATAGGGATAGCCGTAATCGCAGGTCGGGTCGGGGCCCGGCGCGGCGGCGGGCGAGGCGTTCACCATCGCGGCGCGCGACGCGAAGAAACGCTGTCCGTTCAGCGCAACGGGTATCCAGTCGCGCCCCTCGCCCAGCACCGTCACCTCCGTATCGGCCGGCGCAATGACCGTGACCGGGCATTTGACGCTCGGCCGCGTCCGCAACTCCACAGGCGCCTGCAGCGTCAAAACATCGGCGAGGGCGGCGGCCGAAAATGAGACCAGCGCAAAAAAAGCAGGCACGAACAGGAAGGACCGCCGCATGTGAATTCCCCCACGCGCCGAACGTGCGCCAGCGCAACTTTGAAAAGCGGCGCGCACTCTAGAAGAAAACGCTCGCGTCTGAAACCGTTGGAAAGGAGACGCCCATGGCGGTGAGGAACAGGCTGTCCGGCGCCCTCGACTCTTTCAAGGGGCCGGTCCTATTCTCGACGTCCGGCTGGCGCGCCGGCCCTCGTCATGGTGTCTTCATGCGGCGACTTGCTTTCTCTCTCCTGGCCGCGGGCGCGGCGTGGCTGCTTTTTCCAGCACAGTCCTTTGCGAAGCATCCGCCAGCAGACTCGCGGCCGAGCGTCGCCGTTGCGATCTCGCCGAGGGAACTGGCGCTCGACCGCGACGGCGCCGCGCTGCTGACCATTCCCGCGCCGGGGCGCTACTCGATCCGCGTCAAAAGCCCGACGGGCGCGCGCATCGAACTCGTGGACATGATCGCCGGCCCGCTCGACTCCGCCGGGGCGGCGGGGCTCCGCGACGGGCGGATTGACGCGCTGCTCGACAAGGGCGTTTACAAGCTGCGCATTGGCGCGGTGAAGGGCGCGACCGGCAAGGCCAGCGTCAGCGTCGAGCCCTTCGCGGAGGCGGAGACGGCGCGGCCCGCGCTCACGCAAAACGCGATCGCGCGCGCGGAACTCGGCGATCTTCAGCAGCGCTCCTACGCGCTGGACATCAAGAACGAAGCGCCCGTCTTTCTGGAGGCCGTCGGCCGCGCGCTCCAGGATCTGCGGCTCTGGGACGCCGACGGCGCGCTCGTCGATCTCGCTTTCGAGCGCACGACCGTCGAGACCAAACCCGGCCGATCCATGAACAGGCTTCGGCTCGAAGGGAGGGTCCCGCCCGGTCGTTACGTCGTCACCGCCTATGGCGGGGAGAAACTCGTCTGGTCCGATGGCGCGAGCGGCGAGCCGTTTCTGTTACATATTGCGGAGCCTGCCGTTCTGGCCGCGGGCGTGGCCGAAGGCGTGATCGGGCCCTTCGGCGCGGCGCGCTACGAGGCGCCCGCGAGTTACGACAGTTTCCGCCTGGAGCTTCCCGAGCAGGCGCCGGCGCGGCTCGACGCGCGGAGGGGCGCGGCGCGGGACACGGCCGCGATCGGCAAGACGAGCCGCGCGCCCGTCGCAACGCTTCGCCTCGCCGGCGACGCGCCCGCGCGCCTCGACGTCACGGGCCATGAAGGCCAGACTTATGCGCTGCGCGCGCTGCGCCAGTCGAACCGCGAGACCTTCGAGGCCGCCGGGCCGCATCTCGTCTCGGTCGATGTGGCGGGCGAAGGCGGAGACGAAGCGCCCGCCACCGCGCTCCTCGCCCGCATCGAGACGGACGGCCGCACCCGCGTGATCGCGTCCGACATGCCGCGCATCGGCGCCGGCAAGGCCTGGCGCGGCAAGTTCAATCTCTCTGGACCCACGTCTCTCCTCTTCGAGGCGACGAAGGGCGGGCCGGTCGCGATCGACGCCAAAGGCGTGAAGCTGCGCGCCTCGATCGAGCCGGCGCTGGGCTCGCTGGCGCCGCCGCGCGCCGGCCGGGAGGGCAATCGCTACGACCTCGTCGCGGGCTTCTATCTTCTCACGCTCGAGCCCTCTGGCGACAGCGGCGGCGTCGTCGATCTCACGATCGGCCCGCCCGGCCTCGCGGTCTCCGCGCCGGCCGCCCTGCCCTCGCGCGCCTCCCTGTCCTTCGGCCAGCAGACCCTCGAAGGCGGCGGCTCCTATCTCATCCTCGCCAATACGGCTCCGGGGCTTCTCACGGGCCCGCGCGTCGTCGCTTTGCCGGCGGCGCTGGATCAGGGGCCGCTCGCCCTGCATCAGCCGGCGGGCCAGGAGATTTCGCTGCCGTTGCGCCTGCCCAAGGACGGCAAGGCCATCGCCCGCGACGCCAGAGGCGCCGACGTCCCGCTCAGCGTCGCGGAAGAGAAGGTCGAGAACGACCAGCGCCTCGTCACGGTCAAGATCGCCGCCCCCGAGACGGCGCGCGCGCTCGGCCTGATCTATCAGCCGCCAGCGCCCTCGGCCTCCGAGACGGCGGCGGGGCCCGCGAAGGGACCGCGCGCCTCGGCGGGGCGGCCGGCTTTCTTCGACCTCGCCCGCGACGAGACGAAAAGCCTGCCCTTCGACGTGGCGCAGGGCGGCCTTTACCGCATCGAAACGCTCGGCCGCCTCAAGACGGCGCTGCGCGTCGGCGCGGCCGTCTCGCCGAAGCTCGGCGAGGGCGAGGCGAACGGGCCGGGAAGCAACGGCCTCGTGACCGCCTATCTGCGCGCCGGCGCCTATCGCGCCGCCGTCACGGCGAAAGAGTCCGCCGGCCATCTCGGCCTCTCCGTCGCGCCCGCGACGCTCGCCCAGACCGCCAGGATCGCCGACGCCGGCGAAGCGCGCGCGACGCTCGCGCCCGGCAAGGGCGCCGTCGTTCCCATGGAGATTTCCCGCGCCGGGGATTATCGCCTGACGCTCGCGAGCCTCGGGCGGGACTGGCGGGCGCGGCTCGAGGACGCCGACGGCTGGCCGCTGACCCCGCCCGGCTCCTTCCGGCGCAAGACCCTGCATCTCGAGCCTGGCGCCTATCGGCTGGTCGTGAGCCCCGAGGATGTCGAGGCGCGCATGATCGCGCGTCTCGCCCCCATCGTTGCGCCCGCCGCGCTCGAAGGCCACGGCCCGCACCCCCTGCCCTTCGAGACGGCGCAGAAGCTGCAATGGCGCGAGCCGCAGGGAAAGGACGCGCCGCGCCTCCCGGATGTCTGGCGCTTTTCGCTCGCCGGCGACTCGGATGTGACGCTCTCGATCGGCGAAGGCATGATCGGCGACATTCTCAAGGGCGACGGCGAGAGCGTGGCCAAGGTCGTGGCCGACCGCCCCTTCAAGGGAAGGCTTGCCGCCGGCGACTACCGCGCCGAGGCGCGCAGCCTCGCCCATGACGACCGGCTGGATTACGAGATCGCGTTGTCCTCGCCGCAATTGCAGCCGGGCGCGCCCCGGCGCGTCGATCTGCCCGCGCGTCTCGATTTCGCCCTCGCGCGGGAGAGCGTCGTCGATCTTTCGAGCTTCGGCGACAAGGAGACCATCGGCGCGTTGAAGACCGCCTCGGGCGAGGTGGTCGAGCGGCTGGAGCCGCGCGCCAACGACTGGAACGTCGCCCTCGCCCGCCGCCTGCCCGCCGGCGCCTATCGGCTGGAGCTGGAGGCGCTCGCCGCGACGCGCGAGCCCGCTGCGCAAAACGCCGAACGCGAAGACGCCGCGCAGGACGGCGAGGAAGAGACGGACGAAGCGGCGGCCGGCGAGACCGAAGCGGCGCCCGAAGGCGCCCAGGAAGCTCAAACAGGACAAGAGGCTCAAACAGGGCAAGAGGCTCAAGAGGGCCAAGAAGCCCAAGACGCGCAAGAGACTGAAACCGAGAGCGGCGTCGAGATCCGTCTGTCGGTTCTCGACGAGCAGGACGGCCCGGCGCTCGCCATGACCGGCGAGACGGTTCTCGACGGCGCCAAGGCGCAACGCCTGCTGCTGCCGACGATCTCCGGCGACGCGCTCGCGCTTGTCGCCGCGCGTTCGGCGAGCGAGGTCGCGCTCTCCATCGAACGGCGCGACGGCGAGGGCGTCTGGCGCGTCATCGGCGTCGAGCGTGGGCTTGCGCCCGTCGCCGCCTGGCCGGCCGCGGGCGACAAAAGCGCCTGGCGCGTCACCGTTTGGCCGCTCGGCGGCGCGCGCGAGCCTGTCACAGTGGCGGCGCGCACGGTGGCGCGGCGCGCGCGCGGCGCGGGGGACGTCGCCCTCGACCCGCTTGGCGATCTCACGCCCGAGGTCTGCGTCGCCCGGATCGACGCGCCCAACGCGGCGCTCCTCGATGTCACCGCGACGCCCGGCGTCCTGGCGGGCTCGGCTCCGGGTCGGCTGCTGCGCGCGGCGCGTTCCGGCGTGCTGGCGCCTCAGGCCCCGACGCTCTGGCTGCTGGCGCGCGACTGCAAGGCGCAGGCGCATGTCGCCGCCTTCGACTGGCTCGGTCAGGAGGTTGCGCTCGATCTCGGCGAGGGCGAGCGCGCCTTTCTGCCCCCGCTCGCCGCCCCACGCGGCAAGACCCGGCTGTGGCGCGCACGCTCGACCTTCGCGCAGCCGGCGATCGACGCGGGCGCCGGCAAGGGCGTTGCGGAGGGCGTCGCGCTGGCGCTTCCCGGCGAGGCCGCGCCGCAATTGTGGAACGCCAGCGGCCCCGCTCCCATGCGCGCCGCGCTCTCGGCCATCGATATCGAGACGCGCGCGCCGATCGACGGCGGCGCCAGCTACGCCGGGCTCGTGCCGCCGATGAGCGCGCAGCCGGTCGACATGGCGTCCTCCGACGCGCCGCTCGCGCTCGATCTTGCCGGCGGCCTCGCGGCCTTTGTCGGAAAGACCGGCGTCTTCGGCGACGATGCGGCGGTCTCGCGGGTCATCCACGGCGCGGGCGCCCGCGTGCTTCTCGTCAACATGACGGCGGCGCCCCTGCCCGCGCGGATCGCCCGCACGCCCGATCCCGCCATGAGGCTCGATGCGAAGACCGCTCTCAAACGTTTCTTCGGCGCCGCCGGCCAGCTCTCGCTTCCCCTGGACGCGCAGCCGAACGACCGCCTCGTGGTGATCGGCGCGGACGCCGCCGTCGTCTCGCGCAGCGGGCGCGTGTGGCGCGGCCGCGACCTTGCGCTCGACGGCGCGGGCGAGGTCGTCCTCGATTACAAGCCCGGCCTCGTCGCCGCCTGGATCGAGCGCGGCGGCGTCGCGCCCTGGCCGCAGGCCGCGGCGCGCGCGCTGGAGCTTCCCAAACGCGTGACGCTCGACGGCGCGAGCGCGCGCTTTTCCATCAGGCAGAGGACGCCCGTCATGCTCAGCGCATCGAGCGGCGCGCCGGCGCTTCTGTCCTTCACGCAGAACGGCCGGCGCGAGACCTTCGCCTTCCCGGCGGGCGTCGAATTTCGCCACTATATGGCGGCGGGCGAGGCGACGCTCGATCTCTACGCGCCGCATGACGGCCCGCTCGGCGGCGCGCTCGACATGACAGCGCAACCGGTCATCGAGGCGCATGAGGGCGTGAACGATCCCATCGCCGTCGCCCCCGGCGCCAGCGCGCTCTTCTCCTTCGAGACGAAGCGCGCAGGCGAGATTGGCGTCGGCATACGCGCCGAGCCCGACCGCGTGAGCGCGCGTCTGATGGACGCCAGCGGCAAGACGCTCGGCGAGGGCGTCGGTCAGGTCGTGAAACTTGCGCCCGGCCGTTACTTCCTCGAAGCGCGCGCGCCGGCCGATACGAGCGCGACGACCATCCGCGCGGCCATCGTGGGGCTTTCGCCGCCGCCCGCCGCGCCGCCCGAGGAGGTCGTAGCCGAGCTTCTCGAAAAAGCCGGACTGAAGAAGAGCAAATGACGTCCGCCCCGACGGACCATTTTTAATGAAAGCTTCTGCGATGAAAAAGACTCTGCTGCTGTGCCTCTTCGCGGCCCTTTCATTCGCCCCGCCCTCGCGCGCCGAAGCGCCGCCGGTCTTTGATCGCGTCCAGCGCGCCGATGGCGCGCGCATCGCGCCGGATCGCTTCCTGCGGGCCTATGATCCGCTCACTATTTTCTTTCCCGGCGACGTCGGACCGAAAGCGGGCGGTCCCGAAGACGCGCCGGCGAAATATGCGACGATCACGCCGCAGCCGGCGGGCGACTGGCGCTGGATCGGCCCGCGCGCCTTGCAATTCCGCCCGGCCGAACCGTGGAAGCCCCTCGAGCGCGTGAGCGTCAAAAGCGCAACGGACGAGCGTCGGCTCGTGACGCTGCTGCCGACGCCCTCCTCCACCAATCCGGCGGCCGACGCCGACCCGGCGCAAGACCTCACGCAGATCGCGCTGACTTTCGCGCAGCCTGTCGACGCGGCGGCGCTTGCACGTCTCGTCACGGTCGAACTGCGCCCGGCGCCCGGCGTCTCGGCGCAGGGGGGACAGATTCTCAGCCCTTCGGCTTACGACATTCGCCCGCTCGAACGCGGCGCGCGGGGCGACGAACAAACTTACGTTCTGCGCCTGCGCGACAGCATCGCCGACGGGCGCGTCGTCATTTTACGCCTGAAGCTTTCCGACGAACCGGGCCTCGACGACGAGACCTATGAATTGCGCATCCGCACCGCCCTGCCCTTCGCCGTGACGGAGGCGAGTTGCGGACGCGGTTGGGACGATACGCATCAGGGCGGCGTGCTGCGCTGCGCGGCCAATGGCTTCTCCCCGGCGCCCGAGAGCGGCGCGGAAGAAGGCGGCGACGCGGCGTCGACCTATGCCGCGACGAATAAGCGCCGCCTCTCCCTCGCCTTCAACGCGCGACCCGAGACGCTCGACATTCTGCGGGCGCGCGAAGCCTTGCGCATCACGCCGCCCGTCGACGACATGGCTGTCGAAAATGACGGCGATCGTCTCAGGATCGCCGGCAAATTCCTCTCCGACACGGTCTATGAAGTCCGTATCGCGCCCGGTTCGATCAAGGACGATCGCGGCCGTCCGCTCGCCGAGACATTCTCGCAGCGTTTCGCCTTCACGCGCGACATTCCCGCCTTGCAATGGGACGCGGGCTACGGCCTCGTCGAGCGTTACGGCGCGCAGCTTCTCCCGCTGCGCGGACGCGGCTACGACCGCGCCGACATTCGCATCCACGCCATCGACCCGCTCGCGCGCGATTTCTGGCCCTTCCCGCAGCAGGGCGTCGAAACCAGCGACGGCGAGGCGCCGCCCTTGCCGGGCAATGAACCCGCCCGCTGGAGCGAGAGCGGCAATATCGAGGCCGAAGCGATCAAGGCGCGCATCAAATTGCTGGGGTCGCCGGCCGTCTCGCGCCTCGTCGATCTGCCGATCAAACGCAATGGCGCCGACGCGAAATTCGGCGTGGATCTGAAAGAGGACTTCGCGCGCGTGAGTGGGCGCGACCAGCCGGGAACCTATCTCGTCGGCCTGCGCCCGGTCGATCAGGAGAAGCGCAAATGGCTGCGCGTGCAGGTTACCGATCTCTCTCTTTCCGCCATCGAAGAGCCGACGCGCGTGCGCTTCGCCGTGACCTCGCTTGCGACGGCGCAGCCTGTTGGCGGCGCGCAAATCCGGGTCGAGGGCGTGAAGGACGACAAATTTGTCACGCTCGCGACCGGAACGACGGACGAGAGCGGCTTCTTCTCATGGTCGCCAATCAAACGCGGCGACGGCGAATTGCGCCGCGTCGTCGTCAGCAAGGGCCTCGATACGCTCGTCATCGACCCGGACAGCGCGCCATCCGAATATGCGCGGGAGCTCTGGTCGAAGCCGGAGGCGCCGTGGCTCTCCTGGGTTTCCGAGAGCGATACGCCGCGCGAAGAAAAGGCGCGCACGCTTTGCCACGTCTTCTCCGAGCGGCCGATCTACCGGCCCGAGGAGCCAGCCCATATCAAGGGCTTTGTGAGAAGCTACAGGGGCGGCGCGCTCAGTCTCACGAAAACCGGCGGCGCGCTCGTCGTCACAGGGCCGAACAATCAGGAATGGCGCATCCCCGTGAAGCTCGACGCGGCGGGCGGCTTCTATCACAAATTCGACGCGCAGACGCCCGCGACCGGCGACTACTCGGTGAAATTCGAGCCGGACGCGCCGAAGGCGAAGAAAGCCGAAAAGACCGACGGCGCCGAACCGTCCGAGGGCGAAGGCGCTGAAGCCGCGCAGGATACGTCCTGCGGGCAATTCACCTTCAAGAAAGAAGCCTATCGCCTGCCGACCTTCGAGGTCGTGCTCAATGCGCCGCAGACGGTCGCGCTCGACGGGACCTTCGACGTCGATCTGCTCGCCCGCTACTTTGCAGGCGGGCTCGCGGCGGACCGTCCGGTGAAATGGCGCGCGGCGCAGTTTCCCCATGTCTTCACGCCGCCGAACCGCGAGGGCTTCCTCTTCTCGACCGACGCGCGCTTCTCCGGCGACGGCAAGTTCAAATCGACGGCCGTTCTCGAGCGCGACCAGCGCACCGACGCCGGCGGCGCCGCGCGCATGACCTTCGACGCCACGGTGGAGCCGACCGCCCAGCCGCGCCGCTATTCCATCGAGGCGACCGTGACCGGCGACGACGGGATCGAAGTGCGCAATGTGCAGAATGTCATCGCTCTGCCCCCCTTCGTGCTCGGCGTGAAGACGCCGCGCTATGTCGAGCGGCCCGGCGCCGTCACGCCCGAAATCATCGCCGTGGACGGCAAGGGCGAGACCATCGCCGGCCTCGACATGACGCTGCGCCTCATCAAGCGGAACTGGATTTCGACGCTTCAGGCGAGCGATTTCGCGCAGGGCGCCGCGAAATATGTCACGCAGACGCAGGACGAGACCATCTTCGAGCAGAAGATCACGAGCGCCAGAGAGGCGCAGAAGATCGCCCTCGAAGCCAAAAGCGCCGGCGTCTATCTCGTGCAGCTCGAAGCCTATGACCGCCTCAAGCGCCGCCAGCAGGTGAGCGTCGACTTTTTCGTCGGCGGCGATACGCCCGTCACTTTCGCCCGCCCGCCCGCGGCTTCCGCGACCATCACGACGGACAAGGAGAAATATGCGCCGGGCGAGACGGCGACGCTCGTCATTCAGTCGCCCTTCCAGAAGGCCCGCGCTCTTGCGATCGTCGAGCAGCCGAACGGCGTCTATGAGTACAGCTTCGTCGACATCGCCAACGGTTTCGGCCGCTTTCCGCTGACCGTGAAGAAGGAGCAGCTTCCGAAGCTCGCCGTTCACTTCCTCATCATGCGCGGGAGGCTGGAAAACAGCGCCCCGCAGCCTTCGGCCAATTTCGATCAGGGCAAGCCCGTCACCATCGCCGCGACGAAATGGATCGAGGTGACGCCCGTCAAGAACATCGTCAACGTGAAACTGGAACATCCCGCCAAGGCGCGCCCCGGCCAGGAGGTGGAAGTCACGCTGCGTCTGGCGGACGACATGGGCAAGCCGCTTGCGGGGGACGCGACATTCTGGCTCGTCGATCAGGCGGTGCTGTCGCTCGCGAAAGAGCGTCCGCTCGATCCGCTGCCCGATTTCATCGTGGCGCGCGAGACGAAAATGGCGGCGCGCGACACGCGCAACATGGCCTTCGGCGTCATCCCGCTCGAAGAGATCGCCGGCGGCGACGGCGAGCTTCAGGAATGGGGCGCGGAAAACAACATCTCCGTGCGCAAGAATTTCACGCCCGTGCCGATCTATCTGCCGAGCGTGAAAGTCGGCGCCGATGGCGTCGCCAAGATCAAATTCACGTTGCCCGACACGCTCACGGTCTTCAAGCTGCGCGCCAAGGCGGTGAGCGGGCCGGATCGCTTCGGCGCCGCGGGCGGGGAAATGCTCATCCGTCAGGAACTGGTGGCGCAGCCCGCCTTGCCGCGCTTCATCCGCCCCGGCGACGCCTTCGACATCGGCCTCGTCGCGCGCATCGTCGAGGGGCCGGGCGGCGCCGGCAAGGCGTCGATTGCGGCGCCTGCGCTGAAACTCGCGGGCGAGGCCGCCCGCAAAATCGACTGGGCGCAGAACCGCCCCGTGCGCGTCGATCGGCGCGCCGAGGCGCCGACCGCGCTGGAGGAGAGCGCGAAACTCGGTTTCCGCATCGAGCGCGACGCCGATCACGCCCGCGACGCGGTGGAGATCGATCTTCCCGTCAAGCCCGACCGCGCGCCCGTGACGCATTACGAGATCGTCGAGATCGCCCCCGGCGACACGAAGACGCTTGCCGCCGTCGGCGCGCCGATGCGCGCGAAGACCTTCTCGCGCGATGTCGTCGTGGCGGCCGATCCCGCGATCGTGAAGCTCGTCGCGGGGCTCACCATGCTCGTCGATTACCCCTATGGCTGCACGGAGCAGCGGCTCGCGCTCTCGCGCGCCGCCCTTGCGCTGAAAGGATTCTCCCCCATCCTCTCCGCCGCCGGGCTTCAGGATCGCGTTTCGTCCAGCGTGCGCAGCACGGCGCAGCAGATCGAGCAATCGATTGACGGCGACGGCCTCGTCGCCTTCTGGCCGCGCGCGCGGGGCAACGTTCTGCTCACCGCCTGGGCCTACGCCTTTCTCGCGCAGGCCGAGCGCGCCGGCGAACCGATCGACGCGACATTGCGCGACCGCCTCGCCAATATTTTGCGCCTGTCGCTGCGCTCGGATTACCCGCGCCTCCTCGGCGGCGAAGAGATGCGCGAGCGCGCGGCGGCGCTCGCCGCGCTCGCGGAAGGCGGCAAGCTCGACGAGTCCTACGTCGCCGAATTCTCGCGGCGCGCGGACTTTCTCCCCAATGAAAGCGTCGCGGAACTGGCGGCGGCGGCGGCGCGGCTGCCGGACATCGACCAGCGCATTCTCGCTTCGCTCATGGAGACGATGTGGGGCCGCGTGAAATTCGCGAACCGCAACGGCAAGCAGGTCTATGCGGGACAGGCGGGCGAAAGCGCCTCCGAGCTGATCCTGCCGTCTGAGACGCGCAACCTCGCCGAAATGCTGCGCGCGGCCGCGCGCGCCGCGCCCGCCGACCCGCGCGCGCCCGTGTTGCGTGACGCGCTGCTGCGGCTCGGCGACGGCGACGGCTGGGGCACGACGAACGCCAACGCCAGCGCGATCGAGGCGCTGGCCGAAGGATGGCGGCGCCCCCTGACGCCGATCGGCGTCGCCTTCGTGCAAGGCGGCGCGCCGATAACGGCGACGATCGACGCCAATAATCCGGTGGCGCGTCACGTCGTCGAGACCGACGCGCCGCTGACGCTCTCCAACACGTCCAACACGCCGCTCGTGGCGCTCGTCGAGACGCGCTACATGCCGGCGGAGCCCGGCGCGAGCGCCGAAGCCATAAGCGCCGGCTTCGTCGTCACGCGGCAGAGCTGGCGCGTGAAAAGCGGCGCGACGCCGGAGAAGCTCGACGCCGCCAGCGGCGCGATACACGTCACGCAGGGCGACGTGATCGAGGAGACGGCGGAAGTCGTGAATCCGGAAGATCGAACCTATGTGGCGATCAGCGTGCCGCTCGCGGCGGGATACGAGCCCTTGAATCCCAATATCGCCACGGCGCCCGCCGAAGCGCAGCCGTCGAGCGCGCCGACGCTGGCGCCCACATGGGTCTCCTATGGCGACGACCGCGTGCTCTTCGCCTACGACTCGCTGCCCAAGGGCAATTACCGCTTCGCCTTCCGCCTCAAGGCGCAAACGGCGGGCGCCTATACGCAACCGCCGGCGACAGTCGAGACGATGTACAAGAAGGGCCTTCTCGGCGCGAGCGCGGGCGCCCGCGTCGACATCGCCAAGGCCCCATGAGAGGGACGCCATGAAGCGCCGCGCCCTTTTCGCCTGCGCCGCCCTTGCGACGCTTTGCGGCGCAGCTCTTCTGGCGAAAGACGCGGCGGGGCGCGCCTCGCTCGACGCGCCGCCAGCAACGCCGATCGTCCATGACCGCAACGGCGCCTTTCTGACGCAGATCGGTCATGCGACGCGCGACGCGAATGGGGCGAAGCGGATCGACTATGGCTATTGGCCGCTCGAACAGGTCCCGCAGCGCATGGCGCGCGCGACGCTCATTCTCGAAGACCGGCGCTTTCATGCGCATCCGGGCGTCGATCCGCGCGCGGTGCTGCGGGCGCTGTGGAACAATCTCGCGCATCGCAAGCGCATGGAAGGCGCCTCCACCATCGCGATGCAGGTCGCCCACATGCAGGCCCCTCGGCCGCGCACGCTGTTCAACAAGCTGCGGGAAGCGACGACGGGCCTCGCCCTTGTCGCCCGGAACGGACGCGACGCCACGCTTGCCCATTATCTGCGCCTCGCGCCCTATGGGCTCGGCAGCCATGGCGTCGCCCATGCGGCGCGCTTCTATTTCGACAAGCCGGTCGACGATCTCTCCTGGGCGCAGGCGGCGCTGCTCGCGGCCATTCCGCAATCGCCGGGGCGCATGAACGTCACGCGCGCCAGCGGCCTGCGGCTCGCCGTCGCGCGCGCAGGCCACGCCATAGATCTCCTCGAAAAGGACGGCGCGCTCGACGCCACGCAAGCCGCGCTGGCGCGCCGCGAGCTTTCAGCCCTGCGGCCGTTCGAGCCAAGGCGGCGTCCCGAGTCGCTGCATCTCGCGCTGCGTTACGAACGCCTGGCGCGCGAGGGCCGGGTGCGGCCGGCGTCTCCCTACGATCCGCGCATTCGCGCGACGATCGACCTCGCGGTCGAAAGCGAAACGACGCAACTCGCGCGGCGCTATCTCTCGATCTTCCGCAACGCGGGGGCGCGGCAGGTCGCGGTGATGGTCGCCGAACGCGGCTCCAACGCCGTCGTCGCGGACGTCGGCTCCGCCGATTATCTCGACCCCCGCGCCGGCGCCTTCGACTTCACGCGCGTGATGCGCTCGCCGGGCTCGACGCTCAAGCCGTTCGTTTATGCGCTCGCTTTGGAGCGCGGCGCGCTCGCTCCTACCGATCTTCTTCAGGATATTCCGGAGGGCGCGTCCGGCGTCGCCAATGCGGACGGGCTCTATCTCGGCCCGATGACGCCGCGCCAGGCGCTCGCCAATTCGCGCAATGTGCCGGCGACGAATCTCCTGCGCCGGACGGGGCTCCTCGCCAACTTCGATTTTCTGCACGAACTCGGCCTGCACAATCTCGATGCGCCGGCCGAGAGCTTCGGCGTCTCCAT
Organism: Hyphomicrobiales bacterium; assembly: GCA_003963405.1. Lineage (GTDB taxonomy): Bacteria > Pseudomonadota > Alphaproteobacteria > Rhizobiales > Beijerinckiaceae > Methylocystis. Next base: position 55,622 of record RXIY01000007.1, read on the forward strand.
GGCGATCGGCGCCCTGCCGACGCGGCTCGAAGATCTGATGCGCGCCTATGCGGCGCTCGCGGACGATGGCGTGATGCGCGAACTTTCCTTCGCCGCCGATGAGCGGAAGCCGGCGCCGCGTCGCGTGATGTCGATCGACACGGCGCGGCTCGTCACGTCCTTTCTCTCCGACCCACAGGCGCGTCTGCCCTCGTTCCCGCGTTACGGGCCGTTGGAATATCCCTTCGCCGTCGCGGTGAAAACCGGCACCTCGCAGAGCTACCGCGACGCCTGGACGCTGGCTTTCTCGCACAAATACATCGTCGGCGTCTGGATCGGACGCGCCGACGCCAATGGCATGCACGGTCTCACGGGCGCCGGTTCCGCCGCACGCCTCGCCCATGCGGTGATGACGCGCCTGCATGGCGCAAAGCCCGGCGAAATCGCGCCCGAAGGCTTCCCACCGCCGCCGGGGCGCACCGCCGTCGATCTCTGCCGCGCCGACGCCGGAGCGGCGTGCCCGCTGGCCTTGCGCGAATGGGTGAAGCCCGACGAGATCGCCGCCGCTCCCTCCGCGCCGGCGCCGACGGCTTTCGAGCAGCAGCCGACCGCGGAGGCGGAGGCGCTCGTCATCGCCACGCCCGAACACAATATGCATGTGTGGCGCAATCCGGAGCAGCCGGCGGCGCTCAACAGGCTGGCGCTGAAACTCGCCAATGGCGCGCCCGCCTCCCAAATCGTCTGGATCGTCGACGGCGCGCCCATCGCGCTCGCGCAGGCGGATGAAACGGTCTTCTGGCCCATGACGCCGGGCGCACATCGCATTCAAGCAAGACTGGCGCTGGCGCCTGTCGCTTCGAGGCCGATACGCGTGACGATAGAGTAAGGATGGATAATTCGCGCAGAGGCTGCAACCGCAAGAGGCGGCCCCTCGGTATTCTCTTAGGGGATCAACTTACGCCTATCAGATGATAGGCATATGGCCAAAAAGGCGCCTATCCGCGGCGACGCCCGCCCGCTAAACGGTCTTTTCGGAACTCGCGCAGGAGTTCCTTGAAATCACCAGTAACGAGTCCTTGCCGCCCGACTGACGGGAATAGTTTCGCACGGGCTTGAAGCGTTGAAGGCGGGTGGAGTGGAGCGTGGTTAGACACGACTGGACTCGGATCGACCGCGAATGGCGCAGCTCCAAGCGCGCTGTTCTGGCTTATTACGTTGGAGGCTGGCGCGAGGGCGAGTCGCCATTGGAGGCCCTCGCCCGGGCTCTGGGCGTCGCGTCCGAAGAGCTGCCGCTGGACTCGAGCAATCCGATGATCGAGCGCGACGAACTCGACCATCTATCAACCTGCCTCGGCGCAGGATGGGTCGAACTCGGCGGCCTCAACATCGAGGAGAGCGTCGCCCTGGCGGTTTCTCTGCTGAATGAGAAGCTTGCCTATGTGCCGCAGGAAGTTCGCGCCTTCTTCGACGCCCCGCACGAGCTCGAACCCTCGCTTATCCGCCGTCGCCCCGAAAGGCAAGCCATTCTCCGGCGCTTCAATTAGGAGACGCGCCCGTCAGCCGAGCCGCGGCGCGAAATAAAATTCGAGTATCTTCAGATAGACCGCCGCCAGCGCGTCGATATCCGAAACGCGGGCGTTTTCGTCGATGGCGTGGATGGTCTCATTCGTAAGGCCAAACTCCACCACCGGACATTCGCGCGTGATGAATCGGGCGTCGGACGTGCCGCCGCTCGTCGACAGTTCCGGCTCCAGCCCCGTCACGTCCCGAACCGCACGGGAGACGAGTCCGGTGAATTCGCCCGGTTGGGTGATGAAGGAGACGGCGTTGCTCGGCAGAAACTCGATCTCGACGCTCGCGGCGCCCGCCGCCTGTTTCACGATGCCGTCGATGCGTTCCCGCAGGGTCTCGAGCGTCCAGGCGTCGTTGAAACGCACATTGAACTGCGCGCGCGCCTCGGCCGGAATGACATTCACGGCCGGATTGCCGACGTCGATCGAGGACACTTCCAGATTGGTCCGATCGAAATGCGCCGTTCCGCGATCGAACTCATGCGTCGACAACGCCGCGACGATCCGCGCGATCGCCGGCACGGGATTGTCGGCGCGATGCGGATAGGCGACATGGCCCTGTTTGCCCGTGACGCGGATCTTGCCGTTGAGAGAGCCTCGGCGGCCGATCTTGATCGTGTCGCCCAGCGCCGAGACATTCGTCGGCTCGCCGACGATGGCGTGATCGAATTTTTCGCCGCGCGCCCGCGCCCAGTCGAGCATCTTCACGGTGCCGTTGATGGACGGGCCTTCCTCGTCGCCGGTGATGAGGAAGGACAGCGCGCCCTTCGGCGGCCCGTGACGTTGGATGAAATCGAGCGTCGCGGCCAGGAAGGCGCCGATCGCCCCTTTCATGTCGCTTGCGCCGCGGCCGATGATCTTGTCGTCGACAATGTCGGCGGCGAAAGGATCGTGGCTCCAGCGCGAGAGGTCGCCCGTCGGCACGACGTCGGTATGGCCCGCGAAAACCAGATGCGGCGCCCCTGAGCCGATCGTGGCGAAGAGATTATCCACATCCGGCGTGCCGGGCTCGGTAAACAACAGCCGGTGCGTCTCGAAGCCGACGCTTTTCAACGCCTGCTCCACCACATCGAGCGCGCCCGCGTCCTGAGGCGTGACCGAGGGACGGCGGATGAGATCGCGAGTAAGCGAAACGGCGCGAGACACGGACATGTGCAGAAAGCCTTCTGCTCAGGAGTTGGCGTTGTTCTTGAGCCCGAGTTCGTAAATCGTCCAGACGATCACGGCGACGAGCACAGCGTCGGCGCCCCAGACCCAGAAGCGCGGCATCACCTCCGCCACGCGCGGCTGCAACCAATGCGTCGCCCCGGCGACGAGAGCGACGAAGGGCGCGAGGCCGGCGAGCGCGACCGGCGCGGCGCGGCCCATATCGCGAAATCGCTTGGCCGAGAGGTTCACATAGCTCACGGCGACGAGCAGGATCACGAAGGAATAGAGGATCACGAAGGCGTAGGCCACGGCCGTCATGGGCACGAAGAACGGGTCCTTGGCAAGGTCGTGGTCCGTATAGGGCGCGAGCGCGAGCCAGATGAGGAAGAAGGGCGCGATGACCGCGGCGAGCGCACCCGCGCCCCTGAGCCAGGTCGCGCGGTCGATGCGGCCCTGCTCGGTGCGGTAGAGAAAGCGGATGCGCTCGCCGTCGATCGCCATCAGTCCCTCAGCAGCTCGTTGATGCCCGTCTTGGAGCGCGTCTGCGCGTCGACGGTCTTCACGATGACGGCGCAATAGAGCGACGGCCCCGGCGCCCCGTCTGGGAGCGGCTTGCCGGGAAGGCTACCCGAAACCACAACGGAATAGGGCGGCACATAGCCGACATGGATCTCGCCGGTGGCGCGGTCGACGATCTTGGTCGAGGCGCCGATGAAGACGCCCATGGAGAGGACCGAACCCTTGCCGATGACGACGCCCTCGACGACTTCCGAGCGGGCCCCGATGAAGCAGTCGTCCTCGATGATGGTGGGATTGGCCTGCAACGGCTCCAGCACGCCGCCGATGCCGACGCCGCCCGAGAGATGCACATTCTTGCCGATCTGGGCGCAGGAGCCGACCGTCACCCAGGTGTCGACCATGGTTCCGACGTCGACATAGGCGCCGAGATTGACGAAGGAGGGCATGAGAATCGCACCCGGCGCCACAAAGGCCGAGTGGCGCACGATGGCCCCCGGCACCGAGCGGAAGCCCGCCGCGGCATGCTCGGAGGCGCCCCATCCGATGAATTTCGAGGGTACCTTGTCCCACCAGGTGGCGCCGCCCGGCCCGCCGGGAATGACGGACATGTCATTCAGGCGGAAGGACAGCAACACGGCCTTTTTCAGCCACTGGTTCACCTTCCAGGACTCCGGCCCCTCCGCGCCCTCGATCTTCTCGGCGACCCTGAGCTTGCCCGAGTCGAGCAGCCGCAGCGCGCTGTCGACGGCGCGGCGGATGTCGCCCTGGGTCTCGGCATTGATGTTCGCCCGGTCTTCGAAGGCGGCGGTGATGAGGGTCTCGAGTCCCGTGTGCGGCATGAATGTCCCATTGAGAAGCGAAAAGCTGCGCCGGTTGTAGGGATACGGCGGGGGGAGTCAACCGTGCCGGCGTCCGGGCCGCAGGCTCACTTCGTCAGCTCCTCCAGGAACCCCACCAGATCATCCGTTACAAAATCAATATGCGGCTCGTCGCCGGTCGCGATTTCCCAGGCTTCCCGTTCGACCGTCCCCCCAGCCTCCGGCAGGACCAGCACGGTCGTCATCCCGCGCGCATGGGGAACGACGAGATTTCGGGGAATATCCTCGAAAAGGACGGCGCGTTTCGGGTCGACCTTCAGCCGGGAAAAGAATCTCTCATAGGCGCCTTCCTCGGGCTTGGCGATGAAGTCGGCGGCAATGATGTCGAAGACGTCTTCGAAGAGATGGTCGATCCCCAGTTGCTTCGCCGTTTCGATCGCATGGTGGCGCGAGCCATTGGTGAGAATGAGCTTGCGGCCCGGAAGCGCGGCGATCGCCTCGGCGAGCGAGTGGTTGTGCGCCAGCGAGGAGCGGTCGATGTCGTGCACGAACCGCAGAAAAACCTCCGCGTCGACCGCGTGCTCGATCATGAGCCCCCGCAGAGTCGTGCCGTAGCGTTGGTAATAGTGCTTTTGCAGCGCGCGCAGCGAAATGGCGTCGAGCCCGAAAAGCCGCATCATGAAGAGGGTGATGCGCGCGTCGATCTTGGGCCAGAGGTCGGCCGTTTGCGGATAAAGCGTATTGTCGAGATCGAACACCCATGTGTCGATGTGGGAGAAGCGATCCTTGAGGGAGCCGTCCCCACATTCGCCGTGAGGTCTGTCGCTTGGGAGTTTGATCACGAAAGCCGCCTCTTCTCACGACGCTGGAAGCGATCGGCGCCCCCTCCCCCGCTTTGCGGGAGAGGGACAGGGAGGGGCACTCACCGTGTGATGAGCGTGCCGGCGCCGTGGTCCGTCAGCAACTCCACGAGCACCGCGTGAGGGAGCTTGCCGTCGAGGATGACGACGCCCTCGACGCCGCGCTCGATCGCATACATGCAGGTCTCGACCTTGGGAATCATGCCGCCGGTGATGGTGCCGTCGGCGATGAGGCCCGGAATGTCGGCGACTTTCAGCTCTTGGATGAGCTTCTTGTTCTTGTCGAGCACGCCCGGCACATCGGTCAGAAACAGCAGGCGCTTTGCCCCGAGCGCGCCGGCGATGGCGCCGGCGAAAGTGTCGGCGTTGACGTTGAAGCTCGCCCCGCCCGGCCCCTGCGCCACCGGCGCCAGCACCGGGATCAGCTCGCGGCCGAGCACCTGGTCGAGCACCGTCGGATCGACCTTGTCGGGTTCGCCCACATAGCCGAGATCGACGCCGTCCGAGCGTTCGAGTTTTTTGGCCGTCACCATGCGGCCATCCTTGCCGGTCAGGCCGATGGCGCGGCCGCCTTCGGCATTGATGTAGCCGACGATCTGCTTGTTGATGGCGCCGGCGAGCACCATCTCGACGATGCCCATGGTCTCGCCGTCGGTGATGCGCAGGCCGTCGGCGAAACGCGACTCGACGCCGAGGCGGTTCAGCATCGCCCCGATCTGCGGCCCGCCGCCATGCACCACGACCGGATTGACGCCCGATTGCTCCAGCAGCACCATGTCGCGTGAGAAGTCGCGCGCCACCTGATCGTCGCCCATGGCGTGGCCGCCATATTTCACCACCACGATGGCGTCGTCGTAACGCTGCATATGGGGCAGCGCCTGCATCAGAATGCGGGCCTGTTCGAGCGCGCTGTCGGCGGGGCGGGTGGTCATTTAGGCGTCCTGACGGTTGACGATGCGCGAAAGGGGGCGAAGCGACCTAGCCCCTTCGTTCCTTCATGTTCAAGCCCCCCGCTCGGCGAGAAGCTTCGCGGCGGCGCCCCGCAGCGTTTCTATCCCCTCCCCCGTGTGTGAGGAAGTGAAGATGATCTCGGGAAAGGCGGCCGGGCGTTTCGAGAGGGCTTCGGCCGTTGCCGCCATGACCTCCGCGCGGGCGGCCGGCTTGAGTTCGTCGTGCTTGGTGAGGATCACCTGGTAGGACACGGCGGACTGATCGAGAAGGTCCAGCATTTCCGCGTCTACCGGCTTCACCCCGCGCCGGCCGTCGATGAGCACGAAGACGCGGGCGAGCGACGCGCGGCCGCGCAGATAGTCGCGCATCAGCACGCCCCAGCTCGCGACCTTCTCCTTGCCCACTGCCGCATAGCCATAGCCGGGCATGTCGACGAGCCGCAAACGCTCGGCCCCCGGCGAGCCGCCCAGCGCGAAGAAATTGAGCTGCTGCGTGCGCCCCGGCGTATGGGAGACGCGCGCGAGCGTCTTGCGGTTGGTCAGCGCGTTGAGGAGCGAGGATTTGCCTACGTTGGAGCGGCCGGCAAAGGCGATCTCCGGCGGGCCGAGAGGGGGCAGATCGCTCGCCTTGACGCTTGCGAAGATGAATTCGCAGGGGCCGGCGAAGAGGATGCGGCCGTCTTCGAGAAAGTCGGGCTCTTCGGTCATGTCGCTTCAAAAGAGTTGCGGCCGGGAGGTCGTCCCGGCCGCTCGAACCTTAGGCCATGCCGAAGGTCTTGCGGAGATTGTCCCACAATTCGAACTTCACGCCGGCGCGCTTCATGATGACGCCCTGCTGGATGATGGAGAGCAGATTGTTCCACGACCAGTAGATGATGAGGCCCGAGGCGAAGCCGCCCATGGTGAAGGTGAACATCACCGGCATCCAGGCGAACATGGTCTTCTGGATTTCGTCCGTCGGCTCCGGATTCATCTTCATCTGCAGCCACATCGTGACGCCCATCACCAGCGGCCAGACGCCGAGGGCGAGATAGGGTCCAAAGATCGCGACATGGGTCGGATCGAAGGGCAGCAGACCGAAGAGGTTGAAGATATTCGTCGGATCGGGCGCGGAGAGATCCCTGATCCAGCCGAAGAAGGGCGCGTGGCGCATCTCGATCGTGACCACGAGCACTTTGTAGAGCGAGAAGAACACCGGGATCTGCAACAGCACAGGCAGGCAGCCGCTCGCGGGATTGACCTTCTCCCGCTTGTAGAGCTCCATCTGCTCCATGTTGAACTTGTGCTTGTCGTCGCCGTATTTCTCTTTCAGCTCTTTGATCTTGGGCTGAATCTCCTTCATCTTGGCGATTGACTTGTAGCTCTTGTTGGCGAGCGGCAGGAAGGCGAGCTTCACGATGACCGTCACCGCCAGAATGGCGAGGCCGAAATTGCCGAGCACGCGATAGAGGAAGTCGATCAGGCGGAACATCGGCCGCGTGATGAAATAGAACCAGCCCCAGTCGATGAGCAGATCGAAGCGCTTCAGGCCCGGATTGGCCTTGTAGGCGTCGAGCGTATCGACTTCCTTGGCGCCGGCGAAGACGTAAGTCGTGGTCTCGGCCGTCGCGCCGGGCTCGACCGTCTTCGGCTCGGTGACGGTTGCGGCCTGATAGGTCTTGGTCGCGCCGCCCATGGCGACATAGCGGGCCTCGACCGGCGTATTCTGGTCGGGAGCGACCACGGCGCCCCAATATTTGTCGGTCAGACCGACCCAGCCGCCGACCCCCTTGAAGGTCTTGGTGGCCTCGGGCTCCTTCTCGATCTTGTCGTAGTTGAGTTCCTCGGCCTTGTCGCCGATCACGCCCGTAAAGCCCTCGTGCAGGATGGCGTATCCGGACGACGGCGGGCGGCCGATGCGATTGACCCGCGAATAGTTGTAGAGCGCAACGGGCTTGCCGGACTTGTTCTCGACGCTGTCCTTGACTGTGAAGAGATATTCGTCGTCGACCGCAACGACGCGCTTGAAGACGAGGCCATGGCCATTGTCCCAGGTCAGCGTCACCGGCTTGCCGGGGGCGAGCTTGTCGGAATCGGCCGTCCACAATGTTTCGGTCGTCGGCAGGGCGGGAGCGTTCTCCGTCTCGCCCGTCACGAAGCCCATTTCGGCGAAATAGGCGTTGGGCCCATATTCGGGCGAAAGCAGCGTGATGATCGGACTCGTCGGATCGACGGTCTGCCGATACTGCTTCAGAGACACGTCGTCGATGCGGGCGCCCTTCAGCGCGATCGAGCCGGCGATGGAGCGCGTGTCGATCGTAACGCGCGGGCTCAGCGCCAGAGCTTCCTCGCGCGTTCGGGCAAGGGGGCTCGCCGGCGCGGCTGCGCCAGCCTGCTCGGGCGCGCCGAGCTTGGGCGCCTTGGCCAGCTTCATCTGCTGGGTCTGCGCCTGCTTCTGCCGCTCGAACTCGGGGAAGGCGTAGAAATAATCCCACAGCCCGATGAAGACCAACGAGAGCGCTGCGGCCATGAGCATGTTCTTGGTGTTTTCGTTCATGACGCCGCAGGCCTGTCTTTCTGTTTCCGCCGTTGATTCGCGGCGTGGCGCTCGTCGAGCCGCGCGAAACCTTCGGCCATTTGTGTGACGATGTCAGCAAAGGGCGCGTCGAGCGCTCCCCGCCGGGCGACAAACACGTAATCGCGGTCGGGCCGCGCGCCAAGGCCCCCGCTGATGCGGAGCGCCTCCTTGAGACGGCGGCGGATGCGATTTCTCCCGACGGCTCCCGCGACTTTTCTGGTCACTGTGAAACCGAAGCGAGCCTCCGCCGCTGATCCGACCACTTCCTCCGTCGCGTCGCGACCCGCCATCTGGAGGGTGAAGAGACGCGCCGAAAAGCGCGCGCCGGTCTTCGACGCACGCACGAAATCTTTACGCCGGCGCAGACGCGCCAGCTTCTTGTGCAGGGTCAGCGGTTTGGCGGGGGCGTCCGTCGTCATCTGGCCGTCCGCCTTTTTCGTCATTCCGCCGAGCCGGCTCAGGCCGAGAGGCGCTTGCGGCCGCGCGCGCGACGCGCCGCGATCACGGCCCGGCCGCCGACAGTGGCCATGCGCGCGCGGAAGCCATGACGGCGCTTGCGCACGATTTTGCTGGGTTGATAGGTTCTTTTCACGAAACTTCTCCGCTGGCGATCCTTAAGGCCTTTCGGCCTCGGCCCGTCTTCCTTCCCCCGTCGAAACCTCTCGCAAAAACGCGCGCGAGGCGCCGGGCGGGCAAAACAGATGGACGCCGCCCCTCTCGGAGCGGCGCCGCGCGTGGCATATAGGAGAAACGCTCAGCGCAAGTCAATGACGCGGCCCGGCCTTTTCCGCCAATCTGCGGACAGTCGCGGACAATCCGGGGACGATCGCGCCAGGCTCGCGAACCGCCCTCACGGCGCAACGAGCGCTCCGTTGACTTTATAGCCGACCGGTCTAATAATTACCGCATGTCCATCTGCAACGCCTCCGATGACGCAAGAAAGCGCCTGCTCGACAAGGGCGTCGCGATGATGCTGGCCGGCGGCTACCACGGGACCGGCCTCGCCGACATCCTGAAAGCGGCGAATGTGCCGAAGGGCTCCTTCTATTATTACTTCGCCAGCAAGGAGGAGTTCGGCGCACAGGCGATCGAGCATTATCTGGCGCCTTTTCTCCGCCGGCTGAGCGAGAGGCTGGCGGATCCGAGCCTCAATGGCCTCGAGGCGCTTGTCGCTTATTTTCGCGACCTCGCGCAGGAACTCGAGGCCAACGATTTTTCGGGCGGATGCCTGCTCGGCAATCTCATGGGCGAAATCGGCGATTCGAGTCCGGCCGCCCGCGCGGCCCTGAAGAAGGCTGTCGACCGCTATCGCGATCTCATGGCCCAGGGCCTTGCCCGAGCGCAGGCCGAGGGCGCCGTGCGCCGCGACCGCGACGCCCGCGCCATGGCCGACCTGCTCTTCGACGGCTGGCAGGGCGCCCTGCTGCGCATGAAGATCGAACGCTCCGCCGAACCGCTCAAGTCTTTCGTCGAATCGACCCTGCTCGGCGCCTGCCGCCTGGATCCGCCGCCTTCACGCCGTCCCGAAGGCGCCGGCGCCCCCCTGCCCTAATTCTTCAGGAGATCGACCAATCGGACATGCGCCAACATTGTCACGCCGTCAAACTAGCCGACCGGTCTATTAATAATCACAGGAGGAGACCATGAAGAAAACCACCGCCCTGCTCCTTGGCCTGGCGGGCCTGGCCGCCGCGCCGGGTACGCCCGCCCGAGCGGAACTGCTCGCCGCGCTCAATTATGAGAGCAAGCCGGGGATCGCGCCCCGGCGAGAGGGAATCGCCATCATCGACATCGACCCCGCGTCGCCCCGCTTCAACCAGATCGTGAAGGACGCCCCGCTGCCGCCGGATTTTGTCGCCCATCACATCTATTTCAACCACGACAAGACAAAGGCTTATGTCACCTCGCTCGGGCGCGGCGCCATCGCGGTCTTCGATGTCGCCCGCCTCCCGGAAAACCCCGAGATCGTCGCTGTGCCGGACTGCAAGGTGGGAGAAGACATGGTCTTCACGGCGAACGGGCGGCGCTGGTTTTTGAGCTGCATGGGCTCGAGCAATGTGATCATGGGCGACGCGGCGACCAATCGGACGCTCGCCGTCATCGCCGCCCCGGAGCCAAATCCGGGCGAGCCGGCCCGGCCCTTCATCAAGAACCCGCACGGGCTGACGCTCAACGACGGCCTGGACCTTCTGATCGTCACCAGCACGGTCGATCCGGCGGACATGACACGGGCGGGCGAGACCATCACTCTCGTCGAGGCTTCGACGGGAAAGCTTCTGGCGACGCAAAAAGTTTCGAACAAGCCCTCGCCCTCCGGCGAGGCGCCGGTCGAGACGGCCTTCGTTCCCAAGCGGACGCCGCAGACGGCCTATGTCACCAATATGGGCGGCGGGACGCTCTGGACCGGCGTCTGGCGAGAGACGGAGAAAAGGCTCGACCTCGACCGCGCCTTCGATTTCTCGACCATCGGGCAAGCCATGCCGCTCGAGATGGAATTCAGCGCGGCGGGCGACCGGCTTTACGTCACCACCGCCAAGCCCGGCGCGCTCAATGTCTTCGACATTGCGGACACGGCAAAGCCGAGGCTCATCGCGAGCGTTCCGGCCGCCGAAGGCGCACATCACCTCGTCTTCTCGCCCGACGGCCGCTATGCCTTCGTGCAGAACAGCCTGCTCAATCTGCCCGGACTGAACGACGGCTCCGTGACGGTCGTCGATCTGACGGCGATGAAGCCCGCGGGCGCCGTCGACGTTCTCAAAAAGGCGGGCTTCAATCCCAACTGCATCGTCCTCCTGCCCGGCCAGGGCGGCGACGAAGATTAAAAAATATGCTCCGGCAGCGACTTACGCGCCGGGGCTCCGCAGTTCCCCGAATTGAAAATTTTTGGCTTTGCGCCCGCGAGTCGCGAGGGCGTATAGATGGATCGTGGCGGCTGATTCGCGATACCGCGAGCCCCAGTCGCCCGCCCAACCTGAGTTGCGTCTCGCGCGTTACTCGCCTGCGCCCGGATTAAGACTTTGGGCGCCAGAGCGGGCGCAAGTGAAGGTTTATTAACCAATTCCGCTTACCGTCGGAAACTAGACGGGACGAGCTGCAAGCCAGGGGGCTGGCCTGCGGCCGATGCGCGCCCGATGCGGCGCCGTGTCGTTGATTAATGGAGCTCGGTGGGGACCCAACATGCGCGTTTTATTGATCGAAGACGACAGCGCGACGGCTCAGAGCATCGAGCTCATGCTCAAATCCGAGAATTTCAACGTCTATACGACGGATCTCGGCGAAGAAGGCATCGACCTCGGCAAGCTCTATGATTACGACATCATCCTTCTGGACCTGAACCTGCCCGACATGTCGGGCTACGAGGTTCTGCGCTCGCTGCGCGTCGCGAAGGTAAAGACGCCCATTCTCATTCTTTCCGGTCTGGCAGGAATTGAAGACAAGGTGAAAGGCCTCGGATTCGGGGCCGACGACTATCTCACCAAGCCCTTCCACAAGGACGAACTCGTCGCCCGCATCCATGCGATCGTCCGCCGGTCCAAGGGTCATGCGCAGTCGGTCATCGCCACAGGCGACCTCATCGTCAATCTCGACCAGAAGACCGTCGAAGTCAGCGGCGTGCGCGTGCATCTGACCGGCAAGGAATATCAGATGCTCGAGCTGCTCTCGCTGCGCAAGGGCACGACGCTCACCAAAGAGATGTTCCTCAATCACCTCTATGGCGGCATGGACGAGCCGGAACTCAAGATCATCGACGTTTTCATCTGCAAGCTCCGCAAGAAGCTCGCCAACGCCAGCGACGGCCGCAATTACATCGAGACGGTGTGGGGCCGCGGCTATGTTCTGCGTGAGCCCAACGAAGCCGACGAGCGTATCACCGCTTGATAGGCTGAACAAAAAAGCAGGGGCCATGTTCGCATATCGTGCGAACATGGCCCCTTTGGCTTTTACACTTGGGGCGCGAAGGCGCTCCCTGCCTCAGACCAGGCCAATTTCCTCGAATTTCGCCTTCAAGAGGTTCTGGTCGAACGGCTTCAGCATATATTCGTCCGCGCCCGCGCGCATCGCGCGCGCAATATGTCCCGCATCATTCTCCGACGTACAGAAAACGACCTTTGGCGCGGCGCCGCCCGGCATCTGGCGCAGCGCGATCAGGAATTCGACGCCGCCCATTTCCGGCATGTTCCAATCGAGCAAGATGCCATCGGGCATGCGCTTCTCGCATGCGACAAGCGCGCTCCTCGCGTCTGCGGCTTCACTCGTGCGCATATGAAGCCCCTCGAGGATTCGGCGCGCGACCTTGCGAATGACGGATGAATCGTCGACCACAAGAACTTCTTTCATTTGCTCTCCCGTTTTGGGGACGCGGGCCCTCACGGAGGCGCGCCGCAATCGCTGCAAAATGAAATCAGGGCTGACGCCGACGGCCAAAAAAACGCGCCCAAGCGACCCCGTCCGCCGCGTTTCGCGGCGATGCGGCGCAGTATGGGCGCGTCCGGTTAAAGAAGCGGAAGCGTCTTGACCTAAGCAACTGCGCTTTGCGGCGCCGCGCTGGGCATTCCGTCGGACGCCACGGCCGGACGGGCTTCGATGCTGACCAGCTCCGAGTCGGTCGAGACGGCGAGTTCGAGACCGCACGCCTTGGCGACGAGACCCGTGTAATAGGGCTGGATGGCGCGGGCGTCGACGGCGCTGTCTTCCGCCTCGCCGGCGAGCAGCGCCGGGATATGCGCCGCGACCCGCGCATTGACGCCGCGCGCCTCGACCTTGAAGGAAGTGGCGTCGTCGCTTCCCAGACAGGAGACGGAAATCACGCCGCCGCGCGGGATCGCGCCGTCGGCCAGCAGGCAGAGATTGAGAAGCAGCTTCACCTTGTTTTTGGACATCAGGACGCGCGGAACGCTCCAATTGAGCTGCGTGCGCTCATCGGCGAGAAGCTGGCGGGTGACGGTCTCCGCGTCGCCGGTGTCGATGGAGGCCCCCTTCGAGCCGGCCGCGCCGAAGGCGAGGCGGCAGAACTGGAGGCGCGCCGAAGCTTCATTCGCCGAGGATTTGATGAGCGCCAGCGCATGGCCGCGCATCTCGGCGTCCTTTTCCTCTTCCAGCACCTCGAGCCCGTTGACGATCGCGCCGACGGGTGAAATCACGTCGTGGCAGACCCGCGACGACAGCAAGGCGGCGAGATCGAGAGCGTCGAGCGAGAAGTTGGTCATTGGGCAATCCCGATGGCGCGAGGCGCCGCTTGCTGATGAAGAGGCCCGTCCGAATCTTTTGCTGTAGAACGCGAACAGGCACGCATGCGACGAATCAGTGCATTTCGTCTGGCGCAAGGGTAGCCGCGGCCGCACGGATTGCAAATTGCGCGCCCTTTGTTCGTAAACGAAGCCTGAAAGGGCGCGCATGATCGACTGTTACGCGGCGCCATCGGAGCGCCAGGAACTCGCGCGCCGCTTCGGCGATCTCGTCGCCCAAGCGGGCGCGCTCGCGATGGACGTGCTGGCGCGCCCTCGGATCGCGTCGCGGCTCAAGAACGACAGTTCGCCCGTCACCGAGGCCGACCAGCGCGTCGAGGATCATCTGCTCGCCGCCCTGGCGCGCGATATGCCCGGCCTGCCCGTGGTTGCAGAGGAGCAGGCCGCTCGTGGCGAAACGACGGCGCACGGCAGGGTCTTTCTGCTCATCGACCCGATCGACGGCACGCGCGAATTTCTCGCCCGCAGCCCGGAGTTCACGATCAACGTCGCGCTGATCGCCGATGGCGCGCCGATCGTGGGGGCGATCGCGGCGCCGGCGCAGGGCCGCGTCTGGTTCGCCGGCGTGGACGGCTTCGTGGCCGAGGCGCCCCCGGGCGGCCGCCTGCCCGCGCCGCAGGATTGGCGGCCGCTGCGCACCCGCAAGGCGCCCGCCGGCGGTTTGGCCGCACTCGTCTCCAAATCGCACCTCGACCCTGAGACGCTCGCCTTCGTCGCGCGCTTGCCGGTGGCGGCGCGTCTTTCGGTCGGATCGTCGCTCAAATTCTGCGCCATCGCGGAAGGCGTCGCCGATGTTTACCCGCGCTTCGGCCCCACCATGGAATGGGACACGGCCGCAGGGGACGCCATTCTGCGCGCGGCCGGCGGCGTGACGCTCGCCGCGTCGGGCGCGCCGCTTCTCTACGACAAGTCGGCGGCGAATTATCGCAACGGCCCCTTTGTCGCCTGGGGCGATCCCGCCGCGGCAAGCCTTTATTAACGACGGCGCGCGACTCTCGCCGAGCGCGCAAAGCCCGCCGCACCCCTGACGCGACGGCGCCGCGCGGCGGCCGCATTCTGCGGCGCACCATCGCGAGGCCCGTCCGCGAGGCCCGTCATTGTCTGCGTATTGGAGTTCAAAGCGATCATGAGCGCCTGGCATCGTCCCTCGTCCCGCCGCGATCTCTTCCGCCTCGCGGCCTCCGCCGCGGCCTCCGCCGCCCTTCCCGGCGCGGCGCGCGCCGTGCAAAGACCGGAAGCCTATTCGAGCGGCGAAATCGTCGAGAATGGACACCGCTTCTTTGGGTCCATTTCGCGCGGGCTCGCCGACGGCCTGGAACAGGCCAACAGGAAATGGGGCCGCCCCAACGCCTATATTCTCGGCCAGGAGGCCGGCGGCGCCTTCGTGGGCGGCCTGCGTTACGGCGAAGGCAAGATGTTCACCCGAAACGCCGGCCAAAAGTCGGTGTTCTGGCAGGGACCCTCGATCGGACTCGACGCCGGCGCCGACGGCGATCGCACGATGATGCTCGTCTATAATCTTCCGGACACAGACTCGATCTACCGCCGCTATGCGGGCGTCAACGGCTCGGCCTATCTCGTGGGCGGATTGGGCTTCACCGCGCTCAACAATGAAGAGGTCGTGGTCATGCCGGTGCGCGCGGGCCTTGGCGCCCGGCTCGGCCTCGCCCTGAGCTATCTGAAATTCACACCGGAATCGACCTGGAACCCGTTCTGAGGCGCCTGTGGCCGGCAAGGAAGGGCGCCGCGTCCCTGATGCGTCGCCAAAGCGCGCGCCGCCGCGGCGTCTGCGCTTGAGCGATCGCGAGGCCGTCACGCATGGGCTGCGCCAGAGTTTCTGGGGCGATCTTCATCACCATGCGGTCACGGCCCGCTGGCCCGCCTTCTTCATTGGCGCAGCGCTGGTTTTCGTCCTCTGCAATCTCTGTTTCGCCACGCTCTACATGCTGGGGGACGATCCTGTCGCCAATGCGCGGCCCGGCGCCTTCCTCGACTATTTCTTCTTCAGCATGGAGACTTTCGCCACTGTCGGCTATGGCGACATGCACCCCAGGACGCCCTATGGCCACGCCGTTGCGGCCATTGGCGCCTTCATCGGCGTCTGCGCCCTCGCCGTCACCACCGGCCTGATCTTCACCCGCTTCACCCAGCCCCGCGCACGGGTGCTGTTCGCGCGCGCTCCCGTCGTCGCCATGTTCGACGGCGCCAAGACGTTGATGATCCGCTTCGCCAATGAGCGTCACAACGTCATCGTGGACGCCAGCGCCAGGCTCTGGCTCATGCGGTCCGAATATTCGAAGGAAGGCGTCTTCTACCGCCGGTTCCTCAGACTCGCCCTGACGCGCGACGAGAGTCCCATGTTCGCCCTGAGCTGGACAATCATGCATGTCATCGACGAGGCGAGCCCGCTTCACGGCTGGACGGCGCAGGATTTCGCGGAAAGCGACGCGAGCCTCATCCTCATTTTCGAGGGACACGACGAAACCGCCAGCCAGACGCTGCGGGCGCGACGCGACTATCCGATCGCCGACACGCTCTATGGCCGCGATTACGTCGATATCATGGACCTCAGCGAGACTGGACTCGTCTCGATCGACTATTCCCGGTTCCACGACACCCGCGAAGCGGCCCAACCTTTGGCATAAACCGGGGCCGGTCTTTGCTTTCACGGGCCAATCGTGGCACTCTTGCGCGCGTCCCGCCGGCGATGGGGCGCGCGGCGGCGCGAGGTTGGCGTCTTGATTGAACAGGCAATGTATTTCGCGCTCGGCTTTCTCGTCGCCGGGCTGATCACGCTCCTCTTTCTGCCCGCTTTCTGGCGGCGGGCCATGCGCCTGTCGATGCGGCGGCTGCAAATGCTCGCGCCCATGTCCATGGAGGAGGTCATTGCGGAGCGAGACCTTCTGCGGGCCGAATTCGCCGTTCGCGAGCGCCGGATGGAGCAGGAGATGGAGTCGGTGAAGGCTTCCAAGGCCTTCGACCTCGCCGCCATCGGCCGCCATGCGGCGCGCGTCGCCCAGGCCGAGTCGCAGCTGAGCAAGGCCGAGGCCGACAATCGCGACATGGCGATCGCCCTGAGCGAGGCCAGGAAGGTGCTCGCCGAGCGCACCGATCTTCTGCGCTCCACCGAACTCGCCCTCATCGAAATGACCGAACGCGCCGACCGCGACGTCGAGCGCCTCCGCCTGCTCGAATCGGACAAGGAAGAGCTCGGCCGCGAGAAGGACGTCCAGACCAGCCGCGTCGTGGCGCATGAGGCGAGGATCGGGGCGCTGCATGAGCAAACCGCTAGATTGCAGCGCGAGTTGGAGGAATTGAAGCAGGAGCATGAGCGCGTCGCCGCCGAGGCCGCGCGCGTGCCGGGGCTCGCCAAGCATCTCGCCCACAAGACCGAGGAGCTCGAGACAGCGGAGCGCGAGAACCGTCTCGTCGCCAAGGAGCGTGAGGAGACCCGCGCCGAACTCACCGCCGAGCAGGAGCGCCGGCGTAATGAGGTCGAGTCGCTCGAGAACGCCCTGCGCCTCGCGCGCGGCGAGGCCCGGAACGCCGCCGACAGGCTCGAATCCGCCCGCGCCGACAACGCCATGCTGCACGGCGCGGTCGAGGCGTTGCGCGCCGAACGCGCGCATCAGCGCCGCAATGGCGCAGCGGGGGAGCCGGCGGCCCAGGGAGACGTGGCCGCGCTGCGTGACGCGCTCACGGAATTCGGAACGCGCGTCGCCGAACTCGCCGAGACCGCGCCCGAACGGGTCGAGTGACGGCGGCTTGACCGCCCGGCCGCGCTTTGGGACAAGAGCCGCGAACGTCACTCCCGCCACGAGGTTTTGAGCCTTGCTCTTCGTCGCCCTTTGCTACGACAAGCGTGACCACGTCGATCTGCGCCTCTCGACCCGCGCCGCCCATCTCGCCTTTCTCGAAACGCATGCGGCGCAAGTGAAGCTCGGCGGCCCCTTTCTGGAGGGCGAAAAGCCGGTCGGCTCCATGCTGATCCTCGAGTGCCCCGACGAAGCTTCTGCCCGCGCCCTGCTCTCGCAGGATCCTTATGCGGAGGCGGGCCTTTTCGAACGGGTGGAGCTGCGCGCCTGGAAGCGCGTCGTCGGGGCGACGCTCTAGATGGCCCATTGGCTTCTCAAGAGTGAGCCCTCGACCTGGTCATGGGACCAGCAGGTCGCCGCCGGCGCCGAGGGCACGTTCTGGAACGGGGTGCGCAACCATCTCGCCAAAAAACATCTCATGGCGATGAGGAAAGGCGAACGCGGCTTCTTCTACCACTCCAATGAAGAGCGCGCGATCGTCGGAATCGTTGAAATCATCAAGGAATACTACCCGGACCCCACCGACCAGACCGGCAAGTTCGGCATGGTCGACGTGATGGCGACGAAGGCGCTCGCCAGGCCCGTGAGTCTCGCAGAGATCAA
Organism: Hyphomicrobiales bacterium; assembly: GCA_003963405.1. Classification (GTDB taxonomy): domain Bacteria; phylum Pseudomonadota; class Alphaproteobacteria; order Rhizobiales; family Beijerinckiaceae; genus Methylocystis. Next base: position 73,689 of record RXIY01000007.1, read on the forward strand.
GGCCGAGCCTCGCCTCGCGGACATGGTCCTGGTGAACAATTCGCGGCTCTCGGTGCAGCCGGTGACGGACGCCGAGTGGGCGGTTGTGATGAAGATCGCGGGAGAGAAAGCCTAGCGCCGACATCGGGCGCGTCGACGCCGTTGGGGTCCGGCCGCATCGAAATCGAGGGCTTCCCGCTACTGCGCGGAGCGGCCGAACAGCGCGGGAGACGCCCGCGCCACGCGCGCGGGCAAGGCGCCCGGATTTCAGTGCGCGACGTTCGACCAGATCTTGCGCTTCGTGAAATAAAGCAGCAGCGCAAAGACGATCAGAAAGGCGACAACGCCCTGGCCGATATGTTTGCGCGCCTCGAGATGCGGCTCCGCCACCCACATCATGAAGGCGGTGACGTCTTTGGCGTATTGATCGACCGTCTGCGGCGACCCGTCGTCATAGGTCACGGCGCCGTCCGAGAGAGGCGGCGGCATGCCGATGCGATTTCCCGCCATATAGGCGTTGTAATACTGACCGTCCGGGATCTTCATATCGTGCGGCGGGTCGGTATAGCCCTTGAGCAGCGAGGCGATGTAATCCACCCCGTGCTCCTGGTAGGAAAGGCCGGGGACCGCATCGAGTAGGAAGGTCGGGAAGCCGCGGCCGTAGCCGCGCGCCTTGGCGAGAACCGACATATCCGGAGGATAGGCGCCCGACATGGCCGCGCGCGCGGCCTGCTCATTGGCGAAGGGCGGCGGGAAACGGTCGCTCGGCCTCGCCGGGCGGTCGTAATATTCGCCGGCGTCATTGGGGCCGTCCTTCACCTTGTAGGTCGCGGCGAGATCGGCGACCTCCTGCTCGGTGAATTCGGGTCCGCCCGGCTGGCCGAGATTGCGGAAGGCCAGCATCTTGACGGAATGGCAGGTCGAGCAGACCTCCTTGTAGACCTTGAAGCCACGCCGAAGCTGCGCCTTGTCATATTGTCCGAAGAAGCCGGCGAAGCTCCAGGCGTGAACCTCGGGTTTCTTCTCGTGATGCCCTTCCGCAAGGGCCGGCGACCCGGTGACAGCCGCGAGAAGCAGAGCGGTTCCCGAAAGGAGAGACAAGAACGGTCTGCGCGTCATCGAAGAATCCTGTTGGGCGAATATGTTGCCGGCGTCAGACATGGGAGACCTCGCCCCTGGCGACGGCGGCGTCGATGGATTCCGGAAGCGGCTCGGACTTCTCGAATTTCGAGATGAGCGGCAGGATGATCACGTAATGGAGGAAGTAGTAGAGGGCGAAGAGGCGGGCGAGCCAGAGATAGACGCCTTCCGCCGGCTGCGCCCCGAGATAGCCGAGGCCGATGCAAACGGCGACGAATATCCAGTAGAACTTGCGGAACAGCGGCCGATAGGCGCCCGATTTCACCGGCGAGCGATCGAGCCAGGGCAAGGCCGCGGCGATGAGGATCGACAGAAACAGCGCAATGACGCCCAGAAGCTTGTTCGGGATCGCGCGCAGGATCGCGTAGAAGGGCAGGAAATACCACTCCGGCACGATATGCGGCGGCGTCACCAGCGGATTCGCCTCGATGTAATTGTCGGGATGGCCGAGGTAGTTGGGCACAAAGAAGGTCATCCAGGCGTAGAGGACCAGAAAGGCCGCGATCGCGAAACCGTCTTTCATCGTGGCATAGGGCGTGAAGGGAACGGTGTCCTTCTTGACGTTCTTCACCTCGACGCCCGTCGGATTGTTCTGACCCGTCACATGCAGCGCCCAGACATGCAGGGCGACGATCGCCACGATGATGAAGGGCAGGAGATAATGCAGGGCGAAGAAGCGGTTCAGCGTCGGATTGTCGACCGAATAGCCACCCAGCAGCCAGGTCGTGATGCCGGTTCCGACGACGGGGATCGCCGAGAAGAGATTGGTGATGACCGTCGCAGCCCAGAAGGACATCTGGCCCCAGGGCAGGACATAGCCGAGAAAGCCCGTCGCCATCATCACCATGAAGATGATGACGCCCAGGATCCAGAGAACTTCGCGCGGCTCCTTGTAGGAGCCGTAATACATGCCGCGAAAGATGTGGATATAGACGGCGAGGAAGAACATCGAGGCGCCATTGGCGTGCGCGTAGCGCAGCGCCCAGCCCCAGTTCACGTCGCGCATGATCTTCTCGACCGAGTCGAAGGCGAGAGTGGTTTCCGGCGTGTAGTGCATCGCGAGCACCACGCCGGTGACGATCTGCGCCACCAGCATGAAGGACAGGATGGCGCCGAAGGTCCAGAGATAATTGAGATTCTTCGGCGTCGGATAGGCGACGAAGGAATCATACATGAAGCTGATGATGGGGAGCCGGCGCTCCAGCCAACGGGCAAAGCCGCTCTTGGGCGTGTATTGGGAATGTCCGCTCATGGAACTTTCTCGAATGCGTCAGGCGCGGCTAAGGGCGCGGGGAATATGCGGGCAGGCCCGGGCCTATCCGATCTTGATCTTGGCGTCGTTCAGGAAAGTATATTTCGGCACTTCCAGATTGGAAGGCGCGGGGCCGCTGCGGATACGGCCGGAGACGTCATAGGTCGAGCCGTGGCAGGGGCAGAACCAGCCGTCGAATTCGCCGGCCTTGCCGGTGGGAATGCAGCCCAGATGCGTGCAGACGCCGATGATGACGAGCCATTCCGGCTTCTGGACGCGTTTGGAGTCGGGCTCGGGGTCTGGCAGCTCGGCGAGCGGAACGTCTTCCGCGGCCTTGATCTCCTCCGGCGTGCGGTGACGGATGAAGACCGGCTTGCCGCGCCATTTGACGGTGACGATCTGCCCCACGGGTATCGCCGACAGATCGACCTCCGTCGAGGCGAGCGCCCGTGTGGAGGCGTCCGGGTTCATTTGCGAGATCAGCGGCCAGACCATGCCGCCGGCGGCGACGGTCGCGGCCACGCCCGTGGCGATGTAGAGAATGTCCCGACGGCTCGGCTCAGCCGGCGCTTTCTGAAAGATTCTGTCGTTCACGCCTTGACCTCTCCCAATCGCTGCGAGTCGGTAGCGGCTGCAAGCGCGAACTCGACTCGAAGCAATCGTTTCACTTTTACGCGCCGCACGCCAGCCCGCAAGGCCACGGCCCGGCGAAAGACGGAATGAACCCCGCTCGCGCGCGGCTTATGTGGCGCCAATCAGGCATCATGTCCACTTGCGCCGCGCTTAAATCTTTGCCATTGCCCCAGCCTTTCGCGCCGCGTCGCACAATCGCGGCGTTTTGCCGCAAAGTCTCATAAACCATGATCCCGCTCACGCTCGCGCTCTATCAGCCGGACATTCCGCAAAACGCCGGGACGATGCTGCGCGCCTGCGCCTGTCTCGGCGTCGAGGCGGCGATCATCGGGCCGGCGGGCTTCCCCGTCACGGACAGCGCCTTTCGGCGCGCCGGCATGGATTACCTCGATCTCGTGACGATTCGCCGGCACGCCTCCTTCGACGCCTTCCAGTCCTGGCGCGCCGCGCAGGCGGCGGCGGGCGCGGGCCGACGCCTGCTCCTGCTCTCGACCCGCGCCGCCACGCCCTACACCGCCATCGCCTACCAGCCCGGCGACCTTCTCCTCGTCGGCCGCGAGTCGGCAGGCGTCCCGGACGAGGTGTTCGCCGCCGCGGACATTGCGCTGCGCATTCCCATGGCGCCGCCGGCGCGCTCGCTGAATGTGGCGGTCGCGGCGGCGATGGTCATGGGCGAGGCGCTTCGCCAACTCGGCCGGGACGCGCCCAACGCCTGTTAGCGGCCGCCTCGTGCGCCAGCGCACAGCGCGCGCGCATTCGGCCTCCTAGGGTGCGATCGACCGCCGAGATTTTAAGGCGATCTTAACCTTTCATCGGGAGGCGAAAATGACTCTCCAGGCAGTCCGCGTCTCGTTCTATTGCTTCAACCGACTGATGGCCTCGCTGAAAAGCCTTTTCGTGACTTCTCTCGTCGGGCTTTTTGTCCTGGCTTTCATCACGGAATTTTCCTCGATCCGCGAAGCGGTGGTCGACGCCGTCTCGAGTTTCCGGCGCATGTCGTCGGTCGAAGGGCTGAACATCAAGGTCGTCTTCCGGTCGCCGGAGGACGCGCCCGCAATCCCCCTGCTCGTCTCGCTCGACGAACCGGCGAAGGACGCTCTTTTCAAGGACATCCGCAGCATGAAGCCCGAACTCTTCGAGCGGCTGCTGAACGCCGGCGCGCTTCCCAATCTCTGCGAATTCGAACATCCAGACGCCCAGATGCTGGAAGATCTGTCTCTCGACCACAAATTGCGGGACATGGGCCTGGTAAAGCTCGAAACCGCCCCCGAGGTGCAGGCGTCCGTCATCCAGGAGATGCGCGCCCGGAAACTGGCGGGCGACCGGTGGGACATCGGCAAGCCGCTGAGCTGCTATGTCGCGAAGCTCGAAGCGCGCGGCTGGAACGTGAAGACCGCCGTCCTGCAATATCTCTCGTCCGGCCTTTCCGGCGCTGCGGCCCTGCATCCGGAAGGCCAGGCGCAACCCAAGCCCGCCAGGGTGGCGCATTACGCCTCGCGCTGAGCGCGGCGCAGCAATTGACAAGCGCGGCTCAGGGCGATGAAGAAGCGGGATAAAAAAGGAGACGCCGATGACCGCCGCGCAGGACCAGCTCGAAGCCCGCAAGATCGCAGCGCGCGAATGGTTCGAAGCGTTGCAGCTCCGGATTTGCGCGGCCTTCGAGAAGCTGGAGGAGGAGGCGACCGGCCCCTTCGCCGAGGCGACGGCGCCGGGACGCTTCGTTCTCTCGCCCTGGGAGCGGAACAACCACGACGGCGCGCCGGGCGGCGGCGGTCGCATGGGCATGATCCATGGCAGGGTCTTCGAGAAGGCCGGCGTCCACTGCTCGACCGTCTTCGGCACGTTCCAGCCGGAATTCGCCAAACAGATTCCCGGAGCCGCTGAAGACCCCCGCTTCTTCGCCACCGGCATCTCGCTCATCGCCCATCCCTGGAATCCGAATGTGCCGGCGGTGCACATGAACACGCGCTTCGTCGTGACGACGAAAGCCTGGTTCGGCGGCGGGGCCGATCTCACCCCCGTCCTCGACGCCCGCCGCATGCAGGAGGACCCTGACACGGTCGCCTTCCACGCCGCCATGCGCGGCGCCTGCGCGCGCCATCCGGTCGCCGACTATGCGCGGTTCAGGACGTGGTGCGACGAGTATTTCTATCTGCCGCACCGCAAGGAGCCGCGCGGGATCGGCGGCATTTTCTACGATTATTTCAACAGCGCGGGCGATCCGCAAAACAGCGCGTGGGACAAGGATTTCGCTTTCACCCGCGACGTCGGCGAGAGCTTTCTCGCGATCTATCCCGAGCTCGTGCGCCGCAATGTCTCGACCCCCTGGAGCGCGGCGCAACGCGAGGAGCAGCTCGTCCGGCGGGGACGCTATGTCGAGTATAATCTGCTCTATGACAGGGGCACGATCTTCGGCCTCAAGACTGGCGGCAACGTCGACTCGATCCTCTCCTCCATGCCGCCGACGGTGAAATGGCCCTGAGCCTCATCCGAAGGTCCAGGCCCTGTTGATCGCGAAGGTGACGAACATGGCGATGAGCGTCGTGACGGCCTGCGCCGGCAGATAGGGCGCCCCGAGCCGCGCCACGAACAGGCTCATGAGCGCAAAAGTGACGCAGAAGCCGAGGAACGCCGTCAGCGCGAAGCGCCAGCCCGCCTCGGCGTGGGAGCGGTCGCTTGCGAAAGTGTGGCGGCGGTTGAGAACGTAAGCCACCACGCCCCCGGCGACATAGCCGCACAGCGTCGCGGGCACCGGGGGCCAGCCGCCCGCCTCCACCAGGCCGATCAGAAGGGCGTAGTGCAGCGCCGTCGCCGCCGCGCCGACCGACGCATAGGCCGTAAGCTGGCGAAAGACAGCCATGTCAGCGCGGAAGCTGGGCGTAATAGCGCGCCAGCCCCTGCATCTCTTCGTCGGAGAGATGGCGGCTCTCGTAGCGCATCTCCTTGTGCGGGCGCCGGCCGGATTTGAACGCCTGAAGCTGCGTATAGAGATACCGCTCGTGCTGGCCCGCGAGATTGGGGATTTCGACATCCCGCCCGATCCCGTCCATCCCGTGACAGGCGGCGCATTCCGCGAGGGCGCCCGGAAGCTCCTCCGCCAGCGCCGGCGCGGCGAGCGCGGCCAGAGAGAGAGCACAGGCGCGAATCACCGTCGGCGGCGCTTTCCGCGCCGGGGACGAGCTTTGAATCTTTGCCGACCTTCGAATCGTTACATTTAGTTGTAAAATAACGCGTGTGGCAAGCGAAACCAGCGCAAAAATCATTGAAAAACACTCCACGAAGACGATTTCACTTGATGCACGAGGATATTGGTCGAATAACTCAAGCTCATCAGAACATGATGTTTCTTCACGGATCGTCACCAAAAAGTTAGGCGGGTCGAGCTTGGCGTCCGAAGATTGGCTCCTCACCAGAATCGCCACCGCCGACAAGGCGGTCAAGTCGCTGGACGAGGCGACATCGGTGCGCGCCCTGGGGCTCCGCCTGCTCGAGATGGCTCTGCAATTCGGGGCGGTCTCGATCATCGCGGGCGCGATCCCCGGGGAATTGTCCGCGCATCCATCCGGGCCCTGCGCGGAGACCGGCTGCTGGCGCTCCCACCCGCCGCCCGACGCGGAGGCGGAGCCGAAGGCGCCGTCCGCCATCCTCGCTGAGAACCGCACGCATCTCTTCGGGCGCGCGCCCGAGACTGGCATAATGACGCATTGGGTCGTCGAATGCGCGCGCTGCCGGGATGGCTGGATTTCGGGAGGGAAAGGGCTGCTCTTCCCCGTGGTGGAGACTGACGCGGGCGTCTTTGGTCTCGGGTTCTTCGGACCCGAGCTGTCATCGAGCCCGGAAGTCGCGAGAACACTCGCCTTCTTTGCGCATTACGCTTTTGTGAGGTTCGTGAAAATTGACCGCCTGATTGCAGCGCCGCGCCTCTCCGAGCGCCTGATCCTGACCCTGAAATGGGCGGCCGAGGGTAAGACCGATCAGGAAATCGCGTTGATCCTCAATGTGTCAGGACACACGGTCGACAAATACATGCGGCAGCTCAAGCAGGAGCTCAACGCCGTGAACCGCACCTCAGCGATTGTCTTGGCCATCCGCCACGGCCTGATTGGGTAACGGGCGGCTCCGTCCCGGTGGCAGGAATCCGGTCCGGAGCCGCCTCGCTCCAGCCCCCCTCAACCCCCGGGCCGGATAGACAAGCCATCGCGGCCGACGGCAAGCTTCAGATCGCCGCGCTGGTTCATCTTTCTGAAAAACTCGATGATTTTTGCCTGGTCGTCATCGCGAAGGACGACGAATTCACGTAGCAAGGCGAGCGTATTCTTCTCGTCGAGGAGATAAAAGAACTCGATGAGGTCCGAACCGTTTCGCTCGAGAATCCGACGGCCCACGGCCTCGGCAACCGATGAATCTCCAGAGATCGACATCTTCTCCACCAGCAGCAGCCACAAGCCCTTATCAAATCTGACGAATCAATCTTGGCTGTTCCGCCCAAAATGGGGAAGTACGAAAATCCGTAAACTGCACAAAATGAGCGTTTTTATGTGGCCGAATTGAGCAACGCGCCCAATGTGCGCGCAGCGCCTTCCAAAGGCGAAGCGCGGTCCGGGCTTTGCCCCCTTCTCATCCGGCCGATAATCGTCTAACAACACGTCGACTTCCGAGCCGGGCGCGCCCGCTCGCCGCCCGCGAGACGGGCATATACGGGACGCGTACCGGTCCAGAGGGCCGGAGACGCGGCCTTTTTTTATGCGCGCGCTTCCCCCGGAAGGGCGCGGAGACGGGCGACGGCTTTCTCGCCACGCGGCGACCCCTTCCGGGGCGGCGCCAGCAGGCGAGGACGCCGAGAGGACGAATTCCCTTGATCGCCCCATGCGTCGAGGCGACCTGCCGGGCGGGTCCCTGGACGTGAGGGCGAAAGCAACGTGCGCAAGCCGCGCCGAACCACAGAAGCGACATGCCGAAAAGAACCGACATATCGACCATCCTGATCATCGGCGCGGGCCCCATCGTCATCGGCCAGGCCTGCGAATTCGATTATTCCGGCACACAGGCCTGCAAGGCGCTGAAGGCGGAAGGCTACCGGATCGTGCTCGTCAACTCCAATCCGGCGACGATCATGACCGACCCCGATCTGGCGCATCGCACCTACGTCGAGCCGATCACGCCCGAATTCGTCGCCAAGATCATCGAGAAGGAACGCTACGCCGTCCCCGGCGGCTTCGCCCTGCTCCCGACCATGGGCGGCCAGACGGCGCTCAATTGCGCGCTCTCGCTCGAAAAGATGGGCGTCTTGAAGACATTCGACGTCGAGATGATCGGCGCCACCGCCCAGGCGATCGACAAGGCTGAAGACCGCGAACGCTTTCGCGAGGCGATGACCAAGATCGGCCTCGACACGCCGCGCTCGCATCATGTGAAGACGCTCACCGCCGCGCTCGACGCCCTGGACGACATCGGCCTTCCGGCGATCATTCGTCCGTCGTTCACGCTCGGCGGCACGGGCGGCGGCATCGCCTACAACAAGGCGGAATTCATCGAGATCGTCGAGCGCGGCATCGACGCCTCGCCCACGAGCGAGGTGCTGATCGAAGAGAGCGTGCTCGGCTGGAAAGAGTACGAGATGGAGGTCGTCCGCGACAAGGCGGACAATTGCATCATCGTCTGCTCGATCGAGAACATCGATCCGATGGGCGTGCACACCGGCGACTCCATCACCGTGGCGCCGGCTCTGACGTTGACCGATAAAGAATATCAGATCATGCGCGACGCCTCGCTCGCCGTGCTGCGCGAGATCGGCGTCGAGACCGGCGGCTCCAACGTGCAATTCGCGGTCGATCCGCGCACGGGCCGCATGATCGTCATCGAGATGAATCCGCGCGTGTCGCGCTCCTCCGCGCTCGCCTCCAAGGCGACGGGCTTTCCCATCGCCAAGGTCGCCGCGCGTCTCGCCGTCGGCTACACGCTGGACGAGATCGCCAATGACATCACCGGCGGCGCGACGCCGGCCTCTTTCGAGCCGACGATCGACTACGTCGTCACCAAGATTCCGCGCTTCGCCTTCGAGAAGTTCCCCGGCTCAGAGCCCGTGCTGACGACCGCCATGAAGTCGGTCGGCGAAGCCATGGCCATCGGCCGCAACTTCGCGGAATCTCTGCAAAAGGCGCTGCGTTCGCTGGAGACGGGCCTCTGCGGCCTCGACGACATCGAGATCGAGGGGCTCGGCAAGGGCGACGACATGAATGTGCTGCGCGGCGCGCTCGGTACGCCGACGCCGGACCGCCTGCTCGTCGTCGGCCAGGCGCTGCGCCTCGGCATGAGCCAGCACGAAATCCACGAGGCGAGCAAGATCGACCCATGGTTCATCGCGCGCATCGCCGAGATCGTTTCGCTTGAAGAGAAAGTGAAGAAATTCGGCTTGCCCACGGACGCCGAAAATCTGCGCCGGCTGAAATTCGCCGGCTTCTCGGACGCGCGCCTCGCGACGCTCGCCGGCATGGAGGAAGCGGCCGTGCGCGCCGCGCGCCACGCGCTCGGCGTGCGCCCGGTCTACAAGCGCATCGACACCTGCGCGGCGGAATTCGCCTCCCCCACCGCTTATATGTATTCGACCTATGAGACTCCTTTCGCAGGCGCGCCGGCGAATGAGGCGGAGCCCTCGGATCGCAGGAAAGTCGTCATTCTCGGCGGCGGGCCGAACCGCATCGGACAGGGCATCGAGTTCGACTATTGCTGCTGTCACGCCTGTTTCGCGCTGGACGACGCCGGCTTCGAAACGATCATGATCAACTGCAATCCGGAGACCGTCTCGACCGACTACGACACCTCGGACCGCCTCTATTTCGAGCCACTCACCAATGAGGACGTGGGCGAAATCCTCGACATCGAGAAGTCTCGCGGAACGCTTACCGGCGTGATCGTCCAATATGGCGGCCAGACGCCCCTGAAGCTGGCGCACGGCCTCGCCGCCATGGGCGCCCCCATCCTCGGGACGCCCGTCGATTCGATCGACCTCGCCGAAGATCGCGACCGGTTCAAGCGGCTCCTCGACAAGCTCGGCCTCAAGCAGCCCAAGAACGGCATCGCCTATTCGGTCGAACAGGCGCGCATCGTCGCGGGCGAACTGGGCCTGCCGCTCGTCGTGCGGCCGTCCTATGTGCTCGGCGGCCGCGCCATGGCCATCATTCGCGACACCAACGCGCTCGATGATTATCTCCTCGGCACATTGCCGAGCCTCGTGCCGTCCGAGATCAAGACGCGCTACCCCAACGACAAGACCGGGCAGATCAATATGGTGCTCGGCAAGAACCCGCTGCTCTTCGACCGTTATCTCACCGACGCCATCGAAGTGGACGTGGACTGCATCGCCGACGGCGAACAGGCGGCGATCGCGGGGGTGATGGAGCATATCGAGGAGGCGGGCATTCACTCGGGCGACTCGGCCTGCTCGCTGCCGCCCCGCTCGCTCACGCCGGAGGTTGTCGCCGAACTCGAGGCGCAGACCAAGAGCCTCGCCATGGCGCTCGGCGTCATCGGCCTGATGAATGTGCAGTTCGCGCTGAAGGACGGCGAGATCTACGTGCTCGAGGTCAATCCCCGCGCCTCGCGCACCGTGCCCTTCGTCGCCAAGGTCGTCGGCGCGCCCTTCGCCAAGATCGCCGCGCGCGTCATGGCGGGCGAGAAGCTCTCCGGCTTCGCCCTGCCCTCGGGGCCGCTGAACCATATCGGCGTGAAGGAGGCCGTCTTCCCCTTCGCGCGCTTCCCCGGCGTCGACACGGTGCTCGGCCCCGAGATGCGCTCGACCGGCGAAGTCATCGGCCTCGACGTCGCCTTCGACGCGGCCTTCGTGAAGAGCCAGCTCGGCGGCGGCACCAAGGCGCCGCGCGAGGGCGTCGTCTTCGTCTCGGTTCGGGACGCGGACAAGCCGCGCATCGTCCCGGCCATCCGCGAGCTGAAGGAAATCGGCTTCAGCGTGGTCGCGACCGGCGGCACCGCCCGCTTCCTTCAGGAGGAGGGCATCGCCGCGCAGAAGATCAACAAGGTCTCGGAAGGCCGGCCGCATATCGTCGACGCCATCAAGAACGGCGCGATTCAGCTCGTGTTCAACACGACCGAAGGCGCACAGGCGCTGGCCGACTCGCGTTCCTTGCGCCGCGCCGCCCTTCTGCATAAGGTTCCCTATTATACGACTCTCGCCGGCGCGATCGCGGCGTCGCAGGGGGTGAGGGCCTATGTGTCGGGAGACCTCGAGGCGCGGGCGCTACAGGACTATTTCCAGCCGGCGAAAGACTGAGAAAACAAGGAAAACGAAGACGGAGCCCCAGGCGCGCTTTCGGGCGCCCTGAAGCGTCGCCGGCTCGCTGCCGGCGCCGATTTTGCGGCACAGATGTCAGTCGTGTGATTCGGGGGCGCGCGCGTCCCGCGCCGGGCGCGATGCCCGCGCGGGGAGCCGCTTTCCCGCCAATGATCGGAGCGAAGTGCGAGAAATGGTGGACAAGGTGCCCATGACAGCCGCGGGATATGCGGCGCTCGAAGAGGAACTGCGCCGCCGTCAGCAGGAAGACCGGCCGCGCATCATCCAGCAGATCGCCGAAGCGCGCGCGCATGGCGATCTCTCGGAGAACGCTGAATATCACGCCGCCAAGGAGTCCCAGTCGCTCAACGAGGGCCGCATCGCCGACCTCGAGGACAAGCTTTCCCGCGCCGAAGTCATCGACGTCTCCAAACTCACGGGCTCCACGATCAAATTCGGCGCAACCGTCACCGTCGTCGACGAGGATACCGAGGAAGAAAAGGCCTATCAGATCGTCGGCGAGACCGAGGCCGACGTGAAAAGCGGCCGCGTCTCCATCACGAGCCCCATCGCCCGCGCGCTCATCGGCAAGAAGGTCGGCGATACGGTGGAGGTGAAGACCCCCGGCGGCGGCAAGAGCTACGAGATCTTGAAGGTCGCTTTCGTGTGACCCCCCTGCCCAGCCCTCTTCCGCAGACGTGGGAGAGGGAGCCGGCGCAGGCCTTCATCGAGACCCTCCCCGCGCTCGGAGAGAGCGGGGCCGCCCTCCGCGTCCTCGCCGACGGCCGCGCCGGGCACGAGGCGCAGACGCTCGGGCTCGCGGAGGCTCTGGGCCTCGTCCCCGACATTCGCGCCGTCGCGCCGCGCGCCCCCTATTCCTGGCTCGCGCCTTTCGGCCCGCCCGACCCGCGCGACGCCTTCGCCTTTGCGCCGCCCTACCCGGATATCGCGCTCGCCGCCGGACGGCGCACGCTGCCGGCGCTGCGCCGTCTGAAGCGCGACTCGGGCGGGCGCGTCTTCACGGTCTATGTCAACGCCCCGGCGCTCGGGAAAGCGGCCGCCGACCTCATCGTCGCGCCGCGTCATGATCGCCTGGCCGGCGACAATGTCATCTCTCCCCTCACGCCGCCGAACCGAATCAGCGACGCGCGGCTCGCCGAGGCCCGCGCCACGCCCGATCTGCGCATCGCCGGCCTGCCGCGCCCCCTGGTCGCCCTGCTCATCGGCGGTGCCGAGGGCGTCGTCCACGACCTCGACCATATCGCCGCGGCCCTGCTCGCGGGCGGCTATGGCGTCATGGCGACCCCCTCGCGCCGCACGCCGCCCGAGGTCGCGCGGGCGCTGCGGGCGGCGCTTTCGGCGCCGGGCGGCTTCTGCTGGGACGGCGCCGGCGAGAACCCCTATGTCTCCATGCTCGCCAACGCCGACCGCATCGTCGTCACCGGCGACAGCGTGAGCATGGTGGGCGAGGCGGTCGCCACCGGCGTTCCGGTCCATGTGATCGAGCCGCTGGCGCCGCGCCGCAAGATCCGGGCCTATCTCGCCGCGCTGGAAGCCGCCGGCGCCATCCGCCTCTGGCGCGGGCCGTTCGAGGACTGGACCTACGCGCCGCTCAACTCCACGCCGGAAATCGCGCGGCGCATCGCAGCGGATTACGCGCGGTTCCGAGAGTTGCGGCGCGGCGCATAATCGTTAGATTGCCGGCTCGTCACGACAGACCTGCGAGTTTTCAAATGTCCGCCCCCCAGCATGCGCGCGTCATCATCATCGGCTCCGGCCCGGCCGGCTATACGGCGGCGATCTATGCGGCCCGCGCCATGCTGGAGCCCATGCTCATCGCCGGCTTCGATCAGGGCGGCCAGCTCATGATCACGACCGAGGTCGAGAACTACCCCGGCTTCGCCGAGCCCATTCAGGGCCCCTGGCTGATGGAGCAGATGCGCCTCCAGGCCGAACATGTCGGCACGCGGCTCGTCTCGGACCATATCGTCGAGGCCCGCCTGGACAAGCGCCCCTTCACCCTGATCGGGGACAGCGGGACGACCTACAGCTGCGACGCGCTGATTGTCGCGACGGGCGCCAAGGCCAAATGGCTCGGCATTCCGAGCGAGGAGAAATTCAAGGGATTCGGCGTTTCGGCCTGCGCGACCTGCGATGGCTTCTTCTTCCGCGGCAAGAAAGTCGTCGTCGTCGGCGGCGGCAACACCGCCGTCGAGGAGGCGCTCTATCTCTCGAACCTCGCCTCGCATGTGACGCTGGTGCACCGCCGCGACACGCTGCGCTCCGAGCGCGTGCTGCAGGAGCGCCTGCGCCGGCAGCAGAACGTCACGGTCCTGTTCGACCATGTGATCGACGAAATCCTCGGCGTGGAGGGCCCCCTCTCCGTCACCGGCGCGCGGGTGAAGAACGTCAAGACAGGCGAAATGCAGACGCTCGACGCCGAGGGCGTGTTCATCGCCATCGGCCATGCGCCGGCTTCCGAACTGTTCAAGGGCCAGCTCACGGTGAAGCCCTCGGGCTATATCGCCGTCGAGGCGGGAACGACCCGCACCAACATCCCCGGCGTCTATGCGGCGGGCGACGTGGCTGACGAAATCTACCGGCAGGCCGTGACCGCGGCCGGCCTGGGCTGCATGGCGGCGCTCGAAGTGGAGAAGTTCCTGCTCGACGCGCCGGCGCTGGCCACGGAGCCGGTCTAAGGAGAGCAAAATGAGCGAACGCGTCATCTTCCAGAAGAAAGCCATGCCGGTCGAGGTCGAGGAGGGGAAGACCTATTATTGGTGCGCCTGCGGCCGCAGCGCCAATCAGCCCTTCTGCGACGGCGCCCATCAGGGCACGGGAATCACCCCCGTCGCCTACAAGGCCGAGGCCACCGGCAAGGCGTTCTTCTGCGGCTGCAAGCACTCGAAGAAAGAGCCCCTCTGCGACGGCACGCACAAGGAGCTCTGACCGGCGGCGACGGGCGGTCTCCCTCCCCCGCCGGCGGCGGGGAGGGGCCGCAGGCGTGAGCCACGCGCAGCCGAACCGATTTGCGCGGCGCCGCAGGGGGCTCTAAACATCACCCCGGGATTCCCCCCTGCCCCGCGACAAAGACGACCGAATGCCCGACCTCCTGCTCGAACTTTTCTCCGAAGAAATTCCGGCGCGCATGCAGCGGCAGGCGGCGGACGATCTCAAGAAGCTCGTCACCAACGCCCTCGTCGACCGCGGCCTGACCTATGAGGGCGCCGCGGCCTACGCCACGCCGCGCCGCCTCGCCCTTCAGGTCGTCGGCCTGCCCGGCCGCCAGCCGGATGTGCGCGAGGAGCGCAAAGGGCCGCGCGTGGGCGCGCCGGAGGCGGCGATCCAGGGCTTTCTGAAAAGCGCGGGGCTTTCCTCCCTCGATCAGGCGAAAATCGAGAAGGACAAGAAGGGCGCGGAATTCTACCTCGCGATCATCGAGCGCGCGGGCGCGGCCACGATCGACGTTCTCGCCGAGATTTTGCCCGTGATCGTCAAGAGCTTCCCCTGGCCCAAATCCATGCGCTGGGGCGCCGCGTCGGAGCGCAGCGACAGCCTGCGCTGGGTGAGGCCGCTGCATTCCATCGTCGCGACCTTCGGGCCGGAGACCGAGACGCCCGACATCGTTCCCTTCGAGGTCGAGGGCATCCCGTCGGGCGACGTGACGCGCGGCCATCGTTTCCTCGCGCCCGCGCCGTTCCGGGTGCGGCGCTTCGAGGATTACGCCATGGGGCTGGAGCGCGCCAGGGTCGTGATCGACCCGGCGCGGCGGCGCGACATCATCCTGCACGACGCAAAGGATCTCGCCTTCGCGCGGGGGCTCGAACTGATCGAGGACGCCGGGCTTCTCGAGGAGGTCGCGGGCCTCGTCGAATGGCCGGTGACGCTGATGGGGTCTTTCGACGAAAGCTTCCTGTCGATCCCGCCGGAAGTCATTCGCGCCACGATCCGCGTGAATCAGAAGTGCTTCGTCCTGCGCAAGGGCGGCGCGTTGACCAACCGCTTCATCCTGGTCTCGAATATCGAGGCGGAGGACGGCGGCGCGACCATCGTCGCGGGCAATGAGCGCGTCATCGCCGCGCGCCTGTCGGACGCCAAATTCTTCTACGAGACCGACCTCAAGACGAGGCTCGAAGACCGCCTGCCGAAGCTCGACCAGATCGTCTTCCACGAGAAGCTCGGCACGCAGGGCGAGCGCGTGAAGCGCATCGCCGCCTTCGCGCGCGAACTCGCGCCGCTCGTCGGCGCCGATCCCGAAAAGGCCGCCCGCGCGGCGACCTTGTGCAAGGCCGACCTCGTCTCGGAGATGGTCGGCGAGTTCCCTGAGCTTCAGGGCCTGATGGGCCGCTATTACGCGAGCGCCCAGGGCGAGGACGCTTCTGTCGCCACCGCCTGCGAGGAGCATTACAAGCCGCAGGGGCCGAGCGACCGTATCCCGACGGACCCGGTCGCCATCGCGGTGGCCCTCGCGGACAAGCTCGATACGCTCGTCGGCTTCTGGGCGATCGACGAGAAGCCGACCGGTAGCAAGGACCCCTATGCGCTGCGCCGCGCGGCCCTGGGCGTGATTCGCATCGTTCTGGAGAACGAATTGCGCGCGCCGCTCTCGCGGATCGTCGACCGCCACTACAACGACTTCTCCTTCCACGCCAAATCGCTGAAGAAGACGGACGGGGGCATGGTCGGCGTGACGGCCGCCGACCTCCTGGAATTTTTCATCGATCGCCTGAAGGTCTACTTGCGGGACAAGGGGGCGCGCTACGATCTGATAGATGCGGCTCTCGGCGCCGTGGCGGCCGCCGACTCCGGAGAGGCGCAAGCCGCCGGCGCGCCGCTACAGGACGATCTGCTCATGATCACCAGAAAGGTCGAGGCGCTCGACACATTCCTCGCCACCGACGACGGCCGGAACCTGCTCGCGGGCTTCAAGCGCGCGGTCAACATCCTCAAGGCCGAGGAAAAGAAGGACGGCGCGCAGGCCTACGCCCACCGCCACACGCCCAATCTTCGAATCGAGCCGCAGGAGCACAAGCTCGCGGCGGCCATCGCCCGCGCGCGGGAGGAAACGGCCGATCGGCTGGAGAAGGAAGATTTTGAGGGCGCCATGCGCGCGCTCGCCCATCTGCGCGAACCGGTCGACGCCTTCTTCGATCATGTGACGGTGAACGCCGACAACGCCGATTTGCGCCTCAACCGCCTGCGTCTGCTCGCGGAGCTTCGGCGCGTGATGATGGGCGTCGCCGATTTCGGCAAGGTCGCGGGCGAAGCGGGGGCCTAAAGTTCCCGCCCTCCCCGCAAGGGGAACGCGCGCCCTCACCCTTTAGATGAGCCCCAAATGCCTCCCCCTTGCGGGGAGGGCGGCCCGCCGGGTGGGGGATCACCGCCCCTGCCCCGCGCGCCTCGTGCGCCCGCGCACACGCGCACAAACCCTTCTCCCTTATTGACAGCTTGGCCGACGGAGTCGGCCGTGTTACTGGCGCGACACGTCCCGGTAACAGGGGAGACATATGATGATCAGGCATTGCTTTTCGCGTCGCATGTTTCTTTATGCGGCTGGCGCCGCCGCTTTCGCCGCGCGCCCGGCCTTCGCCAATGAGATGTTGAAGGAGATTTCGCAGCTCAAGCCCGGCGAATTCACCTGGCATCCGGAACGCTCCGAGTCGGGCCCCGTCTCGGTTGTCGTGTCGATCCCGGAACAGCGCGTCCACGTCTATCGCAACGGCGTCCGAATCGCGGTCTCGACCTGTTCGACCGGGAAGCAGGGACACGAAACGCCCACCGGCGTTTTCGTCGTGCTCGAAAAGGACAGGAACCACCACTCCTCGATCTATGATGACGCGCCGATGCCGAACATGAACCGGCTGACCTGGTCGGGCGTCGCGCTGCACGCCGGCAATCTGCCGGGCTATCCCGCTTCTCACGGCTGCGTGCGCCTGCCGATGAAATTCTCGGAGCTGCTCTTCGGCGTCACCCATGTCGGGACGCCGGTGATCATCGCCGGCGCCCACACCGACCCCTGGGAGCTGACGCATCCCGGCATGGTGCTTTCGGGCTATGCGGAGCATGAATTTGAACAGGTGGTGTCGAGCCTCGACGGCAAGAAGCTTCCGTCCGACTGGGCGGCCGCCGAGAGTTACCCCGTGACGAGCGTCATCGTCTCCTCGGCCGACCGCGTGATCGAACTCATCGAAAACGACCGCGTCGTCGCGCGCTCGAAGCTGACGCTGAAGGGCGGCGACGCGCTGGGCTCGCATGTCTTCGTGCTCAACGGCGCAGCCAATGACGCGCGCGGCCTGCGCTGGAGCGCGATCACCCATAGCGCCGCGGCGTCGCCCGCCATGCGCGACGACGCCGTGATGCAAAGGATCGCCGCCGATCCGGCCTTCGTTGAGGCGATGCAGCAGCGGATGCACCCCGGCATGACCATGGTGCTCACCGACGCCCCGCTCTCGCCCGACAGCCGCACGGGCAAGGATTTCGTGATCGTCACGACGGGGTGAGGGCTCTCGCCGTCAGGCGGGGCGGCCATCCACCCCGGCGGCGTTGAAACCGTCATGCGGGCGCGGCAACATGCGGTCCCGGATCCAATACGGGATGAAAACGCATGCGCCGCATTCTCGCCGCCGTCCTGCTGCTTCTCGCCCTCGCTGGCTGGGCGAGGGCTTCGGAGCGCACCGCACATCTCACGCTCATCGTCTTCAGCGACATCTACGAGATGGACGAGCGCAACGGGCGCGGCGGTTTTGCGCGCGTCTCTGGCGCGTTGAAGGCCGAGCGCGCGAAGGCGCAAAACACGCTCGTAGCCTTTGCGGGCGATACGCTCTCCCCCTCCCTGCTGTCGAGCCTCGACAAAGGCGCCCACATCGTGGAGCTCTTCAATCTCATCGGCGTCGACGTCTTCACGCCTGGCAATCACGAGTTCGACTTTGGGGAAGACATT
>RXIY01000024.1 GCA_003963405.1 Hyphomicrobiales bacterium
CCGAGCGCCGGCCGCGCCAATCGCTTGATCGCTCGGTGGTCCTGTTCGACGATGTTGTTCAGATATTTCCTTCGCCGGATCTCGATGCCCGCCCGATAGAGATATTTCCAGGAGCCCTTGATCTTCACATAGGTCTCATCCAGCCGCCAGCTGGAGCCGACGGGCCGCTTGCGGGAACGGAACTGGCGGTCCAGCGCGGGCGCGTATTTGACGACCCAGCGATTGAGCGTCGAATGGTCGACCTCGGCCCCGCGCTCTTCCATCATCTCCTCGAGTTGCCGGTGGCTGATCGGGTAGGCGACATACCAGCGCACGCCCCACAGGATCACGTCACGTTCAAAATGGCTGCCTTTGAACTCGATCATTGTGCTATTCCGCCCGTCCTGCTCCCAACCAGCATAACCCAGGCCGATCCCGCAATAAAAGGTTTGCACAGAACCGTTCGACCAGTAGGCCCCGGCGTAATTGACGCCTTCGAGATAGACAGGACGGAAGATGTTGAGGGGCGTCGCTTCGTATCGGGAAATGTCATTGGAATATCCGAAAAATAGTCCCAGTGTTCAACGGCGAGAAAGACGGTGTGTGAGAGAATGCCCGTTTCAAATCGCCCATTGAGCCGTAGCTGTACGTCGAAGCTGCGATTGGCGGTGCGGCTGCGCGCCGGTTTGCCGAAGACAATGGACTGGGATTCGTCGTAGCCCCAGCTCGTGAACCAGCCCCAGCGATTGGCTGAGAGGAAATAATCGGCGACGGCGGAGAGGCTCCAGTTCGGCCCAAGCGCATGGTCGTAACTGAAGGTGATGTCGTCGAAGACGGGCGTCTCATGTTCATTGGCGGGAATGCCCGCATAGAATTCGCTTGGAATATGGAAGAAGATAGGATCGACTTGCACGCCGTCCCGCCACACCAGCCATGCGCCATTGTGCTCTGCGCGCAGCGTCGCTCTGTCGCCGTTGTCAGCTGTGAAGGCGATCATCGGCGCGACGTCAAAACTACGCGTCCGCACGAATTCGACGAAACTTTCTTGGGTCTGGGCTGAGCCCGTCAGTCGAAGCAGCAGATTCTTGTCTTCGGTTAAGGGGGCGTTGACGTCGACCGTGAGACGGCTAAGGCCAAAGGAGCCCAAGCTCGTCGAGGCGCGGCCGAAGATCCCCTGACTCGGCACCTTGCGGATATAATTGGCGGTGCCACCATAGCCGCCGAGCGCCTTGCCAAAAAGCAGGCGCTCGGTCCCTTGAAGAACTCGACATGGTCCACTGTGGAGAGCTCGGCGCTTTGCGCCGTGAAGCCGTGCGCTGCGCCATCGAAGAGCGTGACGCCAGCAGGGAAGCCGCGCATGACGAAGCTTGGCGAATAGGCCGCCGTTGCAAACGAGCCGCGCAAGCGCCCGTGCCGCAGGATGTTTTCTGTCAAACGCTTGCGCCAGCGGCGCGAGGAAACTGCTCCTGCGCTCGTCTCCGCAAATTGCGAAGCGGCACATCAACCCGTGCACGTCGCCGCGGTCGAAAATGTCGATCACCGACTGGCGCGGCGCCCCGCGGACGGTCACGCCACGGGCGGAAAGGCAGGCGAGCAGCGCTTGGCGCGGATAGGCGGCGAGCGGTAGGGCGCGACGCAGACCGTCGATCAGTTGAGAATAACCTTCGTCATGCAAAATCATTTCTATCTCCGTCTAAATTTAAAGAGTCAAGAAACGAGCTCTTCGCTTTCACGCGCGCGCACGACAGAAGGCCGGCGCGCGTGCTCTAGTCGGGCGGAACGTTTCTTCCACCAGACGTAAACGCCCGTTACGGAGAGCATTGTGATCATCCGCCCGAGCGCACAGACGAAGAGGCGATAGGGAAGCCCGAATATGTTGGAGTATGAAGCTCGACCAGCCATGTCGTAAGCGTGGTTCCGCTGCGCTGTCCCGTCGGCAGGGTCGTTTCTTTCAAGCCGCCGGATCGCGAGTCGAAAGTGATCGAAGTCGAGCCGGGTTGCCGCACGCTTCGCGCATGAGGCGGCGCCGGCGTTGGCGAGTTTCGCCAATTCTTCGCCCCTGCCCTTTGTTAATGGCGTCAAGGCGGCGCGGCAGCGGATCGTCGCTCGCAGCGATGACGACCGCACGGAATTCCTGCGCAAGCGCGGTTTCTCGAAAGCCGAGACGACAAAAATCATCCAGACGGTCCTGACCGAGGAGGGCCGCAAGCCGGAAAGCGTCTTCGATTTCGTGCAGGGCATCACGGCTGTCGCGCGGGGAACAAGCCATCAGGACGCTCGGCTTCATTTCGAGGCGGTTGCCAAAAAGCTCTTCGATCGCGTCGCCTGACGATCTACGTCTTTGAGGGATTTGCGAGCAGCCTGCAGCTGACGCGGCGGCTCCCGACTTGATTAAGCTTTTTGCGGCGTCGTCCTCAAAAGTTAGAGGGCCGCGCTGCGCTTCGTGACAAGGTGGAGGTCGAGAGAGAGGCTCTCGGCCGCCCGTCGCGGAGTTGAAAACCATGACCGAGTCGGTCCAGAAAATCCAGTTGAGCGCGTCGCGCGATATTCCGTTCAACAAGCTCGTGCTGTCCCAGTCGAATGTGCGCGGATCAAGGCGGGCGTCTCGATCGAAGAGCTGGCGGAAGATATTGCCCGTCGAACGCTCTTGCAAAGCATCACCGTGCGGCCCGTGTTTGACGATCAGGGCGCCGACACCGGCATGTTCGAAATCCCCGCGGGCAGGCGGCGTTACCGGGCGCTCGAGCTTCTCGTGAAGCAGAAGCGCCTGGCCCGCAACGCCCCTATCCCTTGCGTCGTGCGGAGAGACGGAATCGCGGAAGAGGACAGCCTTGCCGAAAATGTCCAGCGCGCGCCGCTGCATCCGCTCGATCAGTTCCGCGCGTTCCTGACCTTGCGCGAGAAAGGAAATAGCGAGGAGGAG
>RXIY01000114.1:0-2852 GCA_003963405.1 Hyphomicrobiales bacterium
GGGCGGTCCTTCGCGTCGAGCGCGACCTCGACGACAATGAGCAGGCGCAGCGGCGCAGCCAAAAGGAACAGGACGGCTCGGAAATCCGCTCGGTGGAGCTGGAGCGCCTGATCTGCGAGGGGCAGACGCTCCTCGAACGCCGCGACAGCCTGGAGCTCTTCCGCGACCAGGCCGCCGACGCCTTCGAATTGCATACCGGCTCGTCCTGGCGTCCCCGCTCGGGCTCCAAGGTCAACCATCGATCCTTGACAGCCGCCATGATCGACAGCCGCGATTTTCTTGCCGCCAAGCGCCGCGTCGACTCCGAGCCTCTCCTTCCGGCCGGGCCGCGGATCGCCTTCACCGGCGGGCTCGACTTCAACGACCATCGCGCGATCTGGGATCGCCTCGACAAGGCTCTCGCCAAACATCCCGGCATGGTGCTGTTGCATGGCGGGTCACCCAATGGAGCGGAACTCATTGCCTCCTGCTGGGCGAATAATCGCAAGGTGACGCAGATCACGTTCAAGCCAGACTGGACCCGCCACGCCAAGGCGGCCCCCTTCAGGCGCAACGATCAGATCCTCGAGACACTCCCAATAGGTGTCATCGTCTTCCCCGGCTCGGGCGTTTCCGCAAATCTTGCCGACAAGGCGCGCAAGCTCGGCATTCCGGTGTGGAGATTCGAGGACGGCGGCGCATGAGCGCCGTCCTTTTCATCGACCGCGCGCAAGGCGCATCCCCTAACGAGCCCATGGTTTTTTCGACCTACACCGCCTCTACGCCTAATAGCTCCCACATTCCGATGCCTAATCGTCGCGCAATCTCGGCGACAACGAGTAGCGATGGGTTCGAGTCACCCCGCAACATCAGATACAACTGCGGTAAGGAGACGCCGATGATTTTGGCAAACTGCTCCTTTTCCAGTCCACTCTCAAGATATTTCCCTTTCAAGACGACGGAAAGGTGTTTCGCCATTTGCTTCCCGGACAGGTTGCGACGACCTCCGAGTTTGCAGTCCTCTAAAAGCTCGTAGAGAGGCGTTTTTAGCTTCGCGGAGATCTTTGCAAGCATCTCAATCGAGGGGTTCGCAGCTCGAGCGCGCACATAACGAAATTGCGAGCCTGACATGCCTATCGACTTGGCGAATTCAGGCTTCGTCATTCCGCTCTCTTCCAAATGCGTGATCAAGTTCTTCGCTAACCGCTCCAAATGCGGAGAGGCGAGCCGATCCTCCATCGAACTGACCATCAGTCTACGATGATCGCCCGTCGGCTTAGTCGTCTTCCGACTTCGAGCCGCGCCTCCCACCCGCCCTTTATTCATAGGATCGCATAAGGTTAAATGTGAACGCCCAACTCTTAGGATGGGAGATTCCCGCGCTGGCGCCAAGGGGAAACTCAGCCGAAAAGGCGTTTTTTTGACAAATACTTGCCAAAAAATTAAAAATTGCGTGTCTTAAATTGGCGTTTTTCGAAGTCGCGCATTCTCGCTGGAGCCTTGCCCAACCCAGGTGTGGCGTTTGGGCCGCTCGCTCGCCGGAGTCTGACTTAGTTCCCGCCGCCGTGAAGTCTGAGCCACTGCCTTTCAATCGTCCTCATAAAAAATGTCTGTGGACCGCAGCTCGCCATCAACCCCAATCGACATTTCCCAGACTTGAACTCCGATGTCGGAGTCGTCTTCGAAAAAATCTGCAAGGAAAAAGATCGTCGGGCCGGACCAGCTTTTACGAGTTCGACACGTGACGATCGTGAAAACTGCTTCTTCCGACTCACAGATCGCGCCGCACGAATGGCTTGAGTCGATGTCTTCGACGGCGCGCAGGTATGTATTCGCGAGTAGCTTTGACCAATGGTGTCGAATGATCAGCGAGCGGTCGTCCGAAGGCGTCAAGTGACGGAGAGGGATAGATTTCACGACTCCATTAAAATTGTTCTCTACAGTGGACAGAGAGAAATCATTCGCCAAAACGGTCTGTGGATGCATGGAGCGGGACGCCGTCGGGGATGATGACGCCCGTTTTCTGATAACTCGATAGACTTGAGGGAAATGAATTTTGAGCGGTTCGCACCACAACTCTCCCCGCCGTGCGACGCCGGTGGAAAGCTTCAAAATCTGACCGTTCATACCGAGACCTACTGTGACGGAAAACACGTGGCTTTTCCGACACCTAAGGTCAAGTTGCGGCTATTCCGCGGCAGGGGCCAGGCAGAAAACCCGCTAAGCTTTTATCCGGATACAATAGCGCTCGTCACAAGGCAGATGCAAAGGCCTCGTATGGGGCGCAGGCGATCTTTGCCAGGCGCCACCGCAAGCTCGCATAAATTTGCCCCTTACATGGGCCGGCGAGGTTAAGCGCACCTCACACGGTGAACCATGTTTCCGCCGGTTGATTGAGGTACATATAAATCTTGATATGCTGTGTGGCAAATTATAATAAAATGCAATCGGTGGCAAGCCAAAATCGGACCAAGGAGTCCGTCGGGGGCGGCTTTCTGATGAAGTACAGGAGAAAGAGACGGCTTCGTCAGATGGCCACTGCCAGGGCCTTACAGGCGCCAAGCGCTGAGTGCTCATTGTTTAGCGTTTTCTCGCCGGCGCGTGCGTGATTGAGCGGGGCTAAGCTCCTTTTTGATCGGTCATTCGACCACTTGCCCTTGATGCGGCGGTTCGTGGATTCCGGTTCATTCGTTGAAAACGTGCGCCGCTCTCTCTCACGTCTCGGGTGCGCCCCGTTGCTGATAATGGCTAGGTCTATGGACGGCGAAGTCTGCTTCGGCCCCTGCGCCGAAGAATTTTATGGGATGGCCGCCCCTCCTCCCGGCGTCGTAGGCTCGCCGGAGATTCGATCGGAGGAGATGGATTATGAAAAA
>RXIY01000114.1:2902-4028 GCA_003963405.1 Hyphomicrobiales bacterium
GCGAGCAGGCTTCCGACATGCATCGTGGCAATGGAAGCGTGCTGCGGCGCTCACTGGCTCGGACGCGTATTCGCAACCCACGGTCACGAAGTCCGGCTGATGTCACCCGAATACGTTCGTCCGTATATCAAGGCCCAGAAGAACGATGACCGGGATGCTGAGGGGATAGCCGAAGCGGCGACGCGTCCAACAATGCGTTTCGTCGAGATGAAGACACAGGAACAGCTCGACATGCAAACACTGCATCGTTCGCGTGAGCGCCTGGTTGGCGAGCGGACAGCCCTGATTAATCAAATGCGAGGCATTTTGCTGGAGCGCGGGCTCGTTTTCCCGAAAGGCAAGCGCGTGTTCGCGCGGCGCCTAGCCGAGTTGTTAGAGGGCGACGGGGCAACGGACTTGAGCCAGCGGATCCTCTTATTGCTTGCAGACCTGCGAGAGCAATGGCTCGAGTTGGACAAAAGGATATCCGCGTTCGATTCGGAATTTGCAGTATTCACAAAGGAAAACGAAGATGCGCGGCGACTCACGACAATCCCAGGCGTCGGCATAATGACCGCCTCGGCCTTGGCTGCGGCGATCGGGAAGGGAGATGCTTTTGAACATGCGCGCGATCTCCCCGCATGGCTGGGATTGGTCCCTCGCCAATCGACAACCGGCGGCAAGCCGAAGCTGCTCGGCATCAGTAAGCGCGGGAACATTTATCTACGGAAACTCCTGATACATGGAGCGCGTGCGGCGTTGCCACATTTGGCCCAACGCAACACGGCATTGGGACGTTGGGTGTGCGGGCTGCTTGCGCGGGTCCACCAAAATGTGGCCGTCGTGGCTCTGGCCAACAAGCTGGCGCGGATTGCCTGGGCTGTGCTGCGGCGTGGAGAGAATTTCACCATAAACAACGCCCACATGGCGGGATGAGAAGTTGGCGGATCGGGGTCTGGTAGCGTCGATCGGCCGATGATGTTTGCGAGCGGATAAATCGAAGATGGCCTGACAGTCGGATTGCATTCTGGGAACCTGCAAGGGGAAATGGCGCTCGTCGCCGATAATTTTATGAGGACCGGAATGCGCGTATCTCCATCTTGGCCCGAGGCTGTGCTTCGAAGGCCGGATACGTTGACGCAAACTG
>RXIY01000014.1 GCA_003963405.1 Hyphomicrobiales bacterium
CGAATGGGAGCGCGTCGGCGGGGCTGCTTTCCTTACGCTCGACGAGCAGCGCGAGGCCCTGGGCTACGGGCCGGCGCCAAAGGACGCATTTTTCGCAAAAAGGGGCAACGGCTTCGAGGCCCGCTACGCGCCGAGCCAGCCGCGCGCGCCGGCGGGCTCGCCCGAGGGTGGGCAGTGGACGAGTGGCGGGGGTGGAGGCGGGAGTAACAGCGATAAAGAGAGCCCTAGCAGCAGTGATCTGTTACGGCTTGCGGGCGGATTCAAGCCAGAGCAGCTTGATATGACGGTGCAGGATTTTGTTTCGAATTACTGCGTCGGTTCGATAAACAGCGAGCTGCCCGGACAGCTTTTGAGCTCCATGGTCCGAGAAGTCCTTGAACAGGCCAAAAGCGGTGACGCGGTCGCCAAGAAATGCAAAAAGCTTTTAAATGAAGATCGATTCAGGAAGTAACTGGAGGCCGTCATGAAGGGCTTGGAAGGCATGCTTGAATTCCTCTCGTTTTTGAGGGACAAACGAATCAAATACAGAATACAACAGCAGGTAGATGACGGGTTGGAGGTCTCATTCGATTTGGTCGGTTGCAGAGTCGAAGTAACGTTTTTTGTCGACCACTTCGAATTCAGCTATTTCGTCGGCAAAGAAGATGTGGAAACGGACGAAAAGTTGTTGTACGATTTGATCAGCACTTACTGGGACTAGTCGCGGAAGCCTCAAAACGTCCTTCTCCGCCTCCACAGACCCAGATTTTGAATCTAAGCCAGCCCCGCGCGCGAGATCGCTTTCACCTTCAGCGCGCTGCTGCTGGCGCCGCCCGCGAGATCGCCCTCGCCTTCGGCGTGTCGCCGCTGCTGCTGGGGCTACCGGGCGACAACGCCTTCGCAAATTACAGCGAGGCCAATCGCGCCTTCTGGCGCCAGACGGTGCTGCCGCTCGTCACTCGCGTGCAGAAGAGTGTTCAGGGCTGGCTGCAACCGGCCTTCGAAGCCTTCCGCTTCGACTACAACGCCGACCGGCTGGACGCGCTCGCCGCCCAACGCGCCAGCGAATGGGAGCGCGTCGGCGGGGCGGCTTTCCTCACGCTCGACGAGCAGCGCGAGGCCCTGGGCTACGGGCCGGCGCCAAAGGACGCATTTTTCGCAAAAAGGGGCAACGGCTTCGAGGCCCGCTACGCGCCGCCAGCCGCGCGCGCCGGCGGGCTCGCCCAAGGGTGGGCAGTGGACGAATGGCGGGGGTGGAGGCGGGGGCGGCGTTACTGGAAGCGTCTCGTTGCTCGATCCGGGGGCGGGTCAACCGGCGCTGAATGTCGATCCGAATATTGCGAGCGACGTCGGGATCGGAAGCTTTATCCAACGTATCGGCGACTTCATTGTTGACCTGCTGGATGAAGAGGATGGCGCACGTAAGGGCCATGCAATCAAAGACCATGTTAATCGGACTGATGATTGGCTGCGAGCCAGAATCCGTGATTCCTATGAAGACCGTCTGGGAATATTTTTCGAAACCGATACTCGCGCAGGAACTTTTCCTTCAGTCGAAGCCGCGAACAAGCTAATTAACTCTATCCTCTCTCGCAATCTTGACGTTTTGACCGAAGTCGCGGCGCCGCGGCTGCGGCGCGTGGCGCTGAAGGCATTTTTTGGCTCGCCTACAGGTAGAGAAGCCTACACTGTTGACTCTTGGAAACGGAACGCTCCGATATTCTTCAGAACGACCTATGGCGCCGCAGTGGTCATCATACATGACAAGCGGCGAGCAAAGGGTTATTCGGTTCTGACGGCTTTCCCGATCTTTGATTGATGGAGTCCCAACCATGGCTCGATGCTCAAGCGACTTCGAAGGGTTCTGCATAGGTCTTGATATTGCGCTGACAAACGACCGGTCAAAGCCAAAGTCAATGGAAGGAGACGAACGACGGCTCAAAGACGCCATACGCGAAGCTCTTTCAGTCTTCGATTTGGAGCATCTAAAAGGACTACGCCTCTATATCTCGAAAATTATAAACAGCGAAAATCCAGCTGCCGAATTGGAAACGCTTTGGCTAAGCCTTAAACCCAACAAGGCGTTCTTCGACCGCCCCGAGCCGAACGAACAAAACACGGCCTATCTCTTCATTTTCAGAAAAGCCGTAGAAATCCTCGATCAGGAGATTGCCGCGCGAGGACCGTGAGGGCGACAGATACGATATATCAGATCCGTCATGCTCGACGGGCAGTTGCGCGAGCTTTACGCGCTGCGTCCCGGTCGCATGAGCGTCGAGCCCGGTCGAAACGGATGGCCGGCCGCCTTCGTCTACCGGGCACAGGGCGCCGACGCGCGCTACGAGATGCAGGGCGAAGGCGTCGAACCCATCCTGCATATCAAGCTGTTCAACCCGCTCGACGACTATTACGGCTTCGCGCCGCTCGCCGCCGCGCAAGTCGCACTCGACACGCACAATGCCGCGAGCTTCTGGAACAAGGCGCTGCTCGACAATTCCGCGCGGCCATACGGCGCGCTCGTCTACGCAGGACCCGACAACGCCCATCAGGCGGTTCTCCCCCCGTCACCCGCGTGCAGAAGAGCTTTCAGGGCTGGCTGCAACCGGGATTCGACCCTTTAGGCTTCGATCATAACGCCGACCGGCTCGGCGCCCTTGCCGCCGGACGCGCGGACGGGAGCGCGTGCGCCGCAGACCCCACTGCCCCCTCCAAACCTCTCTTCCCCTTCATCAGGAAGGAGCAACTTTCGCTGTCCGACATTCTCAACGCCATTCTCGAGCGCGGCGATCTTGCGCATCTCGCGCTCTTTCTTTGGGCCAGCGTCGCGACGGCGCAAGCCCATCTGGCCATGCGCGAGGTGAGCGAGGCGACGCGTCGCCTCGACGCCTTCGTACGAGAGCTTGCCCGATTCAACAGACGTTGCAGGAGCGACCCATGACGCACTTGAAATTACGGCTGCCCTTCTCGCTGCGCACGCGGCGTCGAGCGCAGCGACCGCATGACGATCCTGGCGATGTGTTTCGAACCTTCGTGAATCTTCTCTCGCAAATGCAGGCGCATGCACGAAGCCCCTCGCCTGCAGGCGCCGAACCGGAGCGCGGATGACGGAATCGCACGAAACGAAACGCGCAAGCCTGCCGCTCGCGCAGGCGACGACCGCCGGCCGCATCGAGGGCTACGCCTCGCTCTTCGGCGTCGCCGACTCGGGCGGCGACATCGTCATGCCGGGTGCCTTCTCACGGTCGCTCACCAAGCGCGGCGCCGAAGGGGTTAAGTTGCTCTGGCAGCACAACGCCACGGAGCCGATTGGCGTGTGGTCAACGATCATCGAAGATTCGAAAGGCCTGAAAGTCACAGGCCGCCTCGATCTCTCGGTGTCGCGGGCGCGCGAGGCGCTCTCGCTCATTCGCAGCGGCGCAGTCGACGGGCTGTCCATCGGCTTTCGCGCGGTGCGCGTAGCGACCGACAAGTCGAGCGGGCTGCGTCGCTTGGCCGAGATCGATCTTTTGGAGATCTCTGTTGTGACCTTCCCCATGCAGACGCTGGCTCGGATCAATTCGATCAAACGCGCGCCCGAGCGGACAAGCGCAGCGCAGCGCGCCGCCCTGGTCCGGCTCAAGGCTCAGGAGGCGGCGCTGCGATTCGAACATCGGCTGCGGCGCCTCGATCTTCGGCGCTGAACTCTGCTTTGCTCCGCGTCGCGCCGTCGGACGCGGAGCAAAAACGAAAGACGGATTCCTCCCTCGCGCAAGAACGTTGAGTCGTTGGCGGGCGCCGACGGCTTATGCGTTCGCGCGCCCTCAATTCGAGGCAATGAATGACATCTATCGAAATCAAATCCGCGAGCGACGATATTGTCGGCGATCTCAACCGCGCCTTCTCGGCCTTCAAGGAAGCCAATGATGAGCGTCTGGTTCAGATTGAAACGCGCATGAGCGCGGACGTCGTCACCGAAGAAAAGCTCACTCGCATCGATCAGGCGCTCGACGAGACCAAATCGCGGCTCGATCGCCTCGCGCTCGATTTGTCGCGTCCGCGCCTCGGCGGCCCCATCGCTGACGATCATGGCGCGCGCGAGCACAAATCCGCCTTCAACCATTACATGCGCTCGGGCGAAGCTGGCGGCCTGAAGGCGCTGGAAGCCAAGGCCATGTCACGGACCTCGGGGGCGGATGGCGGCTATCTCGTGCCCGTACCTGCCGAGCGGGAGATTATACGTCGTCTCGCGAGGTTCTCGCCAATCCGCGCGATCGCCAGCGCGCGTGAGATTTCGACGCAATCGCTGCGTCGCGCCTTTTCCACGTCCGGGCCTGCGGCGGGTTGGGTGGCCGAAGCCGATCCGCGCCCGCAGACGGCCAATCAGCAACTCGCTGACATGAACTTCCCGGCGATGGAGCTTTACGCAATGCCGGCCGCGACCCAGGCGCTGCTCGACGACGCCGTTGTCGACATCGAACAGTGGATCGCCGACGAAGTGCAGGTCGCCTTCGCCGAGCAGGAAGGGACCGCCTTCGTTTCTGGCGACGGCGTCAACAAGCCGAGAGGGTTTCTTTCCTACACGAATGTCGCCGACTCCAGCTGGAGCTGGGGCAACATCGGCTATGTGGCGACCGGCGTGGCGGGCGCCTTTCCCGCAACTAATCCGTCGGACGCCCTCTTCAATCTGGCCTATGCGTTGCGCGCCGGCTATCGGCAGAACGCCAGATTCCTGATGGGACGGCGCGCGCAATCTCTGGTCCGTCAATTCAAGACGACGACCGGCGAATACATATGGGCCCCGCCCGCGACCGCCGATGCAACCGCGAGCCTGATGAATTTCCCGGTCGTCGAGGTAGAAGACATGCCTGACCCAGCCGCCAACGCCATGGCCATCGCCTTTGGCGATTTCGAGCGGGGCTATCTCATCGTGGACCGCATCGGCATTCGCGTGCTGCGCGACCCCTACTCCGCCAAGCCCTATGTGCTTTTTTACACCACGAAGCGCGTCGGCGGCGGCGTGCAGAACTTCGAGGCGATCAAGCTTCTGAAGTTCGGCGTTTCCTGACCTTTCACGACGCCCGCGGCGGACGCCGCGGGCTTCCCCCTGCACTGAACAGGAGACGGCATGAGACCCGTGCTGATCGGCGCGCCCGCGACCGAACCCGTATCGCTGACAGAAATGAAGGCCTGGCTGCGCGAGGATGGAAGCGAAGAGGATCAACTCATTCAGGCGCTCGTCGTGTCGGCGCGCATGACGCTCGAAGCCTATACCCGCCGCTTTTTCGTGACCCAGAGCTGGCGGGTCATGTTGGATACATGGCCCCGCGGATCGTTGCTGCGCCTTCCCTTCTCGCCATTCCAGGCGGTCTCAGCCATACGCGTTTATGATCCTGGCGGATTCGCCCAGACGCTGTCGCCCGACTCCTACCTCGCTCCGCCGGCCAGCGACGGCGGATGTCTCGTATTCACATCGGCGCCTCCCCCACCCTGTCGAATCGCTGACGGCATAGAGATCGACTTTTCTGTCGGCTATGGCGCAAGCCCAAACGAAACGCCCGAGCCTCTACGGCGCGCGATCATGGTTCTCGCGACGCATTGGCGGGAAAATCGCGGTGACGACGGCGATGACGCCTTGCCGAAAAGCGTGCTTCAGCTCGCATCCCCCTTCCGGCGAACGAGGCTCGCATGAGCCCCCCGACCGTCGCAGCCATGCGCCATCGCGTGACCATAGAAGCGCCGATCGACGTCTCGGACGACCTCGGAGGATTTATGCGGACCTTTGCGCCGCGGGCGAGGGTCTGGGCGCAGATCGACGCGCTCGGCGCGAGCGAACAGTTTGTGGAACAGCGGCCGGAACAGCTTCGGCGCTACGCCGTGACGGTCCGATGGCGCGCAGACCTGAAAAGCGACATGCGATTTGATTTTCGCGGCCGCAAGCTCGTGATCAGAAGCCTGGAAGACAAAGGCGAAAGGCGCAGATTTCTGCAATGCCTGTGCGAGGAATTTTCTTGAGAGCGACGCCATGACTGCCTCCCCCATCATCGCCCTGCGCAGAGCGGCGCGCGCCCGATTGCTCGAAGACGTCGCACTCGTCGACACTCTCGGCGGCCCACGCATCTACGAGGAAGCGCCACGCGGCGCTGAGACGCCCTACGCGCTTTTCACCGACGCGGAGATGCGAGACTGGTCGTCAGCTTCATCGCGCGGCGCCGAGCAGTTTTTCGCGCTCTCCGTTGTTTCGACCGATCGCGGACTTGGGCCCGCGCTCTGCGTCGCCCAGCAGATCGTCGATCAGCTCGATGGCGCGCCCTTGGCGCTCGAGGGTCACGCGCTCATCGATCTTGGCTTTGTCTCCATGAGCACGAAGCGCGACGCAAGTGGGCGCTTTGCGCGCGTCGTCATGCTGTTTCGCGCGACAACGGAATATCTCTAACGAACTGGAAAACCACATGGCCGCACAGAAAGGCAAGGATCTGCTTCTCAAGATCGGCGACGGCCTCGGCGCATTCGTGACGGTTGCAGGCCTGCGCACCCGTCGCATTGCGCTGAACGCGGATACGGTCGACGTGACGGACGCCGAGTCCGCCGGAAGGTGGCGAGAGTTGCTCGGCGGCGCGGGCGTACGGCGCGCGAGCGTTTCGGGAACCGGCATTTTCAAGGATCAGGCCTCCGATGCGCTCTTACGGGAAGCATTCTTCGACGGGCTGCTGCGCGACTGGCAGATCATCATTCCCGGTCTCGGCATGCTTGCGGGGCCGTTTCAGATTTCAAATCTCGATTATCGCGGAGAACATTCAGCCGAAGTCACCTTCGATATTTCGCTCGACTCAGCGGGCGCGCTGACGTTCACCGCAATTGAAAGGAATTGCCTCATGGCCAATCGGAAACGCGGAGAAACAGAGGCGCTGCTCGACGGCGCGCCTTACACGCTCTGCCTGACGCTCGGCGCGCTCGCGGAGCTCGAGAGCGGCATGGGGACGAGCGATCTCATCGCGCTCGCCGAACGCTTCGAGGCGAATCGGCTGTCGGCGCGCGACATTCTGCGCATCATTGGCTGCGGGCTGCGCGGAGCAGGCCATGCGCTCAGCGACGAAGAGGTTTCACGGATGAAAGCATCGGGGGGATTTGCAGGCTATGTGCAAATTGCGGCCGACCTCCTGGCCGCGACATTCGGCGACGAGCCGGAGCCGCACGCTGCAAACCCTCGGTCGCCGCAGGACGCCTGATCGCGAAAGGAAGCGAGTCGGCGCGCGTGTCCTCCCCGCGCGCGCCCTTTCCCTTTTCGCGCGCGATGGCCTTTGGCCTCGGCGTCCTGCGGCTTGGACCGCAGGAATTCTGGTCCATGACGCCGCGGGAATTGTTCCACGCGGCGGAAGGCGTTTACGGGCGCGGAACGGCTGCGATGACTCGCGCCGCGCTCGACGCCCTGATGAAAGACTTTCCCGACGAAAGAGGAAGATAAGATGAACAACAACGCAAACCTTCCCGACCTCGGCCAATCCTCGCTGGCGTTCGCGACGCAGGATCTGACCTCGGCGAAGAATCTCCTCGATCAGATCGGCGCCTCCGGGGAGAAGGCCAGCAAGATTCTCGCAAATGGTTTCGGCGCGGCCGCGGCAAGCGGCAAGGGCCTCAATGAAACGCTTTTGACGATCGGACAGTCTCTCGCGAAGCTCGCCCTGCAGGAGGGCGCTAAGTCGCTTTCGAGCGGCCTTGCAAATTCGTTGACGGGCCTCTTCGGCAACGCATTCAGTGGCAGTCCGCAGATCACGCCTTTCGCGGAAGGGGGCGTCGTCGCGAGCCCCGCCTATTTCGCCAATGGCGGCTCGACCGGTTTGATGGGGGAACGGGGCGCGGAGGCGATCATGCCGCTCGCACGCGGACCGGACGGCAGGCTGGGAGTAGTATCGCAGGGGGGACAGGGGCGCCCCGTCTTGGTGACGGTCAACATCGCTGCGCAGGACGTCGACAGCTTCCATCGCTCCGAGGCGCAAATCACCGGTGCGCTGGCGCGAGCGGTGGCGCGCGGCCAGCGGCAGCTTTGACAAGGCGCGCCAATGAGCGACTTCCACGAAATTCGCTTTCCGCTCGACGTGTCCCTGCATGGGCGCGGCGGACCGGAACGGCGCACCGAGATCGTGACGCTCGGCTCGAACCGGGAATCACGCAATGCGCGCTGGGCGCATTCACGCCGGCGGTACGAAGCTGGTTATGGCGTGAAGACGCTTGCGCAGCTTTCGCAGGTGATCGGCTTTTTCGAAGAGCGGCGCGGGCGCCTCTATGGCTTCCGCTGGCGCGATCGCGCCGATTTCGCCTCCTGCGCGCCGGGCGCCGCGACGGCGCCGACGGACCAGGCTCTCGGGCGCGGCGACGGCGCGCAACGAACGTTCCAGCTGACGAAGACCTATGGCGGGGCCTTCGCGCCCTATGCGCGGAGCATTGCCAAACCGGTCGCAGGCAGCGTGCGCGTCGCCGTCGATGGCGTTGAGAAAAATGCGTCGCAGTTCTCCGCGGACGCCACGACCGGCGCCGTCACTTTTGCGGCCGGCGCGGCGCCGCCATCGGGCGCTCTTGTCACGGCGGGCTTTCTTTTCGACGTGCCGGCGCGGTTCGATACGGATTTTCTCGAAATCGATCTCGAAGCCTTCGAGGCCGGCGCCATTCCCAAAATCCCGATCATTGAAATCGCCCCCTGAAGAGGCTCTCTACATGCTCGACCTCAACGCCTCCCTTCAGCAGAAGCTCGATGCGCGCGCGACGACATTTTGCCATTGCTGGCGCCTGTCGCGGCGTGACGGAGCCATCATGGGGTTCACCGATCACGACCGCGACCTTTCGTTCGACGGCGTTATCTTTCGCGCGAGCGCCGGCTTTTCGGCTTCTGAAACCGAAAGCGGGCTGGGCCTTTCGGTCTCCGCCTCGGAAACCGCCGGCGCACTCTCCGATGACAGCCTGTCGGAACGCGACCTCCTCAATGGACTCTACGACAACGCCTCGATCGAGACCTGGCTCGTCGATTGGATGGATGCGAACGACCGCACCTTGCTCGATGTGGCCACGATCGGCGAAGTGCGCCGCGGCGAGCACACGTTCAGCGCGGAACTACGCTCGAACGCGCATTTCTTCGACCAGACGCAAGGCCGCACCTTTCAGAGAGGGTGCGACGCCGATTTTGGGGACCGGCGCTGCAAGATCGATCTGGGCGCCTTCATGACGACAGGGGTCGTGACGCAATTCGCCGGCGGCGTGCTGACGCTCGATCTCTCCGGGGCCTTCGTTTCGGGCTTCTTCGCCGGCGGCAGGCTGAATTTTACGAGCGGCGCCAATCGAGGGGCCGGCGCGACGATCAAATCGCATCGACAGGAAAGCGGTCTGCGGGCCGTCATCGCACTGTGGACGCCGCCCGGCGCCGCCATCGCGAACGGCGACGCCGTATCGCTGACGGCGGGATGCGACAAATCAGCAACGGCCTGCCGGGACAAGTTCGGCAACATCGTCAACTTCCGCGGCTTTCTGCATATGCCCGGCAATGACCGGGTGATCGCCTATCCCAATTCTCGATCGCAGGCGATGGATGGCGGGAGCTTCTACCGATAAGCGTCACACGCACGGAAATCGTCGCCGCCGCGCGCCGATGGATCGGCACGCCTTATCTGCACCAAGCGTCGCTCATGCATGTCGGCTGCGACTGCCTCGGCCTCGTCCGTGGGGTCTGGCGCGCGGTCATCGGCGACGAGCCAGAAGAGGCGCCGCCCTATACGCCGGATTGGGCCGAGGCGCTCGGCTGCGAGACCTTGCTCGACGCCGCCGGCCGGCATTTCGAGCCGGCTGCGCCTGGCGGGTTTTGCGCCGGCGACATTCTCGTCTTTCGCTTTCGCGACGATCTGCCGGCGAAGCACCTCGGGATCGCGACCTCCTCCACGCATATGGTTCACGCCCATAGCGGCGCCTGCGTGGCGGAAGTCGCCATCGGCGCCCATTGGCGCAAGCGCATTACGGCCGTCTTCGCCTTTCCGGGCGTCGCCGACTGACGCCTCCCCCCAAGTTCGAGAGAGACATATGGCGACGCTGGTTCTCCAGACCATCGGCTCCGCCGTCGGCGGCGCAATCGGCGGCCCGGCTGGCGCCGCGGCAGGCCGTCTCGCGGGCGCCCTCGGCGGCTCCCTTCTGGAACAGGGGCCGCAGACCCATGCGGCGCCGCGCTACAGCGTCGGGCCGCGCCTGAAGGCCATGGACGGCGTCGCCTCGACAGAAGGGGCCGGCATTCCGCGCGTCTACGGCCGGGCGCGGATCGGCGGTCAGATGATCTGGGCCACGCGCTTTCTCGAGCAGGCCAATGTCTCCATCCAGGCCGGCGCGCCGAGCAGCGGCGGCAAAGGGACCGGAGGCGGGGGCGGAGGCGCATACAGTGCGCCGCAGGTGAGCGTCACTTACGCCTATTTTGCGAGTTTCGCGGTGGGTCTCTGCGAAGGCCCAATCGCCTTTGTGCGCCGCATCTGGGCAGATGGCGCCGAACTCGATCTGACGGCGACGCCGGTCCGCATCCATCGGGGAGCGGAAGACCAGGAGCCCGATCCGCTGATCTCCGCGAAGGAGGGCGCGGAAAATGCTCCAGCCTATCGGGGGCTCGCTTACGTGGTCTTCGATAATCTTCCCCTCGCCTCGTTCGGCAACCGGATCCCGCAATTCACTTTCGAGGTCGTAAAGCCCGTCTCCGGTCTCGGCGAGATGATCCGCGCAATCGACCTCATCCCCGGCGCGACGGAGGGAGGTTATCTCCCCACGCTGAAGCTCAATTTCTGGTCGCCCGGCGCGACGAACGCCGAAAACCGGCACCAGTTGACGGCCCAAAGCGACTGGCAGGCGTCGATCGACGCCCTTCAGGCGCTCTGCCCCAATCTCGAAAGCGTGGCGCTCGTCGTCGCCTGGTTCGGCGATGATCTGCGGGCGCAATACTGCGACATCGCACCGCGTGTCGACGCGCGCTTCAAGACGATCGGCCAGTTCAACTATCTGCTTGGCGCGTCCTGGCCGCCCGATTGGAGCGTAGCCGCTCGTACGCGGGCGGCGGCGCGGCTGGTGTCACAGATTGACGGGCGCTCCGCTTTCGGCGGCACCCCCAGCGACGCCTCCGTGCTCGCCGCCGTCGCGGATCTCAAAGCGCGCGGTCTCTCCGTTACCTTCTATCCGTTTCTGATGATGGATATTCCGGCGGGGAACGGCTTGCCGGACCCTTATGGCGAGGCCAGCGATCAACCGGCCTTCCCCTGGCGGGGCCGCATCACCTGCGACCCCGCGCCTGGCCGCGCTGGCTCGCCGGATGGAACCAGCGTCGCGGCGACGCAGATCAATTCTCTGGCCGGGCGTTACCGCAGCTTCATCCTCCACTACGCCAATCTTCTGAGGTCGGCGGGCCTCGACGCCTTTCTCATCGGCTCCGAACTGATCGGCCTCACGCGCGTGCGCACGGGGGCGGGAGCCTATCCGTTCGTCACGGCTCTGGTGGCCCTGGCCGTGGAAACGAAAGCCATTCTCGGCTCGGGAACGAAAGTGGGCTACGCCG
Organism: Hyphomicrobiales bacterium; assembly: GCA_003963405.1. Taxonomy (GTDB): domain Bacteria; phylum Pseudomonadota; class Alphaproteobacteria; order Rhizobiales; family Beijerinckiaceae; genus Methylocystis. The sequence continues at coordinate 11,522 of RXIY01000014.1, forward strand.
CGGACTGGACGGAATATGGCGCGCATGTTCCTCGGGAAGGAGAACTGCGGTTTCCGCTCGATCCTTTGTGGGCGTCGCCCGCCGTCGACTTCATCGGCGTCGACGTTTACTGGCCGCTCTCCGACTGGCGCGACGGAGAGGCGCATCTCGACGCGGCCGAGGCGACGAGCGTTCACGATCTCGACTATCTCATGTCGGGCGTCTGCTCAGGCGAAGGGTATGATTGGCACTACGCCGACGCCCGTGCGCGGCAGACCCAGATGCGCACGCCGATTACGGACGGACTCGGAAAGCCATGGGTCTATCGGCCAAAGGACCTCGTCTCGTTCTGGTCGAATCCGCATTACGAGCGGGTCGCAGGCGCCGAACTCCCGCAGCCGACGGCATGGGTCCCGCAATCCAAACCTATCTGGATCGTCGAGACCGGCTGCCCCGCCGTGGATCGCGGCTCGAATGCGCCGAATGTCTTTCCCGATCCGCGTTCGAGCGAAAGCGGCCTGCCGTATTTTTCGCGCGACGGCAGGGACGACCTGATGCAAGCGCGCTTCATCGAGGCGATGCTCGCCTATTTCGATCCGTCGCGGCCGAGCGGCGCGGCGGCGAATCCCCGGTCGGCGGTCTATGGCGGCCCGATGGTCGATCCGTCGCGCATTCATGTCTGGTGCTGGGACGCACGGCCTTTTCCCGCCTTTCCGATGCAAAGCGCCGCCTGGAGCGACGGCCCCAACTGGGAAACGGGCCATTGGCTGAATGGAAGGCTCGAAGGCGTCCCGCTCGATCGTCTTCTCATGGCGCTGGCGCAAGGCGTAGAGGCGCCCGGCCTCACCGTCGCGCGCCCGAAAGTCGGCGGCTTTCTGGACGGCTATGTGCTGGACAGGCCGATGTCGCCGCGCGAGGCCATCGACCCGCTCGCCGCGCTTTACGGATTCGACGCCGTTATCGGCGCCGGCCGGTTCGATTTCGTCGATCGCCGCCGCAAGCCCGTGCGCGACATTGGCGCCGACGATCTCGTCGCCGGCAAGAGCATGTCGCTCGTCACGCTCACGCGGGCGCAAGAAAGCGAACTGCCGGGCGAAATCGCGCTCACCTACTCGGACTCCGAGAGCGATTACCAGATGGCGCGTATTCTTTCGCGCCGTCTGGAGGGCCGTTCCGAGCGCCGGAGCGACGCACAGGCGGCGGTGATCACGCATCGGGCGGAGGCGCAGAAGCTTGCAGATATCTGGCTGCAGGATCTTTGGATCGGACGTGAAACAGCGGAATTCACGCTGCGGCCCGGCCTGATCGGCCTGCAACCGGGCGATGTTCTGCGCCTGGATGCGCGGCTGTTCCAGATCCAACGCATCGCCGACGGCGCCGCCCGGCGCGTCAGCGCCCGCGCGATCGACGCCTCTGTTTATGACGCGCCGGCGCCCAAGACCAAGCGCACTCCCACGCCGGCGCCGGATATCTTCGGCCCGCCGCGCGTCGTCGTGCTCGATCTGGCGACGTCGCGCGGCGGGGAGGCGCTTTCTCATGTCGCGGCTTTCGCCGATCCCTGGCCCGGAGCCCTCGCCATTGTGAAAACCGTGGGAGGATCCGCCGAGACGATCGGGATGATCGAGAAGCGGGCGACAATCGGCGATACGCTGGACAGTCTGCCGCCGGGACCCGTCGGCCGCTTCGACCGCGGATCGAGCGTGACCGTTCGCTTCGGCGCGGGCCAGCTCGCCTCTGTCGATGATTTGGCGGCGCTTGCGGGCAAGACCGCAATGGCCATTCAGGGCGCAGACGGCGAATGGGAAATTTTCGCTTTCGCACGGGCGGAGCTTGTCGGCGACAGAACCTATCGCCTCTCGCGGCTCCTCCGTGGCCTCGGCGGCGCAAACCATCTCGCGCGAAGAGCCGCGCCCGCCGGCTCCACGGTCGTGCTGCTCGACGACGCGCTCGCGCCCCTAGCGCGCAAGGCGGACGAAATGGGCGCGCCGATCGTCTATGCCATCGGACCCGCCCATAGGAACTTCGCCGATCCGCTCTATGTGCGCGCGACGGCCACGGCGAGCCGCAAGACGCTCATGCCTTATGCGCCAACCCGCGTCCGCGCAAGGCGGACGGAGGCAGGCGTCCTGATCGGTTTCCTGCGCCGCGGTCGCATCGAGTCCGACAGTTGGGAGACCCTCGACATTCCACTCGGAGAGATGAGCGAGGCCTATGAGGCAGAGATCGTCTTGCCCGCGGGCAAGCGCGTTCTCCTGACGCAGACAACGTCAATTCTCTATCCAGCGGCGCAGGAGCTCGCAGACTTCGGCGCGCCGCAGAGCGCCCTCACACTCTCGCTCTATCAGATGAGCGCCAGTGTGGGGCGCGGTTTTCCGTTCACTGGAACTGTGACCATCCAATAGGCGACCCATGACTGAAACGACCCATCTGGCGCTGCCGCTCATCGAGCCGGCGCAGGCGCAGAAACACGTCACCCACAATGAAGCGATGGCGATGCTCGACGCCAGCGTGCATCTCACGGTCAACGCGCGCAATGTCGTGACGCCGCCGAATGCGCCCGGCGAAGGCGACCGCCTCCTGATCGGCGCGGAATCGACAGGCGCCTTCGCCGGCAAGGAAAAGCAGGTCGCCGTCTTTCTTGCGGGCGACTGGACATTCCTGCGGCCAGCCGCTGGCTGGCGCCTCTATGTCGCGGCGGAATCTCTGCTGCTGCTTTTCAACGGCGTCGATTGGATAGACCTCGGCTGGGGCCTGCGCGAATTGCAGAACCTGTCGCGGCTGGGCGTGGGAACGACCGCCGACGCCGGCAATCCGCTCTCGGCGAAGCTGAACGCTGCGCTGTTCGCCGCAAGAACCGGGGGAGAGGGCGGCAGCGGCGATCTGCGGCTTTCCCTGAACAAGGAAGCGCCCGCCAGAACGGTTTCACAAGTCTACCAGTCCAACTATTCGGGACGCGCGGAGACGGGCCTGGCGGGAGACGACAATTTCCGCATCAAGGTCTCCGCCGACGGCGCATCCTGGCGGGAGAGCCTCGTCATAGACAGCGCGACCGGCGCTCTTTCCTTTCCCAGCGGAGGTCCGACCCGGATTTCCACCTTCAGGACGAGCGGCCTCTACTCGCCCTCGCCGGGCCTTCGCTTCGCCGATGTCATTCTCTTCGGCGGCGGCGGCGGCGGCGGGTCGGGAGGCCGGCAGGCGCAAAACGCGGCTGCGTCCGGCGGCGGTGGCGGAGGCGGAGGCGCATGGATCAAGGGCTCCTTTCCCGCGGCCGCGATTGGAAGCGGACAGATGGTTGTGATCGGCGCGGGCGGCGCGGGCGGCGGCGCCCAGACGGCAAATTCGAGTCCGGGGCTCAGTGGCGCGGCGGGCGGCGATAGCGCTTTCGGCTCGTTGATGAAGGCCTGGGGCGGCGGCGGCGGGGCTGGCGGCGGCCTGGCGGCGGCGTCAGCCGGCGGCGGCGGATCCGGTCTCACAAAAGGGGCCAACGCATCAGGCGTCGCAGGCGGCGCCGGCTCAGCGGGACAGGGCGCCGGCGGCTCTGGCGCAAGCGGCGGGGTTTCCCAATCTCCCGGCTTTGGCGGCGGCGGAGGCGGCGCGCCCGCGGACGGCTCGGCTGGCGCGAGCGGCGGCGCGGCCTATTTCGGCGCGTCTGGCGGGGGCGCAGGCGGCGGCCTGACAGCTGCAAACGTCGCAGCAAACGGCGGCGCGGGCGGCGCATTCTATCCAAGCGGCGTCGATCTGCGCGCAGGCTGCGGCGCTGCGAGCGGCGCGATCGGGGGCGGCGCAGGCCCCGGCAATTTCGCCGCAGCGACAGGCGCGCTCGCTCAGCCGGGCGGCGGCGGCGGCGGCGGCGCATCGGGCGCGACGGCGAGCGGGGCGGGAGGCGGCGGCGGATTTCCGTCCGGCGGCGGCGGCGGCGGCGGCGCGGCCCGCAATGGCGGATCGGGCGGCGCCGGCGGATCCGGCGCGGCGGGCTTCGCGATCATCATCGAGTATTTCTAGAGGAGCCTCACATGCGCCTTGCACTCGTGCAGGACCGAACGGTCGTCAATGTCATAGAAGCGGACGACGACTTTGCCCCGGAAACGGGATTGCGCGCCATCCCCTCGACCCGGGCCGGCCCCGGATGGAGGTATGACGGCGAGACCTTCTCGCCTCCGCCTGAGGCGATAGGCGCTCCTCAGATCGTTTCGATGTTTCAGGCGCGCGAAGCCATGCGGCGGCGTCCGGCGGGCGAGGAGCAATCCCTACTCGACGCCGTCGATTCCTACATCGACGGGAAGAAGCTCAGCGAGCCCACCCTCGCCCTCGCCTGGGAATATGCGACCGAAGTGGATCGCGCGGGCGCTCTTGTCCAGGCGCTGGCCGGAGTCTTTGAAATCGACGAAGCGGCGCTGGACGACCTTTTTCGGATCGCCGCAACGATCCGCGCCTGAGTCTGCCTTTCGCGAACGGAAAAGGATTTCAGCCATGCATTGGCCCAACGAGCGAAAGGTCGAGGAGTTGATCGCTTTTTATGGCGACCCCGTGCTGCACAGCTCGGTCGATCCGGGGTGGGAGCGAGAAAACATCGTCGACCTCGCGCCCCCCTATGCGATGCGATACTCATGGGGGCCGCCCGTAACCAGATTGCGTTTCCACCGAAAATGCAGAGACGCCTTCGGCGAGGCGCTGCTTGCGATAAAGCGGCTCTATGGATCGCAAAAGAACATAGAAGCCCATCGCCTGCATCTCACCGGCGGCTCGCTCATGGTGCGGCTCATGCGCGGGTCGACGAAACGCTGGTCGATCCACAGCTACGGCGCCGCGCTGGACATCGACCCCGAACACAACCCTTTCCCCTCCAAGTGGCGCCCGGGCTTCATCCCGCTCGAAGCCGCGCGCGCCTTTCAGGATTGCGGCCTCATCTGGCGCGGCGCCGAGGGCGACTGCGATCCCATGCATTTCCAGGCCTCCACGCGGTGATCCGCGCCGTCACAACCTGAGGAGTAGAACCATGCCAGCTCTCGATCATCTGACCGCCGCCGTCGAGGACATTTGCGCGCTGATGGCTACGGCCGCGGATCGCATCCAAAATCTGTCCCACAGCCTCGCCTATGCCCATGCCCAAGCGGCGGATGCAGCCGCCATCGAGCAAATCTCGGTCGCGCTCCAGGCGAGCGCCGAGCAGTTGCGCGGCGCGCTCGCCGCCGCTGACCAAACCCTGACGCAGCCCTGAAAAGGAGACGAAATGACCGGATACCGCACTTATCTCGCCGCCGCGCTCGTCGCCATCTTTGGCGCTCTCGCATCGACGGACTGGATCGCCGTGCTGAATGATCCCAAGGCGGGCGCCGTCGCCGTCGGCTCGGCGATCCTCATGGCCGTCATGCGCACCTTGACCACGACGCCGCCCGGCCAGCTCAGCGCGCCACGCACAAGACGCTAGATTTGCGCAGGCCGCTCAGGGCCGCCATGATAGCAAACCATGCTGCGGCCCTGATGCAGCGTTCAGCCGCCATTCATGGGCGAGCGCGAAAACTGACGGGGAAAGGGATCGACGACCATGTTCACGTTTCGCAGCGCTCTGGCCGCCGCGACGATCGCGGCGACGCTGGCTTGCGCCGATGCGGAGGAACAGGTGGAGCGCGCCGCCGAAAGGGCGAGCCCGAGAAGCCAGTGTTTCTCGACCGCCCAAACCCGCGAGAAAATCGAAGCGCACAAGCTCGTCGATCCCTTCGCCTGCATGCGGGCGGCCGCGCGCGACCAGAATGGCGAGGCTCTGGGCGCCCGGCTTTGCCGGCGCGAAGAGGCGTTCATCTACGAAATCAGCGTGCTTCGGCCGGACGGCCGGCTCGTGAAGGCGGTCTATGACGCCTCGACCGGCAAGCCGCATTCTGGCCACAAGGATCATTGACTCGAACTGCGGGTTTCGCCGGGAGGGAAGAAGTGCGGCTGCTCGTCGTCGAGGACGATAGGGACCTCAACCGCCAGATCGCGCAAGCGCTGGAACAATCGGGCTATGCGGTCGACCGCGCCTTCGACGGCGAGGAGGGCCAATACCTCGGCGAGACGGAAGCCTATGACGCGGTCGTGCTCGACATCGGCCTGCCGGTAAAGGACGGCATTACGGTGCTCGAGGCCTGGCGCGCGGCGGGCCGCGCCATGCCCGTCCTGATTCTGACCGCCCGCGATCGCTGGAGCGAAAAGGTTCAGGGTTTCGACGCCGGCGCCGACGATTATGTCGCCAAGCCTTTTCACATGGAGGAGGTCCTGGCACGCATCCGCGCGCTGCTCCGCCGCGCCGCGGGCCATGCGACAAATGAAATCGTCTGCGGCCCGGTCCGTCTCGACACCAAAGCAGGCCGCGTCGTCGTGGATGGCGCGCCCGTCAAGCTCACTTCGCACGAATATCGTCTGCTCGCCTATCTGATGCATCACAGCGGTAGAGTGGTCTCTCGCAGCGAGATCATCGAACACATCTACGACCAGGATTTCGACCGGGACTCGAACACGATCGAAGTCTTCGTCGGCCGTCTGCGCAAGAAGCTCGGAGTCGATGTGATCCAGACGATCCGCGGCCTCGGCTATATGGCGGCGGCCCCGGCGGAGAGCGCCGGCGTAAAACGCTAGCCGGCGATGCGGCTGCGACGCGTCATCTCCCGCTCGATCGCGACGCGCCTCTTTCTGACCGCGGCGGCGCTGAGCGCCGTCGTGCTGCTGGTGGCGAGCCTATTTTTCACTGCTTACTACCGGCAGGAGGCCGAGGAAATCTTCGAGCGGCGGCTCGAGGTTTATCTGCGCGCCATTGTCGCCGACGTGTCCGAATCGGGCCAGGAAGGCAGAACCGGGCCGGGGCAGCTCGGCGATCCACAATTCGAACTGCCCGGCTCGGGCTGGTATTGGCAGGTCACGCGGCTGGATGACGCCACGCACGAGATCAAGGCCTCCCGTTCGCTCTTTGCCGAGAAGCTGCCGAAACTCGCCGATCTCGGCGTGCCCGCCGGCGTCGGCGGCTCGCGGCGCGGCGACGCGCGGGGGCCGGACGGCCGTCGGCTGCGGATCGTCGAAAGGGTGATCGACGCGGGAGACATGGGGATTTACCTCGTTCAGGTCGCCGCCACCACCGAAGACATGGAAGAGCACATCGCGCGCTTTCAGTTCGAATTGACGATTGCATTCGCGGCGCTGGCGATTGCGCTCGCCGGGGTCGCCGCCTTTCAGGTGCGCTTTGGCCTGCGTCCCCTGCGGCTGCTTCAACGGGAGCTCGCCTCGATTCGGCGCGGCGAGCGCGAGCGGATCAGCGGCGCTTATCCCAATGAGATCGCGCCGCTTGCCGACGAACTCAATCTCCTGATCGGCGCCAACCGGGACATTCTCGATCGCGCCCGCACGCAGGTCGGGAATCTGGCCCATGCCCTGAAGACGCCGCTCAGCGTCATGGTCAACGAGGCTGACGCCGCGCCATCGCCGCTTGCCGAAAAGGTCAATGAACAGGCGCGCGTCATGCGCGACCAGATTTCTTTCTACCTCGACCGGGCGCGTGCGGCGGCGCGCGGCGGCGCTCTCGGCGCCGCGACCCCAGTCGCGCCTTGCGTCGAAGCGCTGCTGCGAACGTTCACGAAAATTTACAGCGACCGGGGCGTGACGTTCAACGGCGAGGCCGGCGCAGAGCTGAGATTCCTGGGAGAGCGGCAGGATCTCGAGGAAATGATCGGCAATCTCCTGGACAACGCCGGGAAATGGGCGGAAAGATCGGTCGATCTCTCCATATCTGTGCAGCCTTCCGGCCAGGCCAATCGAACCAATCTCGTTTTCGTCATCGACGATGACGGTCCAGGTCTCGAGCCGTCATTGCGCGCGCAGGCCACCGAGCGGGGGCGACGGCTCGACGAAACCAAGCCCGGCTCCGGCCTTGGATTGTCCATCGTGGTCGATCTCGCCGCCGCCTATGGCGGCGCGCTCGAACTCGATGACAGCCCGAGCGGCGGGCTGCAGGCCCGGCTGAGACTGCCAGGTTTTTGACAGCCCTTCCGCCGCAGGGCATGAGAAGGACGGCGATCTCGTGCAGGAAAATACGCGTGAAAACGGCTTTGGCGGCGAGCCTCTTTTCCAGCATCTCGGTCTTGCGGCGCGCAATTGGGCGTCATCGGCGCCGACGACCCGAAGGCGCAGTTCACACAGCCCTTCCTCGCCGCGAAAATGGCGAGTTGCGGGACGTGAGCTGATTTTCCAGTGAGGCTTGCCTTTATCTTTTTCATGACGGCAGCCGTGATCGGCATGGGCGCCGGGCTGCTGCTTCTCGCACAAGACAGCGCGCCGGACACGCTGGTCCACGCCAAGGTCGGCGGCGTAAGTCTCGCCTATGCCCGCGCCTATGCGCGTGATGACGCGACGGCCGCAGGCGGCCTCACCGATCGCCTGGGCTTCGTCGTATCCTTCCCTGACTTCAGCCCCCTGCCGCTGGACCGGCGGAGCCAGCCCCGCTCCTCCATCACAATGGTCCTGACGATGAAAGAGGACGGTCCCGAGCCGCAAGATCGCCTTACGAAAGTTTATACCCACTTCCTGACGCCCGATACGCTTGTCGGTCCCGGCGGGCTAGTGCGCCGGCGTTTCGAAGCGGGTTCGCCTTATGATCTGGAGGAGCTGTTCGTTGCGGCGCCGGACGGGCGCAACTTCTTTGCGCGGTGCCTGAAGCGTGAGACCCGCACGCCAGGCGAGGACTGTTTTTCCGTATTTCGAGACGGGGCGCTCGATGTGGAACTGCGATATCCAGCGTCCCTTCTCGAACAATGGGACGCGCTCTACGATGGCTCCCGGGCGCTCGTGAGGCGCATGCGCGCGAGGGCGCGCTAGAGCCCCTATTCTTCCTCTAGATCGAAATCGAGAATAGCGATCTGAAGCGTGAAGCTCGAGAGCTTGGCGTCGTCGGCGGAAATAACGCCGAGAAACTCGCCGTCGCTATTGAGTTCCACCGAGTCCGTTTTCCGCCCGCGCGCAACGATGCTCAGCCGGTCGTTTTCGAAAAGCTTTCGCAGATAGGATTGCAGCACTTCCCGTCCAACGGGAATCTTCATCTCGAAGGCGAACGAGCGATCTCCATCTTCATCGTCCACCGAGATGGTCGCAATCTGGCGCTCCCCGAGAGCGACCGCGGCGTTCTCCGTGTTCTTCGGATCAAGGGCCACGCGGATATCGTCATTGCCGAAGGAGCGGCGCAGGAACGCCTGCAGCTTTCGCAATTCGCCTTTGTCCACGCCGAGCCTCCCAACTGTGCATTCCGGCCAGTGCTGTGGCATGAACCCGCGCGAGGAGCAAGACAACTTTGTCCAAAAAGGAAAGCCCGGCGAGGAACCCGCCGGGCTCTGGGACTTAGGGGCGCGGCGTTATTCGCCGGCCTCCTTCAGGCGCTTATTGCACGAGCTCCAGAACTTCGGCCAAGTCAGCTTCTTGTCGCTCTTGAGCAGTTCCGCTTTCTGCGCCTTCCACTCGGCGGCGCATTTCTTCTGGCGGGCCTGGGTCGCCGCCTTGGTGTCGGCGGCCGGCTTCGCGGCTTCAGGCTTGGCCGGTTCAGCAGGCTTGGCCGTCTCGGTGGGCTTGGCCGGTTCAGCAGGCTTCGCAGCCTCGGCAGGCTTCGCGGCCTCGGCAGGCTTCGCGGCTTCGGCGGGCTTGGCGGCTTCGGCGGGCTTGGCGGCCTCTGCGGGCGCAGCGGTTTCCGCAGGCTTGGTTTCGGCGGGCTTGGCTTCCGCGGGCGCGGCCTCGGCGAGGCTCGCGCGGCACTCCTTCAGAAACTCCTGCCAGGTCTGTCCGCCGAGTTCGTTCGCAGCCTTCTTGGCCTGATAACGAGATCCGCATTCCTTCAGCACATTGGCCTGGGCGAAAGCTTCGCCCGAAACGGCCACGCCGAGGCCCATGGCGACGAGGCCCACCGCAGCGCGGGAAACAACGAGACGGATCACCATATAAATCTCCCCTTATGGAAGCCGCTTGTGATATCGGCAGCGACTTGCGACGGCGCAATCAAGCACGCCGCGCGCCACCTCGAAGCGCGGCGTGTCAGCGGCGGCGCAACGATAGTCCCAACGTGGTTGTGAACGCAATCTGAACGCGCCATAAAGCGTTCGAATCAACATCCAGGGAGAGCAAGGTCTTGCCGTCCGCCCGCGAACAACCAGCGAGTTGGGGGGATCAAGTCATTGTCCATCCGGATGGATTGGCCCGCTGCCCGTGGGCCGGACGCGATCAGGCTTATGTCGCCTACCACGATGGGGAATGGGGGAGGCCGGAAAGGGACAGCCGTGCGCTTTTTGAAAAACTGATCCTGGATGGTTTTCAGGCTGGCCTGTCCTGGATCACCATCCTGCGCAAGAGAGACGCCTTCAGAAAGGCGTTCGACGGCTTCGATCCGTCGCGCATCGCCCGCTTCGACGACAGGCGCGTGCACGAACTGATGCAAAACGACGGGATCGTGCGCAACCGCGCCAAAATCGAGGGCGCCATTCAGTCTGCCCGCGCCTGGCTGGAAATCGAATCGGCGCAGGGCTTCTCGACCTATGTCTGGGACTTCGTCGACGGGGAGCCGATCGTGAATCTTCCTCGAAGGATGAGCGACATTCCGACGCAGAGCCCCGTCTCGGCGCGCTTTGCGAGGGATCTGAAAGCCAGAGGCTTCAAATTCTGCGGCCCGACCATTGTTTACGCTTTCATGCAGGCTGTCGGGATGGTCGACGACCATCTGGCGGACTGCCATGTCCGCCAAGCGACGGGGCCTGCATGTCCATCGCGCCGGTGAGAAAACGGCCCGTGAAGGAGACGGCTCCGCGCGCCTGGCAGCGCATGCTCTCCGGCCGGCGGCTCGACCTCCTCGATCCTTCGCCTCTCGACATCGAGCTAGAGGACATCGCCCATGGTCTTGCCCGCGTCGCCCGCTGGAACGGCCAGACGATTGGCCCGCACATCTTTTCGGTCGCGCAGCACAGCCTGCTGGTCGAGAAGGTCGCGGCCGAGCTGGACCCCTCGATCGGGCGCGCCGAGCGATTGTTCATGCTGCTGCACGACGCCCCCGAATATGTGATCGGGGACATGATTTCGCCTTTCAAGGCGGTGATCGGCGACGCTTACAAGTCTATTGAAAACAGAATACTAGGCGCCATCCTGCTGCGCTTTTCCCTTCCTGCGACGCCCTCTCCCGAGACTCTCAAGCTCGCGAAGCAGGCGGATCGCGCCGCGGCTTTTTTCGAGGCCGTGTCGCTTGCAGGCTTTACACGGCGCGAGGCGGAGCGCATCTTCGGCCGCCCTGCGATCTCGCCGCAGGCCCTGACGGACGAGCTCGCGCCTGCCGCCGTGGAGGCGACGCAGGAGCGCTTCCTCGCCCGTTTTCGTGCGATCGACCGCAGCTAGCGGAAGATTAAGAGGATTTCGATGTCGAACGGGCGACTTTACGTCTGTTCCATGACCAAGGTGGTCGACACGGTGCGCAGCAGCGGCGCGCGCTCACTGGTGACGATCCTGACGGCTGGCGCCTCATTGGTGCGCCCTTGCGAGATCGCCAGGGAGCGCCACCTGCGCATCGCCGTGTCGGACATTGACGCGCATGTCGACGGCCACGTCCTGCCCGGAGAGGAGCATATCGACCGGCTGCTCGCCTTTATCGAGGCGTGGGACCAGGCCGACCCGCTCGTGATCCATTGCTATGCGGGGGTGAGCCGGTCTCCGGCTGCGGCCTACATTGCGGCCTGCGCCCTTGCGCCCCACCGCTGCGAATTCGATCTCGCGCGCGACTTGCGCCGCATGTCCCCGACGGCGACCCCCAATCGGCGGCTCGTCGCGCTCGCCGACCGCCGGCTCGGCCGTGAGGGCCGCATGGCCGCCGCCATCGCCGCGATCGGCCGTGGCGCGGACTGTTTCGAGGGAGCGCCTTTCGCGCTCGAACTGGCCTGATCGAGACGCGAGAGAACAAAGCCGCCAGTCCGACGCTGTCTCCGCCGGTCGCCATCGGTTTGACGGCGGCGATTGTCGCCGTTCGCGGCGAGGAGCCGCTCATCCTGACGACCCGCGCGGATGAGCGAAGCGGCGAAGCCGCCCTGCCCTCGGGTCCCTTCGATCCCATTCGCCACAGGACCTTCGAGATCGGTCTGCGCGCCTGGGTTGCGGAGCAGACGGGCGCGCCGCTCGGCTATGTCGAGCAGCTCTACACATTCGGCGACCGCGGTCGCCACGCACGGGCCGGCGACCGCGATCCGCACGTGGTTTCCGTCGGATATCTCGCCCTGACGCGCATCGGCGACGACAGCCAGCGCCCGGCGATCGGCGCCTGGCGCAGCTGGCATGACTTCTTTCCCTGGGAGGACTGGCGGAACGGACGGCCCGAACTCATCGAAACGACGATTGCGCCGGGCCTGCGTCAATGGGTCGAAGAATCGCCGGACGCCATTTCCTCCTCGGGGCTTTCGCGCCATCAGCGGGTCGAGCTGCTTTTCGGCGCGCGCGGTTTCAACGAGGAAAACGTTCTCGAACGCTACGAACTGCTTTACGAGGCCGGAATGGTGGAGGAGGCGCTGCGGGACGGGCGCGAGGCGGCCGCCCGGCGCGGCGCGCTCCAACCCCTTGGAGATCCTATGCGGCACGATCACCGCCGCATCCTTGCTACGGCGATGAGCCGGCTGCGCGCCAAAATGAAGTATCGGCCCGTGATTTTCGAGCTGATGCCGCCGGCTTTTACTCTGACCGAGCTGCAACGGACAGTCGAAGCAATCGCGGGGCGTCATCTCCACAAGCAGAATTTCCGAAGACTGGTTGAAACTTCTGCAATTGTCGAACCAACCGGAGAGATGTCCCTGCGGACCGGCGGACGGCCGGCGGCCCTCTTCCATTTTCGCCGCAATGTTCTGCAAGAACGACCTTCGCCGGGCTTGCGCGTGGGCTTAAGAAGCTGAGTTTTGCTCCTTAAGAAGCTGTTCACCCTATCATGGTGAATAATTTCCCGAGCGTCCCGTCCGTGAAGCGTAGAGGTGCGTCTTGGGGTATCTTTCGCCGCCGCCGTCGCCGGCGCCTGTCATCGTCTACAAGGACGTGGGCGGGCTCGTCACCGATTATGAGGCGCAGACCGAACAATATCGCCGCGAAAACCGGGAGGTTCGTCTGCATGAATGCCGCTCGGCGTGCACGCTTGCGCTCAGCCTGCCCAATGTCTGCGTCTATCCCGACGCGCAGGTGAAATTCCATCAAGCCTATAATGCGATCTCCAAAGAAGTGGATCTCGGCGTCTCCGCCAAGCTTTTCGCGGCCTATCCCGCCGCAGTCCAGGCGCGGCTCGGGTATCTGACGCGGGAGTACAGGGTGCTGCGCGGAAGCGAGCTCATCGCGCTCGGCATGCGCAATTGCAATGGCGATAATCCGGTGCTGATCGCGAGCCGAAGCCAGCGCCAGGCCGTTTCCGCTAGCGTCCGGCCCGACGCGGCGGCGCCTGTCGCCGCGAATCCCTTCGGCGATCTCGCCCGCAAGGTTCAAACGGCCGTCGCAGGCGCTTTCTCCTCGCCCGAGGCCTCGCCCAGAGGCTCGATCCGTATCGCGGTGGCGGATCGCGAGCGCGTCCCAGAGGGGCGTCTGTCCTCGGATGCGGTCGCGCGCTCGGAAGCCTCGACGGCGATCCCCCGCACGCCCCCGACGCTCGCCGACCCGCCGCCGCTGCCGCCGCGCCGTCCGCCGTCTGAAGCTTTCACGGCCCGGGACGCCGCCGCGCCTTTCGCCATGATACCTGGCTCACAACCGATCCTGAGCGCAAAATTTCTCCCCGTCGCGACGCGCTGAGAGAGCAGCTAGCCTGCGACCCGCTCCGCTGATTGGCTATTTTTCGCCACGATGCTACCCTAACGCTGACGGCGTTCAGGGAAATTCGTCCGGCTGGATCCATTTCCCACACGGGCGCCGGGCGATGACGCGCCCGTGCGATTGCGCCGAAGCGGACGGTTACAAAAACAAGCCCCCGCCCAGGTTGGGGGCGCCCAGAGGCTGGCGCCGCGCCGGTCCGACGGGCAAGGGATGGAAAACGATCTTGGGCCGGCGCCTTGAAGGGCCAGCCTCAAACGAGACGGGGAAGAAATCCTTTTGACGACGCGTCGCGCCAAAGCCAGACACAGGTCAAGCTCGTCGCTCTCCCTTGCGCTCGGCTGTCTCGGCGCCTTCGTCTCGATCTTGGCGCCGAGCATGACGGAGACCGCCGTCGCGAACGGCGACACACGCACAATCTATCTGCACCACGCCCATACCGGCGAGGACATTGCCGCCACCTATCTCGTCAACGGCCAGTATGACAGCCGGGTCCTGGAGCAGCTCAACTGGTTCCTGCGCGACTGGCGGCGGGACGAGCCCACCAATATGGATCCCCGTCTGTTCGACGTGGTGTGGGAGGCGTATCGTACGGCGGGCGCCGGCAACCAGGTCATCAATGTCGTTTCGGCCTATCGCTCGCCCGAAACCAACGCCATGTTGCGCGCCCGCTCGCGCGCCGTCGCCAAATATTCACAGCATATGCTCGGCAAGGCGATGGATACGACCATGCCCGGTATGCCGATGTCCGAGATACGCGAAATAGGCATGCGAATGCAGCGCGGCGGCGTCGGTTATTACCCCAACGCCAACACGCCCTTTGTCCATCTTGATGTGGGCAATGTGCGGTCCTGGCCGCGCATGACCTATGAGCAGCTTGTCCGCCTCTTCCCGGACGGCAAGACGGTTCATCTTCCGACGAACGGTCAGCCGCTTCCTGCCTATGAAGAAGCGAAAGCGGAGATCGAAGCCCGTGGCAACGGCGCCTATGTCGCGGCCGCGCCGCGCCGGACCTTCGGCGGCTTCCTCGCCGCGCTCTTTGGCGGCGGCGGAGAAGACGAAGACGCCGAGATTGCGGCGCCGCCGCCAAGCACTCGCAAGCAATGGGCCGCCCTGGCCCCGCGTGGACGTGGATCACAGGCTGATTATGAAGCCGGCGGCGAAGAGGGCGCTGTCGCCGCAGCGCCTCCCGGTCGCCGAGGCCGCAGCCAGCTTGCCCGCGCGGAAGCCGACCTTCCCCGTGGCGAGACGGTCATGAGCGCGACAGGCGCCGTGGCGATCGCGCCGGACCCGGCCCGTGCGCCCCAATCGGCTGCGCCCATCCCGCCAGAGAATTTGACTGAGGCGCCGGCTGAAGAAGAGAGGCGGCGCCACTTTGCCAATGTGCCGCTCCCCCCGCGAGGCCGCCCGGCTTCTCTCGACGAGACCGCGCCGGAAGAAGCGTCAGCGACCAGCAGCCCCCAGGATGGCGAAAATTCGGAAAGCGTCTCGGCGCGCCATTATGCAAAGGCCCCCCTGCCGCCCCGTCGCCCAGCAAGCCTGACGGCTTCGGCGGAGCCTGAGCTGCAGTCGGCCGGCCGGCACGGCGAGAGAGAGAGCGCCGCCGCCCTCCCCCCCGAAACGGCCGAAGCCCAGCCAGTCAAGGACGACCCTGCCCTTGCCTATGCGCCGGCCGCCGCCGACGAAGCGGCGCAGGAGCTGGATGCTGGGAAGCCATTGCGCCGGGCGGCAGCCCAGAAGGGCGACCTCGTTCCCGCACGTCTCGACAGATCCAATTTCAACACGCTGACGGCCGCGACGCCAGCGTCGCGCGCCTCCGCCCGTTCGGTTCTTGGCGCGCCCATTACGGCTGTACGCTCGGCGGCGCGCGCCGCAGAAGCCGGCAGCGTGTTGCTGCCCCCCGCGCGCCCCGCACGTCTTGTCGGCTTCGCGACTCCCGACGCGCCCCCCGCGGACAAATTTGCGCCGGGCGCAGCGCGCAGCCATCCTGCCAGCCAGAAAAACGAGACCTCCAAAAAGTAGCGGCCGTTTCGCCGCCATTCGGTCTGCCCAGACAAGTCACGTTTCGGTCATGCGAGATGGCTATGCTTTTCCTCGTCGGCGGAAACGCTGGCGGCAGAACGCCCCGACGCCGGAGGTAAGCGCGGGGCGTTTTTGATTCCCCCGCTTTTGCACATGGTTTGAAGGGAGCGCAATTAATCCCCACCACCTCGCCTCGAGGGCGAGATGCGCACATCTCTGTTCATTACAGATTCAACAGAACTCATTAATAGCGGAGGCGTGCTACCGCCATGCGCAAACTCGTCGCCCGCCGCGCCACCAGCAAACGCGACGCACGGGCCGACGGGAACAGACACGCCGGCCCCTGTGCCACCAGCAAGTCGTACGAACGGCCGCCTCCTCGATGGGAGAGTTGAGCATAGACGAGGGATCAGCGTCGACTGGGAAGGGAGCGGCGATGACAGCCGTCGGCGTCAGGGAGACCCCGGCCGCCGCAAGCGTGGCTCCGCCCAGAAACCCAAGGAATGCACGACGGGGGATCGTGGTCATTGCTGCCTCCTGTTCGCTGACCTCATCAGGCGGTTTAGGGATTGCGTCTCGGACGTGAGCGACTTTCCGATTTTCGCCAATGCAAAAAAGATAGCTGCAAAATAGAGTGTCACCGATCGGGGCCAGAGGCAACCGCACTGTTGACCGCCTCCCGAAATTGCTGAAGCCGATCCGCATAAGCGCGACGAAAATCAGGATCGACAATCGCGATCGGAGCGTTGACGGCGATGCCGGCCACGCCCCCTACGCCTTGCACGACGCCCGTCGAAAGTTCTCCCATGCGCTCTCCGAAACCCGTTGGCGGCGCGCGGGAGGCTCCATTGATCAATTCCTCCCCAAGAAAACGGACCACATCCGGGTTTTGAGCGAACTTGCTGTGGCGCAGCGGATCGGCCCCCGCTGTGTCGCTCAAATCGACCACCTCCACGCCTTTTTCGCCGATCCATGGCTGCTCGGACGGGTCGATGGCCCCAAGCCGCTCGACATTCCCGCCAATGCCGCGCGACAGCTGAAGCGCGCGATCCTGCCGAGACAAAAATACGACAATGCTCGGGCGCTTCTCTCCAAAGCTCCTGAATTGCGCGCGAAACACATCGACGTCCAAATCCGGCGAGGCGAGGATGACGTTCTGGACTTTACCGGGCAGGCGGCCGTCACGTATCGCCATCTGGCGCAGCGATTCCATGGTGAGCCAGGCGCCCATTGAATGCGCCAGCACGGTTATTTCTCTAACGTCCGGGCTCGCCGCGAGCCGTCGCAGCAATTTCTCCAACGCGTCCCGCGAGAAGGCGGCGCTCTCGCGATCGTAAACGTAGTTGAAAACGCCGCCACGAGACGGCCAACTAAATAATATCGGAGCCGCTTGCGCCCCCGAGTCGTGGAATATCTGCGCAAAGCTAAAAAGGGCGGTTTCGAACCTCGTGTTGAATCCATGCACGAACACCAGGACACGACGATTTTTGTCGGCATGCCGCCCCAGCCAGCTCTCGAACTGCCGGGATCCAGAAAGCCGCTTTATGTCGAGCGTGGCGAATTCGGTGTTGGGGTCAGGCGGCAGCGTCCGCGGCCACTGAACCTGACCGATCTGCCGGCGTTCATCTGACGGGATCGACACGACGAAACTTGCAAGCGACGCTTCGCCTCGTTCTCCCGAAAAAAGAACGCCGGCGTCCGTCGACGCAGCGCGCGTCGTAGCGACCAGAATGTCGAGATGCGTCGCGTCGGGCGCCGGAACCGGCGCCGGCTCAAGCATGCCAATGGGCGCAGCGCAGCCGCCCAACGCAACGCCGACCAGCACGGCGACGCCCGGCGCCAACCAAGCGCAGCGCCTTCGCCTGCATTTCCAGGGCATCAATCGCCGTTCGGTCGCTGGGGACGGAACGCCACGGCGAAGCCGCCGATGACAAGCCCGATCAGCACCAACATCAGCGCAGATTGTTT
This sequence comes from Hyphomicrobiales bacterium, assembly GCA_003963405.1. Classification (GTDB taxonomy): domain Bacteria; phylum Pseudomonadota; class Alphaproteobacteria; order Rhizobiales; family Beijerinckiaceae; genus Methylocystis. Next base: position 29,300 of record RXIY01000014.1, read on the forward strand.
GAGCCACGCCAACGCTGGGACCGTCAGCGCAAGCACAATGCCCAGCACGGCAATTTCTGCGGCGACATGGACGCCCGCGACGAATGTTCCGAGCGCGAGCAGCAACATGAGCGCGAGGCCCGTCGCCGGCCCATTGAGAAACGTATTCACCGATGGCAGCAGCAGAATGCTCATTGCGATCAGGAAGGCCAGCCAATGCAGGGACTGCGTAATCAGGAGTTGCCTGCGCGCGGCCTTGTCAGCCGTCCTGCGCCAACCGATGGCGACACAGGCCACACCGATCGCGATCGCCAGGAACTCCCAATATCCGTAAAGGGGCCTGCCGGACATGCTGGTGTAAGCCACGCCCAGCAGCGCCATGATCAGGACGACAAGATAAGGCAAGCGCGCGCCGAGCCAGGGCATAATCCCCCGCGGACGATTTGCAGGTCTCGGGTCAGAGGAGTCGATCTCGGTCATGCGTCAACACACCTTTTCAGCTTGTGGCGAATTTCACCAGCCCTGCAAGTCTTTAACTTCTGAAAAGCTTCTCTACGGGGCGGCAGAACTGTCGGGCAGCGAATCTCCCTTACTTTCGTGCGGAGAGTCCGGTGCGATTGAGAAAGCCGCCGGCGGTTTGCCAGGCTCGACCGTCGCACCCACGCTCCCGACTGACGAGATCGTGCCGGGGATGGGCGCAACAATGTCGACTTGCGCGAGGGACCTTTCCGCCGTCGCCAAAGCAGCCCTCGCCTGTTCGACCGCAGCTTTGTCGGTCTCTGCTCGCGCTGTGGCTCGCTCCAAGACGGCCCGCGCTTTCTCTAGCGCCGGTCGCGCGGGAACTCGACCTTGCGCACGTCGTTTGCGCTCGACGTCCGCTGTAGCCGCAGCGACGACCGCCGCGCTCGCCTGTTGTCGTTGCAAAGCCTTCGCAAGCGCGTCTTTCTCGCGCACGATGGCTTCCCTAAAGGAGGCGGGATCGAGCTTGGCGCATATTTCACCGGCCTTCACCGCGGCGCCCTCCTCACAAAGAATGGCGATGATCGTGCCCGACGTCGACGCAAAGACGTCGACGGGCGCGCGGGTATCCGTGGGCCGCGCGGCGGAGAGGACCGCCTGTGACGACAAGTGGCTGGGGGCCGCGACGGATGAAAGCGGCTGATCTGGCGCAGCGCGGAAGAAAACGAAGATCTCGCCGCCAATCAGCGCGGCGACCGCAAGAGCGCCGGCCCACGCCTGCCACGCCTCCGACCCAGACGCCACGGCGTGAGCAGGGGCCGAAGGCGCCCGCGTCACCGAAACGGTCCCGGCCTGTTGCTTACCGCCTCGCACGCCGACAAGACCAAAGGCGCGGACAAGGAACTTCTCCGCTTCGACGGTAAGGAAGAAGACGAGACCGCCAAGAAACAGCCAAGGCCAGACATTCATGGGCACCGATTGCGTGCCGAAGAGACGCTGCAACGGGGGCGCGTAGGTGAAAAGAAGTTGTAGAATCACGACCGCGGCGATTCCGAGCGGCAGATAACGATTTCCGAGATGCGCCGAGAGAGACAGGGAGGATTCCGTCTTGAACCGGCTGTTGAGCAAATAGAAAATCTGACCGACGACCAATGTATTGACGGCGACCGTGCGCGCCAGTTCATCCGATGCGTGGAGGGATTTCATCCAGAAGAACGCCGCAAGCGTGAGAACTAGGAGCGCAACGCCGATAAAGATCACCCGCCATACTGCAAAGCCGTCCAGTATCGGGCGCGAGACGGCGCGCGGCGCCCGCCGCATGACGTCGCATTCGTGAGGTTCGAAGGAGATCACAAGCCCGAGCGCGACCGACGTCACCATATTGACCCACAGGATCTGGGGCGCGGTGATCGGCAACATGAAGCCGGCGACGATCGCGACAAGGATCACAAGCGCCTGCGCGACGTTGGTCGGCAGCATGAATAAGAGCGCTTTCTCGATATTGTTGTATACTGTCCTTCCTTCGCGCACGGCTGCCGTTATCGACGCGAAATTGTCGTCGGCCAGCACCATCGCAGCCGCCTCTTTCGTCACTTCCGTGCCCTTGATCCCCATGGCGACGCCAATATCGGCGCGCTTGAGCGCCGGAGCGTCATTGACGCCATCTCCCGTCATCGCCACCACCTGACCATTGGCCTGAATGGCCTTGACCAGACGCAGTTTATGTTCGGGACTGGCGCGCGCGAAAACATCGACGTCTTTGACGGCCTCCTGTAGTGCACCGTCGTTCATCGCTTCGATTTCGGTCCCCGCGACTGCGGTCCTGCCGTCGCCAATGCCGAGCAGTTTGGCGATTGCCGCGGCGGTAATCTTGTGGTCGCCCGTGATCATGGTGACGCGAATGCCGCCGTTGTGACATTCGGCAACCGCTTCCACGGCCTCCTTGCGGGGCGGATCCATGAGACCCACAATGCCATACAGCACCAGGGTCTTCGGCAGATCTCCTGGGCCAAGGCCTGCTTTTTCAAAGGATGGATCGCGCAAACCGGCAAGAGCGAGGACGCGTTCGCCCTGCGCGGCCAGTCGATCGGCGGCAGCCTCCCAGTAGTCGCGCCGCAGGGGCTCGAAGCCTTTTTCTGTCTCTTGGCGATCGCAATGGGCGAGAATGACTTCCGGCGCGCCCTTGACGAAGAGGAGGCGGTCACCGTCCCCTCCTTCGTGCAGGGTCGCCATGAATTTGTGCTCCGACTCGAAGGGAATCGCGTCGATGCGAGGAAGCTTTTGTCGTTCGGCGCCGCGGTCCAACCCGAGTTTTATTGCGAAGGGATAAAGCGCCGCCTCGGTCGGGTCGCCTTCCGCCTTCCATACTCCGTCGATCTCGCGCAACTCGGAATCGTTGCACAGCGCCGAGACCATTCCCATCTGCTGCAGCGCGGCGGCGCTGGCGGCGGGTTCGCCGTCGACGAGAATTTGACCATCGCTCGCATAGCCATCGCCCGTCACACGGTAATTCGCGTCGGCCGTGACTGCCGAGGCGACCATCATCTCCATCAAGGTCAGGGTGCCGGTTTTGTCGGAACAGATGCGCGACACTGATCCCAGCGTTTCGACCGCGGGCAACCGACGGATGATCGCGTGGCGCTGCGCCATGCGCTGCACGCCAATCGCCAGCGTGATCGTGATCAGCGCGGGGAGGCCTTCCGGAATGACAGAGACCGCAATGCCGACAACCGCCTGGAAAGCTTCGACGAAAGGAAGATCGCGAACCCAGCGCCCATAGGCGAAAACCGCGACGCTGACGAATCCGATCACTTTCGCGATTGTATGGCCGAAATCCTTGATCTGCCGGAGCAACGGCGTTTCGAGCGCATCCACGGCGGCGAGCATCTGGTTGATCCGGCCGAGTTCGGTTTGCGCCCCCGTCGCAACGACCACGCCGATGGCGCGGCCTGATACGACCAGGGTCCCGGAAAACGCCATGTCGTCGCGGTCGCCGACCGTCGCATTTTCGGCAACAGCCTCCGTCGTCTTGTCGGCCGGCACGGATTCGCCGGTGAGAGCCGCTTCGTCGGCCCGGAGATTCTTGACGTCGACCAACCTCAAATCCGCAGGGATACGATCGCCAGACTCCAGCAGCACGATGTCGCCTGGAACGAGTTCGTCAGCCGCAACCACGCGAGGCTCGCCGTCGCGGAGCGCACGTGCATCGGAGGAGAGCATGTTGCGGATCGACTCGAGCGCCTTCTCGGCCTTTCCTTCCTGGAGAAAACCGAGCGCCGCGTTGATGATCACGACGCCGGTGATGATCGAGGCGTCGAGCCAAAGACCGAGCATCAGCTTTACGAAGCCGGCCGCGAGGAGGATATAAACCAGAATATTATCAAATTGATGAAAAAACCGCATCCACGGCCCGCGCTTGGCGCCTTCGGGCAAGCGGTTGCGCCCGTACTCCCCGAGCCGCCGGGCCGCCTCGCTGGAGGAGAGGCCACGCGAGGGGTCGCTGTCCAGACGGCGAAGCGCTTCTTGAAACTGGAGCGCGTGCCAATTCTCCGGCGAGTAAAGCTGTTGGTCGCTCACTGATCAAGCCTCCGTTCGAGCGTGAACTTGTCAGAGTTGGCGAAACTAGTAAAGTGAACAAAACCCCTTGATTTGTTGCTTGATGAACCCGAGCCGCCGAAATGGATACTTCCTCCTTCATGACTATCCTGGGCGGGCTCGGCTTGTTCCTGCTGGGGATTCACCATCTTACCGAAGGCCTGAAGGGACTTGCCGGCGACTCGCTCAGGCGCTCCCTCCAAACCCTTGTTCGCGGTCGTTTGAGCGCGGTCGTCTTTGGAGCGGTGTTTACGGCGCTCATTCAATCTTCGAGCGCGACGGTCCTCACCGTCATCGGCTTTGTCAGCGCCGGCCTGGTCAGCTTTCCCCAAGCGATCGGCGTGCTTATCGGCGCGACATTCGGCACCACAACGACGCCCTGGATGGTGGCGTTCTTCGGTTTCCGGGTGCAAATATCCGCCTTTGCAATGCCCATCATCGGCATCGGCGCCTTTCTCTGGTTGGTCGCCAAGGGCCGGTGGCGCGCGGGCGGCGCCATCCTTGCCGGCTTTGGGCTCATCTTCGTCGGGCTGGATTATCTACAGAACGGGATGGGAAACGTCGCCTGGAACATCGATTCCTTTGTCGGCGACGGATGGGCCGCCAAATGGCTTCTCGCCGGTCTCGGGCTCGTCATGACGGTCGTCATGCAGAGCTCCAGCGCCGCAGCGGCGGCGACCCTGGTCGCTCTGCATGCGGGAAGCCTCGATTTTCACCAAGCCTGCGCCATGGTGGTGGGGCAAAGCATCGGCACCGCGGCGACCAGCGCGGCGCTCGGGGCAATGAGCGGCGGCCTCGCGGTGCGGCGCTCGGCCTTGGCGCATATTATTTTCAGCGTCGTGGTCGGCGTCCTGGGGATGTTGCTCCTGTCTCCGCTCGCCAAAGCCGCCACCTGGGTCGTCTCCGGCTTGGACGACTATGACGGCGTTCTCGCCGTCGCCGCTTTCAGCAGCCTGTTCAAATTAATGGGCGTCGCCGTCTTCTTCCCCTGGCTCGACGCCTATTCGAGGTTCATCATCGAGCTGTCCGGTAAGGGAGAAGAGTCGGCCGTGAGCCGCCTGGAGCCGGCGCTTGCGGAAGCCGGCGGGCCTGTTGCGCTGGAAGCGGTCTGGCGGGCGCTGCTCGAGGTTTCCAGGGGCGCAGTGGACGCCGTGCGTCGGCGGCTCGCCGGCGAACAGACCGCCTACCAACCGCCTGAGGACTCGGTGCGCAAGATCGACCATTTCCTCGAGTCGCTGTCTCTGGAAACACTCGATATCGCCGACATGGAGCCGCGCCTGGTTCGTCTTTGCCACGCGATCGACCACCTCAAGCGGTTGCATCACGACCTCAGCGAAAGAGCGATCGTTCTGGCGACGCCGGCTTCAGCCACTGCCGCGGGCGCCCAGGCCCTGAGTGCATGGCTCGAGGCGCAGAAAACGCCTGCGGATGTCGTCAGCGGCCCGGTTTTGCAGGCCGTCGACGCCGCGGCGCGGCAACTGGCGGAGGAGCGAATGGCGCTCAGAGAAAGAATTCTCGAGTCGGTCGCTCGCCAGCAGACCGCCGCTGCGGCCGCAAACGAGGCGTTGCTGGCCCTCCAATGGGCCGATAAGGCGCTCCACCACGCGTGGCGAATAATCGATTCTCTGGATGCGGCGGCGGGCAGAGAGCGGAGCGCCGGATTCCGGCGGCGTGCAACGACAATGTTAGAGACCTCCGAGAGATCGGTGTGACGCGGAGGACGCGCGCAAATGAAGCGCAAGGACTACGAGACAGAACTGCGGAAACTGCAAATCGAGCTTTGCGCCCTTCAGGATTGGGTCCGGCACAAAGGCTTGCGCGTGATTGTGGTCTTCGAGGGTCGCGACGCCGCTGGGAAAGGCGGCGTCATCAAGGCGATCACGGAAAGGGTGAGTCCGCGTGTTTTCCAGGTCGTCGCTCTGCCGGCTCCTTCAGATCGCGAAAAGACACAGCTTTACTTCCAGCGTTATATCGCGCGATTCCCGGCGGCTGGCGAAATCGTGATCTTCGACCGCAGTTGGTATAATCGCGCTGGCGTTGAATATGTCATGGGGTTCTGCACGGAAAGCCAGCACCGTCGTTTTTTGGAAGTCTGTCCCGAGTTCGAACTCTTTATCGTCGACGACGGTGTCGTCTTGATCAAATTCTGGCTGGAGGTGAGCGAGGCGGAACAGAAGCGGCGGTTCGAGGCGCGCATCGACGACCCGCTGCGACAGTGGAAGCTGAGCCCGACGGACCTGTGTTCGCGCGGCCGCTGGTATGAATATTCCCGGGCGAGAGACATGATGCTGGAGGCGACCGACAAGAAATATGCGCCCTGGACCATCGTTCGATCGGACGATAAGCGACGCGCCCGATTGAACTGCATTCGCCATCTTCTCGACGCCATTCCCTACGAGAAAATCGAGCGCGAAAAAGCCTTTCTGCCAGAGCGTTCGACTGAGTTCGAATATGATGACCTCGCCAGTCTCAAGGACTTCCGATTCGTCTCTGAGCTTTACTAAAAGTCACACGCCACGGCGTTTTGGTCAGGCTGGCTCTCGGATCCCAAACCACAGGACGTAGAGCGCCGGCGTGACAATCAGGGTGAGAACCGTGGCGACGAGCAGGCCGCCCATGACGGCGAAGGCCATCGGCCCCCAGAATACCGTTGGCGCAATGGGGATGAGGCCGAGCACCGTGGAGACCGCCGTGAGCACGATCGGCCTGAACCGCGAAATCGTTGCGTCAACGACGGCCTTCCACTGATCCGGCTGTTCGCGCCGTTCGATCTCGATCTGCTCCACGAGGATTACGGCGTTGCGCGCGATCATGCCGAGCAACGACAGGATGCCTAGGATCGCCACGAAACCGAGCGGCTTTCCGAAAATGAGCAGCGCGGCGATGATGCCGATCAATCCCATGGGCACGATCGACAGGACGAGGAACATCCGGCTGAAGCTCTGGAGCTGGATCATCAGAAACGTCGTCATCAGGAATAGCATCAGCGGCACGCGCGCAAAGACCGACCCTTGCGATTTCGCGCTTTCCTCGACCGTTCCGCCCGTGTCGATCCGGTAGCCGGCCGGCAGGCTGGCGTTCAACTCGGCGACCGAGGTCGCCAGCGATGAGACGGCGGTTTCCGCGGTCAGGCCCGTTGCAGGGTCTGCCTGCACGGTCAGCGTCGGCGTGCGGTTACGACGCCAGATGAGCGGGCTTTCCTGCCTGAATTCCAAGGTCGCAAGCTGGCTCAGGGGCGCGACGCCGCCGTTCGGCAGCGGCAGCTGCAGGGATTGCAGCGCATCGAGCGACATTCTCTGCTCTTCGGCCGCGCGCGCGACGATGTCGACGAGATAGATGTCGTCGCGAACTTGCGTGATTGTCTGGCCGGTCGCAACGCCTTGCAGAGCGCTGGCCACGGCTTGCGAACTCAATCCGAGTAGCCGCGCCTGATCCTGATCGACTTTCACATGAACCGCTCGGGTTGGCTCGATCCAGTCGAAATTGATCCGCGTCACCGTCGGGTTCTCGCCCATCTTCGTGGCGAGTCTGAGCGCGATATCCCGCACCTTTTCGACGTCTGGCCCGCTCACGCGATATTGAACCGGCCACCCCACGGGAGGACCAAGTTCGAGCGGCGCAATTCGCGTCACGAGCCCGGGGAAGCCCTCGGCGAGCGCGGTCTCCAATTTTCTGTGCAAGCGCTCGCGCGCATCGACGTCTTTCGCAATGATCACGAACTGCGAGAAAAAATCATGCGCCAGCTGGACGTTGAGTGGGAGGTAGAAGCGAATCGCGCCGCGGCCGACATAGGCGCTCCAGCTCGCCACGTCGGGGTCGCCCTTTAAAATTTTATCCAGTCGCTCCGAGACCTCCTGGCTTGCATATATCGACGCGTTCTGACGGAGGGAGAGATCGACGACGAGTTCCGGCCGGTCCGAGGCAGGAAAGAATTGCCGTGGAACCAGCGGCGAGACCAAAAGGGCGACAACAAAACAGGCGAGCGTCGCGCCGATCGTGACCCAGCGCGCCCGCATGGCGGAGACCAGCAGCCTGCGAAAGGCCTGCAACACGCGCCCCTCCTGCTCGGTGACGGGCTTGTCCGGCTTGGCGAGCAGAAAAACGCCGACGAGAGGGGTAAAGAGGACCGCGACGAACCAGGAAACGATCAGCGCGATCGACACGACAGCGAAGATCGAAAATGTATATTCGCCGGCAGAGCTCTTGGCGAGGCCGATCGGCACGAAGCCGGCGGCGGAGACGAAAGAACCCGTCAGCATTGCCATGGCGACGCTGTTATAGGCGTAACTCGCCGCTGTCTCCTTGTCGTCGCCGAGCGCCAGCCGCGAGGTCATCACGTCCACGGTCGTCATGGCGTCATCGACCAGCAGTCCCAGCGCGATGATCAGCGCGCCGAGCGAAATCCGTTGCAGATCGATCCCCGCCATCGTCATGATCGGAAAAACGATGGCGAGCGTCAGCGGGATGGAGATGGCGACAACAGCGCCGGCGCGAACGCCAAGGCTCACGAAACTGACCGCCATGATGATTGCGATCGCCTGCCATAGCGAGGTCATGAAGTCGCCGATTGCATGTTCCACGATCTGTGGCTGATTGGCGACGAGGATTGGCTCGATCCCGACCGGCAGATCCGTGGTCGCCTCCTTCATAGCCTGGGCGATGTTCTTGCCCAGCGAGAGCACGTCGCCGCCGGGTCGCATGGCGACGGCGAGCCCGATCGCCGGACGCCCGTTTACGCGGAACATCGATTGCGGCGGATCAGCGAAGCCGCTCCGTATTTCTACGATGTCTCGCAGCCTCACGAGGCGACCATTGGCGGAGATATTGATGTCGAGAATGTCTTTTTCGGAATCGAAACCGCCGGAAACGCGCAAGGAAAGTTTTTCGTCTTCGGTCTGAACGACGCCGGAAGGACTGACCGCGTTCTGTTCCTGCAGCGTCCTGATCAATTGCGCGCGGTCGATCCCGAGCCCCGCCAGATGCCTGGTGGAAAATTCAATGAAGATTTTTTCTTCCTGCGCGCCCAGCACCTCGACTTTCGACACGTCGGGGACCGCGAGGAGACGCGAGCGGACTTTCTCGACGTAGTCACGCAATTCGCGCTGCGAAAAACCGTCGGCCGTGAACCCATAGATAATGCCGAACGTGTCGCCGAAGTCGTCGTTGAAACCAGGGCCGACGACGCCGGCGGGCAGCGTGTGGCGGATGTCCCCGATGTTCTTGCGCACCTGATACCAGATGTCGGGGACTTCCGAGGGAGGCGTGGCGCCTTTCAGATTGACGAAAATGGTGGTCGATCCGGCTGTCGTATAACTGCGCACGAAATCGAGGCTCGTCGTCTCCTGCAGTTTGCGCTCTATGCGCTCCGTCACCTGTTTGAGCGTGTCGTCGATTGTCGCGCCCGGCCAAAACGCCTGGACCACCATCGTGCGAAATGTGAAATTGGGATCTTCGTCACGCCCCAGGCTGAAATAGGAATTCAGTCCGGCTATGACGACCGCGATCATGCAATAGACCATGAAGGAGCGGTGTCTGAGCGCCCAGGCGGAGAGATTGAGGCTGCTCACGGTCCCGCCTCCAGCAACCGGACCTTCTGGCCGGGGTGGAGCGCCTGAACGCCAGCCGTGACAATGGTGTCTTCCGGCTTCAATCCCTCCGTGACGACGGCCGCGTCTCTGGTGAACCGCGCGACTTTCACATTGCGGAGCGCAACGGTCATTGTCCCGGGATCGACGATCCAGACGCTCGGCCGCCCGTCGCTCTCGGTCAGAGCGGCCGCCGGTATCGCGATCGCCGCCGTCGCATCCAACCGGACGCGCCCCGAGACGGTGGCGCCAAGGCGCATTTCAGGAGGCGGCGACTGAATCGTCACCCGGACGCGGAAGGTGCGCGTCGTCGGGTCCGCCTGTGGGTCCACCTGACGAACCCGGCCGACGGCGGTCACGCGGCGGTCATCGGTCAGCGCCAGATCGACCCGCGCGTCACGCGGCGCGTCGCGCAAAATACGCGCTGGCGCGTCGAAGACGGCGTCCCATCCGCCCGTGCGGGCGAGGCGGAAGATCACCTGGCCCGGCTGAACCACTTCGCCAGCCTCCGCAGCGCGCCCAACGATCGTTCCCGGAAAATCCGACCTCAGCTCGGTAAAACTCACATTGTCCTGAGCTATCTTGAGTTGCGCCGTCGCGTCCTCTATGTCCGATTTCGCGGTTTCGACCGCTGTCAGCGCCTGGTCATATTGGGTCTTCGTCGTGTAGCGGCGCTCGAGAAGCGATTGCTCGCGCGCGAAAACATTGCGCGCCTCGCGCAAGCGCCCCTGCGCTGCGGTCAGCCGCGCCTGGGCCGAGCGGAGCGCGTTCTGCTCATTCTGGGGATCGAGCCTCGCCAGCAACTGACCGGCCTTGACAGTGTCGCCGGCGCCCACGAAGCGCTCGACCATCCGTCCGCCAATTCGAAAAGAAAGAGCGGCCTCGGTTTCAGGCTGAATGCTGCCGGTTAGCTCCACGGTCTCGCCGAGTTTGCTTTTCTCGATGACGACGGCGCGCACAGGTCGGGGCTCCCCCGCCTCCTGTCCCTGGTCACGGCCGCATCCTGAAAGGGACATGAACAGCGCCGGCGCTGTCCAAAGCGCCCGGCGCCAGGGAAAAGTCGCCGTCAGTCGCCTTACGAGAGCCAATGTTTCATCCCACTGCACGACTCTTGCCCTGCAAGCCCGTAGAGCAAAAAAACACATCGTCTCCCGTAAACAACCTGAAACGGGACGATTTCCTGTGGATAACGCCACAGCAAGCGCACCCCAACCGTCACCTTCCTATCAAGAGCCATTAAATACCGAGGGACGACCTGACGGCGTTAGCCGGCGGGAAAAGCGCGCGCAGGGAAGAAAGTGCGAACCACGGCGTCGAATCGGCTTGGCGCACTCGCCCCCGCGACCTTCCTCGGGGCGCTCGCCCTTTCCAGCTGCAGTCTGGACTGGGAAAAGCCGGACATAAGCGTCGTTCCGCCGGAGCGTTTTCTCGAAGTCAAACCAAAATCGGCGCGGCCCATTCCGCGCGGACCCGATTTCGCCGTCAAATTCGGCTCCACGGAGCTGGCCGAACTGACTACGCGGGCGCTGGAAGACAATCTTGCCATCGCCGCCGCCATGGCGCGCATCGACCAGGCCGACGCCAACGCGCGCATCGCCAGCGCCGCTCTCTGGCCGTCGGTCAATTTGGGCGCGGGCGCACAGCGAGTGCAAATCCCAGGGACGCGAACCAGCGACACGCCAAATTTCAATCCTGCGCAGGAGGTTTTCCGAGGCGCCGGCCAGCGCGACGCGGCGACGCTCGCCGACAATCTTTCGACATTCAGCGCAACCCGCACCAATCTTTTTACGCTGGGCTTGAATGCAAGCTACGAGATCGACTTCTGGGGCAAGAACCAGAATGCGTCCAATGCGGCGCGGCTCCTTGCGAACGCCTCGCGCTTCGATCGGGACGTTGTCGAGATCGCCACCCTCGCGGCAGTAATGAACGCGTATTTTCAGGTTCTGGCGGCGCAGGATCAACTGCGGATCGCGCATGAAAACGTGCGGATCGCCGAGCGCGTGCTCGGCGCCATCACAGCCCGGCTGGAAAAGGGTGCGGCCACCATGCTGGATTACGGCCAGCAGGCGGCCGTTCTCGCCGGCCAGAAGGCCACAATTCCGCCGCTCGAACAGACCCTGCGGCAAACCAAGGTCACTCTGGCCGTCCTGCTGGGCCAAACGCCGGAAACGCTCGAAGTCAGAGGCGGCTCGCTGAATGCTCTGAAGTATCCGCGGCTTGACCCGGGCTTGCCTTCGGAAGTTCTCCTGCGACGGCCCGACGTGGCGGAAGCCGAGGCCATTCTCGCCTCGCGAGAATTTTCCGTGCTGCGCGCGCGGGCAGCGTTCTTTCCCTCGATCACGCTCAATGGGCGATATGGGGTGCAGAGCATTGTACTGCGCAATCTCCTGCGACCTGAAGCGATCGCTTGGGAGATCGGCTCGAATCTCGCTCAACCTCTGTTCGACGGCTTCAACTTGCAGGGCCAGTACCAATTCGAGCAGGGACGCTACGCAGAAGCCGCGGCGTTCTATCGACAGCGAATCCTGGCGGCGCTGGGCGATACGGAAAGCGCCCTCATCGCCATGAATGAAACCGCCAAGAGCGTGAAAATCGGCGTCGAAGCGGTCGCCATGTCAAGAATCGCCCTCGACGCCGCACAGGCGCAACTTCTCGAAGGAACGATCGACGTGATCACGCTATCGACCGTTCAAACAACCTTCTTTCAGTATGAATTCAATCTCACGCTGGCGCGCCTGGCTTATTTTCAATCCGCCGTCAGCCTCTATCAGGCGCTCGGCGGCGGCTGGTCGCCGACGACGCGCAATGCCGAGATCGCGCGCGCCAACGACGCGTATGAATCCGATAAGGGTCCTTGGCCATAAACCGCTTTTTTCTCGGGGCGATCAGGATTTTCCTCTGCGCAGCATGAGAAACGCTGGCAGCCCGCTTTTAACGCGCGGGTTGCCGCGCTTGATGCGAGACGTTCTGAGAGAGGACTTTACAAGGTCGATGACGCCGAGCATTAGAATGAGCCGACCGTCGATCCCAGTGCGATGACGGCGACGAGCGCGAGAATGGCTCCCACAATGGCGACAACCACAATATCAAGGTAACTTTCCTTGTGCGTGCAGCCGCAGACGGCCAGCAATGTCACAACGGCGCCGTTATGCGGGAGACTGTCGAGCGTTCCGGCGCCAATGACTGCGACGCGATGCAAAAGCGCCGGGTCTATGCCCTTTTGTTCGGCAAGACGCAGGTACGTCTCGCCCAGCGTATCCAGAGCGATGGTGAGACCGCCCGACGCCGACCCGGTCAGCGACGCCAGCACATTGGTCGCGATGGCGAGCGAGACAAGCGGACCGCCCTCGATCGAAAGGACCCAGCTGCGTACGGCTGCAAAGGCCGGCAAGGCTGCGACCACAGCGCCGAATCCAACCAGACTGGCGACGCTCATCAGGGGCAACACCGACGCCGTGACGCCGGCGTCGACGCTTTCGCGTATTTGGGTCAGGCGCCGCCGATTCAATACAATCAGCGTGACGATGGCGGCCGCGAGCGCCACGATGACCGACCAGACGCCGCCGACGGCGGCAAGCGTCGTCGGTCCCCAACGCTCCTCTGAAAGAAACGAGTCGTCGAGGCCCGGAATGACGCGGAGCGACATCACGAGATTGATGCCTACGACGACCAGAAGAGGAATTGCGGCGATGAAAATAGTGGGGTTCCCCTGCCGATGGCCGTGCGGAATCTCCGCGAGGTCAAATTCGCGGGCAACCGCCGCGCGCTCGCGGATGATCTGATCTTCCGCCGCGTCGACGACGACGCTGGGCTCGTCGCCATACCCTTCGCCGCGGCGGCGCGCCGCGCGTTCCGCGCGCGCCAGCCACCACATGCCAAAACCGAACATGATGAGAGCCGCCATCACGCCCAGGCCTGGCGCGGCGAAGGCTGTCGTGCCGAAAAACGGCATCGGAATTGCGTTTTGAATGGCCGGCGTTCCGGGCAAGGCCGACATCGTAAAAGTGGATGTGCCGAGCGCAATCGCTGCGGGGGCAAGGCGACGTGGCGTGCCCGCCTTGCGGAACAGCTCCTGCGCCATTGGCGCCAGCACGAAGAAGGCGACAAAGAGACTAACTCCGCCATAGGTGACGAACGCGCCGGCGAGCACGACCGAAAGGATCGCCCGGCGGGGCCCCAGCCTTTCGGCCATGAAATTCGCTATTGCCCTGACTGACCCGCTGTCGTCCATCAGCTTTCCAAATAGCGCACCCAGGAGAAAGATCGGGAAGAATTGCGCCACGAAGCGCGCTGCGCCATTCATGAAGGTGATGGTCCAATGCGCGAGCAGCGGCTCGCGCGCGAAGCCGACGGCGACAAGCGCCGCCACGGGAGCGAGCAACAAGACGCTCCACCCGCGGTAAGCGAGCCAGATGAGAGCGCCGAGGCCAAGGAGAATTCCGAGGAGACCCATTGCGCTACATCCCTTCCAGAAAAGCGTCGAAGTCGAGCGTCGAATGCTTGCCCAGGCTTTCGCCGTGAAGATCGAGAAAGGCGTCGGCGGCGCGGCGTCCCTCGTCACGCAGCATACATAGGAACTTCCACTCGGCGAGGAGTTTGGAGGAGGCGCTGAGCGACGCCATCATCTCGGTTGAAATGCGATGCATGCGCATACCCGCCCATTGGGCGCCTTCCCGGTCGCCGGGGTCCGCGGCCTGGCGCAGGAGCGCAATCATTCGAAGCTCTTTGAGAAGAACGGCGTTGAACGAGACTTCATTGAGGCGATTGGCGATCTCGGTTGCCGAGCGCGGTCTCTCCCTGCGCTCGATCGGATTGATCTGGACCAGAATCGTGTCTCGCGACCGGCATTCACGCACGAGCGGCGTAATCGTCGGATTGCCGGAGTACCCGCCATCCCAGTAAAGTTCGCCCTCGATCTCGACCGCCTGGAAGATGGTCGGAAGGCAGGCCGAAGCAAGTAGCGCGTCGGGCGTGACGTCGGCGTTTCGGAACACGCGGGGGCGCCCGGTGGCGACGCAGGTCGCGGTGACGAAAATCTTGATAGGGGCGTCCGCGACCCTCTCGAAATCGACCACGTCGGCGAGAACGCGGCGCAATGGATTGAGGTCACTGGGATTGAGGTCATAAGGCGAAAACAGCCGGGACATCAGATCCGTTGCGACAAAAAGTGGAGACGTGTCCAGCGTCCAGCGGCCGAGCAGCACGTCCATCGGATTGCGCTGCATAGGGCTCAGACGCGCGGCGTCGGAGACGCGCCCCCAGAAAAGCTCGAGCGCCGCACGGGCGGTTTGGGGACCTCCCTCCGCATAGCCGCTAATGAGCGCCGCCGCGTTCATCGCGCCCGCTGAAGTACCCGAAATCCCTTCGATTTTGAGCCAGTCTTCCTCGAGCAACCGATCGAGAACGCCCCAGGTGAACGCGCCATGCGCGCCGCCCCCCTGCAGAGCGAGGTCGATCGAAACCGGATCGCGCGTCATTGTCGTCCCTTCATATCGTAGGCCCGTCACATCGTTGAAGGCTCATAGGGACACTCGCCCGGCAGGTTTCATGAGGCAAGACTGCTACCCTTGACTTCCCCGCCTTATACATCACTATTGTCACGCTTCTTGAATTAGCTTTCAACCGAATACGCAAACGATCTGGGAGGAAAAAATGGTCTGGAACCCGAAACTCGCCGTGTTTGGCGCGGTCTGTGGCGCGCTGTTGCTTGCCTCCACCCCGTCGATTTCGGCGGTTCTTTCAAACGCGGCGGATCTCGGCGGCGAAAAGCTCGCGCTAACGAGCGTGCAGCAATCGGCCTTTGAAGCGCCGGCAGGGAAAAAATGCGTCAAATGGACCCGCCGCTGGAACACGCGTCATGGGTTCGGGCGCCGCCGTTGCGTGCAGTGGCGGTAAGGCGAGTGGGGGCCTGGCCGGTTGGAATAACCAGCGGCCAGGCGCCCTCGCGTCTTTGAGACGAAATGAATCTTGAGAGATTAAGAGCTTAGGAAGCAAAGGGACAGCAGCGCGCTTTGCCGCCGGCGCAAGATGGACGGCTTTCAGCAGCAGCCCTTGTGTAGAAGAAGGCGCGCCGAGCGCCGGACTGCACATTTTCAGCGGAGGCTTTTAGCGTTATCTTTCGAGGCGCGGCCGGCTGGTTTTTTTCTTGATCGCGACACTGCTGCAAGGCAAGGTTTCCCGCGCGCAACCATTCGGAAGCGAAAAAGTCATGCCTCTTGCCTGGCGCCTTCGCCCGACATGCTTTTTCTCCAGGCTGATCGCCTTCCTTTGCCTCTGGATGATCGTCTCGGGGCTTTCCCTCGGCGATCTCATCATCGGAACGATTACCGCCGCCGGTTCCGCATGGGCGAGCATAACTCTCCTGCCCTGCGCAGACAGGCCGCCGCGTTTTTGCGCCTGGCTTCGATTGGCGCTTCGCATCCCATTGCAGGCTCTCGGCGCCGGCGCCGATGTGGCGCGGCGGGCGCTCGACCCGGCGCTTCCCCTTCGCCCTGGATTCGTCGCCTATTCCACAAGCCTGCCTGAAGGAACGGCGCAAGACGCCTTTGCGGCGCTCGGCGCGATGCAGCCTGGGTCCGTGCCGGTCCGCGCCGACCGTCATGGTGGTTTCGACATTCACTGCCTGGATACGCGCCTTCCCGTTGTTCCAACGCTCGCGCGGGAGGAAACGGCGCTCCGAGAGGCCCTTGGGTTGGAGCCGCCTTGTGGATAGCTTCTTTCTTGCGGCCGCCGCGGTCATCGTCGCGACCACCGCGATCGGCTTGTTGCGCGTTCTCAGCGGGCCTACCAAGGCGGACCGCATGATGGCGTCGCAACTTCTCGGCACAGGCGGCGTCGCCGCGCTGCTTCTTGCCGAGACGAGGGGCGCGCGCGGCGCAGTTGACGTCGCGCTGGTTCTCGCACTGCTCGCGGCCTTCTCCGGGATCGCCTTCGTCAAGGCGGCCGCCGTTGCGCAGCGTGGCGACGCGCCTGTAAAGGACTCTGGCGATGAAACCGATGATTGATGTATTTTCGGTTGTCTGCGTGAGCGGCGGCGTCTTCTTCTTTCTGGCCGGCGCCGTCGCTTTGCTACGCTTTCCCGACACATTGACGCGACTGCATGCCCTCACAAAGGCAGACAATCTCGGACTCGGCCTCGTCGTGCTCGGCCTCGCGCCGCAGGCCGAAAGTTTTTTCGCCGCCCTGAAGCTTTGCCTCGTTTGGGTCGTCGCGCAACTGGCGGGGACGACGCTCAGTCAATTGATCGGGCGCCTCGCGAAAGAGAAGACGTCGCAGATATGAGCGCCCCATTCCTTCTCGACGCCTGCCTCGCCGCACTCACTCTGGCTGTCGCCGCCTATGCGGTTTTCGCGCGCGAGGCGTTTACGGCGGTCGTGGCGTTCATCTCTTACGGACTGCTGCTGGCGCTCGTCTGGGTTCGGCTTTCAGCCGTAGATGTGGCCCTTACCGAGGCGGCGATCGGCAGCGGGGTTACGGGCGCTCTGCTGATTGGCGCGGCGGCGCGGCTCGGGGACGGCGACGCCGCGGCGCGCTCCGGCCCCGGAATTTTATCCAAAACCCTTTATGCGCTGCTTTGCATGTTAGCGACGGGCGGAATCGCCGCGGCCGTTTTGTCGCTGCCGCCTGTGGCGCCGACCTTGGCGCCGCTTGCCCTTCAGGAACTGCGGGCGACAGGGCTCGGCAATCCGGTGACCGGCGTTCTTCTCGCCTATCGCGCGATCGACACGCTCCTCGAGGCGGTCGTGCTGGTTCTGGCGCTGATCGGCGTCTGGTCCTTCGCCCGCGACGCCGCCTGGGGCGGCAAGCCGGAATCCCCGGGCGCGCCCGATCCCGACGCCGCCCTCGTCTTCCTGGGCCGGCTCCTGCCGCCGCTGGGGATCATCATCGGGGTGCATCTCGTCTGGGCGGGCGCAACGCAGCCGGGAGGCGCCTTCCAGGGCGGAACGATCCTCGCGGCGATCTGGATCCTCGTCATGGTCGCCGGATTGGTCGATGCACCCCCGATCAACCGCCCCTGGCTGCGCGTCGCGCTCGTTGGCGGGCCGGCGCTGTTTCTTGCGATCGGCATTGCCGGTTTCGCGCTTGCCGGGGCCTTTCTTGCTTATCCGGAAGGCTACGCCAAGCCTCTCATTATCATCATCGAGGCGGCGCTGACCCTTTCGATCGCCCTCGCGCTGGGATTGCTGGCGCTCGGCGCGCCAACGAGGAACCCACAGCAATGAACGCCATCACGCTCGCCGGCCTGGGCGGCGCCGCGCTCGTCGGATTGGGCCTCTACGGGCTCGTAACGCACCCCCATCTCTTACGCAAAATCATCGCCTTCAATGTCATGGGCGGCGGCGTGTTTCTTCTCTTCGGCGCCATCGCGCGCCGGGGCGCCGTCGCAGGGACCGGGGCGGATCCCGTGCCGCATGCCTTGGTGATTACCGGAATCGTCGTGGCCTTTTCCGCCACGGCGCTCGCCGTCGCGCTTCTTCTGCGCGTTTTCAGGGATACGCAAAGCCCATTTTTCCCTGCCGATCCACCCCGCGACCCTTCTGACCGGAGCGGCGCGATTTGACGCTCATCGCCCTCAATCCGATTTCCGTCAGCGCGAGCGTCCTGTTGCCGGCGATCCTTGTCTTGCCGGTTGCAGGGGTGCTGCTGGGCTTTGTTCTCGGCGGCCGCAGGACCGTGCTGACGGCCCTTATTGTGGCCCCGATCGGCGTCGCGCTGGCGGCCGCGATCGTCTTTGCCGTCTGGCGGGACAATCAAGCGCTGGTCTATGTCATCGGCGGGTGGAGTCCACCGCTCGGCGTCGCGCTGCGCGCCGATGGGTTCTCTGCCGCGATGCTGGCGACGACGGCGGCGGTCATTTCGGCCACGGGATGGTTCGCTCTGGGATCCTTCGGGCAAGCCGTGGGAGCCTCCGAGACACGCGCGACTTTCGCCTTCTGGACGCTGCTGCTCGCCGTTTGGGCGGCGCTCAACGGCGTCTTCCTCGGTTGGGACTTGTTCAATCTCTACGTCTCTTTGGAGATGCTCACCTTCGCCGCCGTTCCGCTGGTTTGCCTGGACGGACGGGCGACGACCCTCATCGCGGCCTTGCGCTATCTGCTGTTCGCGCTTTTTGGATCGGCGCTTTATCTGTTGGGCGCGACGCTTCTCTACGGCGCCTATGGCGCGCTCGATATCGGCCTCCTTTCGTCGCGCATTCGCCCCGAACCGACGGCATGGATCGCGCTCGCCGCGATGACCGCAGGCCTGCTCGCAAAGACGGCGCTTTTTCCCTTGCACCTCTGGCTCCCACCCGCGCATGCCGGCGCTCCCCCGCCCGCGAGCGCCATGCTCTCCGCCCTCGTCGTCAAGGCGTCGTTTTTTTTGATCGTTCGTCTGTGGCTCAATCTCGCGCCTGCGCAAATGACCGCCGAAATCGCGCCAATTCTCGGGGCGATGGGCGCGGGAGCAATCATTGTCGGCAGCGCGCTCGCGCTGCGCCAAGCGCGGCTGAAACTGCTGGTCGCCTATTCGACCGTCGCGCAGATTGGCTATTTGTTCATGATTTTTCCGCTCGTTGCGGGCGGACGCGCCGAGGCGAACTCCGCCTGGGTTGGCGGCGCCTTGCAGGCTGTGTCGCATGCTTTCGCCAAGGCGGCGATGTTTTTGTCGGCAGGTCTTATCGCACAGGCGCTCGGACATGATCGCATCGCGGAGTTTCGTGGGTTGGGGCGGATCGCCGCCCCGGCGGTTCTCGCCTTCGGCCTTGGCGGCGTTTCCCTGATGGGATTGCCGCCGAGTGGAGGTTTCGTCGCCAAATGGCTGCTGCTGACGGCTGCAATCCAGAGCGGCCAGTGGGCCTGGGCGATAATCATGGTCGTCGGCGGCCTGCTTGCCGCAGGCTATGTCTATCGCGTGATCGCGCCGGCGCTGACGCCCGCGCGAAAAATGCCGCATGCCGCTTCCGCCTCCGTCTCGAGTGGCGCGGCGCTTGCGTTGGCGCTGGCGCTCCTCGCCGTTCTGCTGGGTTTCGCCCCCCCGGACCTCGCGAGGCTTCTGCTCGTTGGCGCGCCAGCAGCGAAAATGGAGGCGCCCAGATGATTGGCTCCTTCTTTTCCCTGCTCGCCACTTTCGCCTATGGGCCAGAGATCATTGCAATCGCCTTGGCGACTCCGCTCGTGTTTCTGACCGGCTGCGCAGCGCAGCGCCTGCGGGCAGCGAGACCGGCGCTCCTGGCGCTGGCCCCGGTTCCTGCGCTCGCCGCGGCGATAGTTGCCGCCGATTCCGGCCCGCTGGTGCTGGACCAGACGCTGTTTCCGGCTGTCTTCGTCCTCGGTCCGCCGGGCGCGCTGCTCTTGGGAGCGAGCGCCTTGCTCTGGATCGCAGGGGGCGCCTTTGCGATCGCCGTCATGCGAGAGGAAATGGAGAACGGCTGGTTCGCCGCCTGCTGGCTGCTGACCCTTCTCGGCAATATCGGCGTCTTTCTCTCGGCTGACCTCGTGAGTTTCTATCTCGCTTTCGCCTTGGTCAGCCTGCCGGCCTTGGGACTGATTGCCGGATCCCGAGGCATGGAGGACGTGGGGCGCCTGTATTTTTTCGTGGCGCTGCTGGGGGAAGCGTTTCTGATTGTCGCCTTCGTGGCGCTCGCGCTTGGCGCGCCCGAACACAGTCTTCTCATTTCGGATGGCGTCGACGCGCTCGCCGCCTCACCCTGGCGGAACGTGGCGCTCGCTCTGCTGATCGCCGGCTTCGCGACGAAAATAGGTCTTGTCCCGTTTCACGTCTGGATGCCTTCCAGCTATCGAGCAGCGTCGATCCCGGCGGCCGCGGTTTTGAGCGGTGCGGCCGTCAACGCGGGCGTCATCGGGCTTATCCACTTTCTTCCCTGGGGGCTCCACCTCGCCTTTTGGGGCGACGCCCTCGTCGCGTTCGGCATGATTGGAGCGTTTTACGGCGTGGCGATCGGCCTGACGCAGCGTGACGCCAAGGCGATTTTAGCCTATTCCAGCGTCAGTCAGATGGGCCTCGTCGCCGCCACGCTCGGCAAGGGCCTCGTCGCCGGAAACGCCGCCGCGGCGGGCGCCGCCGCCCTCTACGCCGCGCACCATGGACTTGCGAAAGGCGGCCTGTTTCTGGCGGTGGGGGTCGTCCTGTCGCGAGTTCCAGGACGCAGCGCCTGGATCGAAGCGCTTGTCGCTTTGCTGGCCCTCAGTCTTGCAGGTTTGCCTCTGACCGGCGGCGCGATTGCAAAATTGGCGATCAAAGAGCCGCTCGGGGACGGCGTCGTCGGCGCTCTTTCGATTTTATCCGCGGCTGCCACCACCTTGCTTATGCTGCATTTCCTGGCGCGTCTCCTCAAGACGCCAAGGCGTCGAGCAGAACCATTTGCGCCAAGTCCGATATCTCCATGGCTTGTCGTGGCCACGGCGTCGGTCGGCGTTCCGGCCGTCTGTTTATTCGCCGGAACGCCGGCGGGCTTGGCGACGCTGCTCGACTATCGTCTGGTCTGGGAGTTCCTTTGGCCCGTCCTGGCCGGAGCCGCGCTGGGGGCTGCTTACGGGCGCCGGCTCGATCAGGCGCCAAACGTGCCCGAGGGCGACGTCGCAGCTTTGCTGCAACGGGCCGGAGAACCTTCGGAAGGGCTCGGCGTCGCCCTCGAATGTGCGGACAACAGCTTGAGGAAGTGGCCCGTCGCGGCGGCGATGCTGCTCGCGGTCGCGACGGTGATTGCGGGGACGGGAATTTTCGCGCGCTGACCGAGTTTGAAAACCCCGGGGAGAAGCTTTGCTCAACGCCCCCGGTAGGTGAGCCTCAGACCGGCGACGCCCGCCGCGACATTGAGACCGGTCTGGGCTTGCACGCTCAAGGGCTGAAGCACGATGGAGTTTTGCGAGCCGCCCACGAGCACATTGGCGCCGCCTCCCACGCCGACCGAAGCATTCGCCGAGACGCCAGCAAATGTTCCCTCCAGGGCGCCGCGCGCGAGTCCGTTCGTTGGGCCGAGCACTGTCCAGATCATACGGCTCGGACCCTTGATTCCGACATCGAGACCCAGCCGTGTGATCCGCGCCGAATAAGACTGGCGAGGCGAGGCGCCCACCGGATCAAACACGCAGGAGAGCCGCTGCCGCGATCCGATGATAGCGCCGATGCTGCCGCGCCCGTTGCATGTCAACGTTCCCGCGACGATTCCAGCCTCCTGCGCAGACACCGGATTTGGACTCGCGATCCCCAGGGTCGATATTGCGACCAGAAGCCCTACTGCTTTGCCGGCTCTCTGCATGACGCCCCATCTTTTCAACTGAATGAAGATTGCCATTCTTACTATGGAACTTCGCGCCCGACAACATTGTTCAGCTTAAGTCTTTGAAGACGACGCAGACGCCAGCCCATTAGGTTTCGCGATCACATCATAGGCGACGCTCAGCGCGACGGTCGCCGGCACCGCCAGCACCACGCCCATGGCCCCGAAAAGCGCGCCGAACGCCAGCATGCAGAAGAGCAGCACCACGGCCGGCACGCTCAAGGAGCGGCTTTGAAGAAACGGCGTAATCAAATAACCCTCTATGAAGCTCGCGCCGCCGATTGATAGTGCGGCAGCTGCGGCGCTATCGATCCCATGCGGCAAGGCGACCAGCGCCCCGACCACAAGTGCGATCATCGAGCCAAAATAAGGGATGAAGGCCAACGCGCCGCTGATCGTCGCAAGGGCGAGCGGCGCCGGCGCGCCGAACGCCCATAGGGCGGCTCCAGCGAAGACCGTATTCATCGCGACGACATAAAATTGCAACACCATCCATTGTCGCAGCGCGGCTCCGGAGCGGTGGAGAAACGCCGCCATTTTTTCCCGGTGTTGCTCCGGGGTCAGGACCAAGACTCCTTCGAGATGACCCTTCGGATCCGAAGAAAGATAAGCCGCGCCGATGATCGCGATCAGCGTCATGGCGAGGGCGTTGCCTACCGATCCGAGCGCGGCTCCGACATGCTGGGCGATCGGAGCCGCCGCCTTCGAGTAATCCATCTCCAGGATGAATTTTTCCACGAAGCGGCCCCAGGGATGCTCTTCGACGAGTCGCTGGATGAGCGCCATCGCGGCCGGCACGTCGAGCGCCACTTCGTCATATTGCCGGAGAAGCTGACCCCCGAACGCCATCAGCGTCACCGCGACTCCCCCGGCGATCGCCAGAGCGACCGCGAGAAGCGAAAGACCCGGCGCAATCCCTAAGCGCCGTCCAACGTTTTCCGCGGCGCCCCGCCAGGCGACTGCAATGACAATCGTCGCGAAGACAAGCGGCAGGAAGACCGAAAGCCTCCAGAAAAGAAGGCCGAGCGCCACAGCGACCGCGCCGATCGCCGTGACGGCGACCGCGCGCGCGATGAAGTCGGGCTGGTCGAGATTCTTCGTCAGGAAATTAAGCTTCATGGCGCGCCTCGAGTGTTTCGGCGGGGAGTGTTTGGAGCGCCCCGCAAGAGACGCCGCCCTTATCGCGAGGTCATGTCGGTTCCAAGACTTCGTCCAGCAACAACCGGCGACCGGCCTAATCTTGACATTGCGGTAGGGCTGCCGTCAATAAACGCGCTCGAGCGCCGTCGCGCAAAAGAGAGAAGTTTGTCATGTCCAATGGACGCGTTATCGAAACGACATCCATCATTGTGACAATCCTCCTTGCGCTGACCGCGTTCAAGTTCGCCCAGGCCGTTGTGGAGCCTGTGATTTTCGCGTTTTTCATCATCGAGATCGTCTGGCCGATGCAGACGGCGCTGCGCTCCAAATTGGGTAAGGGCGCGGCGATGGCGGTGACGGTCCTCCTGACCGTGACGGCGGCTCTGGCGCTCTTCTCGATAATCGTGTGGAGCGGTCGTCAAATCGCCGAGTGGATCAGCCAAAACGCCGATCGAATTCAGGATTCGCTGATAGCGTCGACCGCCTGGCTTGAGAAATACGATATTTTCATATTTGCGCTCCTCGCGGATCATTTCAATCCAGCGGCGGTGGTCCGCCTCGTTCCCGTGGTGGCGATGCGGGTAAACACGATCCTCGCCTTCGCCCTCATCGTGCTCATTTACGTGATCTTGGGCCTGGGAGAGACGGATATTATGACACAGCGCATCGCCGCGCTGAAAAATCGCGACGCCAGCCAACGGCTCATCGCCGCCGGCCGAAGGATCGGAACGAAGTTTCGCACTTATGTGCTCGTACGGACCATTGCGAGTCTGGCGACCGGCGTCGCCGTATGGGGCTTCGCGCGCTTCATAGGTCTCGAACTCGCGGGAGCCTGCGGCGTGCTCGCCTTTGCGCTCAATTACTTGCCTTACATTGGCTCGTTCATTGTCAGCGCGCTTCTGCCATTATTCGCCTGGGTGCAATTCGGGTCAGGCGAGACGGTCTTCGTGGTGATCCTTGGCGTCCTGTTCATTCAGGCGATCATTGGCAGCTACCTGGAGCCTCTATTTTCCGGCTCGGCTCTATCGATTTCGCCGCCGCTTGTTCTCTTTTCGATTATCTTGTGGACATATCTGTGGGGAGCACTGGGCGCCTTTCTCGGCGTGCCGCTTGCAATCGCTGCGTTGACATTGTTCGAGGAATTCCCCTCGACGGCCTGGATTGCCGACATCTTGTCCGGCGGCCGAACAGCGAAAGTCTGAAAGGCCGCCGAAAGCGCGGCCTCGGCGGCGCTTCTCTTCGATGCTGATCAGCGGACGATACGGAAGAATGGTCTCGCGGCACTGATCGTGCCCGATCACGAACTGAATCTTCGCATATGCAGCCGCGCGAGCCACAACGCGCTTGCGCATCCGCCTGTTAATCCCATCTCAAGGCTCAGGCAATCAGGGACGCGCCCCCTTGCCGGCGCGCGTCAGCGAGTACATCTCGCTTGCATACCCGTGACGCCGACGAACTCCGCCACACACTCCAAAGCCTTTTAAGTCACATAACCATCGGCGGCGCCGTTGTAATCGGAAGCGGAGCAGAGTGCATGGCCAACCTTACTGCAAAACTCGCGAATTTCGCGCAGGCGGCCGTAGTCGCTTTCTCGGTCCCGGTCGTTTCACCAGCATCTGCCCAGCTGTTCCGGGGTCCCCGGCTGGCGCAACAAGCAACGCCCGACCAGTTCGTCACCAATGTCCGTTACCGCCCCGCACGCCACTTCGTGCGGCGCGTTCTCCCCGCCGAACAGAGTTCGGAGGCACCCGAACCCGGGGGCGCGACAGGCGAGGCGCTCGCCGCTTGCGAGAAAGGAATCGGAAAATCCGAGGACCTCAGTCTGCCCGGGACCAAAGGGGAGATCAAACTTGATCGGTGCTATCGCGGACGCGAGCAGCTTGTCTGCAGCCTCGCGGCGCTTTCGTTACAGGCAAAGGCGCTTGTTCAGGATTTCTCCAAGATCATTGAAGCCAACTATCCAGACGTTGCCAATGTGGACTCCATTTGCCGCATGGCGCCCGAGAATCTCGCCGCCCATATGCAGAAAGCCTCCACTTTCTCGACGCGATTCAGGGACCTGAAAAACGAATATGACCGGCGCCTCGCCTGCGTGGAGAAAGTCGAGCAATCTCTGCAACAGGTAAGCTTGGCCGATATGCCTCGCTCAGATGAAATATTGAAATCGGTGAATGAAACGCTGCAGGGAGACATCAAAGACGTCGCCGCGACACGGCAGGTCCTTCTGGACCTCGCCGAAAGAATGGATTCGTCCCAAAAGGCAATCGCCGTCATCCAGAAGCTTTATCGAACGATGTGCTTTGCTCAAACTCCGGAGCAGCCGATCAGCGCCGCCGTGCAGGAAAAACCTCCAATAATGCAACCGGCGGCGCCGGCGCCGCAGTTCACACCTACAAAGAAGGAAGAAGTAGAGCAGCCGCCGCTCAACAGGGGTCTCCCCGATGGCCATATCAAGACAAATCCGTAGCGCCGCCGTGTGGCTGGCCTGGATTGCGGCCTTTTGTAGTTTCCCCGCGTCGGGGCAGGAGCGCATCGTCAATGTGCTCGGATGGAATGACTACATCGATCCTGGCGTCATACTCGATTTTACCGATGAAACCGGAATCAAGGTTACCTACGACTCTTACGACTCAGACGCATCTCTGGAAAAAAGGCTGAGATCAGGAACGGAAACCTTCGACGTCGTCATCGTCTCGGCGCCTACGCTGTCGAAAGATATCGCCAAGGGCGCCTATTTGAAGCTCGATGAAAATAATCTTCCCAACAAGAAATATCTCTGGCCCGAAATAATGGACCTTCTTTCAAATTATGACATAGGGAACCGCTTCGCTGTGAACTACATGTGGTTTACCGTTGGAATTTCTTACAATGTCGAGAAAATAAGAAGCACATTGGAAGCTGTGGCGGGCCATCGCGCATCGGCGCGGGCCGACGCTTCGCCGCCATTCGATTCCTGGGCTGTGCTGTTCAAACCTGAATATCTGCGCAAATTCTCGAACTGCAGCATAGGCGTAGTCGACAGCCCTGAGTATCTGCTAGCCATCGCGCGGCGATATTTATGGTCTGATTGGAAGTCCGCCGTCGGCCTGTCGCATGACACGGATCTCAAACGCGCAGCTGACATGTTGAGCGTCGTGCTGCGAGACGTAAAAAAACTGACGGGGTCGAATTACGCCGCCGCGCTGTCGAATGGCGAAGTCTGCATGGCCGTCGGCTATTCATTGGACAGTTTGCGCGCGCGCGATCAGGCGCGGGAAGCCAATAACGGCGTCGATATCGCTTACGTGCTCCCCCGTGAAGGCGCGCCCGTCTTGATGGATAATCTTGCCATCTTGAAAGGGGCCCCGCATGTCGCGGAAGCCTATCAGTTCATCAATTTTCTGTTACGTCCGGATATTGCCGCCAGGAACACCAACTTCACACATGCCGCAAACGGAGTTTCGGCATCGACGCCCTTCGTGGATAAAACAATTGCCGGGAACAAGTCCGTTTATCCCGACGCCGCCGTCGTCGAGCGGCTTTTCGTGCCCGAAAAAACCTATGCGCCGATGCAGGACGCGTTGTTGCGTGAATGGGCGCGCATCAAATAGGGTAAAGATCAAGCTGTAGCGCCGCGCCAACCGACCCTGAGGCTCTACAGCGGCGCCCGTCACGGGGCGACGCCGCCCGTCTCGGCCCCAGCACGCCAGCAACGGCGCACTTTTCACCAAGACCCAAAAGCCGGCTACGCGCTGCCGGACACCATTCCGATCTCGCCGCCGCCGTGACTGGTCCTCTCCGCCTCGCTGATCGACGGGAGTCCTTTGTGGCGAAGCTGCGCAAGAGGTAGCGGCTGGTTCGGGAAAAATGCCAAGAGGCAGGCGGGTCCCGGGAGCGGCCACGGCCTGCGCAAAATCCGCTGCTGAGGCCGGAGCGACGATTCCAGATTGAAAGTGGTTACCGCTCCGGACGGGCGCAAGGCAAAGGGCTCGCTGTGCACGCTGGATGCTGATCGCCGGGGTCTGGCGTGGGACGCTGCGGCAAGGCTCTTGGCGAACGTAGGGTGAACTTCCATGCCCTCACCCCCTCTCTCGGCGTTTCGACCTAGAGAAGAAGATGCGCAGCAACAACAAGTTAGATGCTGGGAAAGGTCAATGGTGGGGGAAGTAGGACTCGAACCTACGAAGGCTTAGCCAGCGGATTTACAGTCCGCCCCCTTTGCCGCTCGGGACATTCCCCCATCTTGCTCTCTGCCTAGCTTGGAAGCCAGACCGGAGCATGCACGTGACGACATTGACCGGGTTTGAGCGCCCGCCGCCGTCTCGTCCGCGACGCTGTGTAGAGGAAAGCGCCAGCTCAGTCAAACCCCCGCGGCTCTATCCAGCGGAAAGATTTTTCGAAGCCCGAGAGATCGACGAAAGCCCGCGCCTTTCGCCGATACAGGCGCGCCCTCATCGGTCAAAGAGGAACGCGAGCGGGCGCACTGCGAAGCTGGAACATCCGCCTGAAGGCAGGCGTTTCCCCAGAAAATGGGCTCGCCTCGGGGATCGGGAAAAATGACGGCGCAGATGAGGGTTTCGGCCGTTGGGCCGCACGACGCTTTTCCCCTCCGCCAGCCGCAGCCCACCTTTCGCAATCTCGAGGCGCCGCGCCTCTATGAAGAAGCGATCAAGCGCGGGGAAGGCGCGATTGCGGATGGCGGCGCGCTCGTCGTCGAGACGACGCCGCATACCGGCCGCTCTCCGGGCGACAAATTCATTGTACGCGACGCGCTGACCGACCGCGCTGTTTGGTGGGAAAATAATCAGCCTCTTGCGCCAGAGCAGTTCGACAGACTCCATGAAGACATGCTGGCGCATGCGCGGGGCGTCGCGCTCTTCGCTCAGGACCTCCAGGTCTGCGCTCATCCGCGCCACAGCCAGCGCGTGCGCGTCTTCAGCGAACTCGCCTGGCATTCTCTTTTCATCCGCAATCTTCTGATCAGGCCGCCGCAACTCGACGACGATCCAGCTGACATCACGATCATCGACCTCCCGTCGTTCCGGGCGAATCCCGCGCGCCATGGCTGCGGTTCGCAAACGGTGATCGCCCTCGATTTCACACGGCGCGTGGCGCTGATCGGCGGCACGCGTTACGCCGGCGAGATAAAGAAATCCGTATTCACTCTCCTCAACTTCCATATGCCCGCCCAGGGCGTGTTGCCCATGCATTGCGCGGCGAACGACCACGAAAGCGGCGCGGCGGTCTTTTTCGGCCTCTCGGGCACAGGCAAGACGACGCTTTCCGCCGATCCCGAGCGCGCCCTGATCGGCGACGACGAGCACGGCTGGGGCGACGCCGGCCTCTTCAATTTCGAAGGCGGTTGCTACGCCAAGGGCATAAGACTGTCCCGCGAGTTCGAGCCGGAAATATACGCCGCGGCGGAACGCTTCGGCGTCGTTCTGGAAAACGTGAGAATGAATCCCGAGACGCGGCAGATCGACTTCGCCGACGACTCGATCACTGAAAACACGCGCATCGCCTATCCGATGGACTTCATTCCAAACGCGGCGCGCGAAGGCTGTGCGGGACACCCAAGAAATGTCGTGCTGCTCACCTGCGACGCCTTTGGCGTGCTGCCGCCGATCGCCAGGCTCGACCCGGCGCAAGCCATGTATCATTTCCTTTCCGGCTATACGGCACGGGTTGCGGGCACGGAGACAGGCGTTCGCGAACCGCAGGCCGTGTTCTCCACCTGTTTCGGCGCCCCCTTCATGCCGCGCCATCCTTCGGAATATGGAGCCTTGCTGCGCGAACGCATTCTCGAGCATCAGGCGAATTGCTGGCTCATCAATACCGGCTGGACAGGCGGCGGCTATGGCGATGGCGAACGCATGCCGATCGCCTTGACGCGAACGCTGCTGAGAACCGCGCTGCAAGGCGGGCTGAGAGACGCGCCATACCGACCCGACCCCTATTTCGGCCTGTTGACGCCGCTCGCGGCGCCTGGCGTCGACGCTTCTCTTTTAGACCCGGCCGCCACGTGGCGCTCACGCGAGGCCTTCGACGAGGCCGCGGGAAAAGTGGCGGCGATGTTTTCAGCCAACTTCCAGAGCTTCGAGCCATTCGTCGGCCGGGACGTGCGCGACGCTGGTCCGCGCCCGCCGATCTGAGTCCTACGCCGACTCGAAGCCCGCCGGCTGAAGCGCCGGCGCCGCGCTCTTGTTCAGAGCGGCCGTCGCCAATGCGTCGAAAAGCGCGGTCGCCGTTGGATCGGCTCCCGGAGCGTCGCGCAGCAGGCGGAAGGTCGAGATCACAATATGGCCTTCGCCATAATTGCGCTCCACGGCGAGACCGACAGGCTTGTGAATCCAGCCGACAGCCAGCGCCGCATGAACGCGCGCATGGAAGTCGAGCAAATTGCAGCCCGAAATGACGTGAGTCGGGATCACGCGGTCGAAAGTGTGATCGATCAGCGGCCCGCCGGGCAATCCGCGGAAGGCGCCCCGCCGCCGCAGCCACGCAAAAGACGACGCCCAGTCGCCACGCCACAGCGTTCCGTCACGGGCGACGATCTTGACATTCTGCCAGTGCGGGAAGAACGGCGTCAGCGTTCCCTCCTCATCGGGCAGCAGAAGCGCGCGTCCGCCGCCGCGTACATAGGCGGCAAGCTCGGGCGTGCTTTGCAGCGCGATGACGACGTCGGCGTCGCTCATATTCGCGGACAGGCGATACCCCAACGCCTGAGCGCGAACCCGCACCTCGGGCTCCGGAGACCAGATCGACAGCATGGCGCCGCCCGGACGGCGAGGATGCAGCGCGAGCTCGATCTCGTTGCGTGCGATGATGCGCTCCCCTGCGCGCAGATGGAAGGAGATGCGTCGCATGGAGGGCTTCTCGACCTCCGGCAGCGGGATCGCGATCTCGCCGAGGTCCAGCACGCTCGCCGCATCGACCCGCGCGACGGCGATCGTCTGCGGCCAATCGGAAAGAACCTCGAGCGTCGCGCCTCGAATCGTTTCGGGGCCGCCATGCGCGATGCGCAGGGGAAGACGCAGAGTCTCGCCCGACCAGAAGCTGCCGCGATCGAGGCGCGGCACGATCGCCGTATCGTTGTTGATGGTGTGGAAAACATCATGGAAGGCGCGCGGATTCGAACGCATGTCGAGGAGACCGTTCGACTCCCAGTGGCAGTCCGTAAGCTCGGTGATGACATAACCCGCAATCTCCGGCCGCCGCCGCATCGCCTCGATCTCATATTTGAGCGCGCGAAACTGCTGCCATTGCGCCGCCTCGATGAAGGCCTCGAAGCTGCCGAACACGCGATCGAGACTCCAGTCATGAAATCGGTTTTGGACGCCATGCGGATACATGACGCCCTCGCCCCAGTCGTGACCGGTTTCGAACCACCATGGTTCGCGCCCGTCCGCATCATTGAGCTTCCCGGGATGCGGCAGGCCCCAGTTGCCGAACTCCGAGCAGAGCAGCGGCTCCTCACCGGTCGTCACGGCGTCGCCCTCGGGACTGAACAGCCAGTCGCCGCGATCGGCGAGCGCATCGACGAAACGGTCCCAATCGTGACGGCTGTCCGGAATCGCCGCGTAAAAATGGTAGTCCGCCAGATCGCTCTGCACGTGGAAGCTCGGCGCGAGCGGCGAATTATCGACGACAAGGCGCGTCGGATCGTAAGCCTTCAGCCAGAGATACAGACGCCGCAGCCAGGCGCGATGCTTGGCGTCGTGCACCAGGTCCACGCCCCAGTTTTCGTTTATCAAAGTCCAGCAAAAAATCGACGGATGATTGCCGTCGCGGTCGATGATGCCCTTGAGCGTCGTTTCCTTGCGCTCGCGCGAACGCTCCGTCGAATAGCCGCCATTCGGCAGTTCCGCCCAGACGAGAAGTCCCAGGCGGTCCGCCGCCTCGTAATAGCGTGGATCTGGCGCCTTGATGTGGCAGCGCAGCGCATTGAGGCCCAGCTCTTTCGCCTTGCGGAATCTGTCCTCGATGAATTCGAGTGAGGGCGGCGTGCAGATCGTGTCCGGATAATAGTCCTGATCGAGCGCGGCGCGCAGATAGAATGGCTTGCCGTTGAGATAGAGCTTGCCCGACCGCGTTTCAATCTTGCGAAATCCGAACGTCGACTCCTTCTCGTCGACAACCACGCCCTCGCGCATCATGCGCAGGCGTAAACGATAGAGGTTCGGCTCATCGGGCGACCAGGGACGAGGATCTGCGACGCGGGCTCGCAAAGTGGCGTGCTCGGCGCCGACGGCGAGTTCGGCCCGCGCCGTCGCAACGCAGTCGCCTTCCGGTCCGAGCGTCTCGAGCACGGCTTCCGTCCGGGCGCAGAGCGCGCGCTCGAACCTCAACTGAGCCGAAACGTCGCCGGCGTCGAGGTCGGCGCCAATGCGAAGGCACGTCGTACGGTCGGGGATATTGAGTTCCAGAAAGACCGACTGCCACACGCCGGAAAGCGGCCCGTACCAGCTCTGCTTGCCGAAAGGCATCTCGGCGAAGGGCGTCTGCGGGAATTCGGCGGGATCGTCCGTCGGGCTCTCAACCCGCACCTCGATTTCCGCGCGCCCGACGGTGAGCCGGTCGGTAATGTCGAAGTAGAAAGGCAGAAAGCCGCCGACATGGCTGCCAATCAAGGCTCCATTCACGAACACATGCGCTATATGAAACACCGCGCCGAAGTGGAGGAACACGCGCTGCTCGAGCCAGTCCGACTGCACGTCGATGCTGCGCCGATAGACCGCGACGCCGCCGCGCATGCTCAAATCGGGAAACTGAGCCTGCCAGGGACTTGGGACCAGGATGCTCCTCTTCCCGGCGAGCGCGGACGCGCTCGCGCCGAGATATTGGAACTCCCACATGCCATCCAGGCTGATACGCGCTTTCTTCACTGACGCCGTCCCCGGCCAGCAACCTGGCCCGCTAGATAGGGTCGAATGGAAGATGATGTTCGAGTTCAAATATTACGATCTGCGCGATGCGAAAACTCCTACGCGAAACTACTTAAAAGCGCCAGCCTTTTTCATCCCCAGCCTTGGGCGAGGCGCGAGATTTCGATAAGGAAGCTCAGCCTTTCGCCCTCAAAAGGACCGACATGCGCATGCAAGACGCCCACGAGCTGCCGCAGCTGTTCAAGAGCCGTTTCGGCGTCGAGCCGCAGTTGTTCCGCGCGCCCGGGCGCGTCAATCTGATCGGCGAACATACGGATTACAACGACGGCTTCGTTCTTCCGGCGGCGCTCGACCTCGCGACCTATGTCGCGATCGCGCCCCGTTCCGACCGCGTGATCAACGCCCATTCGGTCAATATGAACGCCGATCTCGTTTTCGACCTGGACGACGTCCAGCAGCCAGCCCATGACTGGACCGACTATGTCCGTGGCGTCGCCGTCGAACTCTCGAACTCCGGCTATTTGCTCAGAGGCGCCGATATCGCGATATTCAGCACGCTGCCAATGGGCTCGGGCCTCTCTGCTTCGGCGGCGCTCGAGGTCGCGTTCGGCTACGCCTTGCTGAGCGTCTCTGGCGCGCTGATCGATCGCCTCGGCCTTGCGATGATCTGTCAGCGCGCCGAAAACGAATTCGTCGGGATGCGCTGCGGCGTCATGGATCAGTTCATTTCCTGCCACGGCGTCGAAGGCGCGGCTTTGCTGCTGGATTGCCGTAGTCTCGAGGCGCGGGCGATCCCGATCGATCCGGCTGTGCGCATCGTCGTCTGCAACACAATGGTGCACCATGAGCTTGCGAGCAGCGAATTCAATTTGCGGCGCAGAGACTGCGAGGAGGCTGTGAGGCTGCTTGCTACGAGGCTCGACGGCGTCGTCGCGCTTCGCGACGTCACACTCGCTCAGCTCGAGGAACACGCTGCGGTTCTGCCGGAGCTCATCGCCAGGCGCTCCCGGCATGTCGTTGGAGAAAACCAACGCGTCATCGAGGCCGTCGCGGCGCTCGAGCGTGGGGATTTCGCCGAAGCCGGCGGGCTTATGAATGCGTCTCACGAAAGCCTGCGCGACGATTACAACGTCAGTTGCGCGGAACTCGATCTCATGGTCGAACTCGCCCGTAAGGCTCCCGGAGTCTATGGCGCGCGCATGACGGGCGGCGGCTTTGGCGGGTGCACTGTCAGCCTGGTGGAGGCGGGCGCGGCCGCAGCCTTTCCCGAGGTCGTCGGTCCAGCCTATCAGAAGGCGACCGGCCTGACGCCAATGATCTTCTCTTGCACCCCTGGCGCGGGCGCTGGCCCGGCGCACTTCTGAACGGATGACTGACATGCTGCGCCTGCAACAGGATTCCCATCGTCGGCTCAACGCCCTGACTGGCGAGTGGGTGCTGGTCTCGCCGCATCGCACGAGTCGCCCCTGGCAAGGCCAGACGGAATCAAAGGCGGAAGCGGCGATCCCCGCCTACGACCCTGGCTGCTATCTCTGTCCGGGGAATCTGCGGGCGAACGGCGAACGCAACCCGCCTTACAAAGACGTCTTCGCCTTCACCAATGATTTTGCCGCCTTGCTCCCCGAGTCGCCTCAGGAGGAAATCGATAATAACGGCCTGCTCGTCGCACGCGGCGAACCGGGCATCTGCCGGGTGGTCTGCTTTTCTCCACGCCACGATCTCACCCTTTCACGGATGAGCGTCGATGAAATTGAGAAAGTCATTGTCCTGTGGCGGGATGAATTCCGACGCCTCGACGCCGATCCGATGGTTGGCGCGGTGCAAATCTTCGAGAACCGCGGAGCCATGATGGGCGCAAGCAACCCCCATCCCCACTGCCAAATCTGGGCGACGCACAGCGAACCCGATGAACTCGTCAAGGAGTCGGCGCGCCAGCGAGGCTATCTGGCCGCACGGGCAAACTGCCTCTTGTGCGATTATCTCGCCCTCGAGCTGGAGCAGGAGGAGCGCATCGTCTGCGCCAATGACGCCTTTGTCGCGCTGGTTCCCTTCTGGGCGACATGGCCGTTCGAAACCATGTTGCTGCCCCGCCGCCACTTGGACGCGCTCGATGCGTTCGGCGACGCGGACATGCGCGCGCTCGCGGATATTCTGAGCCAGCTCACGCGCTGTTACGACGCGCTCTTTGATGCGCCCTTCCCCTATTCCATGGGATTTCACCAGCGCCCCAGCGACGGGGGCGAACATCCGCACTGGCATTTCCATGGGCATTTCTATCCGCCGCTGCTGCGCTCGGCGACCATCCGCAAATTCATGGTGGGCTTCGAACTGCTGGGCTCTCCGCAGCGCGACATCACGCCCGAGAGCGCGGCCGAGCGGCTGCGCGCCGCCTTGCGGGCCTGATCGCCCTATTGAAGAGCCTGAATCTCCCGGCTCAGCGCCTCGACGACTTGGCCGACGGCGGCCGATACCGCTGTCGAAAGCGGCGCTCCCACCTCGAAGCCCTGGCCCTCGATCGCATAGAGGACACAGCGCGGCGGCAAAGCGCCGAGGGCGACGCCGAGCGCAATCGCCTCGGCAAGGCCGAAGCCGTGGGAAGAGACGCCATATCGCGCGTCGGGCAGCGGGGATTGCGCGAGATCGACGCGGCGCACGCTACCCGCCGGCGCGCCGGAGACGCAGGCGTCGATCAGAAAGACGCTGGACGCCTTCTCCATCAAGGCGAGCAAGGCCGTCGCTTCGCCGTCTGCCTCCACGATCCGCGCCCCTTTGAAGCCGAGCGCGCCGAGGCGCCGGGCCACCTCACGGCCGGCGCCGTCGTCGCCGCGCTCGGGATTGCCCACTCCGATCACCGTGATCGTTGTCAAGCCTTCTCAGCCCCGGTCCATATCGAGTCGCAGGAAATGCGTCGCGCAGGAGATGCAGGGATCGTAATTGCGCACCGTTTGCTCGCAGCGATGCCGCAACTCATCGTCGGGAAGGTCGAGGAAACCGCCGACGAAATCTAAAAGATCCTCTTCGAGACAGGCCTGGTTCTGCGACGTCGGCGGCACGATCTGCGCGTCTTCGATCATCCCCTGCG
Organism: Hyphomicrobiales bacterium; assembly: GCA_003963405.1. Lineage (GTDB taxonomy): Bacteria > Pseudomonadota > Alphaproteobacteria > Rhizobiales > Beijerinckiaceae > Methylocystis. The sequence goes on from RXIY01000014.1 coordinate 64,283, forward strand.
CATCGATCCGGTAACGGTGATAGAGCAACCCGCGCGGCGCCTCGGTCGCGGCGTAGCCGACGCCCGCACGGGGCTCCATCGGCGTGAAGGGCCGGTCTGGCTCCTCGTAAGTCTCGATGACGCGCAGCGCCTCGTCGCAGGCGTAAATGGTCTCGACGGCGCGGACCATGATGCTGCGGTAGGGGTTGCGGCATGTGGCGCCGAGACCGATCTCCCGGGCGATGTCCTGAGCAAGCGGCGACAAGAGGTCGAAATTCAGATTGTAGCGCGCAAGGGGGCCGGTGAGATAAGAGCCGCCGCCCTGGCGAAAGTAAGAATGCAGCGCCGTGGAATGCTGAACCTGCGCCTCTGCGAAATGCGCATCATATTCGGAGGCGGAAATGTCGAGACCGCGATTTGAAACGATGCGACCTGCGTTGAAGGGATATTCGGTCGCGTGTCGAAGGGCCACGAAAACATAATCCCGCTCGCGTTCAGGGAAGTCGAAGGTCGCGACCCAGCGTGCGGTTTCGACCGCCGCGTCGCGCGCCCATTTCAGCCTTTCGGCGAGCGGGCGTAATTCGCGCTTGCGCGGCGCGCGGTGGAAGCCGCCGACGCGGACATTGACCGGATGGATTTCCCGGCCCCCGAGCAGTTGCAGAATTTCGTTGCCGACCTTCTTGAGCTGCAAGCCGCGCGTCACGGCGGCGCCATGGTCGCGCGCCATTTGCACGCCGCCGTCGTAGCCGAGAAAATCCGGCGCATGCAGCATATAGATATGCAGCACATGCGACTCGATCCATTCGCCGCAATAGAGGAGCCGGCGCAAGGCGCGCACGGGCCCGGAAACATCGACGCCGAGGAGATTTTCGAGCGCATGCACGCCGCTCATCTGATAGGCGACCGGGCAGATTCCGCAGATGCGCGCGACAATGTCGGGCGTCTCGGCGAAGTGCCGGCCGCGCAGAAAGGCCTCGAAAAAGCGGGGCGGCTCGAAGATGCTGAACTGCGCGCTCTGCACCTTTCCGTCGCGCACGACGACCTTCAACGCCCCCTCGCCCTCGACGCGCGCGAGGAGATCAACCTTGATGGTCTTGCGCGTCATGGCGTTCGCTCTCCTGGCGGAAGGGTTCAGCGTCGGCGTTGAACGTGCGATAGATGCGTTGCAACCCCTTCTCATCGACGCCCAAGCGCTTGAACCAGCCGCTCAGGGACGGCGCATTCGGCGTCTCTTTCGGCCCGAAGCACCCATAGCAGCCCCTGTCATAGGAAGGACACAAGGCGCCGCAGCCTGCATGCGTAACTGGGCCGAGGCAGGGGATCGCCCGCGCGACCATGACGCAGACATTGCCCTTGAGCTTGCATTGCACGCAGACGCTTTCCGCCGGCGTATTGGGGCGACGGCCCGTGAGGAACGCCGAGATCACATCGACCAGTTGACCCTTGTTGATCGGGCAGCCGCGCAACTCGAAATCGACGGGGACGTGCTGCGAGATGGCGGTCGATGTCGCGAGCGTCTGGATATATTCAGGATGGGCGTAGACGATTGCGGCATAATCCCGCACATCGGCGAAGTTGCGCAAAGCCTGAATGCCGCCGGCGGTGGCGCAGGCGCCGATGGTCACGAGCTTTTTCGAGCGACGGCGAATGTCCTGGATGCGCTCGGCGTCATGCGGCGTCGTCACCGACCCCTCGACGAGCGAGAGATCATAGACGCCCCGCGCCTCGCCGCGCGTCGCCTCGGGAAAATAGGAAATCTCGAGCGCGCCGGCGATGGCGAGAAGCTCGTCCTCGCAATCGAGCAGACTGAGCTGGCAGCCGTCGCAGGAGGCGAATTTCCAGACGGCGAGACGCGGCTTGCGGTGCGCCATCTCAAAGCTCCTTGACTGAAAGGAGAGGCTTCAGCCGCGCGAAGGTGAAGACAGGCCCGTCGCGGCAGATGAAGGTCGGCCCCAGCTGACAGTGGCCGCAATGGCCGATCGCGCATTTCATGTTGCGTTCCATGGAAAGATACATGGCGTCTTCGGCAAGGCCCTTGTCGACGAGCGCCATGGCCACGAAACGCATCATCACTTCCGGCCCGCAAACCATGGCGACCGTCGCGGCCGGGTCGATCTCATGCCTCGATATGAGCCCAGTGACGACGCCCACATGCCCCCGCCAGTCGGCGCCGGCGTGATCGACCGTCACCTCGACATCGATGTCGAAACGTCCCCGCCAGCTCTCGACCTCATGACGAAAGATGATGTCCTCCGGACGCCGCGCGCCGAAGAGCAGCGTCACCTTGCCGAAGCGGGCCCGCTCGCCGAGCAGTCGATAAATGGCGGGACGCAGCGGCGCGAGACCCAGGCCGCCTGCGACCAGGAGCACGTCCTTGCCCGCGGCCTGCGCCATCGGCCAGCCGACGCCGAACGGCCCGCGCACCCCGACGGGTTGGCCCGCCCCAAGTCTTGTCAGCGCATGGGAGACGGGCCCCACCGCGCGAATCGTATGGACGAGCGGGCCGCCGGCGGGGTCGCCGCTCATGCTGATCGCAACCTCGCCGACGCCAAAGGCCGTCAGCATGTTGAACTGGCCGGGTGCATAGCGCAGCGGCGCGCCGTCAGACATTTCGAGTTCGAGCGTCCAGGCGTCGGGCGCGTCATGGCGCCGGCGACGCACATGCGCGATGCGCGGAACCATGGGCGGCGCGGCCCGCCCGGATGGATCGGCGGCCTCAGACATGAGCGCCGTAGAGATCGAGAAACTGAAGGCGCGTCGCATGCAGGCGCTCGATCAGGATCGGCATGAGCCGCTTCATGATGTCATAGCCGAGGTCATGGTCGGCCTCGCATTTTTTGCGCAGGCAATGCGCATCCATGGCGATCACGCGCGCGCTCTCGAGCGTCCGCGCGTCATAGCTCCAGCGATAGGGCGGCACGAGCCAGTTGACCCCGAAAACCTCGCCCGGCTCGAGCGTGAGAAATGTATTGGCGCCGCGGCCGGGCGCAGAAATCTGCAAGGCCACCCGCCCTTGCCGAAGGAGGTAAAAATTGTCGGCAGCGCCGCCCTCGTGAAAAATGAACCGGCCGCCCTCGAAATGCGCATTCCTGGCGCAGCCGCAGGCGAGCGAAAGAAAGCTCTTGTCGAGGCCGGCGAAAAAAGGATGCTCCGAGAGGATGCGCTCAAGATTTTCCAAGGCCGCGCCCTCCTGTTCCCTCGCTCGCGCCGATGGCGTGCGTTTCTTCCGTGATGTCGATGCCCACAGGGCACCAGGTGATGCAGCGGCCGCAGCCGACGCAGCCATATGTCCCGAACTGCTCATGCCAGGTGGCGAGTTTGTGCGTCATCCATTGACGATAACGGGACGAGACGCTCGGCCGCACAGCGCCGCCGTGAATGTAAGAATAATCCATGGTGAAACAGGAATCCCAGCGCCGGTCTCGCGACGAGTCGACGCCGAGAAGATCGTTGTGGTCCTCAACCGTGGTGCAGAAGCAGGTCGGGCAGACCATCGTGCAATTGGCGCAGGAGAGACAGCGCTGCGCAACCTCCTCCCAGCGCGGATGCTGCAGGTTGCGCATGAGGAGCTCTGGCGCGTCCCGAGGCATGTCGCGCCCCATTGTGGCGGCCGTATGCGCCACGACCGCCGCGGCGGCGTCGAGGTCTTGCCGCGTCGCCTCGCGCCCCGGAAGTTGCGCGAGGGCCTCCGCTCCCGCCTGCGATCCGGCCTCGATCAGGAAAAGATGGGCGTCGTGTGAGATCAACTCGGTAAGCGCGAGATCGAAGCCTCTGGTCGCCTTCGGTCCCGCCTCCATCGAGACGCAAAAGCAGGTCCCCCCCGCCTTGCCGCAATTCAGGGCGATGAGAAAGGCAGCCTCGCGCCGCGCCGCGTAATGCGGATCGACATAGGCGCCGCCCATCAGCACGCGGTCCTGAATCGCGATGGCCGCAAGCTCGCAGGCGCGAACGCCGAGGAAGGCGAAATTCTGCGACGCCGGCTCCTCGGCCTCGATCGCTACATCGCTTCCCTTGCGGACGGCGCGCCAGAGGCGCAGGACGGGAACGTGGAGAAGCTTCTTCCAGGAATGCGGTCCGACCGCATAGCCGAACAGCGCTTCGTCGTCCCGCGGCGCGAGGGCGTAACGCCCCGGCTCCTGCTCGTCCGTGTAACCCTTGGGAAGGTCGGCGACGCCGTCGATGTCGTCATAAACGATCGCGCCGTCGGCGACTGTCGGGCCGATGACCCGGCGGCCCTCCTGGCGCAGGACGTCGATGAGCGCCTGTAGCCCATCGGCATCGATGACGCGCGGCTGCGGAAGCGAATGTTCCATCGGGAAGGATTCTCGACGATCGGGCGCCGGTCGGCAAGTCGAGATCGGCGCGGCCGTGTTTTCAGCGACGAGCTTGCCTGCCCATTGTTACACAAGCTTGACGGGCAGGAAGGCGCGAGCGTCGCAAAGCAATGCTGAAAAGCGCGCCATGAGACGACGAAGTCATGGGCGGCAAAAAAACGTCGCCGGCGGGCGCAGCCAGCCGGCGAAAAAAAATCTCGTTACTTCGACGCCGCCGACTTGAGCTTCGAGAGCGCGCGGATCTTCACGCGCACGCTCGCAGGCTTGGCGGCGGCCTTCACCATCTCGCCGGTCGCCGGATTGCGCACCAGCGTGCCGGCCTTGCGCGCCGGCACCTTGCGCAGCGTCACTTTCAGCAGGCCGGGCAGAGTGAATTCGCCCACGCCCTTGGGATGGACCGAGCCCATGAAAACGCCTTCGAGCGTCGCATAGACGGCTGCGGCCGTCTTGCGCGGCAGGTCGTTTTGCTCGGCGATGTAATTGATCAACGCCGATTTCGTCATGGTTTCCTTCACCGGACGAATGGCGGGCGCCTCGGCCTTGCTGACCTTCGTGGTCGCGGCAGCCTTGGTGGTTTTTGCCTTGGCCATCAGAATTCTCTCCTCGTCGCGATCGGCCGCCACATGCTGCGAGCCTGAGCCAACACGAAATTGCTAACGATTTGCAGGGTGATTCGCAATCGAGGCGACACAATCGCTGTAATTTTGCCCTTCTTTTTGCGGAGACGCTCGGGCTATGCCTCGCAGGGCAGCCCGAAAACAGGCGCGGCGAGAGGGTCCGCGCCTTGGCCGGACCCTTCGTGTTTGATAGCATCCGGAGGGGATGACGGGCGGTCGGGGAGGCGGCGAATGACAGTCCTGGTTGTCAATGGAAAATCGGTCCAGGCGGATGTCGAGGACGACACGCCGCTGCTCTGGGCGATTCGCGAGAGCCTGGGGCTGACCGGCGCGAAATATGGCTGCGGCGTCGGCGCCTGCGGCGCCTGCACGGTCCATATCGACGGCGCCGCCGTCCGCTCCTGCGTGGTCACTGTCGGCGACGCCGTCGGCCGCAAGATCACGACGATCGAGGGCCTCGCCCAGAACGGCGTCCTGCATCGCGTGCAGCAGGCGTGGATCGACGCGGACGTTCCGCAATGCGGCTATTGCCAGACCGGCATGATCATGGCGGTTGCGGCCCTCCTGACGGAAAAGCCGCAGCCGACCGACGCCGAGATCGACGCCGCCATCACCAACATCTGCCGTTGCGGAACCTTCCAGCAGGTGCGCGAGGCCATTCACGCCGCCGCCCGGGCCTGAGAGGAGCACCCGAATGAGCAACGCCCTTCACATCAGCCGGCGCGCCCTCGTCGTGGGCGGCGCCGCGCTCGGCGGCGGCCTGTCGCTCGGCCTCGGCCTTCCGTTCTCAGCAGACGCCTCGGAAGCGCCGGAGGTCAACGCCTGGATCGTCGTCAAGCCCGACGACGCGGTGGTGATCCGAATTGCGCGCGCCGAAATGGGCCAGGGCACGCTGACCGGCCTCGCCCAGCTCGTCGCCGAGGAGCTCGACTGCGATTGGTCGAAGGTCACGACGGAATTGCCGACGCCCGGCCAGAGCGCGGCGCGCGGCCGCATCTGGGGCGACTTCGCCACGGGCGGCAGCATGGGCGTGCGCGCGTCGCAGGATTACATGCGCAAGGGCGGCGCGCTGGCCCGTCACATGCTCGTTCAGGCGGCGGCGAATGGCTGGGGCGTCCCCGCCGCGGACTGCAGCGTCGACAAGGGCGTGATCTCCCACGCCGCTTCGGGCCGCTCGACAAGCTTCGGAAAGGTCGCCGACGCGGCGGCGAAACTCACGCCGCCCAGCGACGTTCCGCTCAAGGATCCGCGCGACTGGAAGATCGCCGGCAAGGCGCTGAAGCGCCTCGACACCTCGGACAAGACGACCGGCAAGACGATCTATGGGATCGACGTCAGGCTGCCGGGGATGCTGAATGCGGCGATCAAGGCCTGCCCCGTCTTCGGCGGAACGCTGAAGAGCTTCGACGAAAGCAAGATCGCAGGCCGCAAAGGCGTGAAGAAAGTTCTGCGCGTCGGGGACAACGCCGTCGCCGTCGTCGCGGATACCTGGTGGCGGGCGAAAACCGCCCTCGATGCGCTGCCCATCGTCTGGGACGAGGGCCCCAACGCCAGAACCTCCAGCGCCGACACGGCCAAATGGCTCGCCGAAGGGCTCGATCCCGCGCAGCCCGCCGTCACGGGCCATGAGAGGGGCGACGCGCGCACGGCGCTGGCCGGCGCGTCAAAAACCGTCGAAGCGGTCTACAGTTATCCGCACCAGAACCACGCCGCGATGGAGCCGCTCAACGCCACGGTGCTCTATACGCCGGAGAAATGCGAGATCTGGACCGGCACGCAAAACGCCGAAGCCGCCCGCGAAGCCGTGGCCGACGCCGCAGGACTTCCGATCGAAAAATGCGACGTGCATCGCGTGATGTTGGGCGGCGGCTTCGGCCGGCGTCTGTTCATGGACAATGTGCGCCAGGCGACGCTGATCGCGAAAGAGTTCCCCGGGACGCCGGTGAAGCTTCTGTGGTCGCGCGAGGAAGATATGACCCATGGGGCCTATCATCCTGTGACGCAGTGCCGGCTCGTCGGGGCGTTCGACGCCGAAAAGAAGCTCACCGGCCTCCATATGCGCATTTCGGGCCAGTCGATTTCGGCGAGCGTGCGGCCCCAGTGGATCAAGGACGGGCTCGATCCGGCCGTCTTTCAGGGGCTCGCGGCGACGGGCGAGGCGCAATTCGGCTACGACATTCCCCATCTGCTGATCCAACACGCCATGCGTAATCCGTCCGTTCCGCCCGGATGGTGGCGCGGCGTGAACATCAATCAGAACGCCATTTATCTCGAATGCTTCATCGACGAACTGGCGCATGCCGCAGGCGAGGACCCCGTCGCATTCCGCCTGAAGCTCTTGGCCAAACAGCCAAAGCAGCGCGCCGTGCTCGAAGCGGTCGCCGCGCGGGCGGGCTGGGAAAAGCCCGCGCCCGAGGGGCTCCATCGCGGCGTCGCCTGTTTCATGGCCTTCAACAGCTTCGTCGCCGCGGTCGCAGAGATCTCGGTCTCTCCGGACAACAAGGTGAAGATCAGCCGCATCGTCGCCTCGACCGATCCCGGCCATATCGTCAATCCCGCGCAGGTCGAGCGACAGATCGCCGGCTCTTTCGTCTTCGGACTCTCCGCGCTCTTTTATGGCGGAATCACTGTCAAGAACGGGCGGGTCGAGCAGGAGAATTTCGACAGCTATGATTCCATGCGGCTGAAGGATATGCCGAAAGTCGACTGCGTTCTGGCGCCGAGCGGCGGTTTCTGGGGCGGGGTCGGAGAGCCGACGATCTGCGTCGCGGCCCCGGCCGTGCTCAACGCCTATTTCGCGGCGACCGGCAAGCGCGTCCGCTCCGTGCCGCTGAAGGATCAGAAGATCAGCTTCGTCTGATCGTCTCTCGCAGGCGCGCGAGGTCGGCTGGCGTATCGACATCGGCCAGAACGGCGTCGTCCTCGACAGGAAGCTCGACGACGCCGTCGGTTTCTCGCAGGAGCCGCCGCGCGCCCTCGTCGCCCTCGAGCGCCGCGAGCGCAGGAAAAAGGCGCCTCGCGAGCAGCGCCGGGTTGCCGCGTCGTCCACCCCGGACCGGAACAACGGCCGCGGCTCCCGGCGCCTTTTCGAAGGCCGAGACCAACGCATCGATGAGGCGCGGCGAGACGGCCGGCATGTCGCCGAGGAGCACGATCACACCCTCCGCGTCGCCCGCCGCCGTGAGCCCCCGGCGCAGCGACGAGGCGAGCCCGCGCGAAAAGTCGGGATTGGGCACAAAGGACAGCGGGAGCCCTGCAAGCGCCGCCTCGATCTCCACCCGCTGATGGCCGGTAACGACGATGACGCGACGAAGCCGCGACGCGAGCGCCGCCTCGGCCGCGCGCCGAATCAAGGGCCGCCCGTCGAAATCGGCGAGGAGCTTGTTGGCGGAGGCGCCGAACCGCGCGCCCCGCCCCGCCGCGAGCAGGAGGGCGGCGATCAGGGGCGCGCCGCTCATGCGCCGCAGCTTGCGAACGAGCGCCCCGCGAGATCCTGCGCCTTCAGGCTGCGGAGCGGTTTTCGCCCGCGCGCGAGGATGAGTTCCGCGAGGATGGAGACGGCGATCTCGGCCGGGCTCACGGCGGCGATGTCGAGGCCGATGGGCGCACGCAGCCGGTCGAGCGCCGCGGGGCCGACGCCGCTCGCGTTCAGCCTTTCGAGACGCCGCGCATGCGTCGCCCGCGAGCCGAGGGCGCCGACGTAGAAACAATCCGACGCGAGCGCGAGCCGCAGGGCGGGATCGTCGATCCTGGCGTCATGCGTCAGCGTCGCGACCGCTGTGTAAACGTCGAGCCCGATCTCGGGCAGCGCTTCCTCGGGCCAGCGCGGGTCGAGCCGCGCATGAGGGAAGCGCTCCGGCGCCGCATAGGCACCGCGCGGGTCGAGGATGGTGACGGCAAAGCCCGCGATCTGCGCCATGGGCGCGAGCGCCTGCGCGACATGCACGGCGCCGACCAGGACGAGCCGGGGGGCGGGACGAAAGAACCGGACGAAGAGCCGCTCGCCCGCCGATTCGACGAGGCCGCTGGCGCCGGCCCGCAGCATCCCGCCGAGCGGGTCGTCCGGTGAGGCGCTGGCGAGTTCCGCCGCCTTCAGGAGCCGGGCGGGACCGCCATCGAGCGGCATGAGCAGCGCGCAGGGACGCCGCGCGGCAGTTTCCGCGCCGATCTGCGCGAAGAGCGCGCGCCGCGCCTCGTCGAGCCGCTCGACATGAACAGCGATTCGGCCGCCGCAAGAAAGACCGGCGCGCCAGGCCGTCTCATCGGCGACGCCGAACTCCAAAAAACGGGGCGCGCCATCCGCGATGCAATCAAGCGCCGCGGCGATGACGTCCCCCTCCACGCATCCGGCCGAGACGGACCCGCAAAAGAGGCCGCCCTCCTCCACGACGAGGAGCGACCCGGCCGGGCGCGGGGCCGAGCCGAAAGTCTCGACCACAGTCGCCACGGCGACGCCCAGCCCCGTCCGCCGCCAGCTCTCAGCCTGGCGCAGAAGTTCGCTGTCGTCGACGGGCGCGGAAAGAAGTGTGGGCGTCAAGAGCTGGCCTCGGCGGGGTTTCGTCCTCGGCGCGCATTATAGCAAGGACGCGCCGGTCTTACCCCTGAAGCGACACGCCCGTGATCATGCCGTCCTCGAACCAGCTCGCCAGAAACTGGGCCAGCCGCTCCGGCTCGATTTCGCCCGCGTGCTGAAACGCGGCCATCTGGCAGATGTCGCCGAAAGCGCGCCCGACCCGCGCCTCGTTCAGCGCCAGATATTCATCCGGCTCGAGCTCTCGGAAGACCGACTCCTCGTTGCAGCGCCAGACGGCCACGGCCTCGAACCCCTCCTCCCCGGCGCGCTCTGCCTCGGGGTCTTCCACGCCATCTCCCGATTCACCATTGCCGTTCATCGCCTGATAGGCGGCGAAGACGCCGGGCGCGAGACGCAGCACGATCAGGCTCGGGTGAAAGTCGAAGACGAGGCGGGGCGACTCCTCCGGCGCAAATCCGGCGAGCGCCTGAACGGCCAGGGGCTCGGCGTCCGGCGCATCGAAGGCGTCGACGATGGCGCGCTCGAAGAGCGCCATGGACGAGGCCGCGGCGTCCTCTTTCCATTCGGGATGGTCCCGCAGAAAATCCGGCAGGCCGGTCGTGTACCAGCGGGCGTTACGGTCCCTGGGAGGCTGGGCCGTGACATAGGCGCCGATCAGAGCTTCGAAACGCTCTTCGCCCAGGAGGGCGCGCAGGCCCGGATAATCCTCGTGAAGGAAGCTCTCCAGCCGGACGCGATAGCCGGACTGATAGACGTGCAGCAACTCGTCGCGCCCGGCGCCGCGCCCCGACTCCCGCAGCGCGGCGATGAGCGGCGCATCCTCTGCGCCGGGCCCAGCGAGGAGCCGCGACTGGAACAGCGCCTGAAAATCCGACAGCTTCATGCGGCGCTCGAGACGCGCTCGGCGGCCAGGCGGGCGTCGATGTCGCGCATGCGCTGCAACTCGTCGAGCAACTCGGAAAATGGGGGAAAATTATCGTCCCGCTCGATCATCGCCGAGACGTCGCCGAAGCGGCGGCGCGCCCTTTCGTAAAGGGTCCAGACCTCCTCGCAGACCGGCTGATCATGCGTGTCGACGCGATGCGTGCCCTTGTTCGTATGGCCCGCCATGTGAAACTGCACGACGCGCTCGGCGGGAACGGCGTCGATGAAGGCGTTGGCGTCGAAGCCGTGATTGAAGCTCGACACGAAGACATTATTGACGTCGAGCAGCAGCAGGCAATCGGCGCGCTCGGCCATCTCCCGCACGAATTCCGCCTCGCTCATCTCGGACGCGACGAAGGAGACATAGGTCGAGGCGTTCTCCACCACGAGCGGGCGTTTCAGATAGTCCTGCACGCGGCAGATGCGCTCGACGATATGGTCGAGCGATTCGCGCGTGTAGGGAATCGGCAGTAGGTCGTGGAGATTGAGGCCATGCACGCCGGTCCAGGCGACATGGTCGGAGACCCAGGCGGGCTCGACGCGCTCGATCAGCGCCGCAAGCCGGGCCAGATAGTCGAAGTCCAACGAGTCGGTCGAGGCGAGCGACATGGAGACGCCGTGCATGACGACCGGATAATCGGCGCGAATGCGGTCGAGCATGGCGAGCGGCCGACCGCCCGCCACCATGTAATTTTCGGAAATGATTTCAAACCAGTCGACCGGCGGACGCGTCGACATGATTTCATCGAAATAGACGGGCCTCAGGCCGAGACCATAGCCCAGCGGCGCAGGCTTTTGCATGCGAACTCCCGCCTGAAAGAAATTCGGCTGACCGCGCCCGAGAGCGGGCGAATTGCGCCGAACCCATTGGGGTCCGGCGCGCGTCCATCACTTCGTATGGCACATGCTCTTCATGTTGCAATGGCCCTTGTGGTGATGGCACTGGGCCTTGTGGTGGCAGCGGGCCTTGTGATGGCACGTGCCCTTGGCGCCGCAATGGGCCTTGGCGTGGGCGGCGGACGCATGAGCATGAGCCGGAGCGACCGCAGCGCCGTTGAGGGCGAGCGCGATGGCGGCGGCGGCGAGCGCGGAACCGGAAACGACCTTCGTCTTCATATGTTTCTCCTCTGCAAAACACCCTCCGAGAGGGCGGAAACGGCGCCCTTTCCGGACATCCGGAAAGCGTGGCGCCGAAAGGGGGTCACTTGCCGTCAGCCGGCTTCGCCTCCGCAGGCTTGGCGTCAGCGGGCTTGGCGTCCGAAGGCTTGGCGTCCGAAGGCGTCTCGGCGGCCGGCGCGGCGGCCTTCTCGTCGCCCTTGCCCTTCTCGTCGCTCTTGCCCTTCTCGTCGCTCATGGCGGGGCAGCCATTCTTGCCGCCGCATTTATGCTTTTCGGCCTCGGCCTTGGGGGCGCGGTGCGCCTTGTGCTTCGCCTCGGCGGGCGCCGCCCCGGCGAGCGCGACGGCGATCGTCGCAAGGGCGAGCGCCGCGCCGCCGAAAGTTCTTGCCTTCATCGAGTTCTCCAGAAAACGCGGCTCGCGTGGGAGTTTTTCTGACGCCGCAGGAGAAGATTAGCACCGGGCGCCGCTTTCGCTAGTGGATTTTGGCCAAATGGCGAACAAAGCAAAAATCCTGGTGAACGCCGAAGCGCCTCCATCTGAAATGGGTGCGCCCGCAGCTCCCGCACCGCAATAGTCGATTTTCCGCATCGCAGCAACAAAGACGCGGCGGCGCCGCTTGCCGCAGGTCGAAGGCGCTGTTAGATAGCAGCCTCGCGGAAGGGGTTTTCCCTGCCGCGCAGACCACCTGGTTTTCGTCCTTTGGGCCGCGCCGGCCAGTTCGCCGAACGAACGACACGTTCGCCAGTCGAATTCTACGTCTCTCCCGCCAAGGCTGCGAGACGTTCCGATCGCCGAAAACCGACCGCAACGCCAACCTTTCGCCGGCGCCGCCCCGACCGGGGCCTCCAGGAGAAAAAATGTCCGCCACGACCGATCGCGCCCCCACGCGCGAAGATTTTGCCGCCCTGCTCGAGCAGAGCTACGGCGATAACGAGGCTTTCGAGGGTTCCGTCATCAAGGGGCGCGTCGTCGCCATCGAGAAGGACGTCGCCGTCATCGATATCGGCCTGAAGACCGAAGGCCGCGTCCCCCTCAAGGAATTCACCGGCTACGGCCGCGACCCCGCCCCCCAGGTCGGCGAAGAGGTCGAGGTCTATCTGGAGCGCGTCGAGAACGCGCTCGGCGAGGCCGTCATCTCGCGCGACAAGGCGCGCCGCGAGGAGAGCTGGGTCAAGCTCGAGAAGGCTTTCGAGACCAATGAGAAGGTCGAGGGCGTCATCTTCAATCAGGTCAAGGGCGGCTTCACCGTCGACCTCGACGGCGCCGTGGCCTTCCTGCCGCGCTCTCAGGTCGACATTCGTCCGATCCGCGACGTCGGCCCGCTGATGAACGTGCCGCAGCCGTTCCATATCCTCAAGATGGACCGCCGCCGCGGCAACATCGTCGTCTCGCGCCGCACGGTGCTCGAGGAGAGCCGCGCCGAGCAGCGTCACGAGATCGTCGCCAACCTCGAAGAGGGGCAGGTGATCGACGGCGTGGTGAAGAACATCACCGACTACGGCGCCTTCGTGGATCTCGGCGGCATCGACGGCCTGCTGCATGTCACGGACATCGCCTGGCGGCGCGTCAATCATCCGTCCGAGGTGCTGACCATCGGTCAGACCGTCAAGGTGAAGATCATCAAGATCAATCACGAGACGCACCGCATCTCGCTCGGCATGAAGCAGCTGCTCGAGGATCCGTGGCAGGGCATCGAGGCCAAATATCCGATCGGCGCGAAGTTCCACGGCCGCGTGACCAACATCACCGACTACGGCGCCTTCGTCGAGCTGGAGCCGGGCATCGAGGGTCTCGTGCACGTCTCCGAGATGAGCTGGACCAAGAAGAACGTCCATCCCGGCAAGATCGTCTCGACGAGCCAGGAAGTCGACGTTCAGGTGCTCGAGGTCGATCCGGTCAAGCGCCGCATTTCGCTCGGCCTCAAGCAGACGCTGCAGAACCCGTGGGAAGCCTTCGCCGAGAAGCATCCGGTGGGCTCGACCGTCTCGGGCGAGGTCAAGAACAAGACCGAGTTCGGCCTCTTCATCGGCCTCGACGGGGACGTGGACGGCATGGTCCATCTCTCCGACCTCGACTGGAACCGCCCGGGCGAGCAGGTCATCGAGGAGTACAAGAAGGGCGACGTCATCGAGGCGCAGGTTCTCGACGTCGACGTCGACAAGGAGCGCATCTCGCTTGGCGTGAAGCAGCTCGCGGGCGATCCCTTCGCCTCCGTGGCCGCGGGCGAGGAAGGCGAGGTGAAGAAGGGCGCCGTCGTCACTTGCGAGGTGACCGAGGTCAAGGACTCGGGCATCGACGTCAAGATCGCAGGCACCGATCTCACCACCTTCATCAAGCGCAGCGAACTCGCCCGCGACCGGGCTGACCAGCGTCCCGAGCGTTTCGCTGTCGGCGAGAAGGTCGACGCCCGCGTCACCCTCTTCGATCGGAAGGCGCGCAAGATCGCCGTCTCGATCAAGGCGCTTGAAGTCGCCGAGGAGAAAGAGGCGATCGCCCAGTATGGCTCCGCCGACTCTGGCGCATCGCTCGGCGACATTCTCGGCGCGGCGCTGAAAGCCCGCGAAGAGGCCCCGAAGAAAGGCAAGAAGGGCGAGGAATAATCCTCGACCGGATCGCCAAAGAGAAAGAGCCTGCGCGACCCACGCGCAGGCTTTTTTGTTTGTCCCAAAGGCGCCCGATTCACCGGACGTTAACCATGGGGCGAGGAGGCGCCCGCCGTTAACCTTAGTTTTCTGAAAAACACGCAACATACGGTTGTTGTACATATGCGTTTGAACGCGCGACGCCGGAGGTAGCGTGATGAGTGCGAGTATTTTCGACCGGGACGACGCCGCGGCAACCTCCTGGGGGCCGATCCACGCCCGGCCCACGGGCATTCGCGCCGCACTGGGCATGGGCGTCGGCGCCTCGCTCATTCTTGCCTTCGCGGCGCTTTTTGCGCGCCATCCCGCCCCGCCGGCGACGGTAGCGGACGCTGGCGGGCCCGCGGCGGCGCAAGGGCCCGCCAAAATCTCCGCCAAGGCAAGCATGGAGCCCGATGCGGCCGCGGCCCGCGCCGTCGCCGCGCTCGACCTCGAGGCGCCCGAATTCGAACGCGAGAAAAAAACCGTGGCGGTCGGCGACGCCAAGGATGGGGGGCCGCGGATCGACCGGCTGACGGTCGGCCAATTCGCCATGGCCGCGCCCTTCCTGCGCGTCGATATTCACCCTGAACTCGATCAGTGGGCGACACACACGGATTTCTTCCTCGACATGACCCGCCACGCCCGCGACGCCGGCCTGAATGTCGCGAAAATCGGCCAGCGCTCGACGCTCCAGACGCGGTTCGGCGCCTTCGAGACGGCTGACATCCGTCTCTCGCAGCCCGGCGGCGAGGGCGTCGAGGCGAGCGAACGCGCCTGTCTTGCGGGCCGCCTCGTCGACGCCAATGTTCCGCTCGAGATCGCCGGCATCGCTTGCGGCGCGGCGGTCAAGCCGATCGACCGCGTCGCATTCGCCTGCATCCTCGACGGCCTCAACTATTCCTCGGGGAGCGACAACAAGGCGCTGAACGATTTCTTCCTCAATGCGGAAATCGCACGCGGGAAAGGCTGCGCAAACGTCTCTCGCGACGATATGACCGCCTCGATTCCGCGCAAGGCCGCCGCAAGCCGCGTGAAGCCGGCCAAGCCCACTGCGCAGGCAAGAAAGGCGCGCCCCGTGGCGCAGGCCGGGACGCTGCAGACGGAAACGGCGAAAAATTGAGCCGGACCGAAGGCCATATCGCTTTTGGCGCCCGATCCTATATGATGCGTCCAAAGCGTTGAGCTCGAGAGGATGGAGATGCGCAAGGGACTTATGCTTTGGGTGGGCCTCGCCTGCCTGGTCGCGATGGCCGCGGGCGGTGACGCGCTCGCCAAATCGCGCAATCGCCAGCCGGCCTATACGGTCGCCGCCGATGCGCTCGCCTCCAACGGCCGCACAATCGACGTCGAACGCCGTAGCTGGCTCGATCCGGGCACCAAGGTGCCGGTCGGCAGCACGAATCGCTACATGCTGCAGCAGACCTATTACAATAAGGATCCGATCCAGGCGTCGCAGCGCAGCTGGTACATGCAGGAGACGCTGCCGCAGCGGCCGCCCTACAACGCCGACATGATCGTGCCATATAACGACGGCTGGCCGATCGACCTGTTCTGAATCTGGTCTTTCGACTTGACTCGGGGAGCGTCTTCCATTAGCTCCCCCTCAGCCTGACGCGTAAAAACGCGCCGGGCAAGCACCCGTGGCGTTCGACACAGAACGCCTGTCGGCCGGAATCCCGGCAGAGGAGGGCGCGTTCCCAACCCCGGCGCCGCCGGGAGCCTGCGGGAGACGCGATCGATGAAGCGCCGGGGCGCAAGTTCCTCGGGCGCGCTTTCGTCTTTTCGCCTCTCGCCGCCGGACGCGACCATGAGAGGAAAAGAGTAACGTGACGAAGCGCGCAGAAGCCAAATACAAGCTCGATCGCCGCCTGGGCCAGAACATCTGGGGCCGTCCGAAGAGCCCGGTCAATCGCCGCGAATATGGCCCCGGCCAGCATGGCCAGCGCCGCAAGGGCAAGCTCTCCGACTACGGCACGCAGCTGAAGGCGAAGCAGAAGCTCAAGGGCTACTACGGCAATATCTCCGAGAAGCAGTTCCGCAAATATTACGCCGAGGCCATTCGCATGAAGGGCGACTCGGGCGACAATCTGATCGGCTTGCTGGAGCGCCGCCTCGACGCGATCGTGTATCGCGCCAAATTCGTGCCGACCGTCTTCGCGGCGCGTCAGTTCGTCAACCACGGCCACATCCGCGTCAACGGCCGTCGCGTCAACATTCCGTCCTATCTGGTGAAGGTCGGCGATGTGATCGAGGTGAAGGAATCCTCGAAGCAGGCCGTGACGGTCCTCGAGTCAGTCGCGCTTGCCGAGCGCGACGTGCCCGAATATTACGACGTCGATCACTCCAAGATGACCGCGAGGCTCTCCCGCGTCCCCCATGCGACCGAGGTGCCCTACCCCGTTCAGATGGAGCCCAATCTCGTGATCGAGTTCTATTCGCGCTAATCAAAATTAGCGTCGAATACACAAGATACAGCAAAAATATCAAAGATTTAGGCGCCAGCATACTAGATGCTGACGCCTATTTTTTTACACACGCTCTACACAGAACAAGGCATGAACTAAATTGGATTGAGGGAATTTAAGTGTGGATTCGGCGTGGATTTGGATGGGAGTTTACACAGACGCTACACGGGCTGCGGGAAGAGAGTTAATGGAACAACCGTTCACGTGCGGCCAACATTAGCGTTGCATTACGTCACCTACTGCTGAAAGCGGATATTGAGAGACCGCGCTGCTTCACCAAATCCAACGTATAATTTTCCAAGGGCTGGGCTACGCGGGCGCAGCCGAAACGCTGCGAAAAAGGCAGCAGTCATAGGCATGAACCGAGGGACGAAATGGCAACGCATAAAGGGGAGTGCTTCTGTGGCGCCGTGCGAATTGAAGTCAGCGGCGATCCTGAGACCTGTGGATTTTGCCATTGCAGGCTGGTGTCGATCGTGGTCGGCGGCACCCATCAACGCCTTCACCTTGTGGAAACCTGATGCTGTTTCCGTGACCTCAGAGGCGGAATTTGTCGCCACATTCGAAAAAACGCCAAGCAGCCAGCGCAAATACTAATGTGGCGGTCATCTGATGACGCCTCACACGTCGCTCGACCTGATCGACGTTTACGCCGCGACCATCCCGACCTTTCAATTCAAGCCACAGGTGCATGTCAATTATTCGGAGGCCGTGTTGCCGCTGCGCGATGGCTTGCCGAAGTTCCACGACTACCCGACCGAATTTCTGCGCCTCAGGCAAATTGATTGAGGAATGACGGGCGGCACCCTTGCGATACAGCAGTCAAATGAGCGACGGCTTAGACGCTATAGCTTCTGAGCTTCCAACATAATTGCTTGTATGGGCAAGGTAGAGCCGACGGCGCGCGTGAGCGCCGCCCCATATGCGTGAGCGATCTCGTCGAGATCGCCGCCTCGCTCTGTGACCTCGTTCAAAACGGGGCTCCCAAAGACAATGCCGCGGGCGAACGCGAGCGCGTCGAAGGGACGCGCATAGGGGAGCACGGAGATACGGATATCGTCAAAACCAGCGTCAACGAGGCTTTTCTTTATCGGTCCGATCACCGCGCAGGACGTTGGTTGCATTATCCACTGCGGCGGGTCATTCGGAAAGAAAGATTGCAGGACGGCCAGAGCCTCGCTGACATAGGGGTTGTTTTCTTCAGAGTCCCAGACTGAGAATGTATAGCGCCCGCCGTTCCGCAGCACCCGGTAGGCCTCACGTATGGCTCTGGGCTTATCGGGAAAGAACATAAACCCAAACATGCAGACGATGGCGTCGAAGCTCTCGTCTTCATAGGGAAGAGCGCAGGCATCCACAATCTTGAACGACACGCGTTCGTCATCCAGCGCTTTCGATCGGGCGACATTGAGCATGTCTTCGCTAATGTCGGTGGCTGTAAGTCTCGCGGCGCTCGCAAGCTGATCAAGCAAGGCTCGGGTTGCCACGCCAGAGCCTGCGGCGATTTCAAGGACTTCCATCGGATTGGCCGCCGCGACTCTGTGCGCCGCTTCTTCTGCGTAGGGAAGAAAAAGAACGTTGCCGAGCCCTCGATCGTAATTAATCGGGATGTCGCCGACATAACTTTTCGTGCTCATCCCGCGCTTCTTTCCTTACGATTGCCTCACCGCCTGTATCGTTGGAAACTTGCGTTAGACCATTGATATTTTGAAAAATAACATAAGGGACACTACCATGGCCACAGCAGCCAGTCGGAGAAGATTCACCGAGTCCATAGGAGCATTCCTTTTTTTGACGAGGCTAATTTGCGCCGGTATGACGCCAGACCGACAAGGGAAATCTCCGTCAAAGTTTCGAGCGCTCTGCCGCGAGCAAATTCGGCGGAGGGCCCATCGGCTCAAAGTTTTTCAAGAGCGGAACGTCGTCCTTCGCGACCCAGCGCAACTCCATGTCATAGCTGCCTTGCGGGCCCCAGGCGCCGGTGAACATCTTGCCGTCGGACGTGAAAGTCCAGCACATCTCCTCGCCGCTGGTATTGATTCCATCGCCAAGATTCAGCGGCTCCTGCCATTCACCCTTGGCGTTCTGATAGGAAATCCACTCGTCATGGCCGCCGCGTGATCCCAGGTCGGTCCGCGTGCTGGTGACGATGAGCGCCCTCCCGTCCTTCGAGAGTCCGGTCCAATGCATATGGTCGCGGTAGGGCGAGTTGATGCGCGTTCCGAGGCTCTCAGGCTTTTGCCAGACACCGTTTTTCTTCTCGACTTTCCAGATGTCGCTGTCCTGCGTGACGCCCGGTTGCTGGTAATTGAAGTAGATCAAGCTGTCCGACACAATGATGGGGCAGTGTTCTTCCCCCGTCTCGGTATTGATGTGCGGCAGTTGGGGAACGTCGTTCCAGTTGCGCGGCGCCTGCCAGACGCCATTGACCTTTTCCACGACCCAGAGGTCGCCTGTCGCGAGGTTTCCTGCCTTGTAGCGCGTGAAATAGATCACATTGCCGTCGTCTGAGAGCGCCGGCTCAAGTTCCCAGTCGGCCGTATTAATGTTCGGCCCGACATGCGGGTCGATGCTGGGACCAAGCTGGACAGGCTCCTGCCAAACCCCGTCGACATTGCGGGCCATCCAGACGTCAAAATCGTAACGTGTGCCGGACTTCACGCTTCCGGGTCGAGTGGAGGTGAACAGCGCTGTCTTCCCATCGGCGCTGTAGGTGATCTCCATATTTGTACCGGGCGAGGCAAGCCCACCGCCCATCATCTTGGTCAAAGGGGTTGCACCGCCCTCCAAACTCTTGGGCGCGGCCCCTCCACCCATCGCGTTAGCTGGGACATTCATGAGCCCAAGAGCGAAAAGCATCCCGCCCAGATGTTTCCAGGAGCGATGACGTTTCATGAGGCTGCCTGCCCTTCGCTTGATTGCTGAGGTAACGCTTTTCCGACTTGTCAGCGTCCCTCGCAAGCGACTTTGTCACGTTTACAGGTCAAAAGCAGTCAACAGCCAACGACTTGGCTTTTCGATCTCATCGACGGAGAAGCGTCAAGCCATTACACGCGGGGATTAGCACCCGTCGCTGCCCTTATAGCGCACCACCTCTTCGCGCCGCTGCATGGGGCTACGCGATATGAAGCGTGTGCTGCAGCATACGGCCAAGGCACGCTTCCCTGCCCGGAACCGCTGCCTTCTGATGCTGAGCTGGCTGGCTGGGATGCGGGTCGCAGAAATAGCTGCTTTAAAGCTAAGCGATGTTCTCGCGCCGGATGGCGCCACCCGAGCGGAGATTCAGCTCTCCCCAGAACAGACCAAAGGCAGTCTGCTCGCACCGTCCTCGTTAGCTCCGAGCTACGCAACGAGCTAGAGGCCTACATCAACTCGCTACCCGCCAACCCTGCACCAGACAGGCCCCTGATCGCCTCAAAGACCGGCAAGCGATTCTCAGCCAACGGGCTCTGTCAGGCGATGCTGCATATCTACGATGCGGCCGGGCTCGATAGGGCCACGTCGCACTCAGGCAGACGCACATTCATAACCACGCTCGCTCACAAGGGCGTCAATGTCCGCGTTCTCGCCGCCCTCGCGGGCCACAAGCACATCGGCACTACCCAGCGATATAGCGACCTGAACGAGAATGTGCTCCGGGCGGCCGTGGAGATGCTCTGAGCTTCAGGGAGCGGTCATCACCTGAAAGCGTAAGCGAGTATGTTGCTTGCATATACGCAAACCAACGCCGCCGAAGCGTACCACATGATGACGAGGATCGAATAAAGTTGATACGGATGCAAACCCTGTCCTCCCGTGATCGAAGAGTGCTCGACGGTACGGAGCGTAATCACGGATTTACGAGCGGCACAGTGTTCGGATGTCGCAGCGGTATAATGCCACACAGCATTCCGCTTCATCCTGCCCGAAGCTGCGACTGGCTTTGCGTAGACAGGTTTTTTCGTTCTTCCAAAATCTCATACGCAACTGGTTGAATGGCACACGCTCAAAATCAACAGACGATCGCCACCAGCCGAACCACTCTCTATCAGCGCGACGATACCAAAGACGCACTTTGGCAGTGCCGGATCAAGATCAAAGGTGACACCGGCTACGTGCGCAGGTCCACAGGCGAGCTGGAATTCGAGCGAGCCAAAGAGGCCGCACTGCTCATCCTCGGCGAACTGAAGCAGAGAGTCACTCAATCCCTACCTCTCAAGCGGAAAACCTTCTCTGATTGTAGCGGCGTCATTCCTGCGCGACGCAGAGACCCGGTGGAAGGAAGGCCGGAACAGCGAGGGGCGTTACGTCCTCATCAAAGGTACCGTTCATCGCTATCTCATGCCCTATTTCGGCAAACGAGACATCACGCTGATCCGGAAAAAAGACCTGATGGCCTACCGGGGATGGCGTCAGGAGTATTGGGTCACAGGCCCCGGCTTCGAAGAGACCGGCGGGAAGAAAAAGCCGCCAACCCAAGCTAGTGTCCTGACTCTCAATTGGCGACCAATAACTCATCCGCTTCTGCTTTCTCGAGAGCCTTGCGGGCGCGGCTGATTTTTTCGAGGATG
>RXIY01000093.1:0-2784 GCA_003963405.1 Hyphomicrobiales bacterium
TATCTGCTGTCCATCCCCAACGCTGGCCGCATGTCTTCTGCAGGGAGGGCAGGTCAAATAGACGGGGCGGCGCTTGTCGCTTCTCCTCGACCGAGACACTCAGCGATCCCTGATACCCTGCCGCAGCCTTCGCGATCGCCTCGGCCTGGGCGCGCTCCTTGATGCGCATTTTCGCGGAAGGCGCGTGGCGCATCAAAAAGTCGCCGGTGGCGACCGTTGCGATGGCGACAACCTCGAAAAAGGCTTCAGGCCGGAAATTGACGATTTCCAGTTCACGCAGGCAGACAATCGCCAGCGTCGGCGTCTTCACTCGACCGATCCCGATGACCCCGCGCACGCCCGGGGGGACCAACGTCTTCGTTGCGGTGCGGGTGAGCGAAAGATTGAAGATCTGATCCGCCTGCTGGCGAGCCACCGCAGCTTCGTAGAGCGGGCGCATCTCTGCATTCGGCTTCAACCGAGCGAAGGCTTGCTGCAGCGTTTTCGGATCTTGCGCCGTGAACAAGGCCCGCCGCACCCCTCCGCGATAGCCGAGGTGTTCTAGGATTTCTTGACCGATCAACTGGCCCTCACGGTCGCAGTCGGTGGCCAGAATGACGTCGTCGCAGGCCTTGAGCGCCGCGGCGATGGCTTTCAGCTTTGGCCCTTTGTTTCCGCCCGTGGCTGGGCGGGTCGGATAGAGCCCCTCGGGATTAAGGACGACGCAGGACCAACTCTTCCATGCCGCGTTAACTTCCTCGGGTTCGGCCAAGCGGAGGAGGTGGCCCTCAGCCGGGAGAATTTGCCCGAAGCGCGCGCCCAGGGCGGCCCGTAGGTCCTTGGCTTGGCTGGACTTCTCCGTAATGATCACTGTCGCCATGGGGCCGCCGAATCGAAAAGCTTGCAGCAAGCCTAGCGCAGGATTTCGAACAAATATAGAACGCCGGAGAGGGGGACGCTGCCCAGGTGGTCGATCCAAGGGTCAATGGTAGAATCAGCGCCGCGGTTTCCCTGACGGTCTTGGCAAGCCATGGCCGCTACTTTGGGCAAGGGTCGCCGTTCCCCATGGGGTTGATCCATGACCGCGCTGGTTGTCTTCGATATTGAAGCTGTTCCCGATCTTGAGGTCGGCCGGCGTCTGCTCGGCCAGCCGGAAGACGCGCCCGACGCCGACGTCAGGCGCATGCTCGGGGAGCGCTACGCACGCGATGGCCAGGACCCGACAACCGCCTTCTTGAAAACGCCGCTTTATCGGATCGTCTCGATCGCCGCTCTCTATGCCAAGCGCGAAGAGGGCGGGGGCCCTTGGACGGTTACCCAGATCGGCAGCCGATCGGTGGCTGAAAAGAGCGAGGCCGAACTGCTGCTCGGCTTTGTTAAAAGCCTCCCGTTGGATAGTCGCGGGACGGGCCCCATTCTTGTGACCTTTGGCGGCAATGGATTCGACCTACCGTTGCTGCGCTACCGCGCCTTCGCGCTCGGCGTTCCAGTGCCCGGGCTGCATAATGGCGGCCGTCGGAATTATTGGCATCGTTTCGGTCAGGATCACATCGACCTTTGCGACGTGCTCTCAGCCTATGGCGCTTCGACCAAACCCAGCCTCGCCGAGATGGCGGCGCTCGCAAATATTCCCGTGAAGATTGGAGGCGTCGATGGCAGTCAGGTCGAGGCTTTCGTTGCGGCCGGTCGTCTCGCCGAAGTAGCGGATTATTGCCTGACCGACGTGGTCGCAACGTTCTGCGTCTTCCTCCGCCATGAAATGGTGCGCGGAGATCTAAGGCAGGCCCAGTTCGAAGCCTCCATGGACAACCTTCGCGCAATTATCCGCAAGCATATCGAACAGAGGCCGCTCTTGTCGGTCTTGCTCTAAACCTCGGGCGGGTGATTTGGATGAAATGTCTGTCCACGGGTGTCCTCTCGCAATGAGTGGGGACACCGCCATTCGCGGCATACTCTAGCCCTCAGGTTCATCAAACGGGGGCGGCAACTCCCGCTCCCGCGCGGGATCGGGGATATTTCGTCAAGCTTCGCAGGAATTTGGCTAGCTATTCAAACATGACGTTCGCGATCGGACATTCGCGATTCCCCAGTCTTCTGCAGCGATTGACGAGCCAATCGCTAACCTGAACGCTTGCCCGGCTGGACCAGAGCCCAACTTCTTCCCTTATGGCTTGGCGCAAGGAGGACGAAATGGCTTATGCAATAAAGCATGGGACAGACCCCAATGAAGAAACAGAGCGCCTAGAAACGGCTACGGCGTGCCTCGAACGGGCCAAGGCCTTACAGGCTGAGCATGAGCCGAACATCAAGGTCTTTGCGCGGGACGGCGCAGAAATCTCAATGCTCGAGCTCGAAAGGCTATCAGGGAAAGAGCTGATCTGAAGCCGCTGGCAGCCGCGTCGCCCCAGCGTGAAGGGCAGGGCGGTAGCGCCCTGCAACCCGAAGCTCTCCGAAAGAGTCCTTTTCCTTTCCGTCGAGAGCTTCGAATGCGTCCGTCTTTGGCGGTCCCATTCGATCGTGTGCGATGCGCGAGAGGGCTTAGCGAAATCGTTCGAAACCAGGAGCTGTGTCCTTGTCTCCGAATTGGGGTTGATGAAGGCTTTGTCATATGGCGACATAGCCGCGTTGCTCCTTGACGCGCCGCTGCCGCGCAAGAGCTTCCCAAGCTTCGGCCGCGCTCTCATAGGCTATGAGGCGCAGACGTCCGCTGCGGCCGATCCGCCCCCATTCGGCGGCAAGACACCAACGCCCGAATAAGTCGGGCGCTACGTCAAGGCGATAGAAACGGCGCATGTTCTTAGCCGC
>RXIY01000093.1:2834-3864 GCA_003963405.1 Hyphomicrobiales bacterium
AGCCATGGCGCGGAGTCGGTCAAGAGATGTGACGAGGCGCGGAAATCAAGGGCGCCGCCAACTATCTGCTCGCTACTTATGCGCTGATCGCTGAGACGCAGGGAGGGGAGTTTTTGCTCGATAGTCGCTTATAGCGCTATCAGGAACCAGAGGCATTGCGCCTTCGCATGCCGACTTTCGTCCATGAGCTTATTGGTGACGCCAGTGGCGCATTCGGCCTTGTCGCGGCAAGTCGGATCGACGGATAGCACGATTAAACACAACCGCTAGCCGGCGGGCGTCTCTTCGAGAAAAGGCCCTGAGCAACCCCAGGGCCTTCCGTATCGCAAACCTTAAAAGTCCATCCCTCCCATACCGCCGCCGGGCATCGCCGGCGCGGTTTCCTTCTTGGGGTGTTCCGTGATTGTCGCCTCGGTTGTGACGATCAGACCCGCAATTGAAGCCGCATCCTGAAGGGCGGTGCGCACAACCTTGGTCGGATCGATGATGCCGAGTTTCACGAGATCGCCGAACTCGCCTGTTTGCGCGTCATACCCAAATGAGTAGTCCTTGGATTCAAGCAGCTTGCCGACCACGACCGCGCCGTCGCCGCCAGCGTTGTCGACGATCTGGCGCGCCGGGGCCTGAATGGCCTTGCGGACGATCTCGACGCCCGTCTGCTGATCGGAGTTGGCGACCTTGACGCCCGAGAGCGCCTTGATGGCGCGCAGCAGCGCGACGCCGCCGCCGGGGGAGACGCCTTCCTCGACCGCCGCGCGGGTGGCGTTGAGGGCGTCGTCGACGCGGTCCTTCTTTTCCTTGACTTCGACTTCCGTCGCGCCGCCGACGCGGATCACCGCGACGCCGCCCGCGAGCTTGGCGAGACGCTCCTGGAGCTTCTCACGGTCGTAGTCGGAGGTCGTCTCCTCGATCTGGCCCTTGATCTGGCCGATGCGCGCCTCGATGTCCTTCTTGTCGCCGGCGCCGTCGATGATCGTGGTGTTCTCCTTCTCGATGCGCACGCGCTTGGCGCGGCCGAGCATGGGAAGCG
>RXIY01000029.1 GCA_003963405.1 Hyphomicrobiales bacterium
GGGGCCCTGTCTTATGCTGCGAAAGACATTATAAAAGAAGATTGCCTGCGAAAAACCAACGATAAGCGCCATTGTAGTTATGAAAATATTGAGGCCAACCACAGAGTGGGGCACGAAGGCCGTATCGCCGATTTCGTAGAAACGTCTGGGAACTCCTACCAAACCAAGGTAGTGCATTGGAAAAAAAACGGCGTAAGCGCCGAGGAATGTGATCCAGAAATGGATTTTTCCAAGGCGCTCGTCCAACATCCGCCCGGTTATCTTCGGGAACCAGTGATAGATTGCGCCAAAAATCACGAGAATAGGCGCTATCCCCATGACCATATGGAAATGCGCCACTACGAAGAGCGTCCCCGAGAGAGGCACATCCACGATCACATTACCCAGATAGAGTCCGGTTATGCCGCCATTGACGAATGTGACCAGAAAGCCGAGCGCGAAAAGCATTGGCGTTGTCAAGTGCAAGTTGCTTCGCCAGAGAGTGAGAACCCAGTTGTAGACCTTGATGGCGGTGGGCACAGCTATGGCAAGCGTGGTGATTGCGAAAAAGAATCCGAAGATCGGGTCCATTCCACTGACATACATATGGTGACCCCATACCACCATACTGAGGACGCCTATTGCCAGGATCGCCCAAACCATCATCCGATAGCCGAAAATGTTCTTTCTTGCATGGACGCTGATGAGATCAGAAACCATTCCAAAGGCCGGAAGCGCGACGATGTAAACCTCCGGGTGGCCGAAGAACCAGAACAGGTGTTGAAACAGGATGGGGCTACCGCCGCTGTAGTTTCGGCGCTCTCCCATCTCAACGATCGACGGCACGAAAAAGCTCGTTCCCAGGGTGCGATCGAGCAGCAGCATCACGCAGGCGACAAATAGCCCTGGAAACGCGAGAAGAGCCATCACTGCCGCGGTGAAAATGCCCCAGACGGTGAGCGGCATGCGCATCAATGTCATGCCGCGCGTGCGTCCCTGCAAAACGGTCACGACGTAGTTGAGACCGCCCATGGTGAAGCCGATGATGAATATGATCAGTGAAACGAGCATGAGTATGATGCCCCACTCATGACCGGGGGTTCCGGTGAGGATGGATTGGGGCGGGTAAAGCGTCCAGCCTGCTCCTGTCGGGCCTCCGGGCACAAAGTAGCTTGCGGCGAGCACGACAGTTGCAAGCAAATAGGCCCAATAGCTCAGCATGTTGACGAAAGGAAAAACCATATCTCGGGCGCCGACCATCAGGGGGATGAGATAATTTCCAAAGCCTCCGAGAAAAATGGCGGTGAGCATGTAAACGACCATGATCATGCCATGCATGGTAACCGATTGATAATAGACGTTTGCGTCGATGAAATGGATAGCTCCGGGGAAGGCGAGCTGTATTCGAATGATCCACGACAGCACCAGCGCCACGAGGCCGATGGCGATCGCCGTGCAGGCGTATTGAATAGCGATCACCTTGGCATCCTGCGAGAAGACGTATTTCGTCAGCCATGTCGTCGGGTGATAGAGTTCGACGTCTTCGACTTCCTGCGGTGGAACAGCGCCGCCTTCCTCTACCGAAACATCGCTCATCAAACAGGCCTCCTGGTGCGTGTCAAAATATTTCACGAGCTAAGGGTCAAGGGCTCGAAGCTCGCGCTGTCTGGTTGTGTTGGCTTCTGTGGAGGTATGAGAATGTCTGCTGCTTATCTGCCCAGGCGCGATAGTTATCCTCGGAGTCGACGACGAGCGTGCCTCTCATCTGAGGGTGTCCGATCCCACAATATGCGACGCACAAGATTTCATATTGGCCGAGTTTTGTGGGGGTGAACCAGAAATAGGTCTCCATCCCTGGAACGAGATCCATTTTTGCGCGGATCTCTGGAACATAGAAATCGTGGAGAACATCGACTGAGCGCAAGAGGACTTTGACTGGCTCGCCAAGCGGCACGTGAATTTCTCCGTTTGTGATGATAATGTCATCACGGCCGCGCGGATCTGCGGGGCTGACGCCAAGCGCGTTCTCGCCGTCTATGTAACGTACATCGGTCGCGCCGAATTGCTTGTCCTTGCCCGGCAGTCTGAAGCTCCAGCTCCATTGAACGCCGACAGCCTCGAGCTGTATCGCGCCTTGGGGCGGCGTTATGTATCGTCCCCAGACCAGCAGCCCCGGTGCGAGTAGAACGATGACCGCTAAGGTGGTGACGCCGCCAAGCAGAAGCTCGAGCCGTCGGTTTTCCGGTTCGTAGGTGCCGAGCCGGCCGGTCCGACTTTCGAAGCGATAAATACAATAAGACATGAACAAGACGACGGCGACGAAGCCTATGCCCGTGATCCAGAAGGTCAGCGTCATCGTATCATCGATGAATCCCCAGTTCGACGCAATCGGCGTGGCGCGCCACGGGCTCAGGAAATGAAATAGAAGCGATCCGACGACGACGAGGACCATGACCAGCGCGACCACCATGCGGCTTCACCTCTCAGCGGGACCAAAGGCAGGTAGAGCAGACAGACACCCAGGCAATGGTTGATCGGTAGAACGCAACAGATGCGGTGAATGTCTGGCGCTCTCTAGCTTTGCTGAATGCGAAGAAAGCCTGAATCTACGCGCCCGTAGGCTTGCCCGTAGACCTGGCGGGCGGCGATGCGCGGACTCAACGCATAGAAAAAGAAGGAGGCGACGGATATTACCGCCGTGATTACGATTAGCCTTCCCAGGAATCCCCCTGTTTTCGCCAAATGTGCCGGTGGTTGAGGAAGTGCGAAAAGAGCGATCAGTCCGATGAAGGCGCTGAGTAGGGCGGTCAGATAGAATGTCTCGACCGAAATCATCGTACATCCTCCGGTTTGTCGCGCGTCGGTGGCGATTCCGCGCTTGCTGGCAAATAACGCAAAGGCGCTCGAAAAGGTTCTTGGGAGATGGACAGCGCCGCATGCGCGCGAAACGAAATTCCGCCGGGGCACCGTAGAGGCCGTCCGGAACTCGGGACAATGACGCCTGTTATTGCGACAAAAGAAGATGCGTAACCAATCGCCATCTTCACTTTGAAAAGCGTGGGCGCAATGAGCAAGACTGTTGGCGATTTCTTTGTCCACAGGCTCCACGAATGGGGCGTGCGCCGTATCTTCGGTTATCCGGGCGACGGCATCAACGGGGTTCTCGGGTCTCTGCAGCGAGCCAAAGACAAGATAGAGTTCGTTCAGGTGCGTCACGAGGAAATGGCGGCCTTTATGGCCTCGGCGCATGCAAAATTCTCAGGTGAGCTAGGGGTCTGCCTTTCAACTGGAGGTCCGGGCGCCTCCCATCTCATAACCGGATTATACGACGCCAAATGCGATCACATGCCGGTCCTTGCGATCGCTGGTCAGGCTCCGCGGACCGCGAGGGGCGCGCATTATCAGCAGGAGCTCAATCTTGATCGTATGTTTTCCGATGTTGCGGCTTTTGTGCAGGAGGCCGAGGTTCCGTCGCAGGTAAGAATGCTCGTCGATCGAGCGATACGTATCGCCAAGGCGCAAAGCGCCGTTTCGGTCATCGTGTTGCCGGGTGATTTGCAGGATCTAGACTATGAAGAACCGCCTCGCAAGCACGGGGCCGTGACCACGGGCGTGGGCTATTCGGCTCCTCTCGTTATTCCCTGCGATGCCGACTTGCGGCGCGCCGCGGATGTGCTGAACGAGGGCGAAAAGGTCGCCATGCTCATTGGCGCGGGTGCGCTCGGAGCCAGGGAGGAGATCATTGCCGTTGCTGAAAAGCTGAAGGCTGGCGTTGCAAAGGCGCTTCTCGGAAAGGCGGCCGCGCCCGACACCTTGCCCTGGGTGACCGGTTCGATCGGCCTTCTCGGCACCAAGCCAAGTTATGACATGATGATGGAATGCGACACGCTGCTGATGGTGGGCTCCGGCTTTCCGTACTCGGAGTTCCTTCCGCAAGAGGGGCAGGCGCGCGGCGTTCAGATCGATGTCGACGCATCGATGCTCAGCATGCGTTACCCCATGGAGGTCAATCTTCATGGCGACGCGGCCGCGACATTGCGGGAGCTATTGCCGCGTCTCGAGGAAAAGACAGACACGCGCTGGCGTGAGCGTATCGAGAAAAATGTCGTCGATTGGTGGGATGTGCTAGAGAGTCGCGCCCTGGCGCACGCAGACCCGATCAATCCGCAAAGGGTAACCTGGGATCTCTCGCCGCGCCTTCCGGAGGATGCGATAATCACGTGCGACTCCGGCTCCTGCGCAAACTGGTATGCGCGCGATCTGAAGATCCGTGGTGAGATGATGTGCTCTCTCTCCGGGGGGCTTGCATCCATGGGTGCGGCTGTCCCCTATGCAATTGCCGCCAAATTCGCCCATCCCGGAAGGCCCGTGATCGCGCTCGTCGGAGACGGCGCCATGCAAATGAACAATATGGCGGAGCTCATTACCGTCGCGAAATACTGGCGGGACTGGGAGAGCCCGAAATGGATCTGCTGCGTATTCAATAATCAGGATCTCAATCAGGTTACGTGGGAACAGCGGGTCATGGAAGGAAACCCGAAATTCGAGGCGACGCAAAACATCCCCGACGTTCCTTATCATCGCTTCGCGGAATTGATCGGGCTCAAGGGCATTTTCGTCGACCGCCCGGAGCGACTCCCGGCGGCGTGGGACGAAGCCTTGTCGTCGAATCTGCCGGTCGTGCTCGAAGTGAAGACGGACCCCGAGGTGCCGCCTCTGCCGGCGCATATTTCTTTCGAACAGGCGCGGAATTTCGCAGCGACGCTGATAAAGGGGGACCCCGAGGAGGGCAGGTTGATCGCCGGCGCCGCAAGGCAGCTCGCCGCCTCTCTGTTACCCGGCCACAAAGAATGACGGCGAAACCGGCCCCCAGGCTCATTGGCGCTTTCGTTCTGGGGTTGGTCGGTGCGAGAGCGTTGCGGTCCTGTCTTGCGCTTTATCGGGCGCCGGTCGGCGACATCAGCCGGCCAACGGCAGCGACACGCGAGCTGCACGGCTCCGCCGCTTTGCTGGCCGCCTCGGTGCTCGCCGACAGCGCCATGGAGCATTTTCGTGGTTCTTTTGAAAACCCCGGCATGTATGCGCCTTTGATCAGCTCTGCCCTGGCGCTCGCTGCCGGAACTGAAGGCGTCGTAGTCGGATCGCTCGGGGCGCGCGAATTCCGTCGCAGAAGTTTTATGCTATCCGGCGGGATCGGGATTCTGGGGCTCGGCTTTCACCTCTACAACATCTTCAAGCGGCCCGGCGGGTTGAGCTGGCTCAATCTCTTCTATGGCGCGCCCGTTGGCGCGCCGGCGGCGCTATCCGTGTCGGGGCTGACGGGCCTCGCCGCCGAGCAGCTCGCGGACGAGACGCGCGCGCCGACGCGACTATTGTGGTTTTCCGCCGGCCGCGCGCTTGCCGCTTTCACGAGCTTTACACTCGCGGGAACGGTGGCGGAGGCGGCGCTGCTGCATTTCAGAGGCGCGTTTCAAAACCCCTTCATGTGGGCCCCTGTCAGCCTTCCGCCGGTCGCTTCCGTACTCATGGCGAAAGCCTCGCTGTCGCGGCAATCGGAGACGCATCCGTTCACAAGAGCCTGGCTATGGGCGACGGCGGCTCTTGGGCTGATCGGCGCCGGCTTTCACGCTTATGGGGTTTCTCGCGCCATGGGCGGCTGGCGCAACTGGAGTCAGAACCTGATCGACGGTCCGCCCCTGCCCGCGCCGCCGAGTTTCTCGGCGCTCTCCCTCGCGGGTCTGTCGGCGCTGTCGCTGATCGAAAAGGATGCGCATGAAGCTCGACAAAGCGAGGTCTGACGCGAGGGCGCCATACGCAGGCTATGACGTTCTCGCGAAATGGAATTCGCCGTCGTTCGACGACCGCACGCGCGAGGCGGTGTCGAGGCGCTTGCGCGACGTTCCGCCCAGGCGCTTTTTCTCGCAAGAAGAGTTTGGCCTGGTCGAAGCCCTGGTGCGATGCCTCGCGCCGGCCGCGGCGGGCCTCTCGCCCGAGTTGATCGCGCGATGGATCGATCAGCGGCTCGACCTCAATCTTGGCGAAGGCTTCCGGAAAGACGGCGCGCCGCCGTTGCAGGAGAGCTGGCGGTTGGGGCTGGCCGCCATAGACGCCGAAGCACGGCGCCTCTTCTCTGCGCCCTTCGTGGCCCTGGAGACATCGGCAAGGGACATCACGATCCGCGTCATTCAAAGGGGCGAGGGCGAGCGCGCGCTGTGGGGCGGTCTGGATCCAGGCGATTTCTTCACGGACACGCTGCTCAAGACCATCGCCGGTCTGGTCTATACGCACCCGTCTGCGTGGAGCGACATCGGCTTTGGCGGACCTGCGAGCCCGCGCGGCTATGTCCGCCTGGGGTTCGACGCGCGCGATCCCTGGGAGGCAAAGGAATGGAAGTGAATTTTTCCGAACCGCGCGCGAAGGGAGGAAGGGCGCCCGATGTCTTCACGCCGGGGGGCTGGGAGTCGATGCGCGAATATGCGCAAACCGATGAAGTCGATTTCCTGATTGTCGGCGCCGGCGCCGGCGGCGCCACGCTCGGCTGCCGGCTCGCCGAAAAGGGGTTTTCGATCGTCATTCTGGATGCCGGACCATTCTGGCGTCCGCTCGACGATTTCGCATCCGACGAACTCGCGCAACAGATTCTCTACTGGACGGACGACCGGATCGTCGGCGGAAACGATCCGATTTCGCTCGGCGGCAATAATTCCGGCCGCGGCGTCGGCGGCTCGACCGTGCATTTCAGCATGATAGCCCTTCGTTTCCGACCCGAATGGTTCAAGTCGCGCAGCAAGCTCGACTACGGCTTCGACTGGCCGATTTCATATGAGGAGATCGCGCCCTATTACGAGGAAGCCGAAGAGGCGCTGAAGGTCGCTGGCCCCGTCAACTATCCCTGGGGTCCGCCGCGTCGCCGCTACCCTTACAGGCCTCATGAAGTGAACGCCGCGGGGCTCGTGCTTGCGCGAGGCGCCGAGAAGCTCGGCGTTGAATGGGCGGCGACCCCGTTGGCCACCGTCTCGGCGCCGCGCGGCAAGTCCCCGCCCTGCGTCTATCGCGGCTTCTGCAATTATGGCTGCTCGACCAATGCGAAGCAAAGCGCGCTGACTGTCTGGATCCCGCGCGCGCTTCGAGCGGGCGCGGAGGTGCGCGATCTCGCCATGGCGGGGCGGATCGAAATTGATTCGCGCGGGCGCGTTGCTGGCGTGCTCTATTTCCGTGAAGGAGTCTGGCGCTTTCAGCGGGCGCGCAATGTCGTCGTCGCGGGCTATGCGATCGAGACGCCGCGTCTTCTCCTGAACTCGGCATGCGCCCTTTTCTCCGATGGTCTCGCCAATAGTTCCGGCCTTGTCGGAACGCATTTGACGACTCATGCCGGGCCTGGCGCCTGGGCGACATTCGATGAGGAAATCCGCTGGTACAAAGGCCCGCCCAACATGGCCGTGACGGAGCACTGGAATTATGCCGATGAAGGAAAGGACTTCGTCGGCGGCTATGCGTTCATGAGCCAGGGACCGCTGCCAATGGCATGGGCGCAAACGCTCGCCACGTCGCGCGGCCTGTGGGGCCAGGCGCTGCGGGAGGAGATGTGGAAATATAACCACATGGCAGGCTTCGTTCCTGTAGCAGAGACCGAGCCTCGTCGCGAAAATCGCGTGGAGCTTGCGAATGAGACGGATCAATTCGGCCTGCGTATTCCAAAAGTCTTGT
Source organism: Hyphomicrobiales bacterium (assembly GCA_003963405.1). Lineage (GTDB taxonomy): Bacteria > Pseudomonadota > Alphaproteobacteria > Rhizobiales > Beijerinckiaceae > Methylocystis. Next base: position 7,687 of record RXIY01000029.1, read on the forward strand.
TCTCGTACTCGGAAAACGACAAGCGCCTCCAGCGGCACGCCGTCCGCTTCATGAGCGACGTGCTCGACGCCGCCGGCGGCCATGACATATGGGTCAATTACAAGGACACGAGCCATCTGCTTGGAACGTGTCGCATGGGCGACGATCCGCGCGAAAGCGTCGTCGACGCCGATGGACGCAGCTGGGACATCCCCAATCTCTGGATTTGCGACGGATCACTCTTTCCGACCTGCGGCGGCGTCAACCCATCGCTCACGATACAGGCCCTGGCGTGCCGGGCGGCGGAACGGATTTCGCGCCTGGCGGCGGCGGGAGAAATTTAGCGGGCCAGGAAAGAGGGTCCCAGATCCTTCACGGCGCGCGCGCCGAGGAGACCGAGGTCGCGGTCGATTTCCTCGCGCAGAATGTCGATCGCTCTTTGCACGCCCTTCTCACCCGCCGCCGCGAGGCCGTAAAGCGTCGCGCGGCCGAGCAGCACCGCGTCCGCGCCGAGCGCAAGCATCTTCAAGACATCCGTGCCGCGACGAACGCCCCCGTCGACGATCAGCGTCAGCCTGTCGCCTACGCGCCGCCGCGCCTCCGGCAGGACATCGAGCCCCGCAATCGTCCAGTCGAGCTGCCGCCCGCCATGGTTGGACAAGACGACGCCGTCGGCTCCGATCCGAGCGGCCTTGTCGACATCTTCGAGGTTGAGAAGCCCTTTGATGAGAAATTTGCGCGGCCAAAGCCTGCGCAGGCGCGCCATCTCCTCCCAGTCGAGTGCATGTTCCATATTCGCCCGGATCCAGAAAGCGCTGTCGAAGAAGCCTCGGCGGTCCTCGGGGATGAAGTCGATGGCGTTGGCGAAGCAGGGCATGCCTGCGCTCAATGTCGTTGCGATCCAGCGGGGATGCAGAACGGTTTCGAGGATCGAGCCGATCGTCAGCCGGCCCGGATGGGTGAAACGGCGCTGCTCCCACTCCCGGTCGCCGTAGAACTGCGCGTCGACGGTGACAACGAGGGCTTCGCAGCCCGCCTTTTCGGCGCGCGCTATCAACGCCTCGCGTATCTTCGTCTCGCCGAACACATAGAGTTGCCACCAATGCCTGAGATTGGGCACCGCAGCGACTTCCTCCATGCGATCGTTCGACATGGTGCTCTGTATGAACGGAACGCCAGCCTTTGCCGCAGCCTTCGCCAGCAGGACGTCCGCCTTCCTGTAGAACAGGCCGTTCAGTCCCGTGGGCGCAATCGCGAATGGAAGCCGCGACTTGCGCCCGAACAGGGAAACGCTCTGATCCCTTTGCGACACGTCGACCAAAGCGCGGGGAAGCAGTCGGAAGCTGGCGAGCGCCGCAAGATTGCGCGCGAGCGTCGCCTCCTCTTCGGCGCCTCCCTCGAGATATTCGGCCGCGAAATCGGGCAGCCGACGATGCGCCATTGCGCGAAGATCGTCTATCGTGCGCGCCCGCTCGAGCTTGTGTCCTTGATAGACATGGCGCGTTGGCGTGTGTCCGCTCGTCGCGGGCGTGGGATCGAGCCGCGCCCCGGCGGCGCTCGTCTCGACGGGCGTTCCCCCGTTGCCGCCATTGATGCGCCTCAGTGGAAGCCTCATCTTTTCCTCAATCCGCGAAGAGGGGCGCGGGGAGCCCTGAAACGCCCGGCAAGGCGTAAAACAGGCCGCCTGCATGGAGTTCCCGCTGTTCTACGCCGTGAGACGCCGTGGTGATGAAGAGCGTTCGATAATCGTCGCCGCCGAAGGCGCACATCGTCGGCTGGCTGACGGGAAGTCTGATTTCCCGCTCGATCCTGCCTTCGGGAGATATCCGTATGACGCGCCCGCCTCCGTAAAGCGCGCACCAGTAGAAGCCCTCGGCGTCGACGGCGGCGCCGTCGGGCGCGCCTTGGGAGGAGTCGAACTGCGCGAAGACGCGCCTTGAGGAGAGACGGGCGCTTTCGAGGTCGTAATCGAAGACCCAAATGATCCGCGCCGCGCTGTCGGTGAAATACATTTTGTCCGACATGGGGCTCCAGGCGAGCCCGTTGGCGATGACGGCGGCGGGGCTTGTTTCTTTCAAGCCTTCATTGGTGAAAACACGCAAAGGGTTTTCACGGGCGGACGGGGTCTGCGCGCGCTTCTGCGGCCTACGCAAGGGCTCGTACATGGCGCCGACCCAGAACCTGCCGCGGGCGTCACATTTGCCTTCATTGAACCGGCGCTGGAGCGGATTGTAAGGAGCCGGGCACAGCGACGACCAGCCTGCGTCCCGCAGAGACACTTTCGCAAGGCCGGTGCGAAGCGCGGCGATCACGCCACCGCTGCGGCAAAGCGCAAAAGCGCCGATCTCGCTCGGCATTTCCCAGCTTTCATCTCGGGATTCGCGCGGATCGAAGCGATGCAGAGCCGGCTCTTCAATATCGATCCAGTAAAGCGCCTGCTCGTCTTCGCTCCAGACCGGGCTTTCGCCGGTCCTGGCCTTCACGTCGAGCACGAGTTCGGCTTCGCAGTGCCGCTCGGTGTGCGATCCCATGCCATGCTCCGGGGACGCTGGCGATCGACGCTGTAATTAGGTCAAAGCGAACGCCGGTCATCCTTGGCGGCAAGGGGCGCTATCGCATGGGAGGCGCGTATTGAATGCCGCCCTTTTTGACCAGCTTGTTGAGGCTGCGTTTGATCCCGAGCTCCGAGCCCTCCCCCAGATTCCGCTCGAGCGTTTCCCCGTAATTGCCCACCAGCTTCACGATATTGTAGGCCCATTGCGGCGCGAGCCCGAGCTTTTTCCCCAATTCGCCGTCGAGTCCGACGAAACGACGCACGTCCTGTTTCTGCGACTCTTTCGCCGAGTCGATGTTTGCTTGAGAAAGGTCCAGCGCCTCTGCGTTCAACAGAGCGAAATTGACCCATTTGACGATCTCGAACCATTGAAGATCGTCCTGCCGCACGGCCGGCCCGATCGGCTCCTGCGAAATCACGGGTTTGATGATTTCGTGATCCTCGGGTTTTGAAAGCCCAAGCTTCTGGGCGTAGAGTTGAGAATGGTCGCTGGTGATGACGTCGCATCTGCCGGCTTCATAATCCTTGATGAGCGCGCTGAATTGCGCCGCTTTCACCGGTTCGAAGGCGATGCCGTGCTCCTGCGCATACTCGATCAGATTGCTTTCGTTGGTCGTGCCCGACTCGATGCAGATCTTCATGCCATCCAGTTGGCGCAACGAGACGATCTTTTTGCTTCTCGGCGCCATGAAGCCTTGCTGGTCGAAATATGTTACGCCGGTGAAGGCGACCTGATTGTCCGTTTCCCGAGACAACGTCCATGTTGCGTTTGATGTAAGGACATCGACTTTCTTCGATTTCAGGGCGCCGAACCGTTCATTTGGCGCCAGAGGCACAATCGTTATTTTGTTCGCATCTCCGAAGACGGCCGCGGAAATCGCCCGGCAGAGATCGACGTCGAAGCCCTTCCACTTGCCGCTGTCGTCGACAGACGCAAAACCCCGGACGTTGTTGCTGACGCCGCATACGACGTTGTTCCTGTCCCGAACGGTTTTCAATGTTCCCGCTTCGGTGACGCCGACCAAGGCAAAAGACAAAAGGATCGAAATTGGCAGAAAGCGTGCCCGCTTCATTTATCTACCTCTTGGAGACGGTCTTGTTGGCGTCGTCATGGGCGGCGTTTTCAGTCAGGCGCGCATGGGCGCCGACGAGATTGTAGAGATCGATGCGGCCGTTGCTGAGCTGGGTCTTTTCATAATCGAGCAATCGGCGTTGATCGGCGTCGTCCTCGGGCGTCTTCGCCGAGAGATGGTCGAGGATGGCTTCGGCCGATTTTATGTGCTTTTCGATATTTGCTCGGTCGTCGACCAGGGCGAGCTGTTTGAGCGTCTCCACGATGCGCAACTGAAGCTCGGCGTTGTTGGGATCGGCGCGCGACACGGACTCGAGCGCCTCGAGCATTTGTTCGAACGCCGCCGTCGCCCCGGCGTAATCCTTCTGGTTATAGAGAATGGATCCGATGAATTCATTCAGACGCGCCACATCGAGACGCCGGCGCTGGTCCTTCGAATCCAGCAGGGGGTTTTGCGCGAGCTTTTCCAGGCTCTCCCGATAGTAGCGAAGCGCCTCGGGGAGCTGGCCCTTGATCAGGCGCACATCGCCCATCTTGCTGAGGCTTCGCGACCAGTCGATCTGTAGAATCGCATTCGCCTTGTCTTTGCGCGCGACCTGTTCGATGCGGGCAAGCGCGTCCGAGTAGGATTTTTCTGCTGCATCCAGCTCTCCCTTGGCGAGATGGACATCTCCGAGCTTGTTCTGAATTCCAGCCAATTGCCGTTGCCACCGGGCTTTCGCCGTGTCGGTTGCGACGAGAGCGTTCATGACCGCAAAACTCTGTTCAAACGACGCCAGAGCCGGGTCGAGCTTGTTCATCCCGAGCTGGATATCGCCGATCTTCTCCCGGCTGGCGGCAAGTTCCTCCTTGAATTCGGAGTTGTTGGGGTTTTTCTCCACGAGGGACGCAATCTTGGACGTCGCCCTGTCGAAGGATTTCTGGGCGCTCCTGCGCTCGTTCCTGTCGAAAAGCGCCTCGCCCATTTTCTGATCGTTGCCCGCGCTGTCACGGAGCCACTCCGCCTTGTTCGGCTCGGCGTGCAGAATAGTCTCTCGTTCGGCCTGGGCGGCGCGATAGTATTGATGCGCCTCCTCGGGTTTGCCCTGCATGCGCAGAACATCCCCTATCCCTTCCTGATTCGTCGCTCGATCGCGGAGCCACTCGAGCCTGTTCGATTCCGGGGGCGCGACGGCGTCCTGAGCTGCGAGGCTGCTGGCGTAGAGCGACTCCGCTTCAGCGAGCGCCCCAAGCTCTTTCTTGACGTCGCCCATACGGGTTTGCGCTCTGGCCAGATCCAGCCTTTTCACCGGATTGTCGGGGTCTGTCTTCAGCACCGCCGTTCTCAGCTGGATGGCTTCCTCCGCGGCGTCGAGCGCGCAGGGGAGATCGCCGAACTGCAGGCAGATTGGAGCCGTTTCCTCGCGCGACAGCGCATGACTGCGCTGAAGTTCGACATTCCTGTAGCCGCTCTTCGTCAGGTCTTCCTGCAATTGATGCGCGATGTCCAGGGTGTGAAGCACCGTGGAGGTCGGGACGCCCGATATGCTTTTGATATTGCCGACGATATCCCTGATGAGATCATTGGACGTCTTCGTCGCGGCCTCGATCTGCTTTTCGGCCGTGTCGCGCTCGTGGAAGGCCCAGGCCGCGAGAGCGAGCGAGAGAACGACGCCTCCCGAGAGGAGAGACGCGACGATCTTCATGTCGCGCGCGCGCTGCTGGAGCCTTTCCTGTTTTTCCTGCACGAGCTCCGCTTCGGCGCGCCGCTTTTCTTCCTCATCCTCGCGCGTTTGTTTTTCTTTCTGACGGCAGGCGGCGAGATAGGCCCGGTCGGTTCCGTTGAGAAGCGCGGACAGGTCGGGTCGGAGATCGAGCTGATCCGCCTCTGACAAACGGCCCCCGCCATGCGCGAGCCAGGCGGCGTTGCGGGCGTTGGCGTCCCAGTCCATAGCAGCGCGCTTCACGCCCTCCAGCGCCGCCAACCGGCCGAAATCTTCCTCGAGCCAACCCTTGAGGCCGCCCCACTGCCGCAGCAGCGCCTCATGGGCGGGCTCAACCGTCGCTTCGCCGGTTTCCTTGTCCACGTCGCGCGTCAGGAGCCTTTGTTCGACCAGGAGATCGATCAGCGGGCGCGCTTCTTCCGGGATTTGGGCCGCGTGGGCGACGCGACGGCGCAATGATCGCGTTTCCGGATCGACGCCGGCGAGCCAGGGGATGAAGCCGCGCCGCAGCAAGGCGAGGCGCGCTTCGTAATCTTTTGGAATGCGGGGATCGAGGTCCGCCGCAGTGAAGGCCCTTTTCAGCGCCGCGTTGATTGCGCCCTTGAGTCCGCCGAAATCGAGGTAATCGTCACGACTGATGTGTCTGGCCGCCTCGTGGTCGCGATAGAGCAGCTCCAGCGTGAAGGACAGCAGGGGCAGGGCGTCGCTGCCGCCGCCCTGTTCGATGTCCTCCAGCAGGGCCTCGGTGAGGCCAGGCTCGATCTCGAACTTTCGGCCCGAAAGCCGAAGACGCTTGAGCGGCCCCTCGATCACCGTCTGATAGGCGCCGTGAGGCATCGGCAACAGCGCGAATGTGTCTTGCTTCAGCCCTTCGAAGGCCTTGCACCGCTGCAGGGCGTCATAGCTGTCGGATCGGATGACGAATATGACGAGCGTGGAGGGATCGTCGACGGCCATGAGCGCGCTGAGGAGGGCGAGCAGCTGCTCCGCTTCCTCCGCGGCCTCGGCCCGAAAGAGCTCCTCCGCCTGGTCTATCGTCAGCACGATGGTCGGCGGCTTCTCTTCGTCGGTGTGCGTCAGCAGGGTTTTGAGAATGGGCCGCAATGCGCCGGCGCCCTCGGCGATCGCCTGGCGGACGCGCGCCCGCGTTGTCGTCAGGCCCCTCTGCATGATCGCGTCCGCGATGGACGCGATGAGGCCCGAAGGCCCGCTGATGGCCGCCCGCTCGGGGCGGATGACCGGTAGGATGACGAAGTTGCGGTCGTCGCGCGCCAGTCGCGGCAGAAGTCCCGCCCGCAGGAAAGATGATTTTCCCGCGCCCGAAGCCCCGAGGATGACGAAGAGGCGCGGCGGCGTGGCGTCGCGAAGGCCTCGCAAACGATCGAGCGCCTCTATGATGGGGCCGTCTCTTCCAAAGAAGATTCCGGCGTCGATCCCGTCGAGCGCTTCCAGGCCGCGATAGGGCGCGCGTTGAGGTTCGTTGGCGGGCGGCCATGCAAAAAAGCGCGGATCGAGCCCTGCGCGCTCGAGCCCGATCTTGAGCCGCGCCAGACCCTCCGTCGAGAAGGTTATGTACCCCTCTTCATGGGTGATCGGCAGCTTGGGCCGAAAGACCTTGTGATCTTCTCCCGTCGCAAGGGAGACGGTCTGGTGGGTCTCCTTCAGAAAGAGCGGGAGTTCGTCGATCGAGATCCGTTCGATCAAGATGACGAAGCAGCGCTTGTTCAGCTTGCGGGCGAGGTCGAACTCCCGCTTGCACCATTCGGAGTCGAGCCATTTCCGCGAGACGAGAAACAGCACGGCCTCACAGTCGGCCGCATGTGTGTAGAGCGCGCGCTCCCAGCGTTCTCCGGGGTGAATCCCCTGGACGGGATCAAGGTCGAGGAAGGTGTCGTCCCAGCCTTCTTCCTTGAGCCAGTCGGCAAGCGCAACGGCGGCGACATTGTCTTTGCTGGAATGCGACAGGAAGATTCGAGACATCTTTGGCGGCGCCCGAGGAAGGAATGTCACAAGCCATGCGCTTGGGCCGACTCTAGCGCTCCCGCTCACGCGGGGCAAACAAAGCCGCAAGGCTCGGCAGGGCTGCGACCGCTGCGCGAAACGCAAGGCCCCCGACACTCTAATACCGGCGTCCGGCTGCCGTAAATGGACAGGGTTACGACACATCGACGCGTCCCGCTGCGTCGAAACGTCCCGGTTCTGGCGAGCCGGGCGGCTCGCGCAGGCTCAATAGACGCCTGTCAGATACTCGACGATGATCTTTGCATTCTCGTCGGAGATGGGCGCGCCGTAGGCCTTTCTCATTTTCGTCACTTCGGCTTCCCAGAATGCTTTTCCGAGGCCGCGCGGCTGCGTGCTCACATAATCGGCGGAGTGACAGGAAAGGCAGTTCTCTTGCGCCGTCTCCTGGCCGGGGCCGGGCCGCAATTCCGCGTTTTCCTCCGGCAGATCATACGTCCTGACTTCGGCGATCGCAGACGCCGGGCTGAAGACAAGGGCGGTGAGGAGGAAAGTGAAACGTATTCGCGGCTTTCGCATGCGCCGGCATCCTTCACAGAGCAATGACCTGGATTCGTTCCACAGCGTTGCGCATATAGCCGGAGGGGCTCCAGAGAGGCGCCATGGGTTGCGTCTGTCCGATCCTGTTGATCGCGCAGACGCGCAATTCATGCGCACCCGCGCTTAGGCGCGTCTGGAGGCTCCATTCCAGGAACGAATAGCGTCCGTAGTCCTTTCCCAACTTGGTTTCGAGCCATGTTGCTCCGCCGTCGCTCGAGAAAAGCACTGTCGAGACGCCATAGCCGCCGTCGAAGGCAATCCCCTTGACGAGGATGTCGGCGCCGGCTGAGATCTGCGCTCCGTCTTCGAGACTGGTGATGAAGGAGCGGACATTCAGACGGTTGATGGGGACTGTCGCGCGCGCGGGCTCCCCCGGCTGCGTGCAGGCGCAGGGAGTGTCGGGAATGCGGTAGGCCTTCTTCATCCAGAAGCCGTCAAAAATGTCGTCGACGACTCTTATGTCGTTCAGATGCTTGACCCAATAGGTGGCATAATAGCCCGGCGCGACGAGCCGGACCGGATAGCCGTTGAGCCAGGGCAATTCTTCGCCATTCATCTCATAGGCGATCATGACCTCGCCATCGCCGGCGTGGTCGATGTCCAGAGCTTTCACAAAATCCGGCGTCTGCTCGAACACCGAGCGATCGAGGCCGTTGAATGCGACTTGGCGCGCGCCCGCCTGGACGCCCGCCCTGTCCAGGATCGCCTTCAGCGCGACGCCCCGCCAGCGTGCGTTTCCCATTGCCCCATTGCCGAGCTGACCTCCCGCGACGCGGGGCTCCAAAAAGCCGCGGCTGTTGCCGGAGCATTCTGCAACAGCGACGATCTCGACGGGCTCGAACGCCTCCTTCAGGTCTTTCAGCCCGAGGCTGAGAGGCCGGTCGACCTTCCCGGCGACGGTAAGTCGAAAGGAGTCGGGGTCGATGGAAAGGGGAATATCGGCAAGGTGGTAACGAACGAAGAACGCGTCGTTCGGCGTGATCGCGCCGCCGTTGAAAACGGAAAAAGGAGTCTCGAGCTGGGGCGGGCGCGAGGTGAGGCGGATGAGCGGCCGCTTCCCTGGATAGGACGCAAGCGGCCGCTCGCCATTCTTGAACGGCAACATCGCCAAATCCTGCGCGA
>RXIY01000033.1 GCA_003963405.1 Hyphomicrobiales bacterium
TCCACGGTCGATAATCATTCTGGCGATATTCGAAGCGCACGCGTGAATCGAGGCCGACATTGAGCCAATCGATTCCCTCGAACTGCGGATAGGTCTTGCCGAGATTGCGCACATAGGGCGGGATGTCCGGCTGCGGCTCGAGACGATATGCGCGCGTCGGCACGTAGTAGCTTTTGACGGCGGCGGCCGTGAGATCAGCGGCTTTAAGACCGGCGGCTTTCTGCTCACTCGCCTGCGGCTTCCCCTTCCCCGAAGATGCAGCCTCCTTGACAGAGTCCTGCGCCTTTCCCTCTTCGGCGGCAGCGCCGAGGGGCGCCGCTGCGAATAGCATGACGCCCCAGGCGGCGCCGCTCATCCAGCCATCCATCTTGCGCACCATGCGCCGCCCCCCTACTGGCCAGCCTGCCCCAAATCCTAGTGCAATACGGCGAAGCCCTGCTCGCCAAAGATTCGCTTTGCGGCTGCGCTTTTCAGAAAAGCGAGAAGCTTTGCTGGCGCATCGCCCTGCGCCGTCGAGGCCAGGGCCGCCGGGTAGACGATCGGTGGATGGGAGTCGTCCGGAAAAGCCGCGACGATCTTCACATTGGGCTCGGACCTGGCGTCAGTGCGATAGACAATGCCGAGCGGGGCTTCGTCGCGGGCGACGAACATCAGCGCCGCGCGCACATTGTCGGTGAACGCGAAATGAGGCTCCGCCACCGCCCACAGGCCAAGCTTCTCCAGGGCGGCCTTCGCATATTTGCCCACGGGAACCGAAGCCGGGTCGCCGGTCGCGATCTTGCCAGCGCCGACCGCCGCCGCGAAGGCCTGCGGAGTGAACGGCAGTTGCTGAATCTTCGACGTCTTCGGCGCGACGACGACCAGCGTATTGCCGAGAAGATTCGTGCGCGTGTCCGACTGGATGAGATTCTTTTGCGCGAGATAGTCCATGGAGGCGGCGTCTGCCGAGAAGAAAACATCGGCCGGGGCGCCCGCCTCGATCTGCTTCGCGAGCGCCATCGATCCTCCATAGCTGACCTTCAGTTCGAGGCCGGTCTTATTCAAGAAATCCGCCGAGACGGCGTCGAGCGCGTTCTTCAGGCTCGCCGCGGCGAAGACCGTAACCGACGACGAGGCGGCCGCCCTGGCCTCGGCAAGCTTGGGCGCAGCAGCGAGAATCAGCGCCAGCGCAAGCGCAATCCGAAGAAATCGAATCACCGGAAACTCCTCAAGGTCAGTCGCGAGCTGTTACGGCCCGCCTTCTTCGACTCGGCAAAAATATGCATACATTGAGAGCTATCCCGGAGTCATCCGTAAATTTCACATATCTCGACATATCTTCGGTCATTCAACGCACCCAGCCATACGCCGGTCTTGCCGCACCTTCTGGGGCCATGCAAAGATTACGCTCATCTCCGGAAGGAATGCATGGCGAGTTCCGAATATTTCACGACACGGGAGCTTGCCGCACTGCTCCGCGTGAAGGAGCGCAAGGTCTATGACCTGGTCGCCGAAAAGGCGCTGCCGGTCCGGCGGGTGACTGGCAAACTGCTGTTTCCAAGAGAGGAGATCGAGGCCTGGATCGCGGCAAGCGCGGCGAGGACGACGGCTGCGGCCGCCCCGGCGCCGACGCTGCATGGGGTCCCGCAGGTCATGGCCGGGGGGCACGACCCGCTTCTGGAATGGGCGCTCAAGGAATCGCGATCCGGCATCGCCGCGCTGCTCGACGGGGCGCTCGACGGCATGGCCCGCTTCCAAACGCGTGGCTGCCTTGCCGCTGGCCTGCATATTCCTGCCGCGCGGCTCTCGGAATGGAATGTCGACGCCGTGTCGGAAGCCTTCGGACACGAAGCGGTCGTGCTGATCGAATGGGCCAAGCGCACGCGCGGGCTGATGTATCGCCCTTCAGAAAAGCGCGCCATTCGGACCCTTGCCGATATCGGACCCTTGAGATTTCAATCACGCCAGCCAGAGGCCGGCAGCGAACTCATTCTTGCGGCGCTGCTCGAGAGAGAGGGAGTGCCGAACACATCCCTCAACAGGGTCGAGGCGGTGGAGCGGTCAGAGACAGATCTCGCCATGGCGATCGCCGCGGGACGCGCGGACATCGGTCTCGGGATCGAAGCGGCAGCCCGGCAGCTCCAGCTCGAATTTACGCCTATGGTGGTGGAGCGGTTCGATCTGCTCGTGTGGCGCAAGGCCTATTTCGATCCGCCGTTCCAGAAGCTTATGCATTTCTGCAGGAGCGAGGCGTTTCGAAAGCGCGCCGAAGCTTTCGGCGGCTATGACTGTTCACAGTTCGGCGTCGTTCATTTCAACGGGCCATGACCCCTGCGCCGATTTTGCAAAGGCGAAGGATTTGAGAAAGCTCCGCCGCGGCCCATCGGAACCGCGGCGGGGAACGAGAGAGGCGTTCGCTTTGGGCGCGCGCCGTACCTGACGCCCATGCTTACTTGGCGCCCGGTTACTTCGCGCTCATGCAATCGGCTTCGGCCTTGGCGAAGGCCTCGGGACGCGCTTCCTTCTTCTCCGGGCGGCCGGGCTGGATGGCGCCGGTCGACAGCGCGCGCAGATACACATAAAGGTCGTCGATGTAGCAGACGGCGTTCTTGTTGTCGGCGAAGGCCGGCATGACGCTGT